>NZ_JAIUHW010000008.1:0-354479 GCF_020165315.1 Mesorhizobium sp. BR115XR7A
GTGAAGGTGTCGGTGGTCGTGTCGCCGACATTGAGCGCCTGGACCGTGGCGTTGCCGTTGTCGAGCGTATAGGTCCAGACGCCACCCGTGGTCATCTGATACGTGCCGTAGCCATGGTCACTTGCATGTCCGGCCGCGACGGCCTGGAATGTATTGGGTGTGTTGTCGACGTCGGTGTCGGTGAGCGTGCCGCTCGCCGTCGGCGTCCCAGGAACTCCATTGCCGACGCCACCCGCTTCGATCACTGCGCCCGTAGAGACTCCGGAAATCACGGCCGCGTCGTTGGTTCCGGCGAACTGTACTGTGGCGGTTGCCCAACTGAGCGTTCCATTGCCGAGCCGAATTGAATAGATAAACGTGTCAGTCAGGTATTGCCCTGCATTCAAGTTTTGTAATTGCGTCTTGAAAGCCGCTGTTAAGGTAGCCGCGTCGTATCCAACGAGTCCGTCGGATGTGATCCAGATTTTCGCGCCGTTAGAACTTGTGTCGGAGCTGCCGATTTCGCTCCGCGCCGAGTCTTGTGTCAACAAATCAGCAGCGGAGTATCCACTCATCGCGCCTGTATTGTTGATCCCGTTGTCGACCGACCAAAGCGTCTTGGCGTTCCCGCCGAGATCGTTGGCCATCACATTCAGGAAGATGGGTTGAGAACTATCCTCATTAAGCCCGGTGGTGCTGCTGGTGAACAGGTCGTCCTTTGCCTGCGGTGTATTGGAGAATGACGCCGTGGTGCCGCCGGCACCGGTGACCTGAGTAGCCATTTTCAACCCCTGTTTCTGTAGCAGACGCCCCAACGCCTGTTTGTTAATAGTCCTGTACGACCACGCTCTGTCCGAGCATCGATCCCAAAGTCGCCACGCAGCTGGGTTGAAAGCGAGTGCGGCGCATCATCAGCGAGCCTGCCGGACAAGCAGTGCCGGCTGGAGCTAGCGGATGATGATCGCATGATGGCGGCTGCGACGGCGTTGTCGCAGCGCTGCGTCTCCCAACCCAATTGCATCGCCTAAATCGCCGGTTTCCGATCAAGAGATTTTAGACAATGCTTATATTAGGAGATTATTAACTCTACTGGCAAGCAAGCGTCAACGTCCAACTTGGGCGAACAGTTAATATTCGAGCATGAAGGAGCTACAGCCACCCGGATCGGCTTGTGAGATCAAACGAGTGCACGCCGGAAATGGCCCAGCGCGGCAGAAGATGCGGGGCAGCGTAACGAGAGCCCGCCAGTGCACTAACGCTGGACCTTGATCGCTGCCACGGTCGAGCCGGACATCCGGAAGTTTCGCGCTCCAACGCAGATCACTCCGAGGATGACAAGGCGCGAAGCAGACCTTGCCTTTGTGCACGCCGTTTTACGCCGTATCCCCCTTCTTAAAGGTCTTTACCTCGTAAGGGACTTGGGCAGATCGGACTTGCCAGATTGGAGATGAAGAATACCAGTTCAGCGAAAGTGAGACACGGACACGAGAACAATTCTCGATGGCGAAAATCGCCGCCGAAACTACGCGATTGCCGCTCCTTCACTCCCACTCGATTGTGCCAGGCGGCTTCGACGTGACGTCATACACCACGCGGTTGATGCCGCGGACTTCATTGATGATGCGGGTGGCGGCGGCGCCCAGGAAGGCCATGTCGTAGTGATAGAAATCAGCCGTCATGCCGTCGACGGAGGTCACGGCGCGTAGCGCACAGACGAATTCGTAGGTGCGGCCGTCGCCCATGACGCCGACAGTCTGCACCGGCAGCAGCACGGCGAAGGCCTGCCAGATCGCGTCATAGAGGCCGGCCTTGCGGATTTCGTCGAGATAGATGGCGTCGGCCTCGCGCAGGATCTCCAGCTTTTCCCGCGTGATGCCGCCCGGGCAGCGGATGGCGAGGCCGGGGCCTGGGAACGGATGGCGTCCGATGAAGCTTTCGGGCAGGCCGAGTTCCTTGCCCAGCGCCCTCACCTCGTCCTTGAACAATTCGCGCAACGGCTCGACCAGTTGCATGTTCATGCGCTCGGGCAGGCCGCCGACATTGTGGTGGGACTTGATGGTGACCGAGGGGCCGCCGGTGAAGGAGACGCTCTCGATGACGTCGGGATAGAGCGTGCCTTGCGCCAGGAAATCGGCGCCGCCGAGCTTCTTGGCCTCGTCCTCGAACACTTCGATGAACAACCGGCCAATGGTCTTGCGCTTCTTTTCCGGGTCGGACTCGCCTTCCAACTGCGAGATGAACTTGTCCGAGGCGTCGACCAGGATCAAAGGCAGATTGTAGTGCTGGCGGAACATCGCCACCACACCAGCGGCCTCGTCCTTGCGCATCAGGCCATGGTCGACAAGAATGCAGGTGAGCTGGTCGCCGACCGCCTCGTGGATCAGAAGGGCAGCCACCGAGGAATCCACGCCGCCCGACAGCGCGCAGATGACCTTGCCCTTGCCGACCTGCTTGCGGATCGCCTCGACCGCGTGCTCGCGATAGGCGCGCATCGTCCAGTCGCCTTCGATGCCGGCGATGTTGTGGACGAAGTTCCTGAGCAGCCTCGCACCATCCGGCGTATGCACCACCTCGGGGTGGAACATGATGCCGTACATCCTGCGTTCGACATTGCCGAAGATGGCGAAGGGCGAGCTTTCCGATTTGCCGAACACCTCGAAGCCAGGCGGCAGGGCGATGACGCGATCGCCATGACTCATCCACACCTGATGGCGCTGGCCTGTGGCCCACAGGCCCTCGAATAGCGGGCTGTCCTTCTCGATCTCGACAAAGGCGCGGCCGAATTCGCGATGGTTGGAGCTTTCGGCGACGCCACCCATCTGCACGCACATGGCCATCTGGCCATAGCAGATGCCAAGCACAGGCACGCCGGCATCGAAGACGATCTGCGGCGCGCGCGGGCTGCCGATATCGGACGTCGAAGCCGGGCCGCCGGACAGGATGACCGCTTTCGGGTTGATGCGCTTGAATGCCGCCTCGGCCGACTGGAACGGCACGATCTCGGAAAACACGCCGGCCTCGCGGATGCGGCGGGCGATGAGCTGCGTAAACTGGCTGCCGAAATCGACAATCAGGACGGTGTCGGTGTGATTGGCTGTCGTCATGGCGAGCCTTTAGAGAAAGAAACGAGTCTGCGCAATGGGTTGCGTCGCCTGACTTTCAGAGCGGTATCGCCTCGTCACCAGGTGAATCCGGCCGGAGCAAGCCCGAACCGATCGCCTGTTCGAGCCGCATGACGGCGTCGGCCAGCTTTTCATCGATGACGTGCAGATATTCGGTCCAGTCGCCGACGTGCCTGAGATCAGCCGCGCCGTCGGAAATACCGCGCAGCCCGATGAGCGGGATGTCGAAAAGCTGACAGGCGCGCAAGCAGGCGAAGGTCTCCATGTCGACCATGTCGGCGGCGATCGCTTCGTACGCCGCGCCGGTAATGACGGCGCCGCCGGTCGACAGTGTCGCCTCCTTGATTTCGGGAATACGTAACGGCAACGGTACGATCACCGGCAGGTCGAGAAACGGCGTCGCGCCTTTTTCGAAGCCCAGCGGCGAGGCATCGATGTCGCGATAGCTGACGGAGACGGCCTGGTAGATTTCGGTCTGCTCCAGGGTCCGGCTGCCAGCAGAGCCGAGCGATACCACCAGATCGGGCAATGCCTTGTCCGACTTCAACCAGGACAGTTCGGCGCCCAGCCTGACGCCGGCCTCGACCGGGCCCACACCCGTCATCAGCGGCGTGAACAGTCGCTGCAGATGCTGGCCATATTCGGCCCGCGCCGCCATGACGAAGAGGACATCCTTGCCGCCAATGCGCACGACGTTGCCAGTCATGGCGATCCTCCTGCTTGCGCTACATTATGGCCAACGGCATGGCCGCTGCCGGCGGCAGCTCCGTGCCGCCGGCACGATTAAATTCGCCCGCGGCGAACCGGCCACTCACCCAGCGATACCATCGCGGCCTAGCACCGTCATCATCGTCCCGGTCATGGTGGCGATCAGCTTGGCCTCGCCGTCGGCGGCGAAGGCATAGGCCTGGCCGTCGGCAACGATGATGGTACGGCCGGGTTTGGTCACCGAACCGCGGAACAAAAAACGCTCGCCCCGGCCCGGCGCCAGAAGGTTGACCTTGAATTCGATGGTCAGCACGCCGGAATTCTCCGGCATGAGCGAGAACGCCGCATAGCCGCAAGCCGAGTCCAGCGCCGTCGAAATGACGCCGGCATGCAGGAACCCATGCTGCTGGGTCAGCGCCGCCGAATAAGGCATCTCGATCTCGATGATGCCGGGGGTCACCAATGTCAGTTCGGCGCCGATCGTCGCCATCGCCTGCTGGCGGGCGAAGGACGCCCTGACGCGATCCTCATAGTCCGGAGCCGGTACGATCTTTGCTGCCATCGCCGTTGCCTTCACGTTTGACGGGAAAGCTTATCGCAGAGGCATGAGCGGCAGGCAAATGCTTTTGCTGCACTGCAGCAAACCGCATCGAACGCCACCTAGTTCAGCCAAAGAAGCGAGGCGTTGAGCAAGGTGGCGAACGCCACCCACGCCGCGTAGGGCACGAAAAGCCAGGCGGCGAGCCGATCGCGGGTCCAGACGCTTGCGATAAACAGCGCGATGACGGCCAGAAGAAGCACGATGATGACCAGAGCAGGCCCCATCATTTTTGCGCCGAAGAAGATTGGCGACCACACGAAATTCAGGACGAGCTGAGCGCCCCAGATCTTCATCGCGGTGCCGGCCGGGTCCCGCAACCATGTCCGCCAGCCGGCCACGGCGATCAGCACATAGAGCAGTGTCCAGGCAGGCGCGAAAATCCAGTTGGGCGGATTGAAGGAAGGCTTGGCCAGCGATGCATACCAGGCACCTGGCAAGGTGGCGAAACCGATCAGCAGGCCTCCGCCCAGCACCAGGACGAGGAACAGCAGAAGCGACAGATATCTTTGCAAGCACTCACCCTGTGGCGGCGCAACGCCGCGCATCTGCAATTGGGGCGCTGCGGGCAGCTGTCAACGACAGCGTCAGTTCGCCCGGCGCAAGGCGCAAAAATAAAATCCGTCTGTGCCGCTCAACGCCGGCGAGAGCGAAATGCCACCCAGGGCACCGATCCGCATCGCGGCGGTATGGCCGGGAAAACGGCTGTCCCAGAGCTGGCGATGATCGACCGGGGCAAAGCCGCCGTGCCGCTCGCGAAACGCGGCGATTTGTTCACCGTTCTCCTCGTCGAACACGGAGCAGGTTACGTAGACCAGCAGGCCACCGGGTTTGACGTAGGTTCTGGCGGCATCGAGGATCGTCGCCTGCTCGCCCTTGCGGGCATCAAGCTGTCTCTGCGTCAGCCGCCATTTGGCGTCGGGACGCCGCCGCCAGGTGCCGCTGCCGGTGCAGGGCGCGTCGACCAGCACGATGTCCATGTGGCCGGTCAATGGGGCAAGCTCGGCCGGCTTGGTGGTGACCTGCACATTGCGGTTTTCCGAGCGGCGAATGCGGTCGAAGATTGGCGCCAGCCGCGCCTTTTCGGCATCGTGAGCGAAGATTTGACCGTGGTTGTCCATCGCCGCCGACAACGCCAGCGTCTTGCCGCCTGCGCCGGCGCAGAAATCGAGCACCTGCATGCCAGCCGTCGCGCCGGCAAGCGCCGCCGCAATTTGCGACCCCTCGTCCTGGACCTCGAACCAGCCTTTCTGAAAGGCCGGCTCGGCTTGCACGTTCGGATGCCGGCCGTCACCGTCGATCGGCGGGATGCGGATGCCGTAGGGTGCGATCCGTGCGGCACTGGCACCGGTCTGCGCGAGTTCGGCCAACACCTTGGCGCGATTGGCCTGCAGCGTGTTGACCCGGATGTCGAGCGGCGGACGTGTGGCGAGCGCCGCGCCCTCCTCGACCCATGTCTCGCCGAAGGCTCGCTCGAAAAGCGGTTCGCACCAATCGGGAATGTCGGCGCGAACAGCGGGCGGCGCGTCGGCAAGCCGGCGTTCCGCCATTGCCTGGAGTTCCGTGGCGCTCAGCAGCGGCGGCGCGAATTTGTCACCTTCGAGCGCTGCGTTGAGCGACTGCGCCGTCTGGCTCCATTCGAGCAGCAGCGCCCCGAAGCCGATGGCACGCGGCGTGTCTTCGCCCAGCAACCAGCCGGCGGAGCGCTTGCGGCGCAGCGCGTCGTAGACGATGTTGCCGATCGCGGCGCGATCCCCACCGCCGGCGAAGCGATGGGACAGGCCCCAATCCTTCAGCGCGTCGGCCACCGGCCGGTGACGCCGACCAATGTCCTCCAGCACTTCAATGGCCGCAGCCAGCCGTCCGCCCAGTCGCATTCGTCATTCCATCAATCGAGCACATTATCCGGTCTGCTCTTAAAGCCTTTCACGTCCGGATTGAACCCCGCCCGGCTTCGCCGCGAGCGCAAGCTGGCGGTGATCGGCGAAACCTGTCCGACCGGTAAATCTTCGCGGCGGTTAGAAGCAGGCGGACTAGTAGATACAAGATCTCTAATGTTCTTAACTGGCGGCCGGAAGGACGGCGTGTGGCGCTACAGCTCTGCTTTCCAAGTTTTTCGGTTGGGAATACTCTTGCCGTCATGATTCGCGGCGCGGAAACGTGGACCGGCGGATCGTCACGAGGAGAGGGCAATGAAGATTTATCTGGCGGAAGTTCTAGGCACATTTCTGTTGGTGTTCATCGGTACGGCGTCCGTGGTGACGGGGGGCTTCGGCGGCGCGCTGCCGCTTGGCCAGGAAGGCATCGGTCTGGCATTCGGCATCGGCCTCATCGCGGCGGCCTATGCGATCGGCCCGATTTCGGGCGCGCATCTCAATCCGGCGGTGACGCTCGGCGTGTTCCTGGCTGGCCGGCTGCCGGCCAAGGACGTCATCCCCTATTGGATCGCGCAGATCATCGGTGCCATCATCGCCTCGCTGGCGTTGTGGATCATCGTTTCCGGCCAGACCGGCGGCCATACCGGCGGCTTCGGCGCCAATGGCTGGGACGAGACGAAATGGGGCATGAGCTCGGCGTTCCTGTGGGAGCTGATCGGCACCTTCACCTTCGTCACGGTGATCCTTGGCGTTACCGCTGAAAAACACTCGACGGCGTTTGCCGGCCTGGTCATCGGCCTGACGCTAGCGGGCATTCACTTCGCCATGATCCCGGTCACCGGTACCTCGGTCAATCCGGCGCGCTCGATCGGCCCGGCGCTGTTTACCGGCGGTGCCGCACTCAGCCAGCTCTGGTTGTTCATCGTCGCACCGCTGATCGGCGGCGCCATTGCCGGCGTCGTCGCCAAGGCGCGTGTCTTCGAGAAGGATTGATTCCAGAGCCTGAATGCAAGAGGCGCGGGCCGTGGCCCGCGCCTCTTTCGTAGGTCCTCAAGCTCGGGTCAGGCCGCGATGTCAAAGCGGTCGGCGTTCATCACCTTGGTCCATGCCGCAACGAAATCTCGGGCGAATTTCTGCCCGGCGTCCGCCGATCCGTAGACCTCGGCCAATGCCCGCAGCTGCGCATGCGAACCGAAGATCAGGTCGGCACGGGTGCCGGTCCACCTGACTGCCTTGGTTTTGCGGTCGCGCGCTTCGTACACTTCTTCCGAACCCGGAACAGAACCGGCAGCCGGATCCCAGACCGTGCTCATGCTGAGCAGGTTGACGAAAAAGTCGTTGGTCAGCCTACCCGGCCTGTCGGTGAACACGCCGTGCTTTGAGTGCCCGGTGTTGGCGCCGAGCACCCGCAAGCCCCCAACAAGCACCGTCAGTTCCGGCGCCGTCAGGCCCAGCAACTGCGCGCGGTCGACCAGCATGGCTTCAACCGACATGGGCTGCTTGCCCCTGACATAGTTGCGGAAGCCGTCGACTTTCGGCTCGAGCGCGGCAAAGGAGTGGACGTCCGTCTGCTCCTGCGATGCATCCATGCGGCCGGGCGTGAACGGCACCTTCACGTCGTTGCCGCCATCCTTGGCGGCCTTCTCGACCGCGGCGACACCGCCGAGCACGATCAGGTCGGCCAGCGAGACCTTCTTGTCGCCGGTCTGCGCGGTGTTGAACTCCGTCTGGATGCCTTCGAGCCTGGCAAGCACCTTCGACAGTTCGGCCGGCTGGTTGACTTCCCAGTCCTTCTGCGGCGCCAACCGGATGCGTGCGCCATTGGCGCCGCCGCGCTTGTCGGAGTTGCGGAAGGTCGAAGCCGCGGCCCAGGCCGTCGAGACCAGTTCGGAAACCGACAGGCCGGAGGCCAGGATCTTGGCCTTCAGCGATGCGATGTCCTGCTCGTTGACCAGTTCATGGTCGAGCGCCGGGATCGGGTCCTGCCAGATCAGCTCTTCCTTGGGCACCAACGGGCCGAGATAGCGCACCGCCGGACCCATGTCGCGATGGGTCAGCTTGAACCAGGCGCGGGCGAAGGCATCGGCGAACTGATCCGGATGTTCATGGAAACGCCGCGAGACCTTCTCATAGGCCGGGTCGGCCCGCAGCGCGAGGTCGGTGGTCAGCATGGCCGGCGCGTGATGCTTCGAGGGGTTGTGCGCATCCGGCACCGTGCCGGCACCGGCGCCACCCTTCGGCGTCCACTGATGGGCGCCCGCCGGGCTCTTCGTCAGCTCCCATTCGAAATTGAACAGATTGTCGAAGAAGTTGTTGCTCCACTTGGTCGGCGTCGTGGTCCAGGTGACTTCGAGACCCGAGGTGATGGCGTCGCCGGCAATGCCTGACGCATGTTTGCTCGACCAGCCGAGGCCCTGCGCCTCGATGCCGGCACCTTCCGGCTCCGCGCCCACCAGCGAGGCATCGCCGGCGCCGTGGGTCTTGCCGAAAGTGTGGCCGCCGGCAATCAGCGCCACGGTTTCTTCGTCGTTCATCGCCATGCGCGCGAAGGTTTCCCGGATATCACGGGCCGAGGCCAGCGGATCGGGCTTGCCGTTCGGCCCTTCCGGATTGACGTAGATCAGGCCCATCTGCACGGCGCCGAGATGGCCGCGAAGCTCACGATCGCCCGAGTAGCGCTCGTCGCCCAGCCACTTGGTTTCCGAACCCCAGTCCACGTCCTGCTCGGGCTCCCAGACGTCGGCGCGGCCGCCGGCGAAGCCGAAGGTCTTGAAGCCCATCGATTCCAGCGCGACGTTGCCGGTGAGGATCAACAGGTCGGCCCAGGAAATCTTGCGGCCATATTTCTGCTTGACCGGCCAGAGCAGGCGGCGCGCCTTGTCGAGATTGGCGTTGTCAGGCCAGCTGTTGAGCGGCGCGAAACGCTGCTGGCCGGCTCCGGCACCGCCGCGGCCATCACCGATGCGGTAGGTGCCGGCGCTGTGCCAGGCCATGCGGATGAACAGCGGCCCGTAATGGCCGAAGTCGGCGGGCCACCAATCCTGCGAATCCGTCATCACTTGGTGCAGGTCCTTGATGACCGCATCGAGATCGAGGCTGGCGAATTCCTTGGCATAGTCGAAGTCCTCGCCCATCGGGTCCGACAGGTTCGACTGCTGATGGAGAACGCCAAGGTCAAGCTGGTTCGGCCACCAGTCACGGTTGGTCCGGCCGGCGGGTCCATGCGCGACAGGGCATTTGCCCGCGCTGCTGTCGTCGGTTTTCGCGTCCATCTCTCACTCCAATTTGCCGAGGTTTGACTTGCCGAGGTTGATTTTTGCCGAGATTTTGGGGGCGGCCAGCGGCCCGCGCCAATCTGGAACCATTCCAGCCTAGGCCAGACCGTCGATAAAAACAAATTGTCTTTCCTGTTTATTTCGATAGGATTTTCTTATGATGGCCTTGACCGCATGATCGGACTGACAGTTCGCCAGATGCATTATTTCGACGCGCTGGCGCAGACGCTGCATTTCGGGCGTGCGGCGAAACTTGCCGGTGTCAGCCAGCCGGCGCTGTCCTCGCAGATCGCCGAAATGGAGCAACGGCTGAACTGCCGGCTGTTCGAACGCGGCGGCAAGTCGGTGCGCATGACGGACGAGGCGATCGCCCTGTTGCCGCGTATCGAGCGCATCCTGGCTGACATACGCGACGTGGAAACGACGGCCCGGCGCGGCCGCACGGCCATGGAGGGACGCTTCCGGCTGGGCATCATCCCGACTGTCGCGCCCTATCTTCTGCCACGCGCCTTGCCCGAACTGAAGAAGCATTTCCCGGCCTTGCTGCTCGAATTGCGCGAGGCGGTCACCACCTCCCTGGTCGAAGACACCGCATCGCGAAAACTCGACGCCTTCATCGCGGCACTTCCGCTCGACCATCCAGGACTGATCACCGAGGCGCTCTTTCCCGACCGGTTCTTCCTGGCCGTGCCGTCGGACGATCCGGCCTTTGCCTCGCCGCCGGTTCCACCCGAGAGCCCGGCGCTGGAAAGACTGATGCTGCTGGAAGAAGGCCATTGCCTGCGCGAACAGGCGCTGGCCGTCTGCGGCAATGTGCGGCCGGTGGCGATGGCAAGCTATGGCGCGACCAGCCTGACCACGCTCCTGCAGATGGTGGCGCACGGGCTCGGCGTCACGCTCATCCCCGAAATGGCGACCGGCCCCGCCGGCACCATCCCCGACCTCAAGATCGTGCCGTTCCAGGAACCGATGCCGCAGCGCATGATCTGCCTGGCCTGGCGACGCAACAATGCGCGGCACGGGGAATGCGTCGAGCTAGCCAAGATTATACGGGGGCTAGGCCCGGCGCTGTTGGCGGCCTGAGAGGTGGCCCTAACGCTCGTTACAGCACCCGCGACAGGAACTCGCGGGTGCGCGGCGACACCGGGTTGGCGATCATCTCGCGCGGCGCGCCGCGTTCGACGATCACGCCGCCGTCCATGAACACGAGCTGGTCGCCGATCTCGCGGGCAAAGCCGACCTCGTGGGTGACGACGACCATCGTCATGCCGCTCTCGGCAAGGTCGCGCATAACCTGCAGGACTTCGCCGACCAGTTCCGGATCGAGCGCCGAGGTCGGCTCGTCGAAGAGCAGCACCTTGGGCTTCATCGCCAGGGCGCGCGCGATCGCGACACGCTGCTGCTGGCCCCCGGACAGTTCGCGGGGATAGCGGTCGACCTTGTCGGCCACGCCGACACGCCGCAGCAGCACCTCCGCCTCGGTCTTTGCCTGGTCGACTGGAATGCGCCGCACCTGCATCGGCGCCTCGATCAGGTTCTCCATCACCGTCATGTGCGAGAACAGGTTGAACGACTGGAACAGCATGCCGATCTCGGCGCGGCGCCGGCACAGAAGATCGTCCTTCACCTCATAGAGCTTGTCGCCCTGGAGGTCGTAGCCGACGAACTGGCTGTCGACGAGCAGGATGCCGCCGCTGAGTTTTTCCAAATGGTTGATGCAGCGCAGGAACGTGCTCTTGCCCGATCCCGACGGGCCGATGATGCAGGCGACCGATCCCTCCGGTACATCGAGGTCGACACCTTTGAGAACTTCAAGCTGGCCATAGGTTTTGCGCACGCCGCGCGCGAACACCATGGAGTTGGCGGGCACCCCGAAGCGGGCACGATTTTCGGACTTCACATCACTCATCGGGCAACGCCGCGCAGGTGATCAAGTTGCGCAAGGTGCGCATCGTCAGGGCGTCGCGTCTGACATCGCTGCGGCCGAAATGGCGCTCCAGGAAATGCTGCCCCACCGACATGATGCTGACCACCGCGAGATACCAGAAGGCGACCACGATCAGCAGCGGAATGGTCTCGAAGGTGCGCGCATAGATGCTCTGCGCGGTATAGAAGAGGTCGTCGACGGCGATGAACGTCACCAGCGACGTCATCTTCAGGAGGTTGATCGCCTCATTGCCGGTCGGCGGCAGCACGAAGCGCATGGCCTGCGGCAAGGTGATGCGCTTCAGGATCATGCGGTAGGGCATGCCGAGCGCGCTCGCCGCCTCCGACTGGCCAGACGGCACCGACTTGATGCCGGCCCGGATGATCTCGGCCATGTAGCCGGCCTCGCACAGCGAAAGCGCCACCACGGCGGAGAAGAACGGCGTCATGAAATCATTGGTGCGCACGGAAAACAGCGTGCCTATGAACGGCAAAGTCAGCGAGATTTCGCGCACCAGCAGCGACAGGTTGAACCAGAAGATCAGCTGGATCAGGGCTGGGACACCCCGGAAGAACCAGACGTAGACGCCGGAAAAGGCGCGCAGCACCGGGCTCGGCGACACCCGCATGATCGCGATGATGGTGCCGACAATGATCGCCAGCACCATGATGATGACGGTGAGCATCAGCGTGTTGCCGAGGCCTCGCATGATCGAGGGATGGAACAGGTATCCGGCTGCCGTGCCCCAGGCAAAGGCCGGGTTGCTGGCGAAAGCACGAATGATGAGGAAGGCCAGCAGCAGGGCGAACGCCGTACCGACCCAAATGCCATAGCGGCGCTGCGGCACGACGGTCAGTCGTGACACGGCGGCGGAAACGCTTGGCTCGACGCCGATGTCGGTCGGGAGGGCAACGCCCATCGGATGTCTCCAGCTTGCGGGCCGGCGCCTGACGTTCATCAGGCGCCGGATGGTCTTTATTCGGCGCGAAGCGCGTCCATGGTGCCGACGAAGTAGGGTTCCTTGATCGCATAGGCGCCCATGCCGTATTTCTCCAGGATAGCTTTGTACGTGCCGTTCTTGAACAGTTCGGCAAGTGCCGCCACCATCATGTCGGCGGTCTGCTTGTCGTCCTTGGCGATCGCCATGCCGAGCGGCGCGACCTCGTAAAGCGTCGGCAGGACCACCAACTGGCCCTTGCTCGTCACCTCGAAATAGCTCGATGCGGTGGCATCGTCCATACGCGCGTCGACGCGGTCCGAAAGCACGGCCTGGACGATATCGGTGGAGGAGTTGAACACCGATTTCTCGATAGCCTTTTGGCCCCTGTCGGTGCATTCCTTACCGAGCTTGTCGACCAGGAAATCCGAGGCGCTGCCGGCCGAGACGCCGATGCGCTTGCCACAGAGCGGCATGTCGCCGCTGAAGCTCGCCTTCTTGTCAGGCGATGTCGAGACGGCGAGCCCTGCCTTCAGGAACATGATGAAATCGACCTGCTTCAGGCGCTCCGGCGTGGCCGAGAAGGTCTCCCAGGCGATCTTGAAGCGGCCCGCCGCAAGACCCGGGATCATCGACGGGAACGGCGTGCGCTGGATATCGAGCTTGGCGTCGACGAGCTTGGCCACCTCGCCGGCGAGTTCGACGATGATGCCGGTCTGCTTGCCGTCGGCGTCGAGATATTCGAACGGCGCGAAGTCCAGAGTGTTGGCGACGGCGAGCGTTCCGCTCTCTTTCACCTCAGCCGATTTCGGCACGTCGGCGGCTTTGGAAACCCCGCCCCCGACGGTGGTGGAGAGCGCCAGTGCAAGGCTGGTCATTCGCAGATATCTGTTCATTGCTGTTCCCCTTTTCTTGTCCTTGTTTGCAGTCTTTCCGGCAGAGCCCGGGCCGGTGGCCGGCACGGGCTCGGTGTCCCTTAGGAAGCGGCTGCTTCGGCCGCCTTCTTCTTTCGATAATGATAATTCTTGTCGATGCGCTCCATCAGGTAATCGCCATAGAGCACTGGCTCGTATTTCGGCTGTGTGCCGGCCGGCACACAGACCGAAAGTGCGGCGATCGTCTCGTCCATTGAGGGATCGAAGAAGAAGGGCTGCGAATAGCGCTCGCGTCCGGAGCGGTTGATGACGCGGTGCGGCGTCGAGACGAACTGGTCATTCGACCAACGCGCCAGGATGTCGCCGACATTCATGACGAAGGAATCCGGAACCGGCGGCGCGGGGACCCAGTCGCCCGCCTTGTTCTTGACCTCGAGGCCGCCGACATTATCCTGGGCGAGCAGCGTGATGAAGCCGTAGTCGGTGTGCGGCGCCGAACCGAAAAGCCCCTCTTCCTGGGGCTGCGTCGGATAGTGCAGCAGCCGCAGGAAAGTCGTCGGCTGCTCGAAATAGCGGTCGAGACTGTCGGAGGGCAGCCCGAGCGAAAGCGCGATGGCGCGCACCATCTTGCGGGCGAGCGTGCCCATCTCCTGGACATAGCGCTCGATGGTCTCCCTGAAGCCGGCAAGGGCGGCCTCGTCGGGCCACTGGTTGGGGCCTTGCAGCGGCTTGCCGGCCAAGGCCCGGGGGTCGTCGGCGCCGACCTCGTGCATGAAGAAGATCGATTCGCTCTGGTTCGGCTTGCTGACGGCCGCCACGGACGAGGTCACGATGGTCGAGCCCGCAAAGGGCAAGTAGCCGCGGAAATTCTTGTCGATCTTCAGCTTCGCCTTCTCCTCCTCGGGCAAGGCGAAGAAACGCTTGGAGGCCTCGCGGACCGCTTCGACATCGGTGCGCGGAATGGGGTGGCCGGTGACATAGAGGAAGCCGATCGTCTCGAGATAGCGGCGCAGTGTCGCTGCCGTTTCCCTGATCGCGCCTTCGTCGTCGCCATAGAGCGGCGAAACGTCGAGGATCGGAATTTCGGAAAAATCGCCGCGCTCTTGTGCATCCATTTCGAACACCCTGTCTTGAACATAAGATACAGTACTGTATTTCTACACATCCGAACGGCCTCATCAATAGGCTTTCGATCGCAAAAGGAAGGACGCGGCATCATGGCACCACGCAAGATCATCATCGATACCGATCCGGGCCAGGACGACGCCTTCGCCATCCTCTTCGCACTGGGGTCGCCTGATGAACTCGACGTGGTCGGCATCACCACGGTCGGCGGCAACGTGCCGCTTGCCCTGACCTCGAAGAATGCGCTGAAAGTCGTCGAACTCGCCGGGCGGCCCGATGTGCCCGTTTATGCCGGCTGCCCGGCGCCGATGGTGCGCAAGCTGATCACCGCCGAATATGTCCATGGGGAAACCGGCCTCGACGGCGCCGACCTTGCCGAACCGGTGACGCCGCTGCGGGGCGAACACGCGGTGAACTACATGGTGCGCACCATCATGGACGCGCCGGAAGGCGAATTGACCGTTTGCACGCTCGGGCCAATGACGAATCTGGCCATGGCCATGACCATGGAGCCGAGGATCGTGCCCCGTCTGCGCGAAGTGGTGCTGATGGGCGGCGGCTTCTTCCAGGGTGGCAACGCGACGCCGGCCGCTGAGTTCAACATCTTCGTCGACCCGCATGCCGCGCACAAGGTGTTCGACAGCGGCGCGCCGGTGACCATGGCGGGCATCGATTGCACCTACACGGCGCTGATGACGCCTGAGTGGCTCGACCGCCTGCGCGCAAGCGGCAGCCGCGCGGCGATCGAGGCCGCGAACCTGGCCGACTTCTACCGCCAGTATGGCACCCACAAATTCGAGACGCCGGCACGCCCCATCCACGATGCCTGCGTCACCGGTTATCTCCTGGCACCGCAAATCTATGAACAGCGCCAGTGCGCGGTGACGGTCGACATTGTCTCGCCTGAGACAATCGGCATGACCGTCGTCGACTGGTGGCACGTCACCGACCGGCGCAAGAACTGCAACGTCCTGCGGCGCATCGATCCCGCGCCGTTCTTCGAACTCATGCTGGAGCGGATCAGCGCATTGCCCTGAGTTGCGCCTTCCGCGATAGATGGACACTTGATGAGTCGCGAAGCGCATCGGAGCCGGCGAACGGTTTTGTGGGCGTTGCGTGTGCGATGAAGGTCTTGATCGGATGAAATCGGACAGCGCCCCGGCCAAAGGCAAGAGACCAGCCAAAGCCGCGGGACCTGGGAAGACGGCGCGGCAGACGCTGAGTCGCGAGGCCTGGATCGCAGCGGCGCGCAAGGTGCTGGAGAAGCACGGCATTGGCGAGGTCAAGATCGACCGCCTCGCCAAGCAATTCAAGGTGACGCGCGGCAGCTTCTATTTCCATTTCACCAGCCTGGCCGATCTTCGCGACGGCCTGCTGCAAGAATGGCGAGATATCAATTGCGAGCCCTTCTGGGCTATGCGCGAGATGCAGAATATAGACGGCCTGCAGTTCTTCACCGACATCGTGCATGTTTGGGTCGACGAGGCGCCGTTTAGTCCCCTGCTCGACCTCGCCGTGCGCGACTGGTCACGAACGTCGAAAAAGCTGGCGCAGGAGGTCAAGGATATCGATGACCTGCGCATCGAACTCCTGACCCGCTCCTTCCGCGCCATGGGTTATCCCGAGGACGAAAGCCTGGTCAGGGCCCGCATCACCTATTTCCACCAGATCGGGCAATATGCGCTGTCCTTCAAGGAGGACCCGGCGGTGCGCCGCAGCTACCAGCCACTGTTCGGCGAGGTGCTGCTGGGGCCGCTGGTGCAGGAGCCGGGTTCGGCGCCACGGCCGGCGGAAATACGGCGCGGGCGGCGTTAGCGGACGAGGCATCCCGTCAACCCGTTAGGGGTATCGCGATGCCGGCATGGTGACTTCCCAACTGCCAGAAGGGTAGCTGGAACCGCTCGCGCTGCGCTTCGACGATATGAAAGCCCGCCGTCCGGATCAGGTGCAATGGATCGCGATTGAGGTGGCAGCCGCCGGCGAGCCGGCCCCATATCAGGTTCAGACGCTCTTGCCACCGGCGGCAACGCGGCCCTTCGGCCTGGCCGTGCTCGATGAAGATCAGCCGGCCCGTGGGCTTGAGGATGCGCCGGATCTCGGTCAGCGCCGCCTCGGGGTCCGGAATGGTGCAGAAGGCATAGGTGACGACCACCGTGTCGGCGAAGCTGTCGGCCAAGGGCAGCCTTTCACCGCTGGCCCTGATGCAGTCGACATCGAATGGCAGGGAACGGCTCTTCGGTTCGGCAAGGCCCAGCATCGTGCCGTCGGGATCGACGCCGACCAGCCGCTTCACCCTGGCGGCGTCGTAATGGGGAAGGTTCAGGCCGGAGCCGAAGCCGACTTCGACGACGACGCCCCCTGCCCGCGGGATCAGACGCCTTCGCATGTCCGTGAAAGCGTTGGCCGAACAGCCGGCGTGGACGAGGTAGGGAGCAATGCAGCGCGCGTACCAGGAGAGACAGGATTGGCACATGTCTCAGCCTCCTTGCCGTGTGTTGGCGGCACCGACAGGGCGGGTGAGAGTATTGACCAGTGACATTTCTCGCTCCAAGGGAGTCCCGTGATCGGGCCCGATCGGCCCGACGTCGTGGGAATGGATAGAAGGCCGGCGTCCCCTCAACGTCCCTGCATGGCCGTGGTCGGATCGATGGAGCGATTGGAATTCCGATTTCTGGGCTTTCCGGAGTTCCGGTTGAACGGCCGGCGGGTGGAACTCGCCCTGCGCAAGGCGGCAGCCCTCCTCATCTATCTCGCCGAGGCCAGCGGGCCGGTGGCGCGCGAGGTCGCCGCCACGCTATTGTGGCCGGAAGCCGACGAGCAGGCCGCACGCGCCCGCCTTCGGCGCACGCTGTACAAAATCCGCATCGCGTTCGGCAACGAGATCATCGCCGCCACAGGCGTCTCGCTAAGCCTGCACCCGGCGTTGTCCGCCGAGATCGACACCAGGATTTTCGAGCAGGCCTGCAATTCCGGCGCTCTCGACAAGGCAGCCGAGATCTACAAAGACGATTATCTCGCCGGCTTCTTGCTGCCGGACTGTCCGCAATTCGAGGAATGGGTCTTCTTTCGGCGAGAGACGTTGCGTGGCCGGCTGGTGCAGGCGCTGGAGCGGCTCATCGACGCCAAGATCGCCGACAGCCAGCCTCGTGGCGCGGTCGTTCACGCGACACGGCTGGCGGCACTCGACCCCTTGAGCGAAAGCGCGCACCGACATCTGATCCGTGCCCATCTGGCGGCCGGGGACAGGGCGGCGGCCGAGCGGCAGATCGACACGTGCATCCGGCTCTTGCGGGACGAACTCGGCGTAGTGCCGGACCCCGCCACGCTTGCCTTGCTGAGCCAGCCAACTCAGGACGCCGCCCTGGATGTGCCCAGGACGCGCTATGTCGCGGTGGGCGGCATCCACATCGCGTACCAGATCTTTGGCAGCGGCCCGACGGACATCGTGCTTGTTCCCGGCTTCATTTCACATGTCGAGCGTATCTGGGAAGACCCGGGTTGCCGCGCCTGGCTGACCGCGGTTTCGCGCCTGGGTCGCCTGATCCTCTTCGACCGGCGCGGCATGGGGCTTTCCGACCGCGTCGGTGCCCGCCCCACGGTCGAGGCGACGGCGCAGGATATTCTGGCGGTCATGAACGCGGCCGGCAGCCGCAGGGCCTTGCTGGTCGGCGCGTCGGAGGGTGGGCCGGGCTGTATCCGTTTTGCGGTCCAGCATCCAGATCGGCTGACGGGCCTTGTCTTGTGGGGCTCGCTCGCCAAAGGCAGCCGTGCACCTGACTATCCCCACGCCTTGACCATCGCGCAGTATGATCTGTGGAAGCAACGGCTGCTGGCGGGCTGGGGTGGCGCGGCGGAAATCGACACCTTCGCACCGAGCCTCGCTGGCGACCGCCAGGCGAGGACCTGGTGGGCCGGATTGCTCAGGGCAGCCTCCAGCCCGGGTGCGGTCGCCGGGCTGCTCGACGCGTTGCGGGACACCGATGTCCGTCACCTCCTGGCAAACGTCTCCGCCCCGACGATGATCCTACACCGTTCCGGCGACCGCGCCGTGCGCATCGAGGCGGGGCGGTTCCTAGCGACCAAGATTCCAGGCGCGCGGTTTATGGAGGTCGATGGCGACGACCACTGGTTCTGGGTCGGCGACCAGCAGGCGCTGCTCGACGGTATCGGCGCGCTTGTGCGACACGGCTGATCCGGCCTCACGCCGTCTTCTGCGCCACCAGCCCGAGTTCCTCGGCCATCGCCTGACGCATCAGGAATTTCTGCGGTTTGCCGGTCACCGTCATCGGCAATTCCGTGCGGAAGCGAATATGGCGCGGCACCTTGTAGTGGGCGATCTGGCCCGCGCAGAACGCCTTGATCTCCTGCTCGGTGGCGACCTGGCCGGGTTTGAGCACGATCCAGGCGCACAGCTCCTCGCCATATTTGGCGTCCGGGATGCCGAAGACCTGCACTTCCCGCACCTTGGGATGGCGGTAGAGGAATTCCTCGACCTCTCTGGGATAGACGTTCTCACCGCCGCGAATGACCATGTCCTTGACGCGGCCGACAATGTTGCAATAGCCCTCGGCGTCGATGGTGGCGAGGTCGCCGGTGTGCATCCAGCCATCGCTATCGATCGCCTCGCGAGTCTTTTCGTCGTCGTCCCAATAGCCCTTCATCACCGAATAGCCGCGCGTACAAAGCTCGCCCGGCGCGCCGACCGCAACGGTGGCGCCGTCGACGGCGATCGCCTTGACCTCGACATGCGGGTGGATGCGCCCGACAGTCGAGACACGCTTTTCCAACGGATCGTCGGTGCTGCTCTGGAACGAGACCGGACTGGTCTCGGTCATGCCGTAGGCGATGGTCACTTCAGCCATGTGCATGAGCGAGACCACCTTCTTCATCACCTCGATCGGGCAGGGCGAACCGGCCATGATGCCGGTGCGCAGGCTGGAGAGATCGAAGGTCGGGAAATCCGGATGATCGAGCATGCCGACGAACATGGTCGGCACGCCGTAGAGGCCGGTGCAGCGCTCCCGCGCGATCGCCTTCAGCGTCAGGCCCGGATCGAACCCCTCGCACGGGAAAACCATGGTCGCGCCCTTCGACACACAACCCATGGTGCCCATCGACATGCCGAAGCAGTGATAGAGCGGCACCGGGATGCAGAGCCGATCGTCGACGGTGAGCTTGATAGCCGAGGTGACGAAATTGCCGTTGTTGACGATGTTGAGATGGGTGAGCGTCGCGCCCTTGGGTGCGCCCGTCGTGCCTGAGGTGAACTGGATGTTGATCGCATCGCCAGGCTTCAGCCCTTCCGAGATGCGGTCGAGGCTATCATGCTCGTCGCGACCGGCCATGGCCAGCACGTCGCCGAAATTGAACATGCCTGGCGAGTTCTCCTCGCCCATACGGATGACGATCCTGAGCGCCGGCAATTTCGCAGCCTTCAGCTTGCCGGGTGTCGCCGTCGCGATCTCCGGCGCCAGAGTCTCGATCATGCCGAGATAGTCCGATGTCTTGAAGCTCGCCGCCGTCACCAGTGCCTTGCAGCCAACCTTGTTCAGGGCATATTCCAGCTCGGTCAGCCGGTAGGCCGGATTGATGTTGACTAGGATCAGGCCGATGCGGGCGGTGGCGAATTGCGTCACCAGCCATTCCCAGCGGTTGGGCGACCAGATGCCGACCCGGTCGCCCTTCCGGAGGCCGAGCGCCAGAAAGCCGGCGGCCAGTGCATCCACCGTGTCCGACAGTTCGCTCCACGTGAAGCGCTTGTCCTGGCCGACGAACACGGCGGCATCGAGCGTGCCGTATTTGCCGACGGTGTCGGAGAACAGCGCGGGAATGGTCTTGTCGAGCAGCGGCACTTTGCGGTCGCCCGAGACATGCGCCCTGCCATCGACCGGTGCAATAAAGACGCTGCCGGCGCGCGCGCCGCGTCCGCGCAGATTGGTGGCATTCTTCAGCTCGTCGAGATTGACCGGCATCGCTGTCTCCTCCAAGACTGGCCGAACCTATCAGCCTGCCGGGATGCTGGAAATCCCGTCGATGGTACTGGAGCCCCTTCCCTGAAGGATCGCTATGCGACCGCTGCCGCCAGTTTCGCGACGATGTCGCGCAAAACGACGTCGTCGGCCGCTGCACGTGTCTTCCTCGACGCGACCAGACAGGCCTGTGATTTCAGGACCACGCCATCGCCCAGCACCTTGAGATGGTTGGCGCGTAGCGTCGAGCCCGTGCTGGTGATGTCGACGATGACGTCGGCGAGGCCGGCCGCCGGCGCGCCCTCGGTAGCCCCCAGGCTCTCGACGATGCGATAGACCTGGATGCCGTGCTTTTGGGAGAAGAACTGCTGGGTCAGCCGCCAGTATTTGGTGGCAATCCGCAGCCTGCGGCCATGGCGCTGGCGGAAGTCGGCGGCGACATCGTCGAGATCGGCCATCGTGTCGACATCGAGCCAGATCTCGGGCACCGCGACCACCACATCGGCATGGCCGAAGCCGAGGCGGGCGACGATCTCGGCCCGCGCTTCCCAGTCAGCGAGATTTTCCCGCACCAGGTCCTCGCCGGTGATGCCGAGATCGACCGCGCCTTGGCCTATTTCGCCCGATATCTCGGGGGCCGACAGGAAGAGCACTTCGACATTGTCCAGACCCTCGACGCGGGCGTGATACTTACGCTCGTCGCCGGGCAGGCTGACGGCGAGGCCGGCCTTGGCCAACACCTCCAGCGCCTGCTCCTTGAGCCTACCCTTCGAGGGAACGGCGAGCGTGATCATGATGCCGCCCCCCGCAGCGCCTCGATGCGGTCGAGCCACACCGAAAAGCCGACGCCGGGGATCGCGGTCTTGGCACCGAGCAGCGTCAGCAACCGGTCGTAGCGCCCGCCACCGGCCAAGGCGCGCTCGCCGTTGGCGGCCGCGATTTCGAAGACGACACCGGTGTAGTAGTCGAGCGGACGGCCGAAAGCGGCGTCGTAGCGGATTTTTTCGGAGGGCAAGCCATGCGCCTCGATCGCCTTGGCGCGGGCCGAGAATTTTTCCAGCGCCGCACCCAGCGAAAGTCCGGCGCCGGCCGCGAAAGTTTCCAATGCCTGGGCCGCGCCATCGAGCGCCACGTCGATCGCCAGAAAATCTTTCAGCGCCGCGAAAGCCTCGTTCGACAGCCGCACGCTGCGCAACTCGGCTTTCTCGATCAGCCGCCGCGCAATATCCGACGGCGCGCGCCCGGCCGATGCCGACAAGCCGGCTTCCTCCATGCCGCCGGCAATATGCTGGGAAAGACGGTCCAGATCGCCATCGAGGACAAGCGCCGCGACCGGCCCGGAGAGCTGGCTGTTGCGCGGCGGGTTGGCGAGATCGGCGAGTGCTGTCTCCAGCATAGGCGCCGAGCCGAAGGCGCGGGCCAGCCGCATGCGCCAGCCGCGCGGCAAGCCGAGCGCCGCCAGCACCGCCTCGAAAATCGCCTGGTCGCCAAGCGTGACCGCCAGCGGCTGGCCGGGCAGCACCAGCGACAAGAGCGCATGCGCGTCGGCGACCGAACGGGCATCGGCTTCGGCCGTGTCGCCGTCGCCGAGATCCTCGATGCCGGCCTGGAAGAACTCATTGCCGCCCTCGCGGCGCTGGCGAAACACTTCGCCCAGATAGGAATAGCGGCGCGGCGTGCCGGCCTGGCTGGCTATGTGGTCGAGGCAGACGGGAATGGTGAATTCGGGCCGCAGGCAGAGCGTCTGCCCGGTTTCGCTTTCGGTCAGGAAAATGCGGCGGCGCAGATCCTCGCCGGCCATGTCGAGGAAGGGATCGGCCGGCTGCAGCACCGCGACTTCGACGGCATGTGTGTTGCGGTTGGCGAAGAGGGTGATGATGTCGGTGGCGATGGCGGGGCGGGAGGTCATAGACAGGTTGGGCGCGAGGCACCCCCCTCTGGCCTGCCGGCCATCTCCCCCGCAAGGGGGGAGATCGGCAGCTTCGGGCTCGGCACGTTTTTCCCAACATCGGAGATTGGCGAAAACCTACGCGACATCCCATCTCCCCCTTTTCGGGGGAGATGGCCGGCAGGCCAGAGGGGGGTGCTCAAGCGCCACCCTTGGCGCGATCAGCGGCCTGCGCCGCCAAAATCTTCTTCACTTCGGCGATCAGTTCGCTTTCCGCTACTGTCACCTGGGCCGGACGCGCGGCGCGCCATTCCGCATTGTCGGTGATCTCCGCCGACATGCGCGCGCCTTCGATCAGGTCCTTGATCTGCAATTCGCCCTTGGCCCGCTCGTCGCCGCCCTGGATGACGGCGATGGGACAACCGCGCCGGTCGGCATATTTGAGCTGCGCCTTCATGCCGGCGCCGCCGAGATACATTTCGGAGCGGATGCCGGCGGCGCGCAGTTTCGAGACCATCTTCTGGTAGCGGCCGAGACTTTCGGTGTCCCTGTCCATCACCAGCACGACGACCGGTGCGATCACGTCGGCGCTGTCGAGCTTGCCGAGATTTTTCAGCGCCGTCATTAGCCTGCTGACGCCGATGGAAAAACCGGTCGCCGGCACCGGCTCGCCACGGAAGCGCGAGACCAGGCCGTCATAGCGGCCGCCGCCGCCGACCGAGCCGAAGCGCACGATCTGGCCGTCCTCGTTGGGGATTTCGGCCAGGAGCTCGGCCTCAAAGACCGGGCCAGTGTAATATTCGAGGCCGCGCACGACAGAAAAGTCGATCTTAATTCGATCTTCATCGTAGCCGGAGGCCCGAACTAACGGTTCAATTTGCTCAAGAAGCTCGTTCAATCCATCATCATATGGCAGGTGCGACAGGCCGCCATGAGGATCAGGAACTCCGCCTGTCTGTCCGGTAACCTCATCGAGATTTTGCCGTAGCTCGGCGGCATTTTTGGCGCGGACTACCGCAAGCACGTGTTGGATTTGGCGAGCAGCCAAACCGGCGCCCTTCGTAAAATCTCCGCTCTCGTCCTTGCGTCCCGCGCCAAGCAGCAACTGCACGCCCTCGATGCCGAGCTTGTCGAGCTTGTCGATGGCGCGCAGCACCGTCAGCCGGCGGCCGGCATTCTCCTCGCCGCCAAGGCCGATCGCTTCCAGCACGCCGTCCAGCACCTTGCGGTTGTTGACGCGGATGACGTAGTCGCCGCGCTTGATACCGAGCGCTTCCATGACGTCGGCCATCATCATCGCCATCTCGGCGTCCGCCGCGACGCCCGGCGTGCCGATCGTGTCGGCGTCGAACTGCATGAACTGGCGGAAGCGGCCGGGGCCGGGCTTCTCGTTGCGGAACACCCAGCCGGAACGGTAGCTGCGATAGGGTTTTGGCAGGCGTTCGAAATTCTCGGCGACGAAGCGCGCGGTCGGCGCGGTCAGGTCGTAGCGCAGCGACAGCCACTGGTCGTCGTCGTCCTGGAAAGAGAACACGCCCTCGTTCGGCCGGTCCTGGTCGGGCAGGAATTTGCCCAACGCATCGGTATATTCGATCAGCGGCTGGTCGGCCGGTTCGAAGCCATAGAGCTCATAAACCGAGCGGATCGTCGCCATCATCTTCTCGACGGCGCGGATATCCTCGGCACCGCGGTCGGCAAACCCGCGCGGCAGCCGCGCTTTCGTCTTTTCCGATTTGTCGGCCATAATCTGGGCACCCGATGTTCATGACTTCGTGACGCGGCAAATCTAGCGCGTTCACAGCGCGCGTTTCCTAACCGATGAAGCCGGGAGCGGCAAGGGTTGGCGCCCCGGAGCGCACCCGACAAGATCAGGAAGAATCGAAACCCCCTGAAACAAAAACACACCAGAAATGAAACAATGCCGCCACGGGCGCGGCATCGTGCCGACACAATCGCGGCCGATATAGCGCACCGAAACGAAGGGGTTCGGGACATGACCAGCGCAACGGAATTTGAGGCCAACAGCGAGGCCGGCGAAGTGCCGACGCGCCTGCGCGCGGCGGGCACCCATGCACCGCAAATGGTTGGCCGGGCTGCCAGGCCGTTCGATGTGCCGGCAGGCACCAGCAAGGATCCTTCCCTGCGCGACGCGTTGGTGACCGGTCTGCTGGTGATCTATCCGACGGTCGCCACGGTGGCCGCAATCGTCGCCGGGCTGTTCCTGGCCAGCGCCAACGGCACCTGAGCTGCCCCCGGCTATTTCGGCCGCTGGAAAGCCTTCCGCTGCTTCTCGACCTCCTTACGGCACACGCAGCCTTCGAGATGGTCGTTGACCAGGCCCATGGCTTGCATGAAGGCGTACACGGTGGTCGGGCCGACGAAAGTCCAGCCGCGCTTTTTCAGGTCCTTCGAAATCCGAACGGAAACCGCGGTGGTCGGGTTGGCGCGCAGATGGGCGAGGTCGACGATCTCCGGCCGCTCCTCCTTGCCGGGTTCGAACTTCCAGAACCAGGCGGCCAGCGAGCCGAACTCATCCACCATCTCGCGGGCGCGTTTGGCGTTGTTGATGGTCGAGACGATCTTGCCGCGATGGCGGATGATGCCGGCGTTGCCGAGCAGGCGCTCGACATCCCTTTCGTTGAAGGCGGCGACCTTGTCGAAGTCGAAGCCAGCGAAGGCTTCGCGAAAATTCTCCCGCTTGCGCAAAATGGTCAGCCAGGACAGGCCCGACTGAAACCCTTCCAAGCAGATCTTCTCGAACAGCCTGCGGTCATCGGCCACCGGCCGGCCCCATTCATGGTCATGGTAATGCAGATAATCGGGCAGATTGCCGTGCCAGAAGCAGCGCACGACACCGTCACGACCGGCAAGCAGGCCGGTGTTTTCATTGCTCATCCCAAGAAATCCATCCGTTAACGCGCTTGCGCGCTGTCTTTACCGTGGCTTTACCAGATTCCTGAACCGGGCGGTAACCACACCAAAGAGTTTACTGACAGAACCGCATTTTACGCATTCCGATTCATGTTTCGGTTGCTGCTCGCCGCCAATGATCGCGCAAGCCGGGAGCGTTCTTGCCCGGCGTATTAGACGATCAAGGTGCGTTCCCGATGAAAAGAGTTCTGTTTCCCTTGCTCGGCGCCGTGGCTGTGTTTGCCGCCGGCGTCACACCCTCAACCGCCAACGACCGTTATGCCGACAGACCGCCGGTGATGGTGAGCCCCGACCTTTCCGCGCCCTGGGTGCTGCAGCTCGGCCATGCGCCCGGAATCGTGCGGCAGAACCGACAGGCCGTGCAGCAGCAGCCGCGCCAGCGCACCGCGCAGCCGGCACAGCCCGACAGCGTACAGACGGCCGCTGTGCAGGCGCCTGCCAAACGCATGGTCATGCGCCGGCAGATCAACCCCGTCTACCTGCCGCAGGAAGTTGCCTATGACGGCGCCCAGAAGCCGGGCACCATCGTCATCGATACCACGCAGAATTTCCTCTATCTGGTCGAGAAGAACGGCAAGGCGCGGCGCTACGGCGTCGGCACCGGCAAACCCGGCTTCGAATGGTCGGGCACCCACAAGATCACCAACAAGCGCGTCTGGCCGGACTGGCGTCCACCGGCCGAGATGATCAAGCGCGAAGCGGCCAAGGGCCGATACCTGCCGACCTATCTGGCCGGCGGCATGGAAAACCCGCTCGGCGCGCGCGCTCTCTATCTCGGCACGACCGAGTACCGCATCCATGGCACCAACCAGCCCTGGACGATCGGCGGCGCGGTATCATCGGGCTGCATCCGGATGCGCAACGAGGACGTGGTCGACCTTTATGAGCGGGTCAATGTCGGAACCACCGTCGAGGTGATATAGTGGCAGCGAATCAGCCGGTTAAGCAGTGCTGAGCAGGTTTTGGCGCGCTGTTGCCCTTAAGTCATAGCGCACTTTTGGAAGACGTGCTTAGACTGGCAACGAGTTAACGGGGGACGGGCCGTGTGGGGATACGGCCAGTCACGAGAGGGCAGCACGGGTAACCGGGCTGCCCTTTTCGTTTCACGGTGCGACAGGTCGCCCCGGAGGCACGGTGTTTCGTTTTCAGGGCTGATTTCCGGGCCGTGCTCTGCTATTGCAGTGCACAATTTCCCCACCAAAGGTTCGAACCATGTCCCTGTCCGACGACAGCCGCTATCTCAGGGGCGGCCCGGTTGCCCAGCGCATCATCGCCGCCGTGCGCGAGGACGCGACCATTGCCAAGGCCGAGGGCTTTCCGCCCAAGCTGATCTCGATCACCGTCGGCGATACCGACGCCGTCGAAGTCTATGTGCGCAACCAGCGTGCCAAGGCTCAACTCGCCGGCATCGATTTCGAGGAACGGCGCTTTCCCGCGACGATCACCTCAGGTGAACTCGAAGCAGCCATCCATGGGCTGAATGCCGATCCGCGTGTCACCGGCATCATCATCCAGCGGCCGGTGCCGGCGCATATCCCGATCAAGATGCTGCAGGCGGCCGTGCATCCGCTGAAGGACGTCGAGGGCATGCATCCGGCCTCGATCGGCAACATCGTCTACAACCAGCTCGATCTCGCGCCTTGCACGGCGGCTGCCTCGGTCGAACTGCTCAAGGAAACCGGCCTCGACCTCAAGGGGCTGGAAGTGGTCATCGTCGGCCATTCGGAAATCGTCGGCAAGCCGATCGCCTTCCTGCTGATGAGCGAAGGCGCGACGGTGACGGTCTGCCATCATATGACACGGTCGGTCGCCGCCCATGCGCGGCGCGCCGATGCGCTGTTCGTCGCCGTTGGCAAGCCACGGCTGATCAAGGCCGACATGGTCAAGCCGGGTGCCGCCGTCATCGACATCGGCATCAATTCGGAGGTCGGACCGGACGGCACGAGCCGCATCGTCGGCGACGTCGACACCGACAGCGTCAAGGAAGTGGCCTCGTGGATCACGCCGGTGCCGGGAGGCGTCGGTCCGCTGACGGTGGCGATCCTGCTGCGCAATACCATGGTCGCGCTCAGCCGCCAGCGCGCGCTCTACGAGGCGACCTACGGCACGGCCGACAGGCTTGCGGCGGAATAGCGCCCGGCCTACTCCGCAGCGACCAGGCTCTCATCCAAAATGCCATCCGGCCTCGGCCCGCCATAGGCCCAGTCGAGCAGTTTGATCGTGTGCACCACCGGCATGCTGGCGGCGGATTCGATCTGCGTGATGCAACCGATATTGCCGGTGGCGACGATCGAGGCGCCGGTCGCCTCGATGTTTTTCACCTTACGATCGCGCAGCCTGGCCGAAATCTCGGGCTGCAGGATATTGTAGGTGCCGGCCGAGCCGCAGCAGAGATGGCCCTCGCGCGGCTCGCGCACAATGAAACCCGCCTTGGCGAGCAGCTCCTTCGGCTGCCGGGTGATCTTCTGGCCGTGCTGCATCGAGCAGGCCGAGTGATACGCAACGACCGTGCCCGGCTTGCGCACCGGTTCAGGGAGCTCGAGACTTGCCAGATATTCGGTGATGTCCTTGGCCAGCGCCGACACGCGCGCGGCCTTGTCGGCATAGGCCGGATCGAGCCGCAGCATGAAACCGTAGTCCTTGATCGTCGTGCCGCAGCCCGATGCGGTGATGACGATGGCGTCGAGCCCGCCCTGCTCGATGGAGCGTGTCCAGGCATCGATATTTTGCCTGGCCGAGGCAAGGGCGGCTTCTTCCCGCCCCATGTGATGAACCAGGGCGCCGCAGCAACCCTCGCCCGGTGGCACCACGACCTCGACACCGAGCCGCGTCAGCAGCGAGATGGTGGTGTCGTTGATGGCGGGGTCAAGCACCGATTGCGCGCAGCCGCGCAGGATGGCGACGCGGCCCTTTTTCGTCCCCTGCCCGGCATGGACACCCGGCAAGGCCATCGGCGAGGCCGCCGGGATCGATGCAGGCGCGAGCTTGAGCATCGCGGCGAGCGGCTTCAGTGCAGGAATCTTCTCGAACGGGCTGATGAAAGGCTTGCCCAGCCTCGCAAGCTTGAGCGCGGCGCGGAAGCGCTGGGGATAAGGCAGCACGAAAGCCAGCATGGCGCGAGTCAGTCGGTCGAGCAGCGGCCGCTTGTAGGTTTCCTCGATATGGGCACGAGCATGGTCGACCAGATGCATGTAATTGACGCCCGACGGACAGGTGGTCATGCAGGCCAGGCAGGACAGGCAACGGTCGATATGAGTGACGATTTCCTTATCGGCGGGACGGCCGTTTTCCAGCATGTCCTTGATCAGGTAGATGCGCCCGCGCGGCGAATCGAGCTCGTTGCCAAGCGTTACATAAGTTGGGCAGGTGGCGGTGCAGAAACCGCAATGCACGCATTTGCGCAGGATCTTTTCGGACTCGGCGACGCCAGGGTCGGCAAGCTGGGCGGGCGAAAAATTGGTCTGCATCTCTGATGTCCTAGGCCATGCGGCCGGGATTGAGGATGTTCTTCGGGTCGAATTCCTGTTTCAGGCGCTGGCTGAGTGCCGCCAATGCCGGCGCCTGCGGCTCGAACACTGGCAGCGCGACACGATGGGCGGGAGCGGCGCGCACCAACGTCGCGTGGCCGCCGCCATGTTTCCGCAACAGCCCACGAAGCACGGTGGCTTCGGGATCGCCCTCCTCCATGCGCAGCCACACCAGCCCGCCCTGCCAGTCGTAGAAGGCACTGACGGCGGCCTGCATGCGTAGGGCCAGAACCATCTGGTGCCCCTGAGCGGGCGTCATCGAGACCCGCCAGACCGGCTTTTCGCTGCCGTCAACGAAGGGCCTGATATCGCGCACGTCGCGCCAGATTGCCTTGGAGGTCTCACCGGAAATCTCTTCCAGCGGCCCGGCGTTGCCGAGCAGGGTGTTCAGCGCGGTGATGCGATAGGCAACCGACGGGCCAAAGCCCTCGACGCGCAGCAGCGTGGCGGCTTCACTGCCGAGCGTCCCGCCGGCAACGCGGGCGGCGATGCGCTCCGGCAGATGGGCAGCGCTCGAAACTTCCGCGCTGGAACCAAGGGCCAAGGCCATGGCGGCGCAGGCTGCATCATCGAGCAGGCCACGGACAGCGAGCGTGACTTCGGTCTCGGCCGCAGGCAGCACCTTGAAGGTGACGTCGGTAAAGACGGCCAGCGTGCCCCAGCTGTTGGCCATCAGCTTCGACATATCGTAGCCGGTGACGTTCTTGACCACGCGGCCGCCCGACTTGAAAGCTTCCCCCCGGCCGGAGACGACGTTGATGCCCAGGATATGATCGCGCGCGGCGCCCGCCTTCAGCCGGCGCGGACCGGAGAGGTTGGCGCCGAGCACGCCGCCGATGGTGCCTTTGCCCGGCTCGCCGCCGAGCAGCGGGCCGTAGTCCATCGGCTCGAAAGCGAGTTGCTGGCCGCTTTCAGCCAACAGCCTTTCAATCTCGGCCAGCGGCGTGCCTGACTTGGCCGACAGCACCAGTTCTGCGGGTTCGTAGAGGGTCACGCCCGAGAGTTTCGACAGGTCGAGCGTATGCTCGGTCTGCAACGGACGGCCGATGCCGCGCTTGGAGCCATGGCCGAGAATTTCGAGCGATGCTTCTTCTGCCGTCGCCCAGGCGACGGTAGAGAGGACTTCGGCTGAAGTGGTGGGGGTGAAGGCGGTCATGCACGCGTGCCCTTCCTCTGCCCCGCAAAGCGGGCGAGAAGTGATAGGTCGCGTTTCTTCACACCCCCCTCTGTCCTGCCGGACATCTCCCCCGCAAGGGGGGAGATCAGATGCCGCATCGGATTTCGCCAACATCCAATGTCTGTTGAACGGCGCGACGGCGGAACTGCTAATCTCCCCCCTTGCGGGGGAGATGTCCGGCAGGACAGAGGGGGGTGTTCAAGCGCCAACATGTCCCTCAAAATCTCGGAATGTCGGGAAACGCCACCTGTCCGCGATGCACATGCATGCGCCCCAGTTCGGCGCAGCGGCGCAGTTGCGGGAACACCTTTCCGGGATTGAGCAGATGGTTGGGATCGAAGGCGCACTTGACGCGCATTTGCTGGTCGAGGTCGACCTGGTTGAACATTTCCGGCATCAGGTCGCGCTTCTCGACCCCGACGCCATGTTCGCCGGTGAGCACGCCACCGACCTTGACGCAAAGCCTCAGAATGTCAGCGCCAAAGCTTTCGGCCTTGTCGAGTTCACCAGGCACGTTGGCGTCATAAAGGATCAGGGGATGCAGATTGCCGTCGCCGGCGTGAAAGACATTGGCGACTCCGAGACCGTATTTTTGGGAGAGCTCGCGCATGCCGGCCAGCACGCCAGGCAGCTCCTTGCGTGGGATCGTGCCGTCCATGCAGTAGTAATCGGGCGAGATGCGGCCAACGGCGGGGAAGGCCGCCTTGCGGCCGGCCCAAAAACTCAGCCGCTCCTGCTCGGACTGCGAGATGCGGCAGGTGGTCGAGCCGTTGCGAATGGCGATCGCCTCGACCGCCGTAATGAGATGATCGACCTCGACGCCCGGCCCGTCGAGTTCGACGATCAGCAGCGCCTCGACGTCAAGGGGATAACCGGCATGGACGAAATCTTCCGCCGCATGGATCGCCGGCCGGTCCATCATTTCCATGCCGCCCGGAATGATGCCGGCGCCGATGATGTCGGCCACGCATTGGCCGCCCTGCTCGCTGGTCGGAAAGCCGATCAGCAGGGCGCGCGCCGTCTCCGGCTTTTTCAGGATGCGCACGGTGACCTCGGTGACGACGCCGAGCAGGCCTTCGGAGCCGGTCATGACGCCGAGCAGGTCGTAGCCTTCCGCGTCCAGATGCCTGCCGCCGAGCCGCACCACCTCGCCGCTCATCAGCACCATCTCGATACCGAGCACATTGTTGGCGGTCAGGCCGTATTTGAGGCAGTGCACGCCGCCGGAATTCTCCGCGACGTTGCCGCCGATCGAGCAGGCGATCTGGGAGGATGGATCGGGGGCGTAATAAAAGCCCTCCTGCTCGACGGCGGACGTGATGCCGAGATTGGTGACGCCGGGCTGGGCGACGACGATGCGGTTGGGAAAATCGATCTCGAGGATGCGGTTGAATCGGCTCATGACCAGCAGAACCGCGTCTTCCAGCGGCAGCGCACCGCCCGACAGCGAAGTGCCGGATCCCCGCGGCACGACGCGGATGTTGCGGTCGTTGCAGTATTTCAGCAGACGGGAAACCTGCGCCACCGTCTCGGGCAGAACCACGACCAGCGGCACTTGCCGGTAGGCGGTCAGGCCATCGCTTTCGAAGGCCCGCATTTCGTTGGCCGCGTCGACCACGCCCTCGCCCGGCACAATAATGCGCATGTCGGCGACGATTTCGCTGCGCCGGCGCAGCGTCTCGGCGTCTGGCTTGGGCATGGCAAGGCCGGACATCGGCGCTTTCTCCACTCAACTGGTAAAAATGATTTACCAGCTAGCGGCATTTGTTGCAAATCTTGCTTTGATGGTATCGGGGGCGGATGCAGGCAAGGCTTCCGCAGCGGCAATCTGCCGCTGCACAATCCATCCCGCTTCGGAGCTTGGCGCGATCTATTCGGCCGGATGCTTCGCCGGCTCGGAATGCATCTGTCGCACCCTGCGCACGCCCCACCAGACCAGCAGGATGGCGACCGGCACCGATGCGGCGGTAACGACCTCCGGCGCGAAGGCGTGGCCAAAGACCGACGCGCCCTTGGCGACATAGCCGATGAGGCCCACCACATAGTAGGAGACGGCGGCGACCGAGAGCCCTTCGACGGTCTGCTGCAGGCGCAGTTGCAGCCGGGCGCGGTTGTTCATCGAGGCGAGCAGATCGCGGTTCTGCTTCTCGACCTCGACATCGACCCAGGTGCGCAACAGCGTGGTGGCACGGGTCAGCTTTCGCGACAGGTTGGCCTGGCGCTCCTCGACCGAGCGGCAGGTGCGCATGGCTGGCGCCATGCGGCGCAGCAGAAAGCCCGCCCAGGTGTCGTAGCCCAGCACTGGCTCCTCATCCAGTGCCTCGAGCCTTTCAGTGACGATGCCGTCATAAGCGCGACTGGCGCCGAAGCGGTAAAGGCTGGAAGCGGCATCAGCCTCCAGTTCGGCGGCAAGCTCCGTCAGGTCGGCGAGCAGCGTCTGGCTGTCGCGGGTCTCGGCAACTTTCATTTCCAGGGTCGTCTGTGCCAAGCGATCCTCGATGCGGCGGGCGCGGCTGGACAAGGTGAGCGCCAGCGGCAAGCCGAGCATGGCAAGCGTGCGGTAGGTCTCGATGTCGATCAGCCGCTGCGACAGCGCGCCGGTGCTGGCCGGGGTCAGACCACGATCAAGCACCAGCATGCGGGTCATGCCATCGCCGTCCTGGCGGAAGTCGGTGACAATAGCCGCGCTGCCGCGCTCGACGAGCGAGTGACAGAGGCTGGTCGGGTCGAAGCCGGCGATCAGCCTCTCGTTCGCCTGCGTCCACTTGCGGATCTCGAGCCGGATGCCCGAGATGACGGTTCCCGGCGGCGAAAAGCCATTGCCGAACGGCGAATCCTCTTGCCCCCGGTCATTCTCGGCCAGCGGTCCTTCCCAGAGATAGGTCGAGAACTCCGTATGCCGCTCCCAGCGCAGCGTGCCCTTGCCCCATTTCATGGCGTGGTGGCGGGCATGACGCTCGGGGGCGGCGATGCCGAGGCGGCGCGACAGTTCCGAAAGCACGGCATGGTCGACCGCGGAGCCTCCTTCGGTCATGAAGGAGAGCTGGACGAGGACGCGCGGCTTCTCGACGAGTGGATGCGGACGGGCATGAACCTCGCCGAGCGCGCCGGGCCGGCCTTCATGCGCCGGAAAGCCCATGACGCTGCCTTGGCTGCGCGACTGGAATTCAAGATTGGACGTCTCGTCCGACACGTCTGGTCCCCCTGGTTTCGACCCTTCGTGCAATGGTGCCGTCTTGCGGCAATCGACAAGGGACGTAAACAGCAAAGTTTAGCGCGAGGCGACGTGCCGGCGCGATGCGAAAATCGACCGAACCAGGCGAATTGGATAAATAATTTGACCAGTTGGCGACAGACGCTTTAATCTGCGCGACATTCATTCCGTCCCCAGGCGCTTCCTTTGAGCGATATTTTCTCCAGGATCGAGCATTCGCGCACCGCCGACGAAGTCGTGCAGCAGATCGAAAGCCTCATCCTCGAAGGCGTGCTGCGCACTGGCGACCGGCTGCCGGGCGAGCGCGAACTGGCGCGTCAGTTCGATGTGTCGCGGCCCATCCTGCGCGATGCGCTGAAGGCGCTCGAAGGACGTGGGTTGCTGACGACCAAGGCCGGCGGCGGCACGCATGTCGCCGACATTATCGGCCAGTTGTTTACCAAGCCGGTGGCGGACCTGATCTCGACGCATCGCAAGGCGGTGACGGACTATCTGGAGTATCGCCGCGAGGTCGAGGGCATAGCCGCCGAATACGCGGCACGGCGTGCCACACCCGAAGACCTCGCCCTGCTCGACCGCATCATGGCGCGCATGGATGAGGCGCATCGTACCGGCGACTTCGACGACGAGGCGGAAATCGACGTTGAATTCCACCACGCGATCTGCGAATGCGCGCACAACATCCTGCTCTTGCACACGCTGCGCTCCTGCTACCGCCTCTTATCGGAAGGCGTGTTCCAGAACCGGCTGCTGGTGTTCACCGTGCCGGGCGCGCGAGAGGCGCTGCTGGCGCAGCACCGGGCGATCCACACCGCGGTCAGGGCTGGCGATCCGGCCGCCGCCCGCCAGGCGGCGATGGACCACATGACCTATGTCGAGCGCTCGATGGCGGAAGCCGAGCGCAGCGGCGACTGGCAACGCGTGTCGCGGCTGAGGCTAAGACAGCGCTCGGAAACCGGCGGCAGCGAACCAGCGCGTAGCCGCTCCTAGTCAATTTGATCAAGCGGGGACCATCATGAGCGACATTCTCACCATCGCAGACCTCAAGGATCTCGCGCGCCGGCGCGTGCCCAAGATGTTCTTCGACTATGCCGACTCCGGCGCCTGGACCGAGAGCACCTACCGGGCAAACGAGGAAGACTTCCAGAAGATCAAGTTCCGCCAGCGCGTGCTGGTCGACATGAGCAACCGCTCGCTGGAATCGACCATGATCGGCCAGAAAGTGTCGATGCCGGTGGCGCTTGCGCCGACAGGCCTGACCGGCATGCAGCACGCCGACGGCGAGATGCTGGCAGCGCAGGCGGCTGAGGAATTCGGCGTGCCGTTCACGCTTTCGACGATGAGCATCTGCTCGATCGAGGATGTCGCGTCGGTGACGAAGAAACCGTTCTGGTTCCAGCTCTATGTACTGCGCGACAAGGATTTCGTCCTCAATTTGATCGACCGGGCGAAGGCGGCGAAGTGCTCGGCGCTGGTGCTGACGCTCGACCTGCAGGTCCTCGGCCAGCGCCACAAGGACGTCCGCAATGGGCTTTCGGCGCCGCCCAAGATGACGCTCGCCAACATCGCCAACATCGCTGTGCGGCCTGGCTGGTGGATGGGCATGGCTGGCACGAAGCGCCGTACCTTCCGTAACATCGTCGGCCATGCCAAGGGCGTCGGCGATGTGGCTTCGTTGTCGTCATGGACGACCGAACAGTTCGATCCGCACCTGTCGTGGAAGGACGTCGCCTGGATCAAGGAGCGCTGGGGCGGCAAACTGATCCTCAAGGGCATCCTCGACAAGGAGGACGCGCTGATGGCAGCCAACACCGGCGCCGATGCCATCATCGTTTCCAATCATGGCGGCCGCCAACTCGACGGCGCATCGTCCTCCATCATGGCGCTGGAAGAGATCGCGGATGCGGTCGGCGACAGAATAGAAGTGCATATGGACGGCGGCATCCGCTCCGGCCAGGATGTGTTGAAAGCGCTCTGCCTGGGCGCCAAGGGCACCTATATCGGCCGGCCATTTCTTTACGGCCTGGGCGCGCTCGGCAAGGAAGGGGTTACCAAGGCATTGGAAATCATCCGCAAGGAGATGGACATCACGCTGGCGCTGTGCGGAAAACGTCTGGTCACCGACATGGGCAAGGACCAACTCCGGCGCTAAGGCCGTGACATCTGACCACGGAGATACCAGAACCTTGGTGGAACCCGGCATCCATTTCCTCGACGCACGCGGGCCGGACGGCGTGCGTCTCTACGCGATCGGCGACGTGCATGGCCGGCTCGACCTGCTGGCCGCCATGCACGGACAGATCGAGGCCGAGATCGCCAGGGACCTAGTCGCGGACTGGCGCATCATCCATCTTGGCGACTATGTCGATCGAGGGCCCGACTCCAAGGGCGTCATCGACTTCCTGATCGAAGCGCGCGAACGCGATCAGCGAAACATGATGCTGGCCGGCAACCACGACCTCGGCTTTCTCGACTTTCTCGAGACACCCGACCCCGAAGGGCTCTTCATCCGTTTTGGCGGCATCCAGACCGCGCAATCCTATGGGGTGACGATCAACAACGGCAGCGGCATTTGGTTCGGCAAGGCCGAGTCAGCCATGCGCAAGGGCCACCAAGCCTTGCTCGCAGCCGTGCCGCAAAGCCATATCGACTTCCTGCGGTCGCTGCCGTTCTCGGTGACGTCAGGCGACTTCTTCTTCTGCCATGCCGGCATAAGGCCAGGCATTGCGCTGGAGAAACAGAATATCCAGGACCTGATCTGGATCCGTGACGTCTTCCACGATCACACCGGTCTCCTCCCGAAGATCGTGGTGCATGGCCACACGCCGGTCCCCGAGGCGGAAGTGATGGCCAACCGCGTCAATGTCGACACGCTTGCCTGGCAGTCAGGCAAGCTTACCGCGCTCGTCGTGGACGGCGCGGACAAACGCATCCTGGAAATGTCGATAAAGGAACCTTGAGGCCCCGGCGCCCAAGGACGCGAGGATACTGGCGCGAGGGATACTCGCGCGAGCGATGCCTGGGCTTTAGCGCAGGGAGGCGGTGACGCCGTAGCCGTCGACCGCATTGTGGTTGTTGGCGGCATCGGCGGCATAGATGCCAAGGCCGCAAAGCACGATGGCGGACAGCATGGCAAAGGACAGAAGAGCTGCTTTCACGGACGTCATCTCTTGTTGAGCTTTCTGCATCTGTGCACGAGGCGGTTACCAATGCGTTGAAACGGAAAAATCGCTTCAAAGTTTCGACGATTTCGCGCTTCTAGGCGTGTTCTGTATCGATGGTGTGTCGCACGGGTCACACAAAAGGTTCATCCCGGTTGCACAGCCGATATAGCGCGCGCCTTCTAGGATAGCGGGCGGACACAAGCCAAGGATGAAAGGGTTTTCCCCAGACGGATTCCGGCCCACGTGCCAATTATGTCACGCGGTAGGACGCGGAAGCGAATGCTTAGATCGTCGCCACCCAGGCGCGGGCGATGGCGAGGCCGGCAGCATCGGCATCAGGGCCGTTGCGGGCCATTTCGTCCTCGAGCTCGCCGGCCCAGTCGGGATGGCGCGCGGCAATGGTCGGGGCGAAGGAGGAACTCCAGTCCTTCACCAGCGGCCGGTCGGCCTCGAAATGGAACTGGAAGCCGTAGACGGCGCGGCCGACCCGAAACGCCTGGTTTTCGGCGACATCGTTGCCGGCGAGCCGCACGGCGTCGTCCGGCAGCTCGAATGTATCGTCATGCCACTGGAAGATCGGGAATGTTTCCGGCAGTGCAGACAGCACTGGGTCGGCCTTGGCATCCGGGGTCAACGACACGCCGCGCCAGCCGAATTCATTGGCGCCGCCAATGCGGTTTTCGCCGCCAAAGGCGCGGGCGACGAGTTGACCCCCGAGACAGATGCCGAGCACTGCGCGGTCCTTGCCGGCAAAATCGCGGGTCAGTTCCAGCAGCGCCGGGAAATAGGGATAGTCTTCGTCGTCCAGTGCATTCTGGCCACCGCCGAGCACCACCATGGCATCATGGCCGGTTGCGTCCCGTGGCAGCGCATCACCCTTGTAGGGAAGGCGCACATCGAGATCGGCACCCGCTTCCGCGAGCGCCGCGCCAACCTGGCCAAGGCCGGTATTGTCGAAGTTCTGGACCACCAGCACCCGCATGGCAAACCCTGCTGACATGAAAACGAGGAAACCAGCGATATCATGCCGCCAGTATCGCAGCCAAGATGCGTATCCCAGGAGAAAACCATGCCACTGCAGAACCGGGTCGATCCGTTCGGCGCCATTCATGCCGTGCCGGAGCGCGGCCTGTTCACCGGCAATCGCGGCATCATCCACGACCCCGCGACAAAGACGCTCCTGAAAAAGCGCTGGGCGCTTCAGGCCTGGATCATCTGCGTGTGCCAATTCCGCAATGTGCGGCGCGAGCCGATGGGCCGCAACCGGGCCGGTGGCAAGGCCGGCTGGACCGAATTGTTCTTCCTCGACGAGGTGACGGCGCTCGCCGCCGGGCATCGTCCCTGCTTCTTTTGCCAGCGCGAACGAGCCAGGGATTTTGTCAGGCGCTTCGGCCAAGCCTTCGTCATTGCCGAGCCGCGCGCGCCGCAGGTGGACAAGCGGCTGCACAAGGAGCGGTTGGCGTCGGGTGGCAAACGGCCTGCCGTCGCGATGGACGCGCTTGCCCGCCTGCCCGACGGCGCGATGATCGCAACCGGCGGCAGCACCTACGCCTTGTGCCACGGCAAGGCGTTGCCATGGTCTTTTGCCGGATACGGCCCGCCTACCAGCCTGGGTCGGTTCGAGGACGAGACGCTGGTGCTGCTGACCCCGGAAACGACGGTTGCCATCCTGCGTCACGGCTTTCAGCCTGTGTGGCATCCCTCCGCCAAGGCTTGACGCCGGCGGCCGCCTCGCCCATTCCTCGGCCATGCGCGCCAACTACAAGATGCAACGTCTGTTCGTGCCCGACGACCTCGGACCGGACATCGAGGTCGAACCCGGCCAGCAGCAGAGCCATTATCTCCTGCATGTGCTGCGGCTCGCCGAAGGCGCCGAGATCCTTGTCTTCAATGGCCGCGACGGCGAGTGGTCGGCCACGATATCAGCGAAATCGAAGCGCTCGGTGCGGCTGAAAGTACTGGCGCTGCAAAGGCCGCAGCCGCCTTTGCCTGACCTGATCTATTGCTTCGCACCGCTGAAGCAGGGCCGGCTGGATTATCTCGTGCAGAAGGCGGTGGAGATGGGCGCCGGCGTCCTGCAGCCGGTCATCACCCAGCACACGCAGGTGGCCAAGCCGTCGATCGATCGCCTGCGCGCCAATGTCGTCGAGGCCGCCGAACAATGCGGCATCCTGGCGGTGCCAGAAATGCGCGAGGCGGAAAAATTCGAGCGCCTGCTGACCGGCTGGGACAAGGAACGCCGGTTGATCTTCTGCGACGAGGACGCCTCGACCAACAACCCACTGCCTGCGTTGCAGACGGTGAAGGAGAAGAAGCTCGCCCTGCTCGTCGGGCCCGAGGGGGGCTTTTCCGACGAGGAGCGCAAGATGCTGCGCGCGCTCCCCTTCGTGACCGCCATTCCGCTCGGACCGCGTATCCTGCGTGCCGACACGGCGGCCGTGGCAGCGCTTGCGGTGATGCAGGCAACAATCGGCGACTGGTAGTGCTCTGTCTCTTGCAAGAGGTGTTTGCTGGGCGTGGCCTTCAATTCCTCTTGACCTGTGGCTCAGGATTTTTCGCTTGATCGGCTACTGACATTTCGTCCATTTAGCGCCGGCGGTGGTCCAACCGCCTTTGAGGGCTTGAGAATGGCGCGCGACACAACCGATTTCCGGCCCATCGAAGGCATAGACGAGCTTGTCGAGCACCTGGCCGAAGGCAACAAGCCGCGCGAAAAATGGCGCATCGGCACCGAGCACGAGAAATTCCCGTTCTATGTCGATGGCAACGCACCGGTGCCCTATGGTGGTGAGCGCGGCATCCGCGCCATCCTTGAAGGCATGCAGAACAAGCTTGGCTGGGATCCGATCATGGATGACGGCCGCATCATCGGCTTGGTCGAACCGACGGGCCAAGGGGCAATTTCGCTCGAGCCCGGCGGCCAGTTCGAGCTTTCCGGCGCGCCGCTGGAGACGATCCACCAGACCTGCCGCGAGGGCAACGCCCATCTGGCGCAGGTGCGCGAGATCGCCGAGCCGATGGGCATCCGCTTCCTCGGCCTCGGCGGCAGCCCGAAATGGTCGTTGGCCGAGACACCGAAAATGCCGAAGTCGCGCTATGAGATCATGACGCGCTACATGCCCAAGGTCGGCACCAAGGGCCTCGACATGATGTACCGCACCTGCACGATCCAGGTGAACCTCGACTTCGAGAGCGAGGCCGACATGCGCCGCAAGATGCAGGTGTCGCTGAAGCTGCAGCCGCTGTCGACCGCACTGTTCGCCAACTCGCCCTTCACCGACAGCCGGCCGAACGGGCTGCAGAGCTGGCGCGGCGACATCTGGCGCGACACCGACAACCAGCGCTCGGGCCTGCTCGAATTCTGCTTCTCGCCCGATTTCGGTTTCGCCGACTATGTCGAATGGGCACTCGACGTGCCGATGTATTTCGTCATTCGCGATGGCCGTTATCACGACATGACGCATATCACCTTCCGCCAGTTCATGGCCGGGGCCGCGCGCAATGAAGTGCCGGACGGGCTGCCGACGATGGGCGACTGGGCGAACCATCTGTCGACGCTGTTCCCGGACGTGCGGCTCAAGCGTTTCCTTGAAATGCGCGGCGCCGATGGCGGTCCCTGGCGGCGCATCTGCGCGCTGCCGGCCTTCTGGGTCGGGCTGCTCTACGACGAGGTGGCACTCGACGCGGCCGAGGCGTTGACGTCGAGCTGGACCTACAAGGAAGTCCTGGCCATGCGCAACGCCGTGCCGGAGCTCGGCATTGCCGCGCCCTTCCGCAACACAACGTTGCGCGAGGTCGCCCGCGACGTCATGGCCATTTCGCGCACGGGGTTGAAGAACCGCGGCAAGAAGAACCGTGACGGCTACGACGAAACCTCGTTCCTCAACACGCTCGACGAGGTCGTGGCGCGCGGCACCACCAGTGCGGAGGAGATGCTGTCGGCCTACCACACGCGCTGGGGCGGCTCGATCGAGCCGGTGTTCATGGAGTATGCCTATTAACCGCGAGCCATGGCGGGTGGCAAAAGTAACTTCAATCGGGCGCTGAAACGAATTAGGCTCTCTTTCGAGGATTTCCCGGAGGAGAAGCCGATGCCTACCTTGTTCGACATGCTGGCGCAGGCCCAGAACGGCAACGGCATGCAGGCGCTTGCCCAGCAATACGGGCTTTCGCTGCAGCAGACGCAGGCGGCGGTCGCCGCACTGCTGCCAGCCTTTTCACAAGGGTTGCAACGCAACACCGCCGATCCCTATGGGCTCGGCGCCTTCATGACGGCGATGGCAAGCGGCCAGCACGCCAAATATTTCGAGGACGCCACGCGCGCCTTCTCGCCGCAAGGCGTCGACGAGGGCAACGGCATTCTGGGACATCTGTTCGGTTCGAAAGACCTGTCGCGCGCCGTGGCCAGCCAGGCCGCGCAGGCGAGCGGCGTCAGCCAACAGATCTTGCAGCAGATGCTGCCTGCTATCGCCTCGATGGTAATGGGCGGACTGTTCAAGCAGACGACAAACCAGATGCAGGCAGCGGCTGGTCTTGGCGGCGGCGGCAACAATCCACTGGGCGAGATCATCGAGCAGATGATGCGGCAAGGCGGCATGCAGGCGCCAGCGCCGCAACAGCGCCAGGCGCCACCGCCTCAGAACCCCATGGACAACCCGCTCGGCAAGGTCTTGCAGGACATGTTCGGTGGCGGCTCACCGCAGCCGCAAAGCCAGCCGCAGCCGGCACCCAATCCCTATGGCGACAATCCGCTCGGCAAGGTGCTGCAGGACATGTTCGGTGGCGGCGCGCCGCAGCAACCACAAAACCGGCCCCAGTCCCAGCGGACACAGAGCCCCTACGGCGACAACCCGCTGGGGAAAATCTTCGAGGAGATGCTGCGGCAAGGTGGAGGCGGCGGCCTCGGGATGCCCGGCGGGCAGCCGGCGCCGCAACCTGAAGCGCCGCAACCGCAGCGGCGCCAGGCACCACAGCCCCAAGCCAATCCGAGCGGACCGCCAAGGAACCCGTTCGACGACATTTTCGGCAAGATGTTCCAGACCGGCGCCCAGCAGCGCGACGAATACCAGAAGGGCGTGGAAACGATCTTCGACCAGTTCAAGCGGGACATGGACCGGCGGTAGCCGCCCGGCCTTCGGTAAACCTTAAAGGAAAAGCCCGGTCCTTGGGAGGACCGGGCAGCGTGCAGGCAGGCCGGCGGGGAACCGGCAGGGAGTGGGGAGCCTGCAGAACCTTGGTCGCGCTGAACCGTGAAAGGGTTCAACGCAACCGAAGCTGAACCAATCAGGCCACCTTGCGAGCGATTTCCTCGATCGTTTCCACGCGATCGCTGGCGATCTCACGCAGGATTGCCGTCGGGTCACGGCCAAACGGCACGTCGATTGCGACACAAAGGTCGGCGCGCGTGAGGCCGATATCGGCGAGTTCTGCGTCCGACATCTCGCCAAGGCGGTAGAAGGCGCGGCGGTTTTTCCAGGCGCGGTAGGCGTTGGAGACAATGTTGGCCACGCGCGTCGCAACGGCCGGACGCGAGGTGATGCGCGAGGTCTCGGTGGCGAAATCGATCGTGGTCATGTCGGTCTCCTTCAGACTCGAACGGACGAAACCCGACGATCGGCGCTGGCGACAGCGACCGTTCCGGTCTCAATACAATTCTAGAGATGCATGTCGTCGTCCCAAAACCGGTGTCCACTTTTGGGCGACATGCATGGGCTTTCATTTGGACAATGCCAATTTGCCATCGACCGATTGATTAATCCAACGAATGTTTCTAATCTTTAATATCAACAGCAGTGATGGATTGGACCGATGAAAGCGCCGCTCGATCTCGATCAATTGCAGACCTTCATCTCGATTGCCGATACCGGCAGCTTCACCCGCGCTGCGGAAGAAGTGCACCGCACCCAGTCGGCGGTGTCGATGCAGATGCGCCGGCTGGAGGAGCGGATCGGCAAGCCGCTGTTCGAGAAGGAGGGGCGCTCGAACAGGCTGACGGAGGAAGGCGACAAACTGCTCTCCTACGCAAGGCGATTGCTCTATCTCAACCGCGAAACGCTCGCAGCCTTCGATGACCAGAGGCTCGAAGGCACGATCCGCATCGGCACGCCTGACGATTATGCGGACCGTTTCCTGCCCGAGATCATGGCACGGTTCACGCGCTCCAATCCGCGCGTCGAACTGACCGTCATCTGCGAACCGACGCCGGGGCTGGTCGAGCACATCAAGCGCGGCAATCTCGACCTAGCGCTGGTGACGCACAATGATGTGCGCGGCCAGTCGGAGGTGGTGCGGCGTGAACCGCTGCTCTGGGTCTCCTCGGCCAACCATGCGACACATGAACAGGAGACGCTGCCGATGGCCTTCGGCCGGCCGAACTGCATCTGGAGGCGCGCCGCGGTCGACGTGTTGGACCAGCAGAACCGCGACTACCGCATCCTGTTCACCAGTTTCTCAGCGACCGTGATCACCGCCGCCGTGCTGTCGGGGCTGGCGATCTCGGTGCTGCCGGAATGCGCGCTCAGGCCCGGCATGCGGGTGCTGGGCGAGGCCGACGGCTTCGGCGCCCTGCCCGACTGCCGCATCGGCATCATGCGCGGCCAGACCTCGCGGCCGGAGATCGTCGATGCGCTTGCCCGCCACATCTCGGAAAGCCTGGACAACATCTCCGTGCCGCTCGGCGAGGAGACGGGGACGTTCGATTTCGCGGCCCTCGCCTTTGCCAAGATGAAGCGAAGCAAGCCGAACCAGATCCTGCCGGGCTGGTAAAAAGCGGGTCATGACTATCGGGCCTGACACGGCCGCCTTGACGTCGGCGTCCAACCGGCCCCCAATCGACCGATGAGCGAAGCAGCATCCGAATCACGCACCAACGCCACCGAATACACGGTGAGCGAAATATCAGGCGCGCTGAAGCGCACGGTCGAGGACGTCTTCGGCAATGTGCGGGTGCGCGGCGAAATCTCAGGTTATCGTGGGCCGCATTCCTCCGGCCATGCTTATTTCGCGCTCAAGGACGACCGTGCGCGGCTCGACGCCGTGGTCTGGAAAGGCACGATGAGCCGGCTGAAATTTCGTCCCGAGGAAGGGATGGAGGTGATCGCCACCGGCAAGCTCACCACCTATCCCGGCAAGTCCAATTACCAGATCGTCATCGACAATCTCGAGCCGGCCGGCGCCGGGGCGCTGATGGCGCTGCTGGAGGAGCGCAAACGCCGGCTGCAGGCGGAGGGGCTTTTCGATGCGGTGCGCAAACGCCGGCTGCCGTTCATGCCACGCGTCATCGGCGTGGTCACCTCGCCGACCGGCTCGGTCATCCGCGACATCATCCATCGCATCAAGGACCGCTTTCCACTGCATGTGCTGGTCTGGCCCGTGCGGGTTCAAGGTGACACGGCGAGTGCGGAAGTGACCAATGCCGTCACCGGTTTCAACGCGCTGGCATGGGACAGCCCCATTCAGCGCCCCGATCTGCTGATCGTGGCGCGCGGCGGCGGCAGCCTGGAAGATCTGTGGGGCTTCAACGACGAGGCACTCGCCCGCGCGGTCGCTGCCTCGGGCATTCCGGTGATTTCGGCTGTCGGCCACGAAACCGACTGGACGCTGATCGACCTTGTCGCGGATGTGCGGGCGCCGACACCGACGGGCGCGGCCGAAATCGCCGTGCCAGTGAAGGCTGACCTCGAAGCGACGCTGGCCAGCCTCGGCGCGCGGCTCAAGGCCGCCGTCTTGCGCAATTTCGAGCGCAAGCGGCAGGCAGCCCGTGCGACGGCGCGTGCGCTGCCCTCGCCCGATCAATTGCTGGCGCTGCCGCGCCGGCGCCTGGACGAGGCGACATCGAGGCTCGGTCGTGGCCTGATGGTTTCCACCGAGCGCAAGCGGGCGCGATTCTTCGCTGTAAAATTGACGCCGGCAATGCTGTCGCAGCGGATTGCCGAAGCGCGGCGCACCAACGACCGTAGCCTTTTGCGGGCGCAAGGGGCGCTGCGCACTCTGGCCAGAAGCCGGCGCGCGGAGCTCAATCGTGCCGCGGATCAGTTGCCAAAATGCGCCAAGGCATCGCTGCAGCGGCACAGACAGCAATTGGCTTTGCTGCAGGGCCGCATCACGATCGAGCCGGCAGCCCGGCGCCAACGTGTGCAGAGGGATCTTCTGACGGCTTTGACGAGACGCGGCGGCCAGGCGATGCTGCTCAGGCTGGAGCGGTTGCGCGGCCGCATCGTCCAGGCCGACCGGCTGATGGCGACGCTTTCGCACAAGGCCGTCCTGGCGCGCGGCTTCGCGCTGGTGAAGGATGCCGACGGCGCGGTCATCAAGCAGGCCGCCGACGTGGTGTCGGGGATGGCGCTGTCGCTGGAGTTCGCCGATGGCACGGCGGATGCGGTGGCAACCAGTGGCGCGGCGCGGCCAAAGTCCGTGGCCAGACCGGCGGCAAAGGCAAAGGAACCCGGCAATCAGGGATCCTTGTTCTAAGAGCATGATCGACAATCCGCACCATCTGGCAACGCCGTCCGGCAAGCCGCGCGCGCGAAGCTTCGCTATCGGCTTCGACGGAACGCCCGGGCCGTTCAACGCGATCACCGACGTGCCCGGCGTCGCTGTAGGCTATGCGACGCTGATATCGGGCGATGGTCCGCTTATCGTCGGCAAGGGGCCGGTGCGCACCGGCGTGACCGCAATCCTGCCGAGGCCGCGCTCCGAATTGGCCACCCCGGTCTTCGCCGGCATTTTCAGCCAGAACGGCAATGGCGAGATGACCGGCTCACACATCATCGAGGAAACCGGCGCCTTCAACTTCCCGGTCACCGTCACCAACACGCATTCCTGCGGTGTTTCGCGTGACGGCACGCTGCGCTGGATGAACCGGGTGCTGCCGACCGCGATCGACAGCGCCTGGGGGCTGCCGGTGGCGGCGGAGACTTATGACGGATTTCTCAACGACATCAACGGCCACCATCTAACGTCGGAGCACGTCGCCGAAGCCCTTGACGGCGCCGCCGACGGACCGGTCGAGGAAGGCAGCGTCGGCGGCGGCACCGGCATGATCACCTTCGGCTTCAAGGCAGGGTCCGGCACGGCCTCGCGCATCGTCGCATGGCAGGGGCGCACCTACACGGTCGGCGCCTTCGTGCAGTCGAATTTCGGCAAGCGGCATAATTTCACCATTCGCGGCCTGCGCGCCGAGCCCGAACTCACCGAACCGGCGATCCGCGAAGCCACGTCGCGCGCGGAAAAGGGCTCAATCATCGCCGTCATCGCGACCGACGCGCCTTTCCTGCCGCATCAGATGAAGCGATTGGCGCGCCGTGTGCCGCTCGGCGTCGCCTTGACGGGCGGCTTCGGCTATCACAGTTCGGGCGATATCTTCCTCGCCTTCTCGACGGCCAATCCCGCCGCGGCGCTGGGGCTGTCCGGCCGCATCGCCAGCGCCGATTTCATCCCCGATACAGACATCGACCCGTTCTTCGATGCGGTGATTCAGACGGTGGAGGAATCCATCCTCAACGCTCTTATCGCCAATGACGACATGACCGGGCGCGACGGCAATTTCGTGCCGGCGCTGCCAAAGGCCTGGCTGGAAGAAAAGTTTGGCTGAGAGGAATGGCTGAGACGAAACCGCGGGCCGAAGCCCGCGCGTTTCGAACAGGTTTGACCCGCAGTTATTCCGCGGCTTTGCTTGAGGCCTGCTGGTTTTCGTCGGCCTCGGCCGCTTCCTCGAGCCGGGAAGCGATCAATTCCTGGATGTCGCCGACTTCCTCCTGGATGTCCTCCAGGGGTATGCCGACCTCGGCCGCCTTGGCGGCGCATTCGCGGGCCAACGTCTCGGCCTGCTTCTCGATCCTGGCGTGGGACTGGCAATGGACCTTTTCGCCGATCCATCCCCGCAAGAACTCGATCGCGTGTTCACTCATACTGCTGTTCCCTGGCGGCAAAGCCGGTTGGTAATCATAAGCGTCGGCATCCCGCGAAGGATGCATGTTCCCATTCGAGCCGAGTCGCGGCCAGCCGGCAAGCCGAAGCCGTCCAGGGTCCACAGAGCCGAAGGAAATCGAGGGGTGAAGAACATTTTCTGATTCTGAAGGACTGTACCGTTGGCGGGGTCTTCCCGCTCCGAGCAATTGCTTCTACCTTTTACGGCTTCCAGTCCGTTTCTTAATCTCACCGGCTGTCGCTACAGCCGCCTATGACGTTGCGCTTCAAGGCGTGAGCCCGCGAAGCCGCCGCTATATAGTGACATCCACATCCGATGTCGACTCTCCTCAAGGCCCGTGCAGACGAGCCATGCAAAAGTCGCATGGATCGCTGATCCGGTCAGAAATTTTCAACCCACGGCCTGAGTTCCATTTCCCAGGTCCAGGCGCTGCGGTGCTGGCGGTGGATGGCGAGATAGGCCTCTGCGATCGCATCCGGAGACAGCCGGCGATCCTGCGGCCCGGGCTCCTGTCCGGAAGCGGCCGAAGCAATGGCGCCGTCGATGATGAAATGCGCAACGTGGATGTTTTTGGGCGCCAGTTCGCGGGCCATGGATTGCGCCAGCCCGCGCAATCCGAATTTGGGCATCGCAAAGCCGGCGGAGCCGGCGAACCCCTTCACACTTGCTGTCGCTCCGGTGAAGAGGATCGACCCCGCCCCTTGAGCGATCAGCCGGCGGGCCGCCTGTTGAGCTACCAGGAAACCGCCATAGGCCCCGACCAGCAAAGCCTGTCGGACGGCCTCGGGATCGAGTTCGGCTATTGGACCGCGAGCGCGGCCGCCGGTGTTGAAAATCACAAGGGAAAGCGGGCCAGCCTTGTCCGCGATATCGAACAGATGCTCGACCGATGCTGGGTTCGAGACATCCGTCGCCACAGCTTGCGCGCCGGCTTGCGCTTGCAAGGCATCGAGCTTCTCGATGTTTCGGGCGGCCAGGACGACATGGAACCCTTCCCTGGCGAGAAGACGCGCGAGCGAGGCGCTCAATCCGGAGCCCGCTCCGGCAATCACGGCGACGTTGGATGTCATGAGACCCTCTCCTCTTCCAGTGATTGCAACGGTCGGCGCGTGTTGAACTCTGCCGGATCGGCGCCGCACCGGCAACACGCAGGGCGAAAAGAAAAATGGCCGGGCGCGAAACGGCCCGGCCAAAAAAAGAAGGTCATAACCTTCAGAGGGGAACACCGCTCAGTGAAATGGGAGGAAAACACCGAACGGTTGTTCCTTTTTGAGCCGATTCCCCGAGGGATACGACGAATGATTTTCTAAGAATCGGTCCGAACGGCAAAAATCCCGTTCTTTCTTGTCCAAGATTCAGCCGGCCCGGCTTTCCGGTTCGAGCAGATCCGCATAGTGGCGCCGAGCGACGTCGGGATGCGAGCGCAGCCGGCTTTTCAGCACATTGGTTCCGACATCGCGAAACAGCGGATTGTCCGGATCGCTGGCCGGCCCGCGCGCCTGCGCCGCCAGATCCTCGGAAAGGCTAAGCAGCGGTATCGTCGCATCGAGCCTGGCGCTGAAGAAGAACGGCACCGAAATGCGTTCAATGCCGGCCGCCGGCGTCACGACACGATGCACGGTCGCCCGCAAATAGCCGTTTGAGGCCAGTTCGAGCAATTCGCCGATGTTGAGGACGAGCGTACCGGGAATGGGGTCCACATCCACCCAGCTTCCGTCATAGTCGACCTGCAGCCCCTTATTGTCATCCTGAAGCAACAGCGTCAGGAAACCGCCATCCTTGTGCGCGCCGACACCCTGGTCATCGCCGGTCGCCTCTCGGCCGGGATAGCGCACGATTTTCATGCGGTGGTTTGGCTGCTCGCGGTAGATCGGGTCGAAAGCGTCCTCGGCTTGATCGAGCGACAGCGCGAAGGCTTTCAACAGCCTGATGGCCACTGCTGTTGCCTTGGCCTGCCATGCCAGCAGGGCGGGTTTGAGTTCCGGCAACGCAGCGGGCCACTGGTTCGGCCCCTGCAGCCGCGTCCAGGCGGGAATTCCTGGCCCTTGCGCTATGGGCTGACGCTCGACGCCGATGTCGAGCTGTTCGCGCCAATCGGCCTTGCCCTTGGTCAGCTCGCCGCCGGCGCGGGTATAGCCACGGAACTGCGGGGATTTCACCATTTCGATCGCGAGCTTGTCGGCCTCGGCCAAGGCAAAGAAGCGGCGCGACGCGGTGAGCACTTCACTGATTTCCGCCCACGAAATGCCATGTCCGGCCAGGTAGAAAAAGCCGATGTCGCGCGACGCGGAACGCAGATCCGCCAGAAATGTCCGGCGTTCCGACGCGCCTTGTTCAAAGCGGCTCAAGTCGAGCACGGGTACTATTCTGGGCATATCAGGCTCCTTTCCCGGCTTTGTGCGGATGTTACCGTCCGCAAACCAGGACTGTTGGACAGGCGTGCACTTTTCGGCGGTCACACCCGCCGGCAATGCCTGCAAGTGTCATCGACTCCAGATTGCCAAGAAAGAAACGATCGGCCCTTCGAGACCGCCGCGATGAACAATTTTTGCGCGCGCGCCGGCAAGCTGACAATGACCGCGATCATTCGCGCAGATACGGACCGCCAGCAGGCGCGCGACCTCCACGCTATTGGGCTGCCCTGAGCAGCATGCCGAACAGGTCGCGTGGCTCGTCGGGGTCGGCGAGCATATCGAGCTCCTGGTACAGGCCGGTCGACCTCAGTTGATCCCTGACATAGCGCAACGCCGAAAAGTCCTCGATAGCGAAACCCACCGAATCGAACAGCGTGATCTGGCCGGCGTCGCGCCGGCCCTCAACGGCGCCGGTGACCACCTGCCACAGCTCAGTCACCCGATGATCCGGCGCGAGCTGCTGGATCTCGCCTTCGATGCGGGTCTGCGGCGGGTATTCGACGAAAATGTCGGAGCGCAGCAGGATGTCGCGGTGCAGTTCGGTCTTGCCGGGGCAGTCGCCGCCAACGGCGTTGATATGTACGCCCGAGCCGATCATGTTGTCGGTCAGGATGGTGGCGTACTGCTTGTCGGCGGTGACGGTGGTGATGATGTCCGCACCCTCAACCGCTTCCTGCGCGCTCGTGCAGGCCGTCATGTCGAAGCCGAGGCCGGCGAGATTGCGAATGCATTTCTGTGTTGCCGAACGGTCGATATCGTAAAGCCGCAGCCTGTCGACGCCGAGCAGTGCCTTGAAGGCCAGCGCCTGGAACTCAGCCTGGGCGCCGTTGCCTATCAGCGCCATGCAGCGGGACTCGGCCGGCGCCAAGTGCTTCGCGGCAAGGGCCGACATGGCCGCCGTGCGCAGTGCGGTCAGAATGGTCATCTCGGACAGCAACACGGGATAGCCGTTGTGGACGTCGGCCAGCATGCCGAAGGCAGTCACGGTCTGGCGGCCCTCGCGCATGTTCTTGGGATGACCATTGACATATTTGAAACCATAGACCTCGCCGTCGCTGGTCGGCATCAACTCGATAACGCCCTCGGCGCTGTGCGAAGCGACGCGCGGGGTCTTGTCGAACAGATCCCAGCGGCGGAAGTCGTCCTCGATATAGCCGGCGAGCTCAACCAGGAACCGCTCGACGCCGATCCTGAGCACGAGCTTCATCATATTGTCGACGCTGACGAACGGCACGATGTTGAGATTGGGTATCATTTGTTCCTTGCCGGTACACCAGTCAGCCCTGGCGATGCGGGTTGTAAACCTTCATCATCGTCGGCAGTCTCGGAAAGTATGTCAATACCTCTTCATTATTGACCATAATTAAAATATCTGAAATAGACTCGACACAGCATATATTCAGGGGAGGCCTATGGCGATACGCGATGTTCTGATGCGCGGGGATCTGGCGCTGACGCCGTCGGAAGAGAAGATCGTCAGGCTGCTGCTGACGGACTATCCGACCTCGGGCCTCGGTACCGCATCGTCGCTTGCGCGACGCGCCGGCGTCAGCGATCCCACCGTTGTCCGGCTGGTCGTCAAGCTCGGCTATGAAGGGTTCCCGGACTTTCAGGCAAAGCTGCTCGCCGAGGTCGAGGCCAGGCTGCATTCGCCGCTGTTGATGATGGAGACCAAGCGGCAAAGCGGTTCCAGCGACAGCGCGGTGCTTGCCTATCTCGATTCCGTTACGACGGCCCTGCAGAAAGCCACCGCGGCGACACCGGTCCAGACCTACGAGCGTGCCGCCCGCCTTTTGATGGAGGCCAAGGGCGAAATCTTGCTGGTCGGCGGCCGGTTCAGCCGCCACATCGCCGGGATGCTGGCTGGATATCTCGTGCAGTTCCGCACCGGGGTCCGCGATCTCGGCGTGCTCTCTCCGCAGTCGTTCGACACGCTGGCCGACCTCGGTCGTCGCGACGTGCTCGTCGTCTTCGACTATCGCCGCTACCAGTTCGACGTGATGGCCTATGCGCGCCAAGCCGCCGCGCTCGATGTACGCATTCTTCTGTTCACCGACCAATGGCTGTCGCCGATATCGGACCTTGCCGAAGTCACGATCGTCAGCCCGCTCGAAGTCGCCTCGCCCTATGACACGCTGGCGCCGGCGATCGCACAGATGGAGGCGCTGACGGCCCAGATCGTTTCGACGCTGGGCGACGACGCTCGGGCTCGCATCGAGAGGATCGAGAAAGTGCGGCACGCCAATGCGGTGACGCTCGACAGCGATGCGGAAGGGAGCGGCATGCGCAAGACATCAGGACCGCGCAAGATACCTGGACCCAAAGCAGCAAAGCAGGACGAGAAGGCATGACCCAAGCCCTACCCAAGCGAGACGAAGCTTTTCGTACCGGCGAGACAGCGCTGCTGCTGGTCGACATGCAACGCATCTGGTTGGAGCCGGGTGCCGATCCTTCGCATCCAGAACGCGGACCCGATCATTATTTCTACCGGCAGACATGCTCGCAGACGATCCCCAACCAGGAGCGCCTGCTGGCGGCGGCGAGGGCCAATGGCGTCGAAGTGCTGCACACCATCATCCAGAGCCTGACCGAAGACGGCCGCGACCGCTCGCTCGACCACAAGCTGACACCGATCCATGTTGCGCCCAGCCTCCCCGAAGGCCTGCCAGTGCCATCGCTGGGGCCGGTCGGCGACGAGATCATGCTGCCGAAAACCTCGTCGGGCATCTTCAACTCGACCAATGTCGACTACCTGCTGAAAAACCTTGGCATCCGCTATCTCGTCGTGGTCGGCGTGCTGACCGACCAGTGCGTCGACATGACAGTGCGCGACGGCGCCGACCGCGGCTATCTCGTCACCTGCGTATCGGATGCCTGCGCCACCATTACCCAGGAGCGCCACGACATCGCGCTGAAGGCCTTTGGCGGCTATTGCTGGGTCACGGACACCGACACCGTCGTCGACCGCTTCAACGCTCTGGGAAAAAAGGCATGACATCTGCCGTCGAGCCTCTCGTCGCCGTCGTCACCACGGATCTCTCCGCCATTACGCGGGGCCGCTTCGTGGTCGAAAGCAGATTGCAAAAGACCGCCGCGACAGGGATCGGCTGGCTGCAGGCCAATCTGTCAATGACGCCGTTCAATTCGATAGTCGATCCCAATCCCTGGGGTTCGTCCGGTGACCTTCGGCTGATCCCGGATCTCAAGGCGCGCTTCCGCACCGAGCGGACGGGATCGGCGACGCCCTTCGACATGGTGGCCGGCGACATCGTCGAGCTCGATGGCAGCCCGTGGCTTGGCTGCACGCGGACCATGCTCCGGGATGCGCTGGCGGAATTGAAGGCGGCCACCGGCCTTTCCGTCATCGCCGCCTTCGAGCACGAATTCCACGTTGCCGGCGGCAGCTTCGCGCCGGCACATTCGATGTCCTTTGCCGCCCTGCGCCGCACCGACCCGTTCGCCCCCAATCTGATGGCGGCACTCGAAGAGGCAGGTGTCGGCCCCGAAGTGGTCATCGCCGAATTCGGCAGTGAGCAATTCGAAGTGACGCACGAGCCGGCCGATGCGCTCACGGCAGCAGATCGCGCCGTCGCCATCCGCGAAATCACGCGCGAAGTGGCACGCAATGCCGGCTGGCGCGCGAGCTTCGCGCCCAAGGTCGCCCCGGATGCCGTCGGCAACGGCGTGCACATCCATTTCAGCTTCGTCGACGAAGCCGGAAAGCCGGCAACTTACGATCCGGCGCGTCCCGGAGGCCTGTCCGCCAAGGCTGGCGCCTTCTGCGCCGGCGTGCTGCGCCATCTGCCTGCGATGACCGCCATGACGGCGTCGAGCGTGTCGTCCTTCTATCGCCTTAAGCCGCACAGCTGGAGTTCGTCCTACACCTGGCTCGCCGATCGCGACCGCGAGGCGTCGCTCCGCATCTGTCCGACGGTGACGATCGGCGGACGCGACCCGGCACGGCAGTATAATGTCGAGTACCGGGCGGCCGACGCCACCGGCAATCCCTATCTGTCGCTGGCGGCGATCATCCGCGCCGGGCTGGAGGGGCTGAAGGCGGACTTGCCATCACCGCCGCTGGTCACTGGCGACCCGACGCTGATGAGCGAGACGGAACGGGCGGAACTCGGTCTGGTGCGGCTTCCCGAGACCTTGCCGGCGGCACTGGATGCGCTCCTGGCCGACAAGACCGTTACGGGATGGTTCGCCCCGATCTTCATCGAGACCTTCGTCGGGTTGAAGCAGCATGAAGCCGAGCGCCTGGCAGGCCTTGATCCGGCTGCCATCTGCGATCTCTACCGGACGCTTTATTGATGACTGCGCAGGCCGAAAAAAGCTCGCGCCCCCAAGAAGATTGGCCCGAAGCCGTCGAGGTGCTCAACGAGCATGGCCGTTGCGAGATCGTGCTGCTGTGCGAGCATGCGTCCAACCATATGCCGGCGGAGTACCGCCGGCTCGGGCTCGATGCCAGTCATCTGCAGCGCCACATCGCATGGGACATCGGCGCCGCGGAGGTGACGCGCCTGTTATCGGCACGGCTTGATGCAGCGGCCTTTCTCAGCGGCTATTCCCGACTGCTGATCGATCTCAACCGGCCACTGGGCAGCCTGGGCAGCATTCCGGTGCTGTCGGAAGACACTGACATTCCCGGCAATGCCGGCGTCGACGGAGCGGAACGAGACCGGCGCGCGGAAATCATGTTTTCGCCGTTCCATGAGCGGGTGGCCGCGCACCTCGATCGCCGTGTGGCCGAGGGCCGGCCGACGCGGATCGTGACGATCCATTCCTTCACACCGGTGTTCCTGGGTGTCGCCAGGCCTTGGCATGCGGGTGTGCTGCATGGTCATGCAGCCGATCTCGCAGCGGCGATCCTTTCGGGCCTGCGCACCGACGCCGCACTCAACGTCGCGGCCAACGTACCCTATGTGATCAGCCGCGATGCCGACTACGCCGTACCCATCCATGGCGATGATCGCGGCATCCCCGCCGTCCTTGTCGAGATCAGGCAGGACTTGTTGTCGACACGGTCGGGCATCAAGGAATGGGCGGACCGGCTGGCGGCGGCGCTGCCGGCGCACGAGACGGAGGCATCTCAGCCGGTGCGGAGGTGACGCCGCGACCACGGCGCAGGTCGGCAAGCCGCGCTTCTCGCCATCAGCGCGGCGCTCGCGTGAGCGGGGAACGGTCCGGTCCAAATGGACAACCTCTCGAAAGCTTACAATCAGGTCGCCCGACCTGACCTGCCGCCCCAACCGGCGTCAGGGCAACTTCGCCTAAAGCGATGGTCCCATCCGGATAGGGCTGCCGTCGCTGAACCGGGATTGACGGAACCTGTGAAGGTTGTGCCCAGTCTCGTTGCCCTGGATCAAGTCGGACAGGACGCGACCCATGCCAGGCCCTATGCCGAAGCCATGGCCGCTCATCCCAGTGGCGATGACGAGGCCATCGACCGTTGCGGCGCGATCGACCACAGGCACGACATCCGGCATCGCATCGATCATGCCGGCCCAGCTTGCCCTGAGCGGCACCGCCTCGAATTGCGGAAAAAGCGCCTTGAACCCATGATCGATGGCGCGAAGGGCCCTGGGTTCCGGGGCAGGATTGAGAACGCGCATGCGTTCGAACGGGCTTTCCTTGTCGGCATCCCATTTGCGCGGGGTGGACCAGCTGTCCGGATATGCACGCGGCGCCGCCGGCAGGTAGCGCGTGCCGAAAGGATTTGCCTTCAGGGCAGGCAGGTATTTCGGTGCGTGACGCAATGCATCCGGCCCGACATAGAGCAGGTGGCTGCCTCCCGCCGCGAGCGTGTACCCGCCGTCCTTTCTACGCCGGAAGGCGATGCGTTCGTCCGCGGCAGCGCCGGCATGGATTTCTGGCATAGGCGCGGTCGCCGCGACGGTCGTGCGGACACTGAGCTGCGGGATCGAGACGCCATGCGCGCGCAGGAACAGCGACGTCCAGGCGCCGCTGGCGACAAGCACGTTCGAGGTGGCGATGCGGCCTCGTTCGGTCCAGACACCGCTGATGCGCCCTGCTGAGATGTCGAGCATGCGTGCCGCACAGTTCTCGATGATTGTGACACCCTGGCGAGCGGCCAGGCGGGCAAGCGCCGGCACGGCGACCCAGGGCTCGGCACGCATGTCCGACGGCGTGGTCATGGCGCCCTTGAAGGGGCGTGACATGGCCGGGATCAGCTTGGCGGTCTCGCCCTGGTCGAGGAGGCGCGTGTCGACGCCATGGGCCTCGGCGATCTTCAGGAACTTGGCGAAACCGGCCATCTCCTTGTCGGTCCGCGCAAGATAGGTCACGCCCGTCTGCGTCAAGCCTATGTCCTCGCCGCACTCCTCGGCCAGTTGGCGCCAGAGACGCTGCGCTTCGATGACGATGGGCAATTCGTCCGCGTCGCGGCCCTGCTGGCGAATCCAGCCCCAATTGCGCGAGGACTGCTCCGCGGCGATGCGTCCCTTCTCCAGCAAGATCACAGGTATGTTGCGACGGGCCAGGAACAAGGCCGCGGTCACGCCGATGATGCCACCGCCGACAATGACCACATCCGACGTCTTCGGCAGCGGCGCCTGGAACTGGATCGGACTGGCTTCGGTGAAAGGGAAGATCGTCAAAGGACTGTCCTTTTCTCATAAGCGTGCCCCGCGCCGATGGCTGGTCCCAGTGGCGCGAAAGTCGCCCGCTTTCATCGGACACTGGCCAAGCATGAAGTGCGCCGACGAGCACTACACGACCGGCCTCGAAAATTTGCGTGCCAGCTCGATGAAATTGTTGACCACCCGTCGAGGCCACTTCTCGTCGCAGGGCAGCCCCGGCTTCATCGACAATCGGGTGGCTAGGGCACGCGGATGCCGGACGAAGCGAAGCGCTCGCTCAGACCTGTCGCGACATTCCGGCGGAAGATCGCAAACGTTAGCTTGCCGCCCGATGGCTTCAGGCCAGCCCGAACCGCTCCACCGCACGCATGATGCCGCGCAGCTCCGCGAGGCCTTTCAGCCGGCCGATGAGCGAATAGCCGGGGTTGATCTTCTTCTTGCCGATGTCGTCGGCAAGCAGATGGCCATGATCGGGCCGCATCGGAATTTGCCAGTCGGCTCGGCCTTCTCCGCGACGGCGCTTCTCTTCCTGCATCAAAGCGAGGATGACATGCGCCATGTCGGTGCCGCCCTCGAGATGCTCGGCCTCGTAGAACGAACCGTCCTCCTCGATGGTGATGTTGCGCAGATGGACGAAATGGATGCGGTCGGCGAATTCCTTGACCATGGCGACAATGTCGTTGTCGGCGCGCGTACCGTAGGAGCCGGTGCAGAACGTCAAACCATTGGCCGGGCTGTCGACCGTCTCGAGGATGAAACGCGCATCCTCGGCCGTCGAAACGACGCGCGGCAGGCCATAAAGCGAGAAGGGCGGATCGTCGGGGTGGATGCACATACGCACACCCGCCTCTTCGGCCGCCGGGATGATCTCGCGCAGGAACCAGGCAAGATTGTCGCGCAGTTCCTTAGGCCCAATCGCGTCGTATTCCGCCAGCGCCTCGCGGAAACTGTCCCTGTTATAGCTACGCTCCGTAGCCGGCAGGCCGGCGATCAGATTGCGCTCGATCTGGCCGATCTGCTCCGGTGTCAGCGCCTTCAGGCGCTCCTCGGCCTGGGCAATACGTGACGGCGTATAGCTTGCCGCGCCGTTCTTGCGCTGCAAGACAAAGAGATCATAGGCAGCGAAGTCGATGGCGTCGAAGCGCAAGGCATAACCGGTCGTCGGCAGCCGGTAGGCCAGGTCGGTGCGAGTCCAGTCGACCACAGGCATGAAATTATAGCAGATCGTCTGGATTCCGGCCTTCGCGAGCGCGCGGATGCTGTCGCGATAATAGCCGGCATAGCGCTCGCGCTCCGGCGCGCCGATCTTGAAGGAATTGTGAACCGGAATGCTCTCGACGACCGACCAGGTCAACCCAGCCGCCTCGATGATGCGCTTGCGTTCGAGCACATCGGCCTCAGGCCAGGCCCTGCCATCATAGATATGGTGAAGCGCTGAAACTACGCCGGTGGCGCCAGCCTGTTTGACATGTTCAAGCGTCACCGGATCATCGGGACCGTACCAACGCCAACACTGTTCCATTGCCACTTCCTTTCTGCGAGAGACCGGCAACCTATTGTTTGACCACGATGAGTGTCAAACTAAGAGCCGGTTTCGATAGCAATGAAGGAGCTTCCGCAATGAAGGATTTTGACGGCAAGGTGGCATTGGTGACAGGAACGACCGGTATCGGCCTGGCAGCCGCCAAACGCCTGGCGGCTGGGGGCGCCGCGATCGTCGCCTGCGGGATCGACAGCGCGGCCAACGCCGCCATGCAGGAAAGCCTCGCCAAGTCCGGAGCCGATGCGCTGGTGCAAACGGTTGACGTCTCCGTTTCCGAGCAGGTTCGCGACGCGGTCGTGGCCGGCGTGGCGAAATTCGGCGGCATAGACGTCATCGTCAATTCGGCGGCGGTGCATCCCTACGGAACGGCGACGACAACCGACTGGGAAACGTGGAACCGCGCTATGACGGTCAATGTCGGCTCGATCTATCTGACCGCCCATTTCGGCATCCCGGAAATGATCAAGCGTGGCGGCGGCGCCATCGTCAACGTCGCTTCGGTGCAGGGCTTCGCCTGTCAGCAGAACGTTGCCGCCTATGCCACGACCAAGGGCGCCATTCATACGCTGACGCGTTCGCTGGCACTCGACTATGCCGCGTCCGGCATAAGGGTCAATTCGGTCAGCCCGGGCTCGATCCGCACACCGATCCTCGAAAAGGCCGCGCGTGGCGACGGCGGCAGCGATGCCGACGTGGAAGAGGCCTACAGGCGCTTCGGCGCGGCCCATCCGCTCGGCCGCATCGGGGAACCGGAGGAAGTGGCGGAACTCATCGCTTTCCTGTGCTCGTCGAAGGCCGGCTTCTGCACAGGTGCCGACTACAAGATAGATGGCGGCCTCACCGCCGGCATCGGCGTGAAGTAAGACCGTGAAGATCGATCTCGAGACCCAATCGGGAGTGGTGCATTAACGCAGCCAGTTCGGAACAATCTTTTTTGGCCGAAGTTTTACCCCTTGAAGGGACGAACTCTCCGAAGGAGATTTCCTATGAAACATGTTCTCATTACCAGCATGCTGGCGATCGGGCTAGGCTGCGGGACGGCGATGGCTCAGACGCAGCAGCCCGCCGATAGCCAATCAGGAGCGGACACAAATTGCGCTTCCGGCACGACCAACTGCCAGAAGGGCTCGAAGATGAAGGAGCAGGCACAGGGCACCAAGTCCCAGACTGATCAGCAGGTTCAGGACAAGACCAAGGCCAAGACAGAGGAGCAGGCCCAGGGCAAGGCCGGCACCACCACGGACCAGCAGGCCCAGGGCAAGACGAAGATCCAGACGGACCAGCAGGCGCAGGGCAAGGCTGGCACCAAGACCGACCAGCAGGCCCAGGACGACCAGCAGGCACAGGGTAAGTCTGGCACCAAGACCGACCAGCAGGCCCAGGACAAAACCAAGGTCCAGACCGACCAGCAGGCACAGGGTAAGGCCGGCACCACAACGGATCAGCAGGCTCAGGACAAGACAAAGGTCCAGACCGATCAGCAGGCACAGGGCAAGGCCGGCACCACCACCGATCAGCAGGCTCAGGACAAGACAAAGGTCCAGACCGATCAGCAGGCCCAAGGCAAGGCCTCCACGCAGGACAAGACCTCGACCGCTTCCATCAACAATGTGACGGTTGAACAGAAGACCCAGATCACTCATGTGATCAGGGAAACCAAGGTCGAGCCGGTCACGAACGTCGACTTCGACGTCTCCGTCGGCATCGAAGTTCCGCGGCACAAGGTCAGGCTGCATCGCTTGCCGGCTCGCATCGTGAAGATCGTTCCGGCCTACGAGGCGTACGAGTATTTCGTTCTCGCCGACGGCCGGATCGTGATCGTCGATCCGGATACATACAAAATCGTGCTGGTGCTGACCTAGGGCAATTCCAGGGAAAAGTGCGTAGCGGTTTTCCGTTCGGAATTGCGTAAAAACAAAGAGTTAGAGCACAGGATCGTTCAACCCGCCCCGCTGCACGCGGGTCGGGTTGAGCACTATGGCGAGATGATGCGGAACTTCCCGTGCAAACCTCTGCGCATGCTCAGGGATTGCGAGGCCGCAATGTCCTCAAGGTAATCGAGTAGCGGTGCTCGGCAAGCGGCGGGATGCCGTGCTCCCATTGCGACCGCGACGGCCCCGTCATGAGATAGGCCGATCTCGGCTCGACAGTGATGGTCCGACGCTCCCATTTAGACCCATTCTTGCGCCGAAGGCGAAAATCGCAGGGCGCCAGCAGCGAAACGCCCGCGACATCCTCGAAATGCGGCTTGTCGCGGTGCCAGCCGATACCGGCGCCGGGCCGGTACTCGTTGATCAAGACCTGCGCGAAGGTTTCGGCCGGCCGGCGCGCAAAAGCCGCGACCTTTTCGCGCAAGGGCAGCAGAAAATCAGGTATCGGCGGTGCCTCGACCACCTCGCGCCGGTCATAATCGTAACGAAGGCCAAAACCGACGACACGCCGGTTTGCCAGATGGCCATGGAAGTCGAAGGCCTTGAAGGGCAGTGCCTCTAGATGATGGACGAGTTCGATTTCGTCCTGTGGCGTGATCAGTCCGGTCTGGTAGGCGAAACCCTCCGGCAGATCATCCTGAGCGGCACCGAAGAGATCGTGCTGGGCCACACGGCCGGCTGTTTTCGGTTTGAGCGGCGACATTTTGCCTAGATGGTGAAGGCCGGACCACAAGGCAATATGGGAACCGCGCTTGCCCGCCCTGGATACGTCCCAAAACCGGCGCAACGGAACCGCGGGAGGAGCGTGAAAGTTTAGCAACGGCGGTTCCGTCGGGGGCCGCCGGGCACGTTCTAGCCTTGGAGTGCCGGATGCCGCGCGTTGAAACCGGGGCCTGCTTTTGCGGGGCGATCGCCGCCACCATGGACGGTGAGCCTTTCTGGATATGCTACGATCACGATGACGATTGCCGACGGGCCATCGGCAGTCCACTCACCGTCTGGGTCGGGTATCGGCCGAGCCAATTCAATCTTTTGAGGGGGGCGCCAAAGGCCTTTTCCAAGACGCCGGGTGTTATCCGCACTTTCTGTCCCGACTGCGGGAGTTCGATAGGCTATAGCGACGAAGGGCTGCCGGACGAGCTTTATCTGACGATCGGATTCTTCGACAAACCCGAAGGGCTGCGGCCACAGGCCCATGCCTATTGGGACCTCAGGCTGCCTTGGGTCGACTTTGCCGACAAGCTGCCGCGCATCGATCGATATTCGAGGAAACGCGATGCGAAGTTCGGCAACCCAAGCGACAGGTAGCAATGTCGGATGGCGGCACGGAACCGCACCACGCCTGGCGGGTTATTTGGCTGAGCCGTCAGGTGCCAGCATGCCATCGACCGTCATTCGAAACACGCAATACGATCCCGCGACCAGGATCCTCTCGGTCTGGTTCGTGCCGCACGGCAACCGCTATGACTATGAGGACGTCGCCCCGGCTACCTATGCGGCGTTCATGCGCGCTCCTTCGAAAGGCCGCTTCTTCAATAAATTCATCAAGGACCACCACAGGTACCGTCGCGTGGCGTGATGCCCCGTCACGCCTTCCTGTTCTCGTCGGCGCTCAACTCATCCGGCGCCGGTTCCCAACCAAAGACACTGCGGCCGCCAAGCAGATGCGACTGGTCGAATTCGCCGGCGACAATTTCCTTGAGGCTGGGACCCGTGACGTATCGCTCGACCTGCCGCGACTGATGGTCGAGCCGCCTCAGGGCGCCGATTTCCTCTTCGCGACCGAGCCTGGCCTTTTGCACGGCGGACTTCAGCACGCCGATCGTCTCGTCATAGACCTTGAGCGGTACAGGGAACGGATGCCTGTCCTTGCCGCCATGCGCCAGCGAAAAACGACCCGGGTCCGAAAATCGGCAAGGCGCGCCATGCACCACTTCGGCAACGAGAGCGAGTGCCCTCACCGTGCGGGCGCCTACGCCCGGAACCAGGAGAAGCTCGGCAAAATCGGCTGGACCTCGCTCCGCGGCGGCGGCCATGTTGCCATGAAGGCGATGCATCACGACGTCGCTTTCGCGAACGTCGTGATGAGCCGGCATGATCAGATGCGGCAGCAGGGGCTGCACCGGAGCCGGTGCCGTACCGGGCTCCAGCGCGGCGAACTCCCGAAGGATGCGGTCCGGCCCAAGATCCTGGAGGAGATCAAGCTGTCCCTGGCGCGAGGCTTCGGCGCGGCGGTCGGTCAGGTTGACGATCTCGCCCTGGTTGGCGCCTTCGATGGCGGCATGCGGCTGGTCGACAAAACTCTTCAAACCTTCGGACAGCCAATGATAGCGGCGCGCCACCTTGCTGTCACCGTTCATGCCTTGCTGCACCACCACCCAGTCGCCGTCGTCGGTGACGATGAAGCCATGCAGATAGAGATCGAACCCGTCCTGAACGGCGGCGCTGTCCACCTTGGCGACAAGCCGGCTTGCGGTTGCAAGGCGGGCTCCGTCGAAGCCGATGCGCTCGCCAATGGCGGCAAGCTCGTGGGGGGTTTTGCGCGAATGCGCTCCACGGCCGCCGCAGACGTGGATACCGAGTTCGCCCGACAGCGGCGTGAGGCCGCGTTTCAAGGCGCCGACGACGCTGGTGGTGATGCCGGACGAATGCCAATCCATGCCCATGACCGCGCCGAAGGACTGGAACCAGAACGGATGCGCCAGACGCCGCAGCAATTCGTTGCGGCCATAGTGATGGATGATCGCCTCGCACATGACGGCACCGAGACGCGTCATGCGGTCGCCCAGCCATTTCGGCACGCGTCCACCGTGAAGGGGAAGATCAGCACTGCCCGATCGTTGCGCCACGCTTGCCTGCTCCAATGTCCGCGATTGGGACAGATAAGCACTACAGACCCCGCAGGGAAGGCTGACGCTACACTGGCGTCAAGTCCAGTTCGAGAGAACCGTTTCCATCTCGACTGTCTCGACCTGCTGCGCGAAGCGCTGGTGATAGACGGTAAGCAGCGCGTCATGCGTTGCGTCGGAAGAGCTGCACAATGCGTCGGTGACGAGCACCACGCGATAGCCGAAATCGATGGCGCCGAGCACGGTGGCTAGGACGCATACATCGGTTTCGCCTCCCGTGACGACCAGCGTGTCGATCTCGCGTTCCATCAGAAAGGCCCTGAGGCGCCCTTCGAACCAGGGGGAATAGATGTGCTTGTCGATGACTGCCGCCGGCGGACAGTAAGCGGCCAGCGCCGGCAACAATTCGATCATCTCCGGCCCGATATTGTCGATCGCCATCGAGGCCCAGCGCTCATAATAGCGCTTCCATGTACCAGCGCCTTGTCCCGGCCTTTGCGCAGGCAGGAAGCGCGTGAAAACCGTCTGTTCCGCACGCCTTTCGACCAACCTCTCAATTTGAGGCAAGACACGGGTTATCCAGGGCGTCGCCCAAGGTGACGGTTCGGCAAACAGCTTCTGCATATCCACACAGACATGCATGCACCGGTCGCCCAATGGGCCATAAGCCAAGCCTGGCATCGACATCAACGCATCTCCGACCGGCGGTGCGTTCTCATGACTTCCGGCACTGCCATCCGGATACGCAACGCCGCATGCGGGAACTCGTTCCTGAGCCGCCGGCAGGAACCGACGCGGGTGGCCAGCGTCTCCGCCGCGGTGAACGGAGGCGCTCGCATGAGACTGTCGGAGCTATGGGGCGGTCCTTTTCCAAGGCTGTGCCGAGAGCGGCACCGCGGCTCGCCGGACCTTCCCGCTATCTCACCACACGCTTCTCGAGCTTGCGGGCCAGGGTGCGCCGATGCAGGCCAAGCCGGCGCGCCGTTTCGGAGATGTTGAAGCCGGTTTCGACCAGCGTTTCGTGGATGCGCTCCCACTCCAGGTTCTTGATCGAGGTGGGCCGGCTGGAAAGCGGTACGGAAATGTCGCCCTCGGCACGGCCGAAGGCGGCTTCGATATCATCGGTGTTGGCGGGTTTGGCCAAGTAGTGGCTGGCGCCGAGCTTGATCGCCTCGACCGCCGTGGCGATGCTGGCAAACCCTGTCAGCACGACGATCCTGATCGACGCATCGCGGGCGCTGAGCAGCTTGACGCACTCCAGCCCGGAACCGCCGGCCCCAAGCTTGAGATCGACGACGGCATAAGCCGGAACGGATTTTTCGAGGGCGTCGAGCAAGGCTTCCCTGTCGTGGCAGACCATGACGTCGTAGTCGCGCTTTTCGAAGGAGCGCTTCAGCGTCTTGGCGAAGGTCGTGTCGTCCTCGACGATAAAGAGGGATCTATCAGGCCTCATGATCATCTCCGTCGGTCAACGCCGCGAGCGGCAGCGAAAGCGTAACACAGGCGCCCTGCTCCATGTTGCGCGCGGAAAAATCGCCTCCCAGTTTCCGGACCACATTCATGACAAGGAAAAGACCAAGACCGCCCCCTGGCCGTCCCTTGCTCGACATATAGGGCTGGCCAAGCGCTGCCAGAATAGTCTCGTCGAAACCCGGCCCACGATCGCTTACGGCAATCACCAGTTTGTCGTCCTGCCGCTCGGCGGTGACGCCGACCCAAGCCTGCGACGCTTCCTGGGCGTTGTCGAACACGTTGAAGATGACCTGCTTCAACGCCGTGTCGGACACGATCTGCTCGTCCGGGTCGAAGTCGTTCGTGTATTCCAGCTTGAATGGCTGGCGACTGATGCGCCATTCCTCGACCAGATCGTCGAGGAAACCGCGAATGGTGGTGCGTATCGTTCCCTCGCCCCTGGCCTGGCCGGAAGACATCAGAATGCCGGACACGATGCGCTTGCAGCGCTCGATCTGCGCCCGCATTTCGGCCATGTCGGCCGCCAGTTCGCGGTTGCGTGCAAGGGTGCGCATCTGGCGCCAGTCGGACAGGATGACGGATATCGTGGCAAGCGGCGTACCCAGTTCGTGCGCGGCGCCGGAGGCCAGCAGGCCCATGCGCACGATGTGGTCCTCCTCGGCCGAGCGCTGGCGCAGGTCGGCGAGATAGGCATCACGTTCGCGCAGGTTGCGGTCGATGCGCGTCATGAAGATCACGATCAGGCCGGCGGCCAGCACGAAGCAGATGAACATGCCCCTGATATGCAGGGACAGGAGATCGCTGCCGCCATGATGCGGGATGGCGATCGGCTGGAAAAGGAAGATGAGGAAGACGAAGCAGGCCGACGCGGCCGCCACCAGGATCCAGGTAAACCTTGGGGTCAGCAGTGCCGCGCCGAGCGTGATCTGCAGAAGGTAGAGCGATACGAACGGATTGGACGCGCCGCCGCTCAGGTAGAGCTGCGTCGTCAGTGCCGCCATGTCGAAGATGAGCGCGACGAAGAGCTGGGTGTTGGTGATCGGCCTGATACCGCGCAGGACCAGCAAGCTGAAGATGTTGAGGCCAACCAGGAAAAGCACAACGCCGGCCATCTTCGCCAGCGGCAGCGGGATCTCGAACCAGTATTGCGTCGCCAGAATGGTGAGCACCTGACCCGCCACCGCCAGCCAACGCAGTTGGATGAGCAGGAACAAGTTCTTCCTGTTCGTTGCTTCGGGATTTGGTACCGCGCCATTGTTGGCGGCAAGGGACGCCGTCACCAGCGATTTGTCGCGGCGGAGCGCTTGCGTGGGAACGCTCATCTTGCTGGTCCTTGCCGCTGGGGGCGGCCGGTCATCGGCTTGGCCAGGGCGAGGGCAAGCATCGCAGCGAGCGTGAACCAGGTCAAAGCATAGATGAGGTGGCTGTTGCGGAAAGTCACGACGGTCAGCCCGCCGCGTGGCCAGCCGTCGATGCCGGATGCCTCAGCATCGACAAAATAGGGTGCGACATCCGTCAGGCCGCGCGCGGTTGCGATGGCGGCGACATCCCGCGAATACCAGCGATTGCCCGTGGTGTCATTCTTGCGCAGGAAGCCACCGCCTGGCTCGCTCATGCGCAACAGTCCATCGATGATGGCCGGCGCGGTTGAGCCGTCGCTCTCTTGTCCGAACTCGGCCTTGCGCTCCGGGGGAATGAAGCCGCGATTGACCAGCACGACGAAGCCACTGTCGGTCCGCATCGGCGTCAGCACCCAATAGCCGCCGCCAAGCTCCGTCACCGCCTGAACCAGCGTGTTGGCGCCGCCCAGGAAGCGTCCGGCCAGTCGCACATGGCTGTATTCGTAGCGGGCCGCGGTGATGCCGTTCCAGCTCTCCGGGCCAGGCGCTTCGAAAACCGGGGCATGAATGCGTTGGTCGACACGGGCGATCAGGTCGAGCTTCCAGGTACGCCTTTCCAACTGCCATATGCCGAGCCCGACAAACACCAGCACGCCGAGGAGCCCGAGCAGCACAAGGACAAGGCGCGATGCGGACGACCGGCCGGCGCCCTCTTGCGACGCGGGCCGCGGACCGATGCCCGTCGCCTCGGTGTTGGTTCTCCCAGAGCCCGCAACCGGGCTCATGGCTTCTCGCGCATGTCGTGCAGCCCCGGCATCATGTTGGCGTTGAGATGATACATCACCCAGAGCGAGCCGGTCAGTACGATCACGACCAGGATCAGCGTGAAGATCAGCGCCAGCATCGACCATCCGCCTTCCGAGGTGGTGTCCATATGCAGGAAGAAGACCATGTGGACGACGATCTGCGCGACCGCGAAGGCCATGATGACGATGGCCGTCGCCTGCTTGTCGTCGATGGCGCCGCTCATGACCAGCCAGAACGGGATGGCGGTCAGGATCACCGACAGGATGAAGCCGGTCAGATAGCTCCGGAACGATCCGTGTGCTGCTCCAGCATGGGCGTGGCCGTGACCCTCGGCATGATCATGAGCGCTCATCGCAACATTCCCATCAGATAGACGAAGGTGAAGACGCCGATCCAGACGACGTCAAGGAAATGCCAGAACATCGAGAGGCACATCAGCCGGCGGCGGTTCGCCTCGACGAGGCCAAATCTCGCGACCTGAGTCATCAGCGTCACCAGCCAGACGATGCCGAAGGTGACATGCAGGCCGTGCGTACCGACCAGGGTGAAGAAGGACGACAGGAAGGCGCTGCGCTGCGGTGTCGCGCCTTCATGGATCATGTGCGAGAATTCGTAGAGCTCGATCGACAGGAACGCCAGGCCGAACAGGCCGGTGACGGCGAGCCAGGCTTGCGTCGCCCCCACGCGACCCTTGTCCATGGTCAGCATGGCGAAGCCATAGGTGATCGAGGAGAAGAGCAGCATGGCGGTGTTGACCGCCACCAGATCGAGGTCGAACAGGTCCTTGGGTGCCGGCCCGGCCGCGTAGTTGCCGCCAAGCACGCCATAGGCGGCGAACAGCATCGCGAAGATCAGGCAGTCGCTCATGAGATAGAGCCAGAAGCCGAGCATGGTGGAGCCGCCTTCGGCGTGCGCATGCTCCTCTTCCAGGTGAAACACCGGTTCGGTGCCGGCCATGATTGCTGTCGATGCCATGCTCAAACCCCAGCCCCGAGGAGCGTCGTCCTCGCCTCTTCCGTCCGAGTGACTTCGGCTGCCGGAATGTGGAAGTCGCGGTGATAGTTGAAGGTGTGGCCGATCGCGGTGGCGATGAGGCAAACGAAGCTCAGCGCCGCCAGCCACCAGATGTACCAGATCAGGGCGAAGCCGAGCGCGACGCTGAAGGCGGCCAGGATGACACCGGTGCCGGTATTGCTGGGCATGTGGATCGGCTTGAAGCCGGCGAGCGGCCTGGTGTAGCCGGCCTGCTTCATGTCAAACCAGGCATCGTTGTCGCGAATGACAGGTGTGAAGGCGAAATTGTAGGCAGGTGGCGGCGAGGAGGTCGACCATTCGAGCGTGCGGCCGTCCCATGGATCGCCGGTCGGATCGGCAAGCGCCTCGCGCCTGCGGATGGAGACGAAGATCTGGATCAGGAAGGCGGCGATGCCGCAGGCGATCAGCACCGCGCCGAAGGCGGCGATGACGAACCATATCTGCAGCGAGGGATCATCGAATACCCGCATGCGGCGTGTCACGCCCATCAGCCCGAGCACGTAGAGCGGCATGAAGGCGAACCAGAAGCCGACCACCCAGCACCAGAACGAGACCTTGCCCCAGAACGGGTCGAGCTTGAACCCGAAGGCCTTGGGCCACCAGTAGGCAATGCCGGCGAACAGCCCGAACAGCACGCCGCCGATGATGACGTTATGGAAGTGCGCGATCAGGAACAGGCTGTTGTGCAGCACGAAATCCGCCGGCGGCACGGCAAGCAGCACGCCGGTCATGCCGCCGACGGTGAAGGTGAGCATGAAGGCCACCGTCCACATCATCGGCAGTTCGAAGCGGATGCGGCCCCGGTACATTGTGAACAGCCAGTTGAAGATCTTCGCTCCCGTCGGGATCGAGATGATCATCGTCGTAATGCCGAAGAAGGAATTGACGCTGGCGCCGGAGCCCATGGTGAAGAAGTGGTGCAGCCAGACGAGATAGGACAGGATGGTGATGACCACCGTGGCGTAGACCATCGAGGTGTAGCCGAACAGGCGCTTGCCGGAGAAGGTCGAGGTGACTTCGGAGAAGACGCCGAACAGCGGCAGGATGAGGATGTAGACTTCCGGGTGACCCCATATCCAGATGAGGTTCACATACATCATCGGATTGCCGCCGAAGTCATTGGTGAAGAAGTTGGTGCCGACATAGCGGTCGAGCGCCAGCAGCGAGAGCACCGCCGTCAGCACCGGGAAGGAGGCGACGATCAGCACGTTGGTGCAGAGCGACGTCCAGGTGAAGACGGGCATGCGCATCATCGTCATGCCGGGCGCGCGCATCTTGATGATGGTGCAGATCAGGTTGATGCCCGACAGCGTCGTGCCGACACCCGCCACCTGCAGCGCCCAGATATAATAATCGACGCCGACGTCGGGACTGTAGCCGATGCCGGAAAGCGGCGGATAGGCGAGCCAGCCGGTGCGGGCGAATTCGCCGACGAACAGCGACGCCATGACGAGGATGGCGCCGCCGACCGTCATCCAGAAGGAGAAATTGTTGAGGAAGGGGAATGAGACGTCGCGGGCGCCGATCTGCAGCGGCACGACGAAATTCATCAACCCGGTGACGAAGGGCATCGCCACGAAGAAGATCATGATGACGCCATGGGCGGTGAAGATCTGGTCGTAGTGATGTGAGTTCAGGTAGCCCTCGGAGCCATTGAAGGCGATGGCCTGCTGGAGGCGCATCATGATGGCGTCCGAGAAGCCGCGCAGCAGCATGACCAGCCCCAGCACCATGTACATGATGCCGATCTTCTTGTGGTCGACGCTGGTGAACCATTCACGCCACAGGTAGCCCCACAGCTTGAAATAGGTGATGACGCCGAGAAGCGCGATGCCGCCGAGCGCCACCGCGGCGAAGGTGGCGACAACGATCGGCTCATGCAGCGGCAGCGAGTCCCAGGTGAGGCGGCCGAAAATGAATTTGGTCAGCGTATCGGGCATCGCAAGTCTCTCACAGTTCGCGCCGCAGCAGGCCGAGGGCCGGGGTATCGGCCTCCGCGCTGCGGCTGTCTGTCCCTGGCCGGAGCAGTCCCGCCCCGCGCAGCGGGGACAGGTTCTTCGCCGGCCAATAGGTCGGCCGGGCATCGCGGGAGGCGCGCGAGACGGCAGCGGCCTCCTCCGCCGTGCAGATGCTGGCGACATAGGAGGGATCGTTTCCGAACACCGCGCCGCGCCGCGCGAGCTTGTCATATTGCAGCGGCAAGGTGTTGCGCACACCCGCAAGGCCGAGACCGCCCTTGGCGTCGATCGACATCATCTCGTTCATGCACATCTTGCCGCGCTCGACGCACAGATTGAGGATGGCGCCATAGAGATCGGGATCGACGGAGGCGTAGTGGCGGACGGGTTCGTTCTCGCTCGGCTTTTCGAGTTCGAGATAACTGTCGCGGTTGAGAGCCGCGGATGCGGTCCTGGCCTGTGCCACCCACTGGCTGAAGGCATCATCGGATAGGCCGTGGAAGGCAAAGCGCATGCCCGAAAAGCCGGCGCCGCTATAATTGGCGGAGAAACCGCTATAGGTGCCCGGCCGGTTGATGACGGCGTGCAGCTTCGTCTCCATGCCCGGCATGGCATAGATCTGCCCGGCGAGGGCTGGAATGTAGAAGGAATTCATCACCGCCGAGGAGGTGATGCGGAAGTCGATCGGCTGGTTGACCGGCGCCGCCAGCTCGTTGACGGCAGCGATGCCGTAATCGGGATAGATGAACAGCCATTTCCAGTCGAGCGCCACGACCTCGACCCTGAGCGGCTTGTGCAACTGGGTGACGGGCTGGCCGGGTTCGATCCTGTCGATCCGGCGGTACGGGTCGAGCAAATGCGTGCCGAGCCAGGTCAGCGCGCCAAGGCATATAATGATGAGAAGCGGTGCTGCCCAGATCACCAGTTCGAGTTTCGTCGAATGATCCCAATCCGGCGCATAGGTCGCCGAGGCATTGGAGTGCCGGTAGCGCCAGGCGAAAAAGACAGTCAGCGCCATGACCGGAACGATGATGATCAGCATCAGCAAGGTCGAGACCACCAGCAGGTCGCGCTGCTGGGCCGCGACATCGCCTGCCGGCGCGAGCACGACCATATCGCAGCCGCTCAACAGCCCGGTCAGGGGAAACAGAAGCAAGGCCCCAAATCGTTTCATCAGATGCTGCCCTCGATGGACCGCCGCAACGTGGAGGGATGTTGCGGTGTGGTATCAACAAAGGGCTACTGCCGGCGGCGGCGCGCTGACATTGGACAATTTGTCCAATGCCCAGCCGGGGTGGGTCTGGCACAGTGTGCAGCGCACAATGGAATCCCTGTGATTGGGTCCCAGATATTTCATTCCACGCGGTGGCGACGGACAAGATGGCTCAGACTTCGACTGCCGAAACAAACAGCGGGCTGATCGGCTCGGACCACGGCCAGGTCAGCGCGGGCGATATCGCGGTCGGCGTGATCGTGGGCAGGACGTCGGAATTCTTCGACTTCTTCGTCTATGCGATCGCGTCCGTCATCGTGTTCCCAAAGCTGGTGTTTCCGACGCACGACCCGCTCGTCGGAACGCTCTACTCCTTCGCCATTTTCGCACTGGCCTTCATCGCCCGTCCGTTCGGCTCCGTTCTGTTCATGGCCGTCGATCGCGCCTATGGCCGCGGGGCGAAATTGACGATCGCGCTGTTCCTGCTCGGCACCTCGACCGTCGCCATCGCGTTCCTTCCCGCCTATGGCGATATCGGCGCGCTTGCGATCTGGCTTCTGGCGCTGGCCCGCATCGGGCAAGGCGTGGCGCTCGGCGGAACCTGGGACGGACTTCCCTCGCTGCTGGCGCTGAACGCGCCTCGGAACCGGCGCGGCTTCTACGCCATGATCCCGCAACTCGGCGCGCCAATCGGCCTCATCGTGGCGAGTTCCCTCTTCGCTTTCTTCGTCGCCAACCTGTCGGCCGACGACTTCCTTGCCTGGGGCTGGCGCTATCCTTTCTTCGTCGCCTTCGCCATCAATGTCGTGGCCCTGTTTGCCAGGCTGCGCATTGTGGTGACGCCCGAATTTTCAAGATTATACGAGAGCGGCGACCTGCAGCCGACGCGCATCAGGGATACGGTCAGGGCCGAAGGCCGCAATGTCGTCATCGGCGCCTTCGCGCCGCTGGCGAGTTTCGCCCTGTTCCACATGGTGACGGTGTTTCCGCTCTCCTGGGTGTTCCTGTTCACCAATGAGGGGCCGGCGCGCTTCCTGACGATCGAGGCGGTGAGCGCGCTGTTCGGCATCGCGGCCATCGTCGCGTCGGGGCCACTGGCCGATCGTGTCGGACGCCGTGCGCTGCTCGGCGGTTCGGCGATCGCCATCGCGACGTTCAGCGGCTTTGCCCCGCAGCTTCTGGATGGCGGCACCGTTGGGGAGGCCCTGTTCATGGTGCTGGGCTTCATCCTGCTGGGGCTGAGTTTCGGGCAATCGTCGGGCGTCGTCGCATCGAGCTTTTCGCGGCACTATCGCTATACCGGCTCGGCAATAACCTCAGATCTTGCATGGATGTTCGGCGCCGGCTTCGCGCCGCTCGCAGCCCTGCTTTTGGCCGGCAATTTCGGCCTCATCGCGGCGGGCGCCTACCTGCTCTCGGGCGCGGCCTGCACCTTGCTTGCCTTGTGGATCGACGGGCGGCGTTCGGTCGCGGACCGTCCGACCGACTGAACTCTATAAATGGCGGGAAGGGTCAGCGAGCGTCGCCGGAGCCGCTGCCCTCCCGGTCAGCGGAACATCGAGCCGCCATCCACGTCGAGCGCGGCGCCGTAGACGAAGCTCGCGGCGTCGGAGCAGAGGAACAGGATCGCTGCGCGGCAAGGTAAGGCTCGCCGAATACACCGGCGCCGTCACGCTCCTCCATGTCGAGCTGGACAGTGGTCAGACCTGCCTCGTCATCCACAATCAAGGACCGGCCACAATCAAGGACCGGCGCCCGAAACCGGCGCCGAGGTCGGCCTGCGGGCCGAATCCGGGCATCTGCACTTCTTCGACCAGGAAGGGCGGGCGATCTGGTCTGCCGCGCTCCGGCGTTCTATTCCGCAGCCAGTGCGGCGACTTCCCGCCGAAACGGCAATGCGTCGCCGATGTCAGGTTCGTCCAGCTCCCGGGCGAAGCGGTGGCCGGCATAGGTTGCCCAGGCGATCGGCCCCGGTGCTTCGGCGTCGCCAATGACCTTGACCGAACGGATGCCGTTGTCGGCCCACTCGTTTTCCCGCGCCTTGAGCTCGCGCCAAACGGCGTCCTCCTGATTGCGTGACGTGACCAGGACGACGGCATCGGCCGCCAGATCCTGTTTAGCGCCGGTGTAGACGCAGGCCGTCACGACGCCACCTGAAGCGACACTCGTGACGGTCCTGTTGAGGACGATATCGACGCCGAGTTCAGCCAGGCGGCGGTGAATGGCCCCTTGCTCCAGCGTGTTGCGGGTCCAGTCCGAGACATAAGCCGATGGCGTCACCAGGGTCACCTTCGTTCCCCGAAGCGCCATCAGCTCGGCGAGAACGCCGCCCATGTAATAGTGGTCGTCGTCGAACAGCACGACCTTGCCGGCCGGAACCTTGCCGGCCATCAGATCGTCGGGTGAGTAGACCGGCATCGCGGCGTCGATCGGCATCGGCACGACATGGGCACGCGCGACGCCGTCGCGGCGCCAGGTCGATCCGGTGGCAATGGCGACGTTCTGGAAGCCGAACGAGAGGATGTCACCGGCCGACAGCCGGCTTTCGAAATAGATGTCGACATTGGGCATCTGGCTGAGCTGATACTGCCGATAGTCGCGCACCCTGCCCCAGGCCGACAGGCCTGGAAGTTTGCTTTCGCGCGCCACGCGTCCGCCAAGCTCGGTGCCCGCTTCCGCGATGGCCACTTTATATCCGCGCAGGCCGAGCGCACGCGCGGCCTCCAGTCCGGCAGGCCCGGCGCCGACGATCAGCACGCTGTCGCTGTCGCCTTTCGCCTGCATGCGCTCCGGATGCCAGCCTTTGCGCCATTCCTCCATGAAGGTCGGGTTCTGCGTGCAGCGCGAGATCGACATGGTCATGTCGCCGGTGATGCAGATGTTGCAGCCAATGCATTCGCGGATGTCCTCGATACGCCCCTCCTCGACCTTCCTCGGCAGGAAGGGATCGGCGATCGAAGGGCGCGCGCAGCCGATGAAGTCGAGCGTGCCCGACCTGATCATCCTGACCATCACGTCGGGCGAGGTGAAGCGGCCGACGCCGACGACCGGCTTCGAGGTCAGCTTCTTGATGCCCGACACCAGGCTTTCCTGCGCCGCCTCGTCCTTGAAGCGTGACGGACCCGAGCAATCCTCCCAAGCGCCGTGCGCGAGATCCCAAAGATCGGGCAGTTCGGCATGCATCTCGATCATGTCGCGGACTTCCGAATTGGCGAAGCCGAGTTCACCGATCATCTCGTCCAGCGACAGCCTGAGCGTCAGGCCGCACGTGTCGCCGATCGCGTCGCGCCCTTCCTCGATAAGCTCGCGCATCAGCCGCGAACGGTTTTCCAGCGAGCCGCCATATTCGTCGCCGCGCTGGTTGGTGGCCGTCGACAGGAAATGCTGGATGATGCCGAAGCCGTGCGCGCCATAGAGGCAGACCAGGTCGAAACCCGCCTGCTTGGCGCGTTTGAAGGCATTGCGGTGCCAGCGGCGCAGGTCGCGTATATCCTCTCTGTCCATGGCGCGCGCCTGCACCGGATCATTGGTGAAGGTGCGGATCGGCAGGGCCGACGGCCCGCGCGGCACCTCCTTGGTGTAGAGGTTGGGGCCATTGATCCCGGAATAGGCGAGCTGGATGCCGGCCAGCGCCCCGTGCTGATGCATGGCCTCGGCCATCTTGGCCAATGCCGGAATGTCGGCATCGTCCCATAGCCGCAGTTCGATGAAGGGCGAGATCTCGGAGGTATGGTGCATCTCCGTCTGCTCCGTGAAGATCACGCCCCAGCCGCCTTCCGACTTGATGCGGCGCATCTCTGCCGCCGCCGATGGATCGCGATAGCCACCGCCATTGCAGTGCGGAACCTGATAGAAGCGGTTCTTGGCCGTCACCGGACCTATCTTCATCGGCTCGAACAGGATGTCGTAGCGTGGGTCGCGCATGTAGCTTCCTCCCTGCCGGCTCGGCACCGCCGGTGCTGCCGAGACTACTCATAAGTTCGAGCCGGCGCGGGAAAACTACGGATTTCTTCTGTGCCGATTAGGACGCGCCTAATCGCGCGCGCCGGCGCGAATTAGTCTGCGTTGAACCGGGGCTGAGCGAAATGCGACTTCAGAGCATCGGCGGCATGATGCTAGACAGCCAGAACCCGACCGAGAGACAGAAAATGGACAGCATCAGGATTCTCGAACGGCTGATCGCATTCCCCACGGTGAGCCGCGACTCGAACCTCGACTTGATCGGCTATGCGGCCGACTTGCTCGAAGCGAGCGGCGTTGCCTGCCAGATCGTCCACGGCGCGGACAGGCACAAGGCCAACCTCTTTGCCACCATTGGCCCGGCAGGCAGACCCGGTGTCATGCTGTCCGGCCACACCGACGTCGTTCCCGTGGACGGCCAGAACTGGACGCTGCCCCCATTCGAAATGACCGAGCGCGACGGCAAGCTTTATGGGCGCGGCGCGGCGGACATGAAGGGTTTTGTGGCCTCTGCGCTCGCCACCTGCATCAAGGCCTCCAGGATCGCGCTTCGGACGCCGTTGCATCTGGCGCTCTCCTGTGACGAGGAAGTCGGCTGCCTTGGCGTGCGCGACCTGATCGAAATGCTGAGTGCGGCGCCGCAGCGCCCGCTGCTGTGCATCGTCGGGGAGCCGACCAACATGCAGGTGGCGACCGGGCACAAGGGCAAGCTTGCCGCTCGCGCCGTCTGCAGGGGACGCGAAGGCCATTCGGCGCTCGCCCCGCTGGCGCTCAACGCGATCCACCTCGGGTGCGATTTCGTGCGCGCCTTGCGTGACGAACAAGAACGGCTGGCCCGCGACGGCGCCCGCGACGGCGACTACGACATTCCCTACACGACGGTTCATGTCGGCAAGATCAATGCCGGCGTCGCGCTCAACATCGTGCCCAACCTCTGCCACGTCGATTTCGAGATCCGCAACATTGCCGCCGACGATGCCGCCAGCATTCTCGACAGGCTGCGCGCCGCCGCGGTGCGCATTGCCGGGGACGCCGCTTCGATCGCGGCAGAGGCAGCGATCGACATCGAGATCACCAACACCTATCCGGGCCTCGACACGCCGGCCGCATCGGAGGCGGTGGCTTTCGTCAAGTCGCTGACCGGTGCCAACGACACGATGAAAGTCGCGTTCGGCACGGAGGGCGGATTGTTCAGCCGCGATCTTGGCACGCCTGCAGTCGTCTGCGGGCCGGGCTCCATGGCGCAGGGACACAAGCCCGACGAATTTGTCAGCGTCGAACAGTTGCGTCGTTGCGACGCGATGCTGGACAGATTGCTGGAACGGCTCACGGACGGCTGGCCGTGAGCCGCATGGCAGGCCTCACTTCACGATGCGCTCGGTACCGAAGACGCCCTGCTCGACGACGAAGCGGCGACAGTGGTCGATGAAGGCCTGCACCGTCAGCGTGCGATGCTCGGCGTTCGGCAGGGCAATCCCTATGGTCAGCGGCCTGAGGTCGCCCAACAAAGGCACAAAGACCAGCAATTTGCCGTCCGGCGACATGGTGTTGAGCGGCCGCATATTGGCGATGCCGTAGCCGAAGCCGTTGGCGACCATCGAGCGCATCACGGCGATGTCGCCGGTACGCTCGACGATCTTGGGCCGCAGGCCCCTGGGCTGGAAAGCCGACAGGAAATATTCCCTGCTGTAGGGCAGGTCAAGCAGCACCATCGGCTCATCGACCAGTTCCTCGGGCGTGATACCTGCCTTCGCCGCCAGGCGATGCGCGGCCGGCAGCATGACATAGGCCGGCAACTGCATTAGCGGCTCGAAAGTCATGTCTTGCGACAGCTCCAGATCGTAGGTCAGCGCGGCGTCTATCTCGCCACGTTGGAGCATCTCGAACAATTGCCCCTGGTTGCGCTCGAATTGCCTGACCCGCACATCGGGATAGGCGTCCTCGAATTTCTTGCGCAGTGCCGGCAGCACGATCTGGGCGAAAGTGAGCAGGCAGCCGATCGCCAGCGGTCCGCGCACCTTTTCGGCGATATCCCCGGCAATGTCGTGCAGCGCATCCGCGTCGTTAAGCAGACGCGCTGCTTCCTTGAGGAACAGGCGCCCGCCCGCCGTCAGCGCCAGCGCATGCGAATGCTTGCGCACGAAAAGCTGCACGCCGAACTCGGCTTCGAGCTGAGCGATCGACGCCGAGATCGATGGCGGCGAGACATTCACCTGCTCGGCCGCCTTGGCGATCGAACCGGCTTCGCCAACGGCGACGAAATATTCGAGTTGTCTCAGCGTGAAGCGAAGCGGCATGGTGGCTATGTTGCCGGTTTGCAGCTGGCGATCAAGTCGCGGCCGCTCCTCAATATTTTATCCAGGTAGTCTTCAGCGCGGTGTACTTGTCGAGCGCGTGCAGCGACAGGTCGCGCCCGAAGCCGGACTGCTTGAAACCGCCGAAGGGAGTCACCGGGCTCAGCGCATCGACGGTGTTCACGGAAACCGTGCCCACGCGCAGCCCTTCGGCGAGACGATGCGCCCGCGACAGGCTGTCGGTCCACAGAGATGCGGCCAGGCCGTAGACGCTGTCGTTGGCGATGCGAAGCGCCTCGTCTTCGGTGTCGAAGGCGATCACCGACAGGACCGGACCGAATATCTCGTCGCGCGCAAGCGGGTCGTCGGGCGAGACGTCGTCGAAGATCGTGGGCTGCACAAAACTGCCGCGCCCGTCGACGGTAACCCGGTCGCCGCCGGTCACCAGCCGTGCCGACTTCTTGCCGCCATCGACGAAACGCATGACGGTCGCCGCGTGGCGCGCGTCCACCATCGCACCCATCCTGGATGCAGGGTCGAGCGGATCGCCGGGCTGGGTCGCCGTCGCGCGCTGCGCCAGTTTCTCGACGAGCGTATCCTTGATGCCGCGCTCCACCAGAAGCCGGGAGTTGGCCGAGCATACCTGTCCCTGGTTGAAGAAGATGCTGAAGGCGGCCATGTCGGCTGCCGCGTCCAGATCACCGCAATCGGCGAACACCAGATTGGGGCTCTTGCCACCGGTCTCCAGCCAGACCTGCTTCATGTTCGACTGGCCGGAATATTGCAGGAACATCTTGCCGACAGCGGTCGATCCGGTGAAGGCAAGGCAATCCACGTCCATATGACGGCCAAGCGCCTGGCCGGCCGTCTCGCCGAGGCCGGGCACCACATTGAGCACGCCGGCGGGCAGCCCTGCCTCCATGGCAAGCTCGGCCAGCCTGAGCGCCGAGAAAGGCGACTGCTCGGCGGGTTTGAGCACCACCGAATTGCCCGCAGCCAGCGCGGGCGCGCATTTCCAGGTCGCCATGTCGAGCGGAAAGTTCCACGGCACGACGGCGCCCACGACCCCGAGCGGCTCGCGCCGTACCAAAGCAAGGTCGCCTCGGGCCGTCGGCGCCACCTCGTCATAGACCTTGTCTATCGCTTCGCCATACCACTGGAAGATCGCCGCCGACCCCGGCACGTCGACGGTCGCTGCGTCCTTGACCAGCTTGCCCATATCAAGAGATTCCAGCAGCGCGAGCTCCTGCAGGTTCTCGCGCAGCAATTCCGCCAACCGCAGCAGCACTCGTTTGCGATGCTGAGGGGTCGCTCTCGACCAGACGCCGGCCTCAAAACTGCGACGTGCCGCGGCGACGGCAAGGTCGATGTCCTCTTCGCCGCAGGAAGCCACCTCAGCGAGCGTTGCTCCGGTGGCCGGATTGATGCTGGTAAATGTTCTGCCGGAACGCGCGGGCATTGCCTTGCCGTCGATGAACGCCCTGTCGCGAAAACGGATAGCCGAGGCTTTGCTGATCCAATCCTTATGACTGAGTTCGCTCATGCCGGCTCCAGATTGTCGAATTACTCATCACCGGGAACGCCGTAGCTTGGCGCACCGGACGGGTTGAGGGCGCGCGTGACATAAGCATCGAGCTGGGGCTTATAGATGTCCCACAGCATTGCCAGCTGCTCGATCGGACACCCTTCGGTCCAGTCGCAACGCAGGTCGGCGACGGGCCATGACACATCGCGTACCAGTTTCATGCCGGCGGAGCGGACAGGCCCCGCCTCGCCGCCGGCCTCGAGCGCGGCTCGCATGGTGGCGATCAGCCGGTCGCCAAGATCGCCTTCGGAGGCGAGAAAGGCGTCCACCATGGCTTTCGGAACCCTATCGCTGGCAAGCAGGTTGCCGCCGCAGGCGACGTCCTCGCCGCGTGCCTCGCTCCAGATGCCAAGCGCTTTCGGTCCCGAATGGATCGCGCTGCCGCCGGCCTTGTCGACCGCCAGGACCTGCCGGTATTCGCTGAAAGCACCCGTGCGCTTCAGGATCGCGACGGCTTCGGCGGCGGAGGCGCCTCGCGCCATCAGCTCCAGCGCCCGTGGCCCGAGCGTCGGGTCCGTGACATTCTGGCTGGCAACGGCGCCGACGCCGGCCTGTGCATAGGCGCAGCGGGCCGCGACCGCGGGGGATGACGAGGATACCGCCACTCCGAACATGCCGGTGCGCCGGCACCGTGCGACGATGGAGAAGGTCATGGCGCTCAGTCCGGAATTACGGCCGTGCCGTCGATCTCGACCAGCCATTCCGGCCTTGCCAGGGCCGACACGACAAGGCCGGTCGAAACCGGATAGACGCCCTTGATGTATTCGCCCATCGTTCGGTAGACGGCTTCGCGATGGCGGACATCGGTGATGTAGACCACCACTTTCACCAGATGCTCCATGGTGCCGCCGCATTCCTCGATGAGCTGCTTGATATTCTGCATCACCTTGTGGGTCTGCTCGACCGGATCGTGGCTGGCGATATTCTTGGCGGTGTCGAGATCCTGCGGGCACTGCCCGCGCAGATAGATCGTCCGGCCACCCCGTGTGACGACCGCCTGGCACAGATCGTTGTCGAGCTTCTGCTCGGGATAAGTGTCCTTCGTATTGAAGGTACGAATTCGGGTATGCTTCATCTTGATCTCCATCAGGTCGGGCTCGCGGCCGTCGCCAGCTTTGGTCAGGCGTCCACGGCCTCACGCTTCGCGGCGGCGTGATAAGCGAGATATTTGCGCTGCGTCGAAATACGGTCGGCCACGTGCTTGGCATCGTGCCACACGCCCCAGATGAAGCTCGATCCCCTGCGCGACTGCCAGGGGAGGCCCAGGAAATAGATCCCTGGCTCGGTCGAGACGCCGCGCTGATGCCTCGGCCGGCCCTGCTCGTCAAAGGCATCGACCTTCAGCCAGCTGTAATCGACGGCAAAGCCCGTCGCCCAGATGATCGAACTTATCCCGGCTTCGGTCAGATCGAGCTCGAGGATCGGATTGGTCACGCAGTCCGGGTCAGGGCCGATCCGGCGGGCAGCGGGTTCTTCGGGAAGGTCGAGACCGTTGCGCGCGACATAGGCGTCGGCCTCGTCCAGCAATGCCATCAGATTGGCATCACCGCGGGCAATGTTTTTGGCAAGATCGGGCGCGAAGGTCATGGCACCGTCCTGGTACGCCCTCGTCATGCCAACGAGCGTAAGCCCCTGCGCCGCCAGACGGCGAAAATCGATCGTTTCTCCGCCCCGCGCACCGCTCACCGCGATCGTGACATGCTCCGTGCCGGGTCCCGGAGTTTCGAGGTCCCATTTGCCGAGAACGCCCAGCCACCAGCAGAAGTCGCGGCCGCGATAGGCGCGCGGCGGGCGGTCGTGCGCGCCGACCGAGAGATAGACGCGTTTGCCAGCGCGCTGGAGTTCGTCCGCAATCTGGACGCCCGAGGATCCCGCGCCGACCACCAGCACCGCGCCTTTCGGCAACTGCGCGGGATTGCGGTAGGCGCTGGAGTGGATTTGCAGGATGCCGGCATCGGCAGGAACGACCGACGGGATGACCGGGACCTGGAAAGACCCGGTCGCCGCGACAACGCTGTTGGCCTCGATCACGCCATCGGACGTCTCGACACGGAATCCGGGCCGCCCTATGTTTCTTTGCACAAGCCTGACCTCGACGCCGCAGCGGACCGGCGCATTGATCTGCTTTGCGTAAGCGACAAAATAGTCGGCGACCTCTTCCTTGGAGGGAAAGCCATCGGGGCCTGTCACAGGAAATTCCATGCCCGGGAAGCGGTCGTGCCAGGCCGGGCCGTTGGCAACCAGGGAGTCCCACCGCTGCGAGCGCCAGCGCTCGGCGATGCGGCCGCGTTCGAGAACGAGATGCGGCACCCCGCATTTGCTCAGGTGCTCGCTCATGGCCACCCCAGCCTGGCCGCCGCCAACGACAAGCGTGTCTATCGTCTCAACCGACATGCCCAGTCCTTTTCTGACCATCCGACAGCTCCCGCCGCACGCGATGAAACCGATTTCCGGCGGCCGGCAAACGCAGCCCCGGGAGATCCATTTCGCCGTGTTCCGGACAGGCCGTGCGCCATCCGGTCGCCTCCCCATTGGCGGTCACAAGTAGCAGCACGTGCCGGTGGGCGCCCATAACGAATCTCCGAAGTCACGCGTAACCATTTCCGAATTTCTCGTGCCGATGGACGCATCTACAGTTTCAGCGGCCGGATCCGCAGCGCCGCATGAGCTGGCCGCGAAGCCGGGCACGTGTCGGCACCGAATTGTTGCGGAACAGGATGCAGCCTCGCAGCGGCCCGTTCGGCAATGCCACGAGCCGGCATTCTCGAGGGGCTGGCATGAAGACTGAGAGCTATGATTACATTGTCGTCGGCGCGGGTTCGGCCGGATGCGTGGTGGCCAATCGGCTGAGCGCCGATCCGTCGGTCAGGGTGTGCCTGGTAGAGGCAGGCGGCAGCGACAACAGCCTGCGGGTAAGGATTCCGGCGGGCATTCTGTCGCTCTATGGCAACCCGAACTACGACTATTGTTTCGTCGGCGTGCCGCAGCCCCATCTCAACAACCGCCGCATTCCGGTCAACCGGGGCAAGGCGCTGGGCGGATCGAGTTCGATCAACTCGATGGTCTATATTCGCGGCGCCGCGCAGGACTATGACGAGTGGGCCGGGCTCGGCTGCGCCGGCTGGGCTTACAGCGACGTGCTGCCGGTGTTCAGGAAGCTGGAGCGCAACCTGATCGCCCAGGACCCACACTATCACGGCACGGACGGCGAGCTCATGGTCGACAATCCGCGCGATCCGAACATGCTTTCCAGCATGTTCGTCAAGGCCGGCAAAAATGCCGGCCTGCCCGCCAACGACGACTTCAACGCCGAGAGCCAGTTCGGCCTCGGCATCTACAACGTCACCCAGAACCGGGGCCAGCGCTTCAGCAGCTTTACCGCCTTCATGCGTCCGGTGCTCCATCGCGGAAACCTGACGCTGCTCAGTGCATGCGAGGTAGTCGACCTTGTCATCGCCGAAAGGCGTGCCACCGGCCTGCGGGTGCGCCACGATGGCGAGCAAAAAATACTCGCGGCCAGCCGCGAGATCGTGCTCTGTGCCGGGGCCATCAACTCGCCCAAGATCCTGATGGCATCCGGCATCGGCCCCGCGGACGAGCTGCGGCAGATCGGCATCACGCCGATTCTCGATCTGCCTGGTGTCGGCAAGAACCTGCAGGACCATGTCGACGGCATGGTCACCGTGCGCTCCAGGAGCACCAGGACGCTCGGCCTGTCGTTTGCCAACCTGCCCCGCATCGCGGCAGCGCCTTTCCAGTATTTCGCGCGCCGCAAGGGAATCCTCACCACCAACTATGTCGAAGCCGGTGGCTTTGCCAAAACCAGGCACGCGAACGGCCTGCCCGATGTTCAGTTCCACTTCGTGCCGGGCTATCGCAGCCATCGCGGCAGGCTCATCGAATATGGCCACGGCTACGCCATTCACACCTGCGTTCTCAGGCCGAAAAGCGTTGGCGAGATCAGATTGTCACGGGACAGTTCTCGCCGTGACGTTCTCATCGACCACCGCTTCTTCGCCAACGAGGACGACGCCATGGTGCTTGTCGAAGGCATCAAGATCGCGCGCAGGATCCTGGCCGCATCCGAGTTCGATGCGGTGCGTGGCAAGGAAATGCTTCCGGGCAAGGATGTCAGCAGCGACGACGAGATCCTGGCCTATCTGCGCGCCGAAGCTCTGACCGTCTACCACCCCGTCGGGACCTGCAAGATGGGGACGGACGCTATGGCGGTCGCTGATCCGGCGACGCTGAAAGTGCGAGGCATGGACGGGCTCCGGGTCGCCGATGCGTCAGTCATGCCGAAGCTGATCGGCGGCAACACGAACGCGCCAAGCATGATGATCGGACAGAAGTGCTCGGAGATGATCCTGGGCTCGGCGTATCGCGGCGAAAGGTAAGGACCCGCTCCGCCTTTCAACATCGTAGGCAGTTCAGCGTCGGCAACGCCGACCTGCCGACGACCGTTTGTGTTTCCTCGAGATTGCTCTCAATGATCCTCATCGATCTCGTCGTGCAAGAGGCCGAGGATGCGGCGCTTGAGGGCGATGAACTCGGGTTCGAGGATCACATCCATCGAACGCGGCCTTGGGATCTCGACCTTGATCTCCGCCTTGATCTTGCCGGGCCGGGCCGTCATCACCAGGACGCGATCGCCCAGGACCAGCGCCTCGTCTATATCGTGAGTAACGAACAGCACCGTTTTTTGCTGCCGCTCCCAGACGCGCAAAAGCAGTTTCTGCATGGTGCCGCGCGTCTGGCTGTCGAGGGCGCCGAAGGGCTCATCCATCAACAGAACGGCCGGATCGTTGGCAAGGGCGCGCGCGATCGCCACGCGCTGCTTCATGCCGCCGGAAAGCTGGGCGGGGTAGTGGTCGGCAAACGGCGCGAGGCCGACTTCATCGAGATACTGGTCGACGATCTGCTTGCGCCGCCCCGCCGGCAGACCTTTGCGCTTGGGTCCATACTCGATGTTGGCGCGCACGGTGAGCCAGGGAAACAAGGTGTAGCTCTGGAACACCATGCCTCTGTCGGGACCCGGTTCGATCACTTCCCTGCCGTCGACCTTGATGCTGCCCGAAGTCGCGTCATTGAGGCCGGCCGCAAGGTAGAGCAGGCTCGATTTGCCGCATCCCGAAGGGCCGACGATGACGCAGAATTCGTTCTTGGCCACCTTCAGCGACACATCGTCCAGCGCCAGCACGCCGTTGGCGTCGCCGTAACGCAATGTCACGTCCTCAACGGCCATCGTCGTGCCGGTCGAGCGCGGATCGCCGGTCGTCGCGGCCGTGCCGGCCAGATCGTTCGCCTTGATGGTCTCGCTCATTGCTACCCTTGATCCGACTGCGGTTTGCGAGCTTGCGTTCAAAATCAGGATGCCCATGGCGCGACCCTGGCCCTGATAATGCGGAACGCCGTGTCGGTGATAAGGCCCAGAAGCCCGATCGCGGCGATTGCCATGAAGATCACATCGACCTGGAAGCCTCGCATCGCCTTCAGGCTGATATAGCCGAGGCCGCTCGACGCGGCGACGAGTTCGGCCACGACCAGATAGGTCCAGGCCCAGCCCATGGTGACGCGAAGCGTGTCGAGGATGGCTGGAAGCGCGGCCGGGAAAATGACGTGCCACACCGCTTCGCTGCGCTTGGTGCCCAAAGTGTAGGAGGCGTTGACCAGGTCCCTGGAGACGCTGCGCGCACAGTCGGAAATCATCACGAGCTGCTGGAAGAAGGTGCCGAAGAAGATGACCGCTATGCGCTGTTCGATACCGATGCCGATCCAAAGGATGAACAGGGGCACGAAGGAGGTCACAGGCAGGTAGCGGATGAAGTTGACCAAGGGCTCCAGCGGCGCCTGCACCACCCGATAGGTCCCCATCCACAGCCCCAGCGGCACCGAGATCAGCGAGGAGACGATGAAGCCCAGGATCACCACCTTGGCGCTGGTGAAAGTGTGGTAGAAAAGGCTGCCGTCCACGGACATGCGATAGGTCGTCTGCAGCACGGTTCCGGGCGTCGGCAGGAACATGTTCGGCACGATGCGGCCATAGGACAGCAGCGCCCAGCCGCCGATCACGACTACCCACATCGCCAGCGCGAGTGTCGTTGCCGTGCCGGCGGGAATGTTGGCGAATGGGGTCGTCAGGCGTGTCCACGCCGTCCGCCTCTGTGCCATGGCATGGCCTCCGTTGATTTTCTGAAGCGAGAAGGCTCCGGCCTGTCGGTAAACCGGGGTCGGCCCAAGCGGACCGACCCCGGTTTCTCGAAGGCTCATTGTTCCCTGATGAAGTCGGTGTCGAGGATAGTTTTCGCGTCGATCGTCATCTTGAGCTTGCCAGCCTTGCCCCAGATGTCCTGCGCGAAATTCACCAACTCGGACGCCTCGCTCTTTTCCGGCGTACCGAAGAATTCCAGGTTGCGATCGCGATCGTAATAGCGCACGCCCTTGGCACCGGCGGCGAAATCCTCGGGTTTTTCGAGATAGCCGCCAATGCCCTTGGCCATGATCTCATAGGCCTTTTCCGGATTGGTCTTGATGTATTCAACCGCTTTGTAATAGCCCTTGACGAGGGCCTTTACGTCCTCGGGATGTTTTTCGATCAGATCGCATTTGAGGGCGATCACGTCCACGATCAAGCCAGGGGTGGTCGTGGAATCGATCAACACCTTTCCCTTGCCGCCCTTGCGGACCTCGGTGAGGTGCGGCTCCCACGTCACGGCGGCGGGAACCTGGCCGGCGATGAAGGCGGTCGCCGCGTCATCGGCGGTCATGTTGGTAATGGTAACGTCGTCCTCGGTCATGCCTTCCTTTTTCAGGAGCACGTTGAACCAGAATTCGGAAACGGAGCCCTCGTTCAAGGCCACCTGCTGGCCCTTCAGATCCTTGAGGGACTTGATGTCGGGCTGCGTGACGACGCCATCACCGCCGTGGCTGTCGTCGAGCGCAAGGACGTATTTGAAGCAGAGGTCGTCCGAGCGGTACTTCATCAGCTCGTCGACGGTGGAGGCGGCGCCATCGAGATCGCCGCCGGCGACCGCAGCCATGTAAAGCGCTGATTCTTCTATGACCTTCAGGTCGACGTCGACGCCGGCCTCCTTGAAGTAACCGAGGTCGCGGGCAAGAAACAGCGGCCCGTAACCTACCCAGGTCGTCATGCCGAGACGGATGGCGCCCGCATTGGCGGGAGCTGCAAGCCCCAGGCCCAGCAGGCCTGCGCCGACCGCGCCCATCAGGCAGTTTCGAAATGTCTTCATTGTCGTGGTTCCCCTATGGCTGTTGCCGGCATCGGCCTCATTCTCGCGGCCTATGCCGGTTGCGTTTCGGCAGCCGCTCTTGTTTGGGCGTCGCCTCCCAGCGAGCCTTGCGTGTTCTAAGGTTTGCAACAGAGCATCCGGGCCGGATCGCAAAAAGAAGTCTTTTTCTGCCCATTGCTTCGTCGAAACCGAAGCGGCTCGATAGCCGATCGGCGGCCTGGCTCTGGACCTGGCTGGCCATTTTCCGCAGGGTCGCCGACAGAAGCGGCCTCAATGCCGCAGCGCTGGAAAAGACAAGCGCCTCGTGCGCGAACCCGCTCCTGCGGAGGCACAGGAACCGACGAGAGCGGCCGACGTTTTCGCCAGATGAACGAAGCTGCCCGCACGGGATTGGAGAGCCCGCCGAAACGCAGGCTCATCGGACTGGAGCCAAGGTGGAACTGAACGGCGGATGTCTTTGCGGCCGGATTCGCTTCAACGTCACAAGCGAACCGAGAGTGCACTATTGCCATTGCGATATGTGCCGGCGCGCGACCGGCAGTGCATTTGCGGTCCTGGCGTGGGTGCCTTCGCCAGACCTGACCTGGATCGACGCCACTCCCGCCTATCGCCGATCTTCGCCAATCGCCCAAAGGGGGTTCTGTCCTGCCTGCGGATCGCCGCTCAGCCTTGCCTATGACGTCTCGCCCGGGGAAATCGCGCTGCATGTCGGCACATTCGACGATCCAGCGCGGCTGGAGCCTCGCTACAATTACGGATCAGGGCAGCGGCTTGGCTGGGTCTGCTGCGGCGTGGACTTGCCGCACCGCGAAACCGAGGAACGCTGGTAGCGCCTGAAGGCGATGCGGCTCGCTGGCCGAAAGGACGGAGATCGATGTGATGAGTATTTTCTATCGGGCGGCCAAGATTGCGGAGCAGGCGCATGCATCGCAGCATGACAAGACAGGAGGCCCCTATATCGATCATTGCCGTCGAGTGGTCGACGCCGTCGAAACGATAGATCAGAAAGTCGTCGCCTATCTGCACGATGTCCTGGAAAAAAGCGAAGGCTGGAGCAGGGCCAAGCTCGAAGAGGCGGGCTTTGGACCGACGATCGCTGCCGCGGTCGACGCCATGACACGCAGAGAAGGCGAGGACTATTTCGCATTCGTACGCCGGGCCGCATCGAACCCATTGGCGCTGCCGGTAAAACGGGCGGATCTGGCCGACAATATCTGGCAATCAAAGCAGATCGGAGCATCCACGGCCAAGTATGAAGAAGCATTGCGCATTCTTGACGACGAGTTCACCAAGTGAGTGCCGGGATGCTGGCGGCAATCGCGTCCTGGCATGCGACAAGCGCCACTGGACGATGCCTGTAGTCGCGCGATGCCAAAATACATGGATTACGGGAACCAACCCGTTTGGTAATTTTCGTACCAACGTTTTTAGTGACACGCTGGGTGGGTGGTTTTATGAATCCGATGATCGATCCGCGTCCGGCATGCCCTCTGATGCGCAATGCCTGGCTGCCTTCGGATCGCTTCGGGACCAAGGTGACGCCCATGCGGGAATTGCCGAAAGACATTGACGCCGATGTGGTGATCGAAATCAGCAGATTGCTGGACGACAGCGCGCTTTTCGTGCCTGTCCGCGTTCATGAACTCACAGTAAGGGTAAGGCAGAAAGTGAAGACGGGATTGCCGGATCGTTCGATCGAAGAGTTGATCGTGGAAATGGCTTCCTTGCGTCGGTTGGCCATGGCCTTTGAACTGCCCGGATCGGAAAATGTGGTGCAAATTCCACAGCGACTCCTACGCTGACCGCATCAAGGTCACGCGCTCCACCCGGCGGTCAGGACAAGCGATGCCTCGAACACCTGGGCGCCCGCCTCATTGCGCACCTTGCCGGTATGTTGACCAAGTCGCGATCCGGCATTTCATCGCGAGCTACTTCCTGCGAAATGCGAATGGCTTCTGCCCTCGCCTGTTCTCGCGATTCAAATGGCTGGCCGTCGTTGGGTACGGGGCCATGACCGTTATAGAGATCGAAATGACACCGTTTCATTTTCGGGGCAGCCTTGGACACCTCTAGCGTGTTAATACCCAGCGACACTGGTGGTTCCCGCTCCGGCGCTTGCGCCAGAATACGCGCAGGCTGCCGATGATAGGGTCCGCCATCTTCCGAAGGCCTAAGGTCCGGCTGCTATCCTTGCGTCCAGGACATCTGGCGATCGGCGTTTCAACCCCGATCGCCTTGAGGCTATGATGTTAGAGTCCCTCTATCTGCAACTCGGCCAGCACGACACTCTGTCGGACGTCGAGAAGGTCTTGCTGGCCGAAACGGTTGTTTTCGGACGCGAGTTCGAAAAGGGGCAAGATGTGGTCAAAGCGGGGTCCCGGCCAACCTATAGCACCATGCTGCTGGATGGCCTGGCGGCACGCTACAAGGTGCTCGAGGACGGCGGCCGGCAGTTCACGTCCTTGCAGGTGCCCGGCGACTTCGTCGATCTCCACGCCTTTTTGCTCAAGACCATGGATCACGGTATCGTCGCGCTGTCGCCTTGCCGGGTGATGTACGCGGACCACAACAAGCTGAAAGCCATTACGGAACAGGCCCCTCACCTGACCCGGCTGTTGTGGCTCGATACGCTGGTCGATGGGGCCATACATCGCGAATGGATCGTGGCAATGGGCCGCCGCTCCAGGACCTCGCATCTGGCCCATCTCATCTGCGAACTGTTCGTACGCCTGCAGGCGGTGAAACGCACCAGCGGCATGAGTTTCCATCTACCGTTGTCACAGACTGAAATGGCCGACGTGCTTGGGTTGTCGGTCGTGCACATGAACCGGGTGATCGGAGGCCTGAAGAAGATCAAGGTAATCACCTGGACGAACCATATGGTCACCATTCTGGACTGGGACCAGCTTGCCAGGCTTGCCGAGTTCGACCCTACCTATCTGAGCATCAACAACGAACCGAGATGAGCAGCCTTAAACTCAGTTATGAGGCGGATTGCTCCACCACAACTCAAGCGGCCCGCGTTACGAGCGGGCCTTGTCATTCCCTACGGGTGGATAGCGCCTGATTTGGCGAAAAGCCGGTCCAGCAGCTTGCGCGATTCCTCGATTACGCGCCGCGTGTCTTCAATATTCGAGCGAAGATCGGCAATCTGTGCCGCCGCCCTCCGTTGATATAGGCGCGCACTTTCATTGAGGAAGTAGTCAGGTTCCCACGGGTCCATCGCGATCAGATCCGTTGCGCACCAGTTCGAACGTTACCTTTACCATAACGAGGGGTTTGCTAGCACCAGCACGGACATGCAGGGCAACCTCTCGGAAATTGCCTTCAGGCATCTGGTCCTTTGCTATTTCGAGCAACGCCTTTGCCGCCTCATCCTCAGCTGCCTCCAAGCTCGGAAGCTCGGTTCCTTCAGTGTCCGGGTAGGAGGTTCCGTTGTCGACTAGATCAAAATAATAGCGCGCCATCATCGGTAACAAGGCGGCGCGACCTTTGTTCCTCTCGACTTATCGCGAGTGCCGGGTAACGCATGCTTTGAATCCTCAGTATAGGTTACGCCGCCGATAACAGCGTGAGGATCAGTTTCACTACCGGGCTTCCTGCGCATACAATCCGATAACTACCGAGCTGCGGTCACGCGCCAGACCGTGTTTCCGACATCGTCCGCAATCAACAGCGCGCCCGCCTTGTCGACGGCAACGCCCACTGGCCGCCCATGTGCCTTGTTGTCATTGTCAAGGAAACCGGTGACGACGTCCTGAGGCTTACCGTCAGGATGACCTCCATTGAACGGTATGAAAACGACCTTATAGCCGTTGAATCGCTTGCGGTTCCAACTGCCATGTTCGCCGACAAAGGCGCCATTGCGATAGGATTCGGGCAGGTTGGTGCCGGTGTAAAATGCCAGGCCCAGGGGGGCGACATGGGAACTCAGTGCATAGTCCGGAGGGATGGCCTTGGCGACCAGGTCCGGCCGCCGCGGCATCACCCGCAGATCGACATGCTGGCCATAGTAGCTGTAGGGCCAGCCATAAAACGCGCCGTCCTTGACCGAAGTCATGTAGTCGGGAACCAGATTGGGGCCGAGTTCGTCGCGCTCGTTGATGACGGCCCACAGCGCTCCGCTCTGCGGCTCCCAGCTCAAACCGTTGGGGTTGCGCAGCCCGCCTGCGAAAATGCGCGAACGGCCTGTCGCCCTGTCGACCTCCCAGATCGCGGCGCGATCCTTTTCCGCCTGGATGCCGTTCTCGGTGATGTTGCTGTTGGAGCCGACGCCGACATAAAGCAGCGATCCGTCCGGACTGGCGACGAGAGACTTGGTCCAGTGATGATCGATCGGGCCGCCGGGCAGCGGCGTCAGCACGGTGCCTGGCGCGGTGATCTTGGTCTCGCCGGATGTGTAGGGATAACGCACGATCGCATCCGTGTTGGCGACGTAGAGATCGTTGCCGACCAGGGCTACGCCGAAGGGCGAATTGAGATGATCGAGGAAGACATCCTGCACGTCGGGCACGCCGTCGCCGTTCGTATCACGCAACAGCGTGATGCGGTTGCTTCCCTCGGTGCCGCCGCCCGACGTCGCCATGGACTCGATCCAGCCCATGATCAGGTCCTTCGGACGCTTGATCGCGGCGCCGGGCGGCGCCACGGACTCGACCACGAGAACGTCACCGTTCGGCAAGGTGTAGAGCGAGCGTGGATGCTTCAATCCCTTGGCGAATGCCTGGATCTGCAAACCCTTCGCGACCGTTGGTTTCTCGTCCTGCTTCCAGCCGACGACCGAAGCGACATGCATGGGCGGAACAAGATATTGCGTTGGTTCAGGCAGTGTCGGATTTGGCCCGACCTGGCCGCTTGGGTCCGGGTCGTCGTTGCTGCAGGCGGGCAATGCCAAAAGCGATCCGCACAACAGACCGAACCCAAGGGCACGCCGGATGTGAGTGTTCGAAACCCGCAGGGCGTTCATTCGAGCACCTCGACGCGGGTGCGGCCGGTGCTCCATTCCAGCAACCACACGAGAACCAAGACGATCACGGCCGCCGCGGAGAGGATGAGCCCTGTCGGCACGACCGACGTCCAGGCGTCACGGCTGTGCACCAGCGCGTTGAAGAACGACAGCACAAGCACCACCAGGCCGCCGAGCAGATAGGCTCCGTGCGTACGGAGAATTCGACGGGTGAAGAGATCGAAAAGCGCCGCAAGCACCGCAAGAGCGCCCATCACGAGGCCGGCAAACAGCAGCCATGCGGAAAAATCGGCCCACATCATCTCCGCCGTTCGCCAATAGGTGAGGTCGGTCAGCAGCGTGCCGATGAAACAGGCATTGGCGACCGCCATCGGTGTCCGATGGATCGGACGGCCGACGACCACCGGTATCGATCGCGAATTGGCCACGGATCTTCTCCGCCCCTGCTCCAGATGGCATCTGGGCTTCAAACAAACCTGAAGTTGAGATGTTCCGGGAACTGTTTGCGTTCAAGGACTTGTGATTGCCCTGACCAATGCCGATCGCTGTCGCCGGTGAATGGCGCGAAGCGCGGTGTGCTCCGGGAATTCAAGTTCGCAATGTCCGCAGCGCGAGTAACATTGCCGGGCAAGCGGTGGGACGCCAGTTCCATTCCGTGTGGGAGATGAGCAGGGCCCGTATCGCCTCCCGCCAGTGAGATTAGGTTCGGCTTCGTACGTTTCTTACCGAGCCTTGGCCCTTTATTGTCAGTCATTGGCAGATGACTAGATTAACCAGGCGGCATCCCCAAATCATGCCGTAGTGGCCGATGCGGGCTTAGGCAATGTGCCGTCACCGGCATCGTCGCGTCGGCCACTTCCGCGATCCTCGCCCAGCAATGCCGGCATGATGGCGGTCAGCTGGGCGGGCGGTCCTGCCTCGAAGGGTTCTTTGAACCGAGGTCCCCGACCAGCCGACGGTATTGCAGTTCGGGAGGGCCGTAAGATTCCCGTGCCAGCGCCACGAGACCTTTCCGATCCCGGATCGTGATTTCGCCGCGGCGGGCACGGATGTAGCCATGGCTCTCGATTGTCTGAAGCCCCACGGTAACCCCGGGGCGCCTGACGCCCAGCATGACGGAAAGGAATTCGTGGGTTATCATAAGCCTGTCGCCAACGGTCCGGTCGCTGCACATCAGAAGCCATCTCGCCAGCCTGACCTCCAGGCTGTGCCGCGCGTTGATCGACGCCGTGTAGCTGGTCTGGACGTGGAGATACTGCACGTAGCGCAACAGGAAGGGCCGCAAGGTAGGGCTCTCTGCCAAGGCTTCGACGAACGGCGCGGCGCTCATCCGTATCGCTTCGCTCGTCGACTGGATGTAGCAATCGAAGCTTGCCAGATCGTCGCCCATGATCAGCGCCGAACCGGTCATACCTTCGAAGCCGATTATTCCCACCTCCGATTCAGCCGTTCCCGCAGTCTTGGCGACGACCGATGCGATGCCACTCTCCAGGAAATAGACAGCTTCGATCTTTTGGCCTTCGATCTCCAACGGCGAGCGCAACTCCAGAAAAACACTTTCGAGATGCGGCCGCAGCCGCTCGAAATCGGCCACGCTCATTCGGCGCAACAACTCGCTCTTGGCCTGCAGAATCTTGGGATCCACGAGACGCTCTCCACTTGGGCAAGAGCACTGGGATCTCTCGGCCGGCCGCGCCCCTCGAACGAGGGGACGGTGGCAAAACATAAACTGTCCCACCCGGCCAGCACTAGGCAGGCGGCCGCGTCGGTATGAAACCGACAATAGCTGCTGTGGACAAATCGCAAGTTTTGTCGACTATCCATCCTTCGCCAGAAGACGAGCTTCCCTGAGGATCGAAGAGCGGTCGAACCCTACAAGCAACACTATGTCACGTATCTGCTGTTCCGTAGCGCCCGATTCCCGGGCAAGTGTACGAACGGCTTCGGGCGCCAGACCGGGGCGCTCAGGGTCTTTCGTCATGACATCCTAGCCTCACGCTGGGGCAGGAGTGCGATGGTCGCTCCCAAGCGTCAACGCCCGGATCGTGCTGCTGACGACCTCTTTGTGTACGCCTTCGTACCGAACTTGGCGAATCAATTCGAAACACGCCGGTTCGGGTGATTCCGGCGCGCCTTGTTTTGTACTCGCCCAAAAGTCATTGCAGATCATGGCTATGCGCGTTCGGAACGCCGCGCCTGTTTGCCGCGTTTGAGCTTGGATCGCTTTCCATGCAGAGGTGAAACTCCATGTTCGATTGGCTGAAGCGCGGCGCGCCAGAACCGCGCAAGGGCATGCCCAGCCCCCGCCTCGACGAACAGGCTTTCAAGCGTCGCTATGGCGAACAGTTCAACGATCCGGCGTTCGAGCCCCTGGCCGCCGACATCGAGCGGATAACGGAGGTAGCCTGGCAAGCCTACAGGGATTCCAGAAAGAGCCCGCGGACCCGAAAGGCGGGACATGGCTTCGCCGATCCCGATTACGATCTGGCGGTCGATTGGCTCGAGGCGAGACAAGCAATCGAGCGCGCAAAGCGCATGAACGAGCTGGGCAAACGACGCCGCGTCCTGATCGTGAACGGATCGCCGCGCAGCGAGCACACCTGCCCCGGCGAGATGTCCAAATCCTATCGTTTTGTCGAAATCGCCCGGAAGATCTTCAAGGCCGGCGGCGCGGAAGTCGAGATCCTGGATTTGTCCCGGCTGGCCGCCGAATACGGCCGCAAAATCTACCCTTGCAAGGCCTGCTTCTCCACCGCTGCCGCGCTTTGTCACTGGCCTTGCTCCTGCTATCCAAATCATTCGCTCGGCCAGACGCAGGACTGGATGAACGAGATCTATCCAATGTGGGTTGCCGCCCATGCGGTGATGATCATAACGCCTGTCCACTGGTATCAGGCCACCTCGCCGCTGAAGCTGATGATGGACCGTCTGGTATGCGCCGATGGCGGCAATCCCGATCCTAGTTCCACGCACGGCAAGGAGGCGCGGGAGGCGAAGGCGCTGGAACTCGAGGGATGGGACTATCCCCGGCACCTTGCCGGCCGGCTCTTCTCGGTAATCGTGCACGGCGATACCGAGGGAGCCGAAAACGTCCGGCGCTCTTTATCGGATTGGCTGAAATCGATCGAAATGGTCCCGGCAGGGCCGAAGGCCGAACTCGACCGCTACACCGGTTATTGGAAGCCATACGCTACCAGCCACAACGAGCTCGACGACGACATGGACCTGCAGGAAGAAGTCCGAAACGCGGCGCGTACGCTTCTGGCCGCGGCGGTCGCTCGGAAGGAGGGCACTTTCGTCGCCGCTGGACAGTCGCTGACCGATCCTCGGCAAAAATGATGTTCGACGGCTTTAGCCTGGAGATCGTCAAGCTTGCGGATGCGACATTGCGCGTGCGCCATGGTGGGGCTGGCCCGCCAGTGTTGCTCCTGCATGGGCACCCGCGAACCCACACCACATGGCATCGCGTCGCGCCGATCCTGGCAAGACATCACACCGTCATTTGCCCGGACCTGCCGGGGTTCGGGCAATCGCCCGTCCCGGCCGATGCCTGGGAAAGCGCGGGATCTTCAAAGCGGGCAAAGGCCGGCATTTGCGTGGCTCTCATGCACAGGCTTGGTTTTGATCGTTTCGCCGTCGCCGGGCATGACCGTGGCGCCCTTACCGCGTTCAGGATGGCGATGGATCATCCTGCCAGTATTTCGCACCTTGTCGAAATCGATGGCATTCCGGTCCTTGAGCATCTGGAGCGTTGCGACAGCCGCTTTGCGACAGAGTGGTGGCATTGGTTCTTCTTTGCCCAGCCAGACAAGCCGGAGCGCGCCATCAATGTCGATCCGCAGGCCTGGTATGGCGGATCGGCCGAGGCGATGGGCAGAGAAAACTTCGAGGACTATCAGGCGGCGATCAGCAGTCCGCATGTCGTGCATGGCATGCTGGAAGACTACCGGGCCGGGCTCACGATCGATCGCCGGCACGATGCGGAGGATCGCGCCCGAGGGCTCCGGGTCGAATGCCCAACGCTTGTCCTGTGGTCGCTGCGCGACGATCTTGAACGGCTCTATGGTGATGTGCTGGCGATCTGGCGCCCATGGGCCCGGCACCTGCAAGGCCGGGGCATCGACAGCGGTCACCATGTCGCCGAAGAAGCTCCGGAGCTGTTGGCAAAGGCGATTCTGGACTTCCTTGCTTGAACGGCTGGTTTGGTCTTGCGGGATGACACGCAGCGTTCATTCCCCCGGGAACAAATCTCGCTTTGGAAAATTGTGACGCCCAGGAGAATACCGGAAGCTCCGGACCGGAAATATCGCCTTGCGACGGAGTTCTCATCGAGCAGGGGCTCTCCATACGGTTTGACAAGGCCGGCTAGACGGCGCCAGGAGCGATCGCGCCCAAGGCAAGGATGTTACCGCTTGCCGGGACAGGGGGCCAGCATTGAACGCACCAAATAGGCTTGGGCCAAGGAGGTGTAAGATCGATCCCAATCTGTGGTTCGCCTTTCTCGGCACCGTGATCCTGTTGCAGATGCCGCCTGGGCCCGACAGCATGCTGGTCATGGCACGTGGCATCGGGCAAGGCCGTGGCGTGGCGTTGTTCACGGTCGTGGGAATGACATTGGGCGCAGGCATGGTGCAACTGCCGCTGATCGCCCTGGGTGTCTCCTCGCTCTTGCGTGCATCGCCATTGGCATTTGACGCGCTCCGTTGGGCTGGAGCAGCCTATCTTGTCTGGTTGGGCATAAGTTTGCTCTCGGACACGAAAAGCGATCTGGATCTCGATTGCGTCAAGCGCGTCGGGCCGCTCGCCGCGATACGGGAAGGTATGATAGCCAACCTCATCAATCCTTGGCCCATGACTTTCATGATCGCTTTCCTGCCTCAGTTCGTCGATCCGAACCGTGGCTCTGTCTGGTTCCAGATGCTGATGCTCGGCGCGACCCAGAAACTGACTGGCGTCTTGGTCCTGGGGACCTATGCGGTTGCTTCTGGTGTGCTCGGCGAATGGGTCATGCGTCGACCCCGCGTGAGACTTTGGCAACAACGGATAGCGGGCTGCTTCATTGTCGGCCTTGGCATTCGAATGGTGGTGGGCGGCGGGGCCGGCAAGTGAAGCGAAAGTCTCCTCCGCAGATCCAACCATGACAAGATCGAAGCAGGTTTCAGGCTGGGCATGTTCAGCGAGCCGCGCAGCACGGAAGCCGGATCTCCTGATCGAGTTGGTTGAAACCGGCGGGGATGCCAAGGCAGAAGCGGGCGCTGCGCTCTATCGCTACAATGTGGCCAAGTCCGGCGTCGCGGATCGAATGCCGATCGGCGCCATAGTGCGGGATGCCTCGGGAAAGGTCGTTGGGGGTTTGTGGGGCAGGACTGAGCTTGGACTGTTGTTCCTGGACATGTTTTTCGTGGCTGAGGATGTACGAGGAAAGTCGTATGGCAGCCGGCTCCTGTCAGCCGTTGAAACAGAGGCAAGAAAGCGTGGCTGCGCGCGCGCCGTGGTCGAGACCAGCAGCTTCCAAGCACCTGGCTTCTATGTTCGCCACGGATACGAGGAATTTGGCAGGGTTGAATTTGGCATTCCTGGCGCGGCGCGCGTCTTCCTGCGAAAAGAGCTCTGAAAATTGGCGCGACAACCCTTTGGCGAGCTGTTGTATCGAAGGCGGCGCTTCATTCGAAGCGCCCGATCGTGGTTGCTGAAGTGGCGGAGCCCCCACTGCCAATCGGGTTGAAGCTCCCGCCTTGCCCTGCAAGAATCGCGCACATCGTTACGGCGGCTCCAGCATCCTCGGCTAGGATTTTTGTTCCGACGGGGGAGAGATCCGTTCCCGTAGGGACTGCTCCGTCGTGTCGGCGGCGGACTTGACGATTTCACCAATCTGGTCGGCCACCGTGCCTGCTTGCGTGTCCTGCCGTCCAGCTTGCTGCTTGATTGTCTCATAGGCGTCCGCGGCAACCTGCTTGGCCTGATCGAGGCCTTGCTCGAGCATGGTCTCCGAGGTGTTGCGAAGCTTCTCGCCATAGCCGCCCAGCTGCTCATCCTCCATTGCGGTATGGGGCAGCATGGCGCCTATCGCGGCGCCGATGGCGAGACCGACCGCCGCAACGGCGAGGGGCTGATCGTTCAACAGCTCCTGTGCCGAGCGGCTGGCTTTCGCAGCCATGGCGCCAGCCGTCGATCCTGCGCTGGCGGCGTTGCTCGTCAGCCCTTCGGCGACGCCGCTTGCTGCGCCCGATATGGCTGCGCCAGCGCTGCTTGCGGCCGACGTGAGCGATTCAGCGGTTCCGGAGAGCGTGCTGCCCAGGCCGCCGCCCTCCGCCTCGTCACCCCCGCAGGGCGGGGTTGGCGCCGTATAGCCGGCCGGGCGACGGCTGCCGTTCGACGGACCGCTGCCCAGCATCAGCCAAGCCAGACCGGCGCCCACCATGGTCACGGGCAAGGGATTGTCCCTGACCTGCGTTCTCAGGTTGTTGAGCATTGCCGAACTCTCTCCTCCAGAGAAGATGCCGGTGAATTCGTCCAGCAATTGTCCCGGTGTCATTTTGCCTCGAATGGATTCGGCGGTCTCCACCACCCTGGCGCGCGCGGCCTCGGCCTCGCGTTCGAGTTCGGCTGCGGATTTCTCGGTCATCTCACTTGTTCCTTGATCACAGTCGCGTCGCGCCTGAGCTGTTCCTGGGTTCGGTCGGGAGTAAGTTCGGAAGGCGCCATGCTTGCCATGCCGGTGCGCAGCAGAATGACGCCAAGAATTGCCACCACCACGCCGACCAACAGGGAGGACCACCCGGCCCCCAGCCCTGCCCGCGTCAATGCGATGACCAGTGCCTGAAGCAGCACGAGCAGAGCCGCGAGCAGGCAGATGGCCCCGCCCAGCACCTCGGCGGCGCCAGCTCCCGTCTTGGTAAACTTTTCAGAGAGCTCCGCCCGCAGCAGCCTGGCTTCGGTTTGCACCAGCGTGGTGACGTTTTGCGCCAAGTCGGTCACCAGGGTCGCGAGGCTGGGATTATCTTGAGTGTTCATCTGTCTTGCTCCCCATACTGCGTGGCCAGATCGTCAACACCGCCGCCGAATCCTTGCGCCCCATCGGCCGACCAACCAGCAGCTTCGCCGGTCTGCGAATTGGCACCACGCGAGGCACTTCGAGATGCTTCGGGGCTTCTGGGCGGGGAAGCCTTGATGAACCGACCCAGCGCCAATCCGGCCAGTACAGACCCGGCAAGCAGGACACCGGGGTTTTGCCGGCCGAAAGACTGCACATCCTCAAGCACCTGGCCGAACGGCTTTTGTTTCAACGAGGAGGAAAGCCGCTCCAGCCCGCCAGCGGCGTCCAGGGCAAATTTCGACGCGGTCCTTTCATCATTGTTGGCCAGATGCTCGCTGGCCGCGCGTAACGCGCCGCCCAACGCCGCCAAGCTTGATCCGATGTCGCGCTGCGTCTCCTCCGCCTTGTCCGAAATAACCTGCGTGGCTTCTGTCGCGTAGTCGCCAGCCTTGCGGGTCAGTCCGTCGCGAGCATCGTGAAGCAACTCGCTCGCGCGCTCTTTTTCCCGGCCAAGCCTATCGGAAACGTCGCTTGTCGCCTTGTCGAAATCGGTGGATTTACGGCCCTGGCCGTCATTACGTTGCATGGGTCACCTAGTGAAAACCGAGGAAGGAGAGGACCGCGAGCACGACAACGACGAGGCCGATAAGATAGATGACACCGTTCATGGCACGTTCCTCCTTGGCAGCCCAACTTCATGGACCCTGCGATGTTCCGTCGGCGAAGAGCTTTTTGCGATCCAAGAGCAATGCAGGAAGAACTGGTCGGAAGCGCCGCCAGTCCGCGATCGAGACGAGCTGCCCGGCCCGAGAGTTCCCCTCCGAGCACGAATGCCTTCTAATTCCACTAAGCCAGGGCCGAAGTACGCTTGAGAGAAATCGCTTGACCAGGATAGGGTCCACCGTTCCCACCCGAATGGCAGGACCGCAATGACCCGCAACCCTATCGAGACGCTGTCCAGTCGCGCGCGGCGCTGGGCAATCGGGTTGACCGAGCAGAAGAGCATCACCGGCACGGACGGCGAGGCTGCCTTCGGCCCTTGGTTGGCGGCGGAACTCCGAAAGGAGACGGCATTTCAGAACGCGGAGGTCTGGACGATCGAGGTCGGACCCCAGGACGGCCGTCACTGCGTGGCGATGCTCCTGCGCGGCACTGGTCGCTCGACCGTGCTCTTGACCGGTCACTACGACACCGTCGGGACAAGCGACTACGGACAGTTGGAGCCTCTGGCCACTCGGCCCGACGCGTTGACAAAGGCGTTGCACGGTTCCCTCGTCGCCGCGAACGCTCCAGCCGCCATTCTGGCCCACCATGATTTCGCGGGCGGGGAGTTCCTTGCCGGACGCGGTCTTCTCGACATGAAGGCGGGCCTTGCAGCCGGGCTGGCCGTATGCGCCGAATTTGCCGAAAGCGCAAAGCCGGCTGGAAATCTGCTTTTTATCGCAGTGCCGGACGAGGAGAACAATTCCGCCGGCGCCCGCAAGGCGGCGCAGATGCTGCCTGGACTCTGTAAAGAGCGCGACCTCGATTTGCTCGCGGTGATCAATCTCGATGCGATCGCGGATGATGGCGACGGCAGCAAGGGTCGCGTCATCGCTCTGGGAACCGTCGGCAAGCTGCTTCCGGCCGCCTGCGTGGTTGGTGTTCCCACACATAGCGGCTTTCCCTTGAATGGCCTCAATGCCGGCGCGATCGCCGCGGCAATCGCCGCGCGGATCGAATGGGCGCCCGAGCTCACCGACATGTGCGGCACCGAACCCGGCACCCCGCCCAGCCTGCTCGGGATTCGGGACGGAAAGACGGGGTATGATGTCACGACACCGCGGACCGCCCATGCCACTTTCAATGTGCTGAGTTATCGCCGGGCGCCCAGTGAGGTGCTCGACCGGTTCGACAGCCTATGCGCCGAAGCGGCCTCGCGTCGTTTACAGGAGCTCCGGCGGCGCGTCTCCGCTCAGCACGAAACAGGTCTGCTGGAGATGGTGCAATCGATCCCGGTCCATCGGTATGAGACTCTGCTGGCGCGTCTCGAAGAACCGGAGCGGATGCGGCTCGAAGCTGTTTCCGCTTCGATCGCCGCCGGCGACCAGCCCCTGCCCGAGAAGTGCCGATTGATAACCGAGCAGGCCTGGGAACTCAGCCGCTTGGCCGGACCAGCCATCGTGACGGGCTTCGGATCCATTCCCTATCTGCCGACGAACCTTTCCGCGCAGCCGGCAGCCGCCAGGCTGCGAGCCGCTGCCGTCGAGGTGGCCGACGAGGCAGCGGCTCGCTATGGCAGCGTGGTCACCTGCGCGGACTATTTCGCCGGGATTTCGGACATGAGCTTCTTTGGCGAACCGGCCGAGTCCTCCCTCGACGTCGTCGCCCGCAACACACCAGCCTGGAAAGACAGCGTGCGCTGGCCCCTCACGCGAGCCCTGGCCAACATACCGACAATCAACATCGGTCCGTGGGGACGCGATTATCACACGCCGCTCGAACGATTGCATGTCGGCTATGCGTTCGACGTCCTGCCGCAGCTCATTCGCGATGTCTGCGCCAGGATCCTTCGGCCCGACGCGACCTGACAAGTACGAACGGCACAAAGCGGAAGCGGCCCCCATTTGGCCGCCGCCTTCGGCCTGCGACTATGACTATTCGGCTGCCTTCCTGTCGAACATCTGCTCGCTCTGCGCGCCAGAGCTTGGCCGTGGCGGCGAAAGCATTGGCTCCTCGCCCATCGGTGCGCCGGGCACCAGGGAGAACTCGCCCTTGCCGTCCATCGACGGGCCTTCGCTCCAGCGTCCCTGCGCCGGTGCTACACCTTCGATGAAACAGTTGATGAAGGCATAGGATACGTCCTGACGCTCTTTCTCCTGCGGGAAGGAATTGGGCACCGGCAGAGACGCAGTCAGGCCCCCCATGTCCTCGATCGCCGCCAGCCACTGCTGCTGATGCATGGTGTCGCGCGCAATGAGGAATGACAGCATGTCCTTCATTCCGGCATCGTTGGTCATGTTGTAGAGGCGGGTCGCAAGCACGCGTCCGCTTCCTTCCGCGGTTACGTTGGCGACCATATCGGCGGCAAGATTGCCGCTGGCATAAACATGCGAAGCATTGAAGGGAACACCGTTGGAGTTTTCCGGCAGGGCGGCGAGCCCAGTCGACAAGATATGACGGAAATTCATCCCGTTGAGGACAGAGCCGCCGACCGCATCGGACGACACGTCCTCCTGCAATGAAAGCGGTGCCCCTTCGAGATTGAGCGCGACCGCGGTCGCCAGCATCTCGATATGGGCGAGCTCCTCGGTGGCTGTGTTCAACAGCAGGTCGCGGTACTTGGCCGGTCCACGGCACCCCCACGCTTGAAAGAAATATTGCAAGGCGACACGGATTTCGCCTTCCACTCCGCCTATGGCCTGCTGTAAGGCGCGAGCAAAGATTGGGTTCGGCGTCTCGACTCGAACCGGGAACTGCAATTTCTTGTCGGTGTAATACATGGCTGACTCTCCGTTTGAAGTCAGCCGAACCTCAGCCCGGAAGCATTGTTCCGCCCGGGTAGGCGTTTAATTTGGAAAGAACTGGCAACGGATCGCCTCGTGTCAACGGAACTCAATTGCACGACGACGACAGCCGCTCCGGCCGGTCGAACGCAGTCGTGCCGGCCGGCAGACCAGGATCATGCAACCTTGGAAAACAGAGCCACGTCACATCGGGCCAAGCCGTAGCGCCACCGGTGGTCGGTCGCGGCAACCCGGCTTTGGTAAAACAGGGAAAGCTGGCTGCCTTCGATCATCACCGTTGAATGACCGTTCTCGCCCGGCTGGCCTGGTTCGAGTACCGGGCCTATGGACACGTAAGGTCCGGCAACCTCGTCAGCGATGGCAAAAAACACGCGCTGGCGATTCCCACGAAGGCCATTTGGAAGAAAGCAAGTGGCGTTCAGAAGCACGCGGCCATCCGGCAACTCGACCAGTTGGGCACCTTCTATGCCCCATTCATAGTCGGGGTCCTCTCTCGTATTGTGATGAGGGACATCAGCGTGATCGAGGATCTTGCCGATCCGCTTCCACGGCCCGAACCACGAGTCGGACTGGCTGCGTGCGAGATAGATGTCGGGCTGCGGCACCCTGTTGAATTTCGGCATGGCAGAGTAAACGAGATAGCGCTTGCCACCAATGACGGCCGGATGCGGATCGTAGATGCCATCCTCTTCCGTGTCGGGGATGGCGAGAATGGCCGGGCTGAGAACCACCCAATGGAAGCCGTCGTTGGAAACCGCATGCTCGCAGCGGCCCCCGGATTTCATGAACTCGGTCTGGATGAACATATGGAAGACGCCACTTTCGTGGATGACGCCCGGAGCCGCGACCCCGGTCCCGTTGATGGGAAGCTCGATCGCTTCGTGCTCGGTCCAAGGCCCATAGAGGTCGGGGGCCGTGGCGTGCAGGATCCTCCACGTCTCGGTCGTCACCGTCCCGCTTGAGCCGAACACATGCCACAGCCTGCCATCGAAGACGGGGCATGGGTCCTTGAGATCATCCACGCTTTGCGGATGGAACAGCGGAAACACGTTGGTATCGAAGTCGATCTTCATCTTAGCCCCGGAATTTGCCCTTGCCCCGGACCCGCCCAAGCCGCGGGCGAATCAAGTTGATGTCCGGCACATTTTATAGCCAGCAAGTTCAACGCAAATACGGCGAAGGCGGTTCTCCACCAGCAAACTTGGTCGCGGGCAGTTTCGATGACCCGCCATTTGAGACAGCCAGTCTGCCTCCGCGCAGCCGGCGCTTTGCATTCGTCCAATCCGAAGCGGCGACCGAGGCTCTCCGTTTCACCTTGGAACAACTCACCTACCCGAAAGTTAGGAGCTGAAACCGAAGTCTAGTTCCCCCTCATCCACGATTAACAAATGTTAGTCGCAACATAAACCACCGTCTATAAAAGGAATATCTCAATGGAAGCAGCCTTGGGCAGGGTCACCGTCAGTAAACAGGCTGGCAGGCAAAATCTACTGGTTTGCTTCTCTCATTTAAGGTGGAACTTCGTTCATCAACGCCCGCAGCATATCCTCACACTCGCATCCATGCAGCAGAGGGTTGTCTACTTTGAAGAACCTGTCTTTGAAGAACTGCCGCAGCCGCTAATGCGGACGAGCGAGGCCTCGCCAAACATTCTGATTGTGACACCAGTGCTCCCGGTCGGCACGTCGGCCGCGAAAGCAGATGCGACGCAGCGCAGATTTGTTCAGCAGACAATCGCTTCTATGCCGCACAGCCGGCTGATCGCTTGGTATTATACGCCAATGGCTCTCCGCTTCACGGAGTACCTTGAGCCTGACATATGTGTCTATGATTGCATGGACGAACTCTCGGCGTTCAAGAATGCGCCGCCTGAATTGAGGCAGATGGAAAAGGCGCTTCTGCACCGCGCCGATCTCGTTTTCACCGGCGGCCTGAGCTTGTTCGAGACCAAGCGCCACCTGCATCACGCGATCTATCCCTTTCCGAGCAGCATCGACGTGAACCACTTTCACCAGGCCAGGAAGCCGGGAAAAGACCCGGCCGATCAGGCCGGCATTCCTCACCCGAGGGTCGGTTATTTCGGCGTCATCGACGAGCGGCTGGACGTCGATCTCGTAGCCCAGGCGGCGGAGACCATGCCGGACGTGCATTTCGTCATGCTCGGCCCGGTGGTCAAGATCGACGCTACAAGCCTGCCGCGCGCCGAGAACCTTCACTGGCTGGGCGGGAAAGCCTACCGCGATCTGCCCGACTACCTGCGCCATTGGGATGCCGGCTGGATGCCGTTCGCCCTCAATGAAGCGACCCGCTTCATCAGCCCGACCAAGACGCCGGAGTTCCTCGCGGCGGGGCTGCCGGTAGTCTCGACGGCGATCGTGGACGTGGTGCGCAGCTACGGCGCTGCCGGGCTGGTGGAAATCGCCGACAGCGACGATCTGGAAACCAAGCTCCGCTCGGCTCTTTCGCGACCGCGCCAGATGCTCCGGCAACAAGTCGACGCCTACCTTGCGGATACCTCCTGGGAGCGAACATGGAATGCCATGGCGGCTCACATCGAGCGCGCCCATGAACGCAAGAAAATCGTCCCTCTTCGCAGGAGCGCTTAGCCATGTTCGACTGGCTGGTCGTCGGGGCGGGTTTTGCCGGCAGCGTGCTTGCCGAAAGGATAGCCTCGCAGCGTCACGAAAGCGTCCTGCTGGTAGATCGTCGCGGCCATGTCGGCGGCAATGCGTATGATTGCTACAATGAAGCCGGCATCCTGATCCACCGCTACGGTCCGCACATCTTCCACACCAACAGCCAGGCGATCGTGGACTACCTGTCGCAGTTCACCGAGTGGCGGTCATACGAGCACAGGGTGTTGGCGGCGGTGGACGGGAAACTCGTTCCCATCCCGATTAATCTCGACACGATCAACAGCCTTTATGGACTGGAACTGACCTCGGCCCAGTTGGAGGAATTCTTCGCGTCGCGACGCGAGACTGTGGAGGACGTTCGCACGGCCGAGGATGTCGTTGTCAGCACGGTGGGCCGCGAGCTCTACGAAAAATTCTTCCGTGGCTACACCAGGAAGCAATGGGGCGTCGATCCCAGTCAACTGAGCAAGTCGGTGACGGCACGAGTGCCGACCAGGACCAACCGTGACGACCGCTATTTCAGCGACAGCTTCCAGAAAATGCCGGCCGGCGGATACACCAGGATGTTCGAAAGCATGCTCGACCATCCGAACATAAAGATCATGCTGCAGACCGATTTCCGCGAAATCCGTGAGAAGATTCCGTTCAGGCGGATGATCTATACCGGTCCAATCGATGAATATTTCGGGTGGCAGCTTGGGCATCTTCCCTATCGCTCGCTGCGTTTTGAGCACGTCACCCTGGACCGCGAGCAGTTTCAGCCGGTTGCCGTCGTCAATTATCCGCAGACGCAAGATTACACCCGCATCACGGAGTACAAACATCTGACCGGCCAGCAGAACGCGCGGACCAGCCTGACTTACGAATACCCGACGGATATCGGCGACCCGTACTACCCGGTGCCGCGAGCCGAAAACGAAGCCCTCTACAAGCGCTACGAAGCGCTCTCCGCAGCCTGTCCCGACGTGTGGTTTGTCGGCCGCCTGGCAACATACCGCTACTACAACATGGACCAAGTGGTCGGACAGGCTCTGGCCACTTTCGCTCGCATCCAGAAAAGTCTGCCGGAATGGGCGGGCACTGGAAGGACGTCCCTGGCCGGACTGGTGGCGAGTTCTCCCGCACATGGGAGCTGAATTAACCGCGGCAGAAAACAGAAGGAGAATTGCGATGGATACAAACTTCAACTCGGAGAGCCGTTCGATATTCATTGTTGGCTTGCGCAACGCCCATGCCATGGAGAACCAAGCGCTGTCGATCATGAAACCACAGGTCGAGCGTATCGAGAATTATCCTGAGGTGGCTGATCGCTTGCGCCGGCATATTCAAGAGACCGAGGGCCAGATCACTCGGCTCGAGACGGTCCTGGAGGGTCTCGATGAAGAGCACTCGACTCTCAAGGACACGGCCCTGTCGATGGTTGGCAGCATGGCTGCCATGGGACACTCGATGGCAGGCGACGAGATCATCAAGAACAGCCTAGCGAATTTCGCCTTCGAGAACTACGAGATCGCTGCCTACAATTCGCTCCTGGTGCTCGCCGAGGCCGGCGGCTTCCAGGATGCCGAAACGGTCCTCAAGCAAAATCTGAGCGAAGAGGAAGCGATGGCCGATTGGCTTAAGGAAAATCTGAGCGACGTGACCCTGCGGTACGCCAAGTTGCGCGCGGCGGGGGAGACCGCAAAAAGCTGATCCAACGGCCAGGGGCGGCATCCACAACGCCGCCCCCGCCTGGTTGCCGGCCGCTCCTTCAACGCGTCCGGTTTGGTGCGAACAGATCTTGCTGCCGAACCAGTTCGTCCGCGACGGGCTGGCGGAGGCGTCGCGTGCCATCCGCCTGGATGACGGAAAACAATCCCACCTCCGCATGTCGGGAATTATCCCACCCGGGGTAAGCGGTTATCGGATACAGGCAAATACCCTCGATCGGCGCTTCGAGTTTTATCGCCGCACGCACCTCGTCGCAGACATAGTGGAGCCAAGCCGCCCCGCCCGATCCCTCCGAGCCGGTTTCGGCAATGAACATCGGCTTGCCGTATCGATGAGCGACCTCGATCAGCATTTCCGACAGAGCACGGTACTCGTGGTGCCCCATCGGAATGGTCGGTCCATTTATGTACCATTGATTGTGTGGGTAGAAGTTCAGGCCCACGGCGTCGACAACATCCTCGCTGCCGCCCAACTCCGGTTCGACGCGGCCCAGCAACATGTCGTAGGCCTCGAACTGTCCCAGTCGGGCGTTTTCGGCGCGGCGCCGTTCGCCGCGGGTCCGGTCGCGAGGCGCGATGTGGATGAGCGGCTCGGCCCAGACAAATCCGCATGCCGGATCGACCTCCCGCATTGCACGAACACCGGCGATGGCAGCCTTGACGAGGTGCCGCTTGAACCATCCCCGCTTGTTCGGCCCTACGCGCGGGAAATAGCCGACCTCGACGGCCCAGGCGAAGAAGGAGATTTCGTTGATCGGACACAACAGAGGCGATGTTCCGGTTATCGAACGGTACACCCTCACGGCTTCCGCCGCGAACGAGGCATAGGCATCGATGAACTGGATGGACCCCTGATCGACATGATCCGGGGATCCATAATGGAAGATGTCCCAGATGACCTGGACCCCTGCCGATTGGGCTGCCTCGACCATAGGCATCCAACTTGACCAGTCATAGGTTCCAGGAGCGGTTTCGATCAGGTGCCAGCGTAGCCCATCGCGAATGGTGCGCAGGCCGAGTTCGGCGCAGGCCCGGTAATCGCCGAGGGCATGCAAACTATGCGAAGTCGCACGAATAAGGTCGAGGCGGACGCCATCCTTGCGCCGATGCGAGGAGCACTCAAAGCCCGCCATGAAAAAACTGGCAAAGCGCGAAGCTTTCGGAGCCGACTCACCCACTTCGTGCCCGTCCGTGCGTCCCACTTCGTCCATTCGAAGTCTCCTTTGGGCAGTCGGTTTCAAACTCGGCCGCCCTGTTTGGACCGCGAATTGCCTTGGCAAAACGCCGGATCCGATCAGGCAAGCCGCATCCCATTGCTCAGCTCAGCTGACCCCTCATCCTGCCTGAGCGGGGTAAAGCCGAACCGACTGGCCGAGCCTTTGTTCCGGTGGTCGACCGCCCGCGAGCTGGGTGGCGAGTGGCAACATCAGGAACAAGGAGGCTCGAGCCAAGTTCGGGGCGATGTAGCACCGGCGTCGCTTAACTCGACTGGCTGCCCGGCAAACAACAGAGGCACGGGATCACATGACCGTTCAAATTCAACTTTCCGATATCGACCATGCCAGGCGCGAGGATCGTGGCGACGGTGCTTGGAGCATCGCACCGGATCTGGGTTATTTGCGGCTGGCAATCGTCAATGTCGTGTTCTTCGGCGCACCGGGCAGCGGAGACCGGAAATGGGTGCTGATCGATACCGGGTTGCCGACGTCCCGGAGCAGCATCCTTGCTGTGGCGGAGAAGCGCTTCGGGATTGACGCGCGGCCGGCTGCGATCATCTTGACGCACGGCCATTTCGACCATGTGGGAACGGTTCTGGACCTGGCGAATACGTGGGACGTGCCTGTCTTCGCGCACCCGCTCGAGCGCCCCTATCTGGACGGGACCACATCCTATCCGCCGCCGGACCCCTGGGTCGGGGGTGGACTGATGGCGCTGCTCTCGCCGCTATTTCCACGCGGGCCGATCGATCTTGGCAACCGTCTGGAACTCTTGCCGGCCGACGGTTCGATCCCCGGAATGCCCGGATGGCAGTGGCTGCACACGCCAGGACACGCCCCGGGGCATATCTCGCTCTGGCGCGAGGAGGACCGCTCGCTGATCGTAGGGGACGCTTTCATCACCACAGGCCAGGAGTCGGTCTATGAGGTCGCCGTTCAGGATCTCGAGATGCACGGTCCGCCACGCTATTTCACGCCGGACTGGGATGCGGCGGAAAGATCGGTGAAGCGCCTGGCCGCGCTGAAGCCGCAGATGGTCATCAGTGGACATGGGGCGGCGGCGGCTGGCATGGGCATGCGTCAAGCTCTTGACAGCCTGGCTGATCGGTTCACGGAGTTTGCCGTGCCGCCGAAGATGAAATTCGTGCGCGAGCCGGCGACGGTTCCAAATAGCTGAGCCTGTCCGAGCGCAGCGCTCTGCTGCGGTTCTCAAGATCTGTCAAAAACGCGCCGGCTTTGCCGCCCGGGCGGCCCAAGACGGGCGGCGGCGGAACAAACGTCACAGGCGCCAGTTAGGCGTTCGTTGGGCGGCAGGCGACACCGGGCGTATCTCGAATTCTGCGTCAGGGAAGACTTAGATGGAAAACGCGAAGAATGCGTGCCCTCACGACGTGTCCTCCCCGAGATGCGTGGCGCAGCCACTGTTATTGCCACCCACCTTCAAGCCGGCGCGTTCGCTGCTCTGGATACCCGCAGCCGCATTCTTGCCCGGCTGCGCGGGGGGCGTGCTCGACCCGCAAGGGCCAATTGGCGCGGGCAATCGCACGATCCTTTTGAACTCGCTGGCGGTGATGCTGGTGATCGTCATTCCGACGCTGATCGCACTGCTGGCCTTCGCTTGGAAATTCCGCGCCTCGAACAGCAATGCCCGTTACGACCCGGAATTCACCTATTCAGGCCGGATCGAGTTGATCGTCTGGTCGATTCCGACGCTCACCATCCTCTTCCTTGGCGGACTGATCTATTACGGTTCCTATCACCTCGATCCGCGCAAACCGATCGCCTCGGCGCAGCCACCGCTCGACATCCAAGTGGTGGCGCTCGATTGGAAATGGCTGTTCCTCTATCCCGAGCAGGGTGTTGGAGCGGTCAACCAGCTGGTCATCCCGGCCGGCGTTCCCGTGCATTTCAAGCTGACCTCGGCCAGCGTGATGAACACGTTCTTCGTGCCTCAGCTTGGCAGCATGGTCTATGTCATGAACGGCATGCAGACCGAGTTGCATCTGCAGGCCGACCGCGAGGGGAGCTATTTCGGTCAGTCGGCGCATTTCAGCGGCGACGGCTTCTCGGACATGAACTTCAGCGTGACCGCGGTTTCGCCTGATGCGTTCACCCGCTGGACGTCATCGTTGCGTGGTGGCGGCGGCGTGCTCAACGCCGACGCTTACCGCGAGCTCGCCCGGCAAAGCACAAACCTGCCGCCGGCTTCGTTCGGCCACGTGCAGCCCGGGCTGTTCGAAGCGGTTGTTCAGCAGACGCTGCCGCCCGGCCCCGGCCCCGCTGAAAGTGCCGGCAGCGGTGAGCCACAGGTCAGTCCGAAGGCGTTACGAGCGGCGGCCATGGCGCACCACCAGCAGGCAGAAGGGGGAGAATGACGATGCTCGGCAAGCTCGATTGGTCGGCGATTCCGTTCGACCAACCTATCCCCCTCGGTGCGGCCTTCGCGGTGTTCCTCGCCGCGGCAGCGGTGCTCTGCTGGATAAGTCTCAAGGGATATTGGCCCTATCTGTGGAGCGAGTGGATAACTTCGGTCGACCACAAACGCATCGGCGTGATGTACATCGTGCTCGCGATGCTCATGCTTTTGCGTGGCTTCATCGATGCCATCATGATGCGCACGCAACAGGTGCTGGCCATCCACGGTCCAGGCTATCTTCCGCCCGAGCATTACGACCAGATCTTTTCGGCGCACGGCACGATCATGATCTTCTTCGCGGCAATGCCCTTCATCATCGGCCTGATGAATTTCGTCGTGCCGCTGCAGCTTGGCATCCGCGATGTCGCCTTTCCGACGCTCAACTCAGTCAGCTTCTGGTTGACGGCTACCGGAGCCCTGCTGGTCAACATCTCGCTTGTCATCGGCGAGTTCGCGCGCACCGGCTGGTTGCCCTATGCGCCCTTGTCGGAAACCACCTACTCGCCGGGCGTCGGTGTCGACTATTATCTGTGGTCGATCCAGATCTCCGGCGTCGGCACGCTGCTGACCGGCGTGAACCTGGTGACGACCATCCTCAAGATGCGTGCGCCGGGAATGGGGTATCTGCGCATGCCGATGTTCTGCTGGACATCGCTAGCATCCAACCTGCTCATCGTCGCGGCCTTCCCGATCCTCACCGCCACGCTCGCGATGCTGACGCTGGACCGCTATCTCGGCTTCCATTTCTTCACCAACGAAGCCGGCGGAAATCAGATGATGTTCGTCAACCTGATCTGGGCCTGGGGCCATCCCGAGGTTTACATCCTGGTGCTTCCAGCCTTCGGGATTTTTTCCGAGATCTTCTCGACCTTCTCGTCAAAGCCGCTGTTCGGATATCGTTCGATGGTCGCGGCGACGATGTTCATCTGCATCGTCTCGTTCATGGTCTGGCTGCACCATTTCTTCACCATGGGCGCCGGTGCCGACGTCAATGCTGCGTTTGGCATCGCCACCTCGGTCATCGCCGTCGGCACCGGCGTAAAAATCTACAATTGGCTCTTTACCATGTATGGCGGGCGCGTTCGCTTCGACACGTCCATGCTTTGGGCACTGGCATTCGTCACCACCTTCACCGTCGGCGGCATGACCGGCGTCCTGCTTGCCGTCCCGCCCGCCGACTTCGTGCTGCACAACTCGCTTTTCCTCGTGGCACATTTCCACAACGTCATCATCTCGGGCGTGCTGTTCGGCGCCTTCGCCGGCTTCACCTACTGGTTCCCCAAGGCATTCGGCTTCCGGTTGCACGAAGGTTGGGGGAAGGCGGCGTTTTGGGTCACCTTGGTCGGCTACATGCTGGTCTTCGTGCCCCTTTATATCGTCGGCCTGCTTGGCATGACGCGGCGCCTTCAGCACATCGACATGGATCTTTGGGCACCGTGGCTGGTGGTGGCCGCGTTCGGCGTGCTGGTGATGATCATCGGCGCCGCACTGCAGATCATGCAGCTGGTGGTTTCGATCCGGCATCGCGACAAGCTTCGCGACGAGACCGGCGACCCGTGGGATGGGCGTTCGCTGGAATGGTCGACACCCTCCCCTCCGCCCGCCTTCAACTTTGCGCGGCTGCCACATGTCGAGAACGAAGAACCCTACTGGACCATCAAGCAGCGGGGGATCGAGGAGCAGGGCGCGGAGACGGAGGCCGCGTACGAGCCTATCGAGATGCCGCGCAACAGCCCGACGGGCTTCGTCACCGCTTTCTTCAGTACGCTGATCGGCTTCGCGCTGATCTGGCACATTTGGTGGCTGGCGATCGTCGGCTTCATCGGCGCCTACGCCACCTTCGTCGTCTTCGCCTGGCGCAATCATGGCGACTACGAGATCCCCGCCGATGAGGTCGCGCGAATAGACCGAAACGGCCGAGCCGCGCGGCTTGCCTTCCTGCGCAGCTGGGAACGTCCGGTATGAGCGATCACGCCTTCACCACCGACATCAGCGCCGACGGCCAGACACGCGACCAATACCGGGTCAATCGCACCGGCAGCCATGGTGCAAGATCCGCGACGGGCCACGGACAGGGCGGCCCAGCGTCGAAGTTCGTCACCGTTGCCTACGGGTTCTGGATCTTTCTGCTGTCCGACATCATCATGTTCTCGGCCTTCTTCGCCGCCTATGCCGTGCTCGCCAAGGCAACCGCCGACGGGCCGGCCGGCAAGGATCTGTTCGAGCCCACGCGCGTTGCGGTGCAAACGGGCCTTCTGCTCAGTTCGAGCTTCACCGGCGGCTTGGCAACGCTCGCGAGCCACCGCAGATCGATGGCTGCCACCCAGTTCTGGCTGCTGGTTACGGGCCTGCTCGGGGCAGCCTTCCTGCTCCTGGAGGTGCAGGAGTTCGCGGCGATGGCCGGCGAGCAGGCAGGCCCGTCTCGAAGCGCATTTCTTTCGGCCTTCTTCGCACTCGTTGGTTGCCACGGGACCCACGTCGCACTCGGCCTGCTCTGGCTAGGCACCATGATGGCGCAGCTGTGGGTCAAGGGTTTTCGGTCCGATATTTTGCGGCGGCTCCACTGCTTCGGGCTCTTCTGGCACGCGCTCGACATCATCTGGGTTGCCATCTTCACCCTGGTTTATCTGCTAGGAGCATCGCCATGACCGAGATCGGAGGCGAGAGCGGGACCGGCGAGACGCCAGACCGCCGCGATTCAGCACCGGGCGAGGAACGCATAACCGAGCACGAAATGGCGGGGGGCCTCTCTGGCTACCTGCTTGGCTTCGGCCTGGCCATCCTGCTGACGATCGCTTCGTTCCTGGCGGCTCAGACCAACCTGATCTACCAGCCGGCGGTAATTTCGGCCCTGGTGGTGCTCGCTGTCGCGCAGATGGGCGTGCATCTTGTCTTCTTTCTCCACCTGACGACCGGACGGGACAACACCAACAACGTCCTGGCCCTGGCCTTCGGCGTGCTGATCGTGGCGCTGGTGGTTCTGGGCTCAGTCTGGATCATGGCCCATCTGGATCAGAATATGGCTGCCATGACCGCCCATCAAGCCGGAGTGATGCCTTGAGCGAACCGCACGCCGGACACGGTATTAGCTGACTTTCGCTCGCCTCGTCACGCGTCTCAGGCGGGAACTTTGGTTCGGGCAGCAAGTTCGGACGCCATCGGAGACAACAGGCTCGCGGTAGATGGACGCCCAGATCAATCACTTCGTCAAGGATATCCTCATCGAGGTCGCCGAAATGCTTCCGGCCGTGACTCAAAGGGAAAGAACGCCGGCTGACGAACTGCCCATCGAAGCGCCGGACTTTCCCCACGATCTGGAACCGGTGATCCGAGCGAACCCATCATGGGCGGCGCCGCGCCGGCCGGGCTGCACGCAAGGCACCGAGCACCGAGCGGACGGCATCGATACCTGAGCCGCGAGACTGGATCGGGGGCCTGAAAATCAGCCGGCCGTTGCGGAACTCGAAGCCCTGTGCGTTTTTAAAGCGCCATTTTGATGCCACGGGCTTCTTGCGGAAGGTAATCGCGATCCCTTCTGGTCCCACATCGACTTTGCTGATGCCCAGGTCCGCCGCGGCTATGCGCAACCTGGTCAGTTCCAGTAAATCCGCCACTTCGCCGGGCATGTCTCCAAAGCGGTCCTCAAGCTCTTCGCCGAATGCATCGAGGTCCGTCTCGGCAGCTAAACGAGACAGCCTCGCATAGAGGCTGACGCGCACCGTCGGCTCGTTGACGTAACTTTCGGGAAAGGCCCCTTTTCCGGCGCCGTTGATGTCGGCAAGCTGCTTGTCGGTATCGGCCCCTCCCGCAGCCAGCGAGACCGCCCGCTGCAGAAAATGTTGGTAAAGGCCTGCTCCGATCAGCTTCATGTGTCCGGCTTGATCTTCGCCGAAAAGGTCTCCTGCCCCGCGCAGGTCGAGGTCCCTTTGGCTGATCGCAAGGCCGGAGCCAAGCCGATCGAGCGCAATCATGGTCGAAAGTCGGGCTCTTGTGCCTTCGGCCAGTTCGATGCCAGGCTCGGTCAGAAGAAGAGCAATAGCCTGCACCGCCCCCCTTCCGACCCGGCCGCGAAGCTGGTGCAGCTGTGCCAGACCGAACCTGTCCGCTCGCCAGATCAGTATGGTGTTGGCCCGCGGCACGTCGAGGCCGCTCTCGATGATGTCGGTGCTCAACAGGACGTCGCCGTCACCGTTAGCGAACCCGACCATGATGTCGTCCAGTTGTCTCCCTTTCATTTCGCCGTGCGCCGTCTTGACCGCGAGTTCCGGCACCAGTCTGTTTAGCTGCAGGCGAACCGGATCGATGTCTTCGATGCGCGGAACCACCAGGAAGCTCTGTCCGCCCCGACGAAACTCGCGCAAAAGGGCGGCTCTTGCCGAAGCTGGATCGAAGGGCGCCAGGATGGTGCGAACGGGACGTCTTTTGGCGGGCGGAGAGTTGAGGACGCTGGCCTCCTGGACGCCTGACATCGCCGATTGCAGCGTCCGCGGTATCGGCGTGGCGCTCATGCTCAGCGTATGAAGGCAGGGCGCCATGTTCCGCAGCGCCTGCTTCAACTTGACGCCGAACCGGTGCTCCTCGTCGATCACCAGCAGTCCGAGATTGGCGAAGCTGACGCTCTTGGCCGCCAGGGCCTGGGTACCCACAACCACCGCGACCTGACCGCTCCGCAGCCGCTCCTTCACCGCTCTCGCCTCCGCCGCTCCGACCATTCTCGAGAGGTGGGCGACGTCGAGGCCGGTTCCCGCAAATCTTCTGCTGAACGTCTCGTAGTGCTGACGTGCCAACACCGTTGTCGGCGCTATCACCGCCACCTGCTTCCCGCAGAGGGCCGCGGCGGCGCAAGCCCGCAGGGCCACCTCTGTCTTGCCGAAGCCGACGTCGCCGCAGACAAGGCGATTCATTGTTCTCCCCGACGACAGGTCGCCGAGCACGTCGCGGATGGCGGCAGCCTGGTCGGGAGTCTCGGTATAGGGAAACCGCGCCGCGAACCGGGCAAGGTCGGCGCGAGAGGGTTTTATGATCGCGGCAGGCTGGCTGGACCTGGCATTGGCAAGGTCCCTCAAGCGCTTGGCCAGCCTGTCGATATCGCGCAGCGCCGCCTTGCGTCGGTTGAGCCACCCATCGCTGTTCAAGCGATCGAGCGGCACTGCAGCGGGTTCCGAGCCGTAGCGCCATATCCGCCCAAACTCATCGACCGGGACCAGCAAGGAAGCTCCGTCCTGATATTCCAGCCTGACGACATCCTGCTGCTGACCGGCCAACTCGACCTGTTCGACCGCCACCAGCGTGGCCAGGCCATGGTCCTCATGGACGACGACGTCGCCAATGCGCAACTCGGGTTCGAGCATGCTGGTGGCCGCGCTGCCGTTTGCTTTCAAGGCGTGGCCAAACAGGTCGGCCGCGGCCACCACCGCGATGCCAGATTGCTCGTCGACAAAGCCTTCGTCGAGAACGATCTCGGCCTTGAGAAGAGAGCCCCTTGGGGCCGAACGGATCCGCGGCCAGTCCGCCACTTCCCCCATTCGCCGACCAAGCTTCCGATCGAGCAGACGATCGGCTCGCTGCAGTTCGGAGGCCTCGCCCGCGAATGCCACGGTGACACCCGACCTTGTCTGCCTTTCCGCAAATTCGGCGAACCGATGCCCGGATCGCGCCTGCTGGAAGAATTTGGGAACTCGCGCGGCAGAAACGGCGAGACTCGTGCCGTGGCGTTTACGGACCGCGACGTCCCATTCTTGACGCGACAGGTAAAACTGTTCCGGCAAGGGTTTGGCGGGCGCGGCAACCTCCTGCCTCGCACCACGAGCATCTTCGATCAGGCCCAGGAAGCGGTCGAGCGGCGCGCCTTCGAGAGCTTCCGCGATGGAGACACAGGCGCCGGATGCCACATCGAAGACCGACGGCATGCTGCCGTACAACGCGACGAGGCGTTCTTCCATCGACGTCGCGCGCATCGCTGCCAACTCAGGATGATCCCCCGTTGCGAAAATCAGCTCGGATGCTGGCCCAACCGTGACCGACTCGCGCGACTGTTCGCTAAGCTGGCTGATGGGGTCATAGGTCTTGAGTTCCCGGATGCAGCTATCTGTACCGATGACGACGCGAACCGGGTGATCGGCGCCAGCAGGGAATATGTCCATGAGGTCGCCCCGAAAGGCTATCTCGCCCGGTTCGTCGACCCTTTCGTCGACACCGTATCCAATCGCCTCTGCTCTCGTTCGGAAACCATCCGGGTCGAACTCTTGTCCGAGTTCCAGAATTGTAAAACCGCCAGCAATGACTGGTGCGGGCGGCACCCGCTGGAGAGTAGTCTCGATCGACAGAACCACGATGCGCGGACGTTTTGGCTCGCTCGCGATCTCACGCAGAGCGCGAAGCCTCCGCCCCATATTGGCGCGTGTCGGCCATACCCTGTCGTAAGGCAGGCAATCCCAGGACGGCAGGAAGATGACGTCCGCGCTCGGCAGAAACTGACGCAAAGCCGCAGCGGTCTCTTCGGCACTGCGTTCCGAGGCGGCTATATGGACAATATGCTTGTTTGGACCGCTCTCAAGGGAGTCGGCCAGCGCCGCCGCGATTGCGGCGGAAGGCGAGGCGCCCTGATCTCTCGCGAGGTCCCTGTCATTCGACGGGTGATCCATTTCTTCGATGATTTCCGTCCGCGAAATGGGTCTGTTCACTGAGGTCTCACCTTGCCACCGTCGAGAACGTCAGTGGGACCACTCCGTTCCTGAGGCGCGGATTAAAGTGTTGCAGGCAGTTGGCAGCGCGCGCGGTCTTGCGTTCTATGGAGCAACGCGCCAACGATGCGGCTCTCGATGAGCCGCTTCTGTTGGAAACGGTCACCGCCGCCGACGATGGCCGTTTAGCCGGCCATGCTTCCAGAATCTCCACAACTTTGAACGAGCTCGTAATGACGCGGGCGCTACGTGTCAGCCTTTCCGACCAGCGGGCTAGAATGGCCGCCTTGCTCGGAGACCTGGTTAGAATTCGTTTGGAAATCAGAGACGCCGCCGCCGTCCACGCTCATATAAGAGGCACCGTGGGCCTGTGGCTTCAGGAGCTTCGCTTCCCGGACCAAGGACGACCAATTGAGCCCTAGCAGGGCTATCAGTTCGCGGGCGTCTTTTTCGCTGACGCTGGTTTCCTTGATCAGGCGATCAATGAAAGCTGTCTTAGGCTCATCCATGGCGAACTCCCCGAAGAGTCCGACGTAACCGCGAATGCCTACCCTACGTTCCGGCGGAGCGGCGTTAGGTATGAAAACGTACAAAGCCGTGGGTGCGTTTGTTCCGTGGGCTGCGGTTTTGATCGCGCCTTTGGCAAACCAGGTTCTGCTCATTCGGATTTCACCGCCATCCGGAACTTTTGGCTGGGATAAAAGTTCGGTGGGCAACATCAGCTAGGTAGCCATTTTGTCCCCCTCTTCGTCCTCGGATGTACTTATCCGCAAGCTTCAGACCATCTCGGACATTCGAGAAGCCGAAATCGCGGTTTTGAAAAGCATACCGATTCAGGAGAAAGATTTTTCGGCCAACCACGACCTGGTGCGTGAGGGTGACCATCCTGTTTACTCGTTTGTCGTCCTGGATGGTTTGGTCGGGTCCACCAAATACACAAGCGAAGGAAAGCGACAGATCACGTCTTTCTTCGTGGCCGGGGACATTCCCGATCTGCACGGGCTGCATCTGTCGGTCATGGATTGTAATTTCTCGACCATGACGCCGGCCCGAGTGGGCTTCATGCGACACGATGTTCTACGCAGCATCTGTGACCAGCACCCTCGCATCGCCACCGCTTTCTGGCGGTCGACGCTGATCGACGCCGCGATGTACAGGGAGTGGGTCACCAACGTTGGAAGACGTGAGGCTTACACCCGCATGGCTCACATTTTGTGCGAACTCATATTTCGCTTGCGGGCGGTGGGACGCATTCAGGATCACATTGCGGATATTCCCATAACCCAAGCCGCACTTGGCGACGCATTGGGTTTGTCGACGGTCCACGTCAACCGAATGCTTCAGGAACTACGACGTGAAGGCCTGATCGCCACCACGGGGTCGAGAATGCATGCAATCGACTGGCCCGGCCTCACTCACGCAGGGGATTTCGACACGACTTACCTGCATCAAAAGAACCCGGCAGATTAGTGGTGACGGAAGCTCTCCCATGGCACGATTTTTCTTTGACACCGGCGATCGCGATTTGGTCTTGCAGGATGAGATAGGTGTCGAATGCGCTGGCCTAGAAGAGGTGCGCCGAGTCGGATTCGAGGGCCTTATCGATCTTACGAGAGACGCATTGAAAAGCGTCGACGGCCAGAAATTGTTTGTCGAGGTGCGTGATGAAAATGGCGACAAGGTTCTGCGGCTAAGCCTCTCGCTTCAGATCAAATTGATGAGATGAATTCGGCCGATTTTCGCGCCATTATCGGATCAGCCCCCCACCCAACCAGCTTCAACATGGCCATCGGACTGCATCGAGCGAGAACTCTCGAAGGGCCGCGAGCCATAGGATGACTCAGGGCTCGGTCATGGAGTGGATCCATCGATGCAAGCGGGTGGGCGCTTTAATCTATGTAAGTGCGCCTAGTCGGCGACCGGATTAATTGGGTCTGTGCGTGCCGGGGGACAATGCACCCTTGCTCGCACGCAGGACCCTGCTGATGACGGGCCCGAGTATCAGCCTGGAGCAAAACATGACAATTGTCGCTTCTTGGACCCTTCACCCCACCAGATCAGACCGACACGAACCAGGTCCCATGTCCCTGGAGGATCGGTGTGATGGCTGACCACCGTCGCAAGCTCAACGAGTCCGATCCGGCGCTTGCGGAGCAGACACAGCCCGCTACCGACCCTGGCGGATCGTCCTTGCCAGGTTCTGGCGAACAGACGAACCTGGTCGACCTTGTTCCCGCATTGCGGGCATTCGCACGTTCGCTCAGCGGCAGCATCGACGAAGCTGACAATCTTGTCCGAGAAACACTGGTCAAAGGGATTGCAGATCTCGATGGTCTTGACGGAAGCCGGGTAAAGCCCTGGATCTTCGCCACCATGCGTAGGGCTTCCTTGGCCAGGCTTGAAGGCACAGCCCCCCAGCCTCGAGGACCGGCGAGCTGCCTGTCAGAACCTTTTGCCACGGACACACAGGAACAGATGGAAGCCGGCCCCAGGGTGGCGCGTGCCATTGACCTCCTGGCGGATCCGGAGCGGCAGGCCATCGTTCTGGTTTGCATGCTCGGACTGTCCTATGAAGACGCCGCCGACATCTGCGATTGCGACACAGCCACCATCAAGGGCCGGATACAGGATGCGAGGACAAGAATGGCTGTCCTGTCGGGTGTCCCGGCGGAAGCCACGCCTGAAATATCGAATTGATGGTGAGCAAAGCGCGGCAGTGTTCAACGCAAAAATTCGGAATGCCTGTCAGGCAGCCACGCACCACTTGCCCTGAGATAGCCTATAGCTCAACCGCCGGTTTGTTATCCATGACAGGGAACCATGAGGGGATCCGCCGAGTTCGACCCTCGGACAAGCTCGGGTTCCCAACATGGAAGAAATCGGCAAGGCGCAACAGAAGGCCATAGCCCGTCTCATACGTCAGTGGATTGCATCGGACGCCAGCCGTCGCCAGCTTCGCCAGTTGCTGGACTTACCGACAGACGCTGACATGCCGCGCGAGCATCGGTCATTGCTCGACGAACTCGACCGAAAGCTCGACGAATAAGTGCATGCTTGCCGAGACACGGACGCTCAGTCGTCATCTTCCCAGCGGCTGCCGGGACAGCTGTTCAAGCTCGTTCTCGTCCGTGATCCCGGCTTGGTAGTAAGCAAGGATGCGCGATGCGCGCCGTTCTCTCTCGGCTTCAGTCTCGTTCTTGAGATTGCTGCGTGCAAGGACACGGCTCAGTACGGCAAGTTCCGATGGGGTATAGGCATCCCTATGCATTTCATCCCGCCCATGCACTGCAAGAAACCTACAATAAGGATTCTCCGGCGCGCCCTAACGCTGGTCGGGACAGAATGTTCCATGGGTTTTCGTGGAAGGAGAAAAAGCTTATCAGCGCTAGATGTGAGTTTCTGGGGCTTGCCGAGCGTTTAAAAGCTGCGAAACGGCGGTTATGATTTGCGGCAGAAAGAAGGGCTTGGTGATCATAATGCTGTTGGGCACTCCTTCCGCGCCCCAGTGTACCGCGCTGTCGCCGCTCATATAGACAACTGGGATGGTCGAGTTGGACCTACGCAAATGCCGGGCGATCTCCCACCCGGATTGTCCCGGCCCCAAACGGATGTCGGTGAGCACGGCCTTGAACCTGGTGGGATCGGGGTCGAAGGCCGCCAGCGCCTCGGCAGCATTTCGAACGCCGACGACCTGAAAGCCAGCCTCTTCCAAAGCTGACTCGAGGTCGAGCAGTATCATCGTCTCATCTTCGACGATCAGAACAACGCCATCGCTCATCCGGGATATCCCCAAGTCGCCACCGCTACTACGATCTCGGCGTCAACTTGGTTCCATATGACACGCATCGGCCTGTTGTCACCGCGACCTCGCGGCGGAGTCATGAGAAACCCGCCTCGGAAAGCCGAGACGGGCTGAAGCTGCTTCGACAGCCTCGAAGGCCAAGACAAGGGAGGATTGTAGGCCCGCGACCGAACCTTGAAGTGCAGCGAATGTTCCTCTGGATGTAGGCTCTTATTCGATTAGCCTCCGCGGCAGCCCGCCTCCAATGCGGGGCATTTCGTTTTTGCTCAAGATTTCTCCTGATCTCCAGAAGCTTGCTGGATTTCCGTCATCACCTGCCGGGGATCGACATTCTCGGCCAGTTGCGGCAGCTCCTGATCGGCCGGTGTGGAGACATTGAGGCGCTCCGTCAAAGCAGCCACCATTTCGATGAGCCTCGTGGTTTCGTGCTCGTTGAGAAGGCTGATCTGCAGATCCAGCTCCGCTCGGCGCTCGCTGTGTTCGGCCATTCTGTTTTGGTTGATCAGCACGAAGGTGGACAGGAAGATCGCCTCGACCGAAGCCACCATGGCCAGGATCACAAAAGTTGGGTCCCAGGCTGGGACGGCCGGTATCAGGCCAAGGTTCGCAAGGATCCAGGCGATCAGAATTGCGAGATGCAAATAGACAAAAGGCATGCTTCCCGCGAAGCGCGAAATGATGCCGGCAATTCGCACCTGAACGCCTTGGTGCTCCTCCTGTTGTCGCCTGTGGTCGACCAGAGCCTGTATGTTCTGCTGAAGGACCGACTGCATGTCGGCGGGATGCTGATCGTTCATCTTTGAAAGCCCGGTTTGGCGGCCAATGTCATCCGAGCGTTGCTCATCGCCCGCCTGGCACGTCCGGCGAGGCTGCACCGCCTGAACTCGCGGGCTCATGGCCGCCGGTCTCTTCAGACGAGGAGTGCCGTCCTGCAATCGTGTCCACCATGGCGATCACCGCCCCCGGGGCGCTCTGATGAACCATATGGCCGGCGCCCTCAACGACGTCGAGGAGGGACCCACCGACCTCCGCATGCAGGCGTCGTGCCTCCCCCTCGGCGTCGAACAGCCGGTCTCCAGAACCCGCCAGGATGCCGGTCGGGACGGCAATGTCCGTGTAGCTGGCCTTCGTCAGCAGGGCCGCCGCCAGCATCGATGCCGATTCCGAACACACCGCCCGCAGTTGGGAAGGGCGGCTGGCGATATCTTTTGCGAGAACGGCGAAGTCGGCAGCGACATCCGCTGGGTGGAAGATCTTCTGCATCGTCCAAGGCCAGGCAAGCCTCACAAGCACCGGCAGCAAGGTGTGGCGAAACGCGGTGCCGACGAATGGCAGAGCCGGGAGGGCGGCCAGCGCAAGACCAAGCCGCGGCGGCGGATAGTAATAGCCGGAGACCAGCACGACGCCGGCAACCGAAGGAGAATGCCTGCGCGCCAATTCGAGGGCTACCCAAGCGCCCCACGAATGTCCAAGCACGATGTAGTTCTCGATACCCAGCCTGCCGGCGGCGGCATGTATGAGATCGGCTTGGTCGCGGGCAGACCACCGCCGGCCGCGCGACCGCGTGCTTCGCCCGAAGCCCGGCCGATCAAATGCGAGTACCCGATAGGTTTTTGCCGCCTGATCGAAGATGCCGCTCGACTTGAAATCCTGTGCCATGGATCCGTTTCCATGCAGCAGAATGAGCGGCATGCCGGTGCCGGCTTCGATAAAATGCAGGCGAAGACCGTCAACCTCCATGACATGGCCGTGCGCCCGGCCAACAAGCGCACGTTTGGCGCGGGCGTGATTGTACCCGGCAAGTGCCGATAATGCGGCGATGAGCAGCACGGTCGATAGCTTCGGTCCATCCCTGTCGAACGCCATGCCCATGCCTGCCAGCAACTGCCCTGCCCGGTGCCCTGCCTGCCCAAACCTTCGGAGTGGCGGCTTGTTCCGCTGGACAAAGACGACGCTTTGTAGCCGGCTCAAACGGCCTAGGCGGTAAGCTCTCTATGGGCATGGGACGCGGCGATGGCAGCTTGTCCAAACGCGACCGCAATCTGATTCAGCGCTTTCACAACGTCGCCGATGGCGTACATGCCGGCGACGGAAGTCTGCTGGTGCTCATCGACCGTGACGTAGCCCTCGGCGCAACATCTCGCGCCGACGGCCAGGGCGAGGTGCGAGCGCACCTTGCATCCCAAGGCCGCGTAGACTGCATCGAAGCGGCAGGTCGCTCCATCCTGCAAAATCGCCGCACAACCGTCAACAGCCGGGCTGAGCCTGTCGAGAGTGTGACGGATGACTATCCCTCTTTCGCCCGCCGCGCGACGCGTGCTGGTTGAAAAGTCCGATGCGTGGGTCCCCAGCATCGTTACGTGTGGTGTGAATCGGCTGAGGAAAATGGCCTCGTGCAAGGCGCTGTCACCCTGCCCCACGACCGCTATCTTCCGGTCGATCACCTCATATCCGTCGCACACCGGACAAAGCCGAACGACACCGGCCGCAATTGCCTCCGCCAAGCGGGGCAATTCGGGTGTCGTGTCGACAATCCCGGTCGACAGGAAAACCTTACGCGCGCGGATTGCGCCGATCGAGGTCTCAGCATCAAAGCCTCCCTCGCCAGCGGCCAGCGAAAACACCTGCCCCCGCATCAAGGTTGCTCCGTACAAGCTCGCGTGGCGGCCAAGCCGATCGAGAAGGTCGGGGCCAGTTATCCCTTCGGGAAAGCCCGGACAGTTATGGCTTTTCGGGATCAGAGCGGCACGGGGCTGGCCGGCATCGACCACCAGCACGCGATGGCGAAAACGGGCGAGATATTGGGCCGCAGTCAGTCCCGCTGGCCCGCCTCCGACGATCAGCACATCTTCAGCGTCGGCGAGCGGGTGACCGGCATGGCTTTCACCGCAGGTTTGCTCCATCAGCGGCGAACTATCTGGTTCGTTCGATGTTCCAGCACGACACGCGGAGAGACCGCATAAGCCCGGCCGGCTTCAGCCGCAGCCAGAGAGCTTCGATCTCGTTGTCACACCGGTCCTGCTCGGCGTCGAAACCTTCTTACCGCTTCGGGGTTAATCCTGACGGACGAGGTGAGCACCTGCGAAACACAACCGCTGACCTCGTCCTCAAACGACGTCGGGCGGCTGGCAGGCCATGAATGATATGAGTGAAGAGCTGAGGCCGCCGACAAAGGACGATGCCGAACTCGCTCAAACGGGGAGCGCCATTTTATGAATGGATGCCTCAAGGCTTCAGATGATCCGGGTCGCTACCTTTAACGTAAACGGCGTCAACGGTCGATTGCCGGTTCTGCTCAAATGGCTGGGTGAGACGCACTACGACATCATCTGTCTCCAGGAATTGAAAACATCGGACGAAAAGTTTCCTGCCGATGCCATCAGCAACGCCGGCTACGGGGCGATATGGCACGGACAGAAGTCGTACAACGGCGTAGCCATTCTCGCTCGGGGCAAGCAGCCGCATGAGCGTCGGCGCGGGTTGCCCGGTGACGCCGATGACACGCATAGCCGTTACATCGAGGCGGAGATCGACGGTCTCGTCGTTGGTTGCCTATACCTGCCCAACGGCAACCCGGCGCCTGGTCCGAAGTTCGACTATAAGCTCCGCTGGTTCGAGCGGCTGATCGACTACGGACGGCTCCTGATCAAGGACGCGCCCGCCAGCCTGCTTTGCGGCGACTACAACGTGGTGCCGGCGCCGATCGACGCCGCGGTTCCGGCACGATGGCTGGGCGACGCCGTCTACTTCCCGGAGAGCCGACAGGCTTACGCCGACCTGCTTGCCGATGGCTGGACCGACGCCGTCAGGCTGATCCGTCCCGAGAGAGGCGTCTATACCTACTGGAATTTTTCCTATCGGGGCGGTTACGACCGCAGTTCCGGCCTTCGCATGGACCATCTTCTCGTGAGCCCCTCGCTCACGAACAGGCTGGCCGGCGCGGGCGTGGATGAGACGGTACGGGGATGGGACAAGCCAAGCGATCACGCGCCAGCCTGGATCGAACTCGACTGGCCCCGGTGAACCGAGACATCGGGCTTCAGCCAGACCGCATGACGCCAGGTTCGTCCGCCTCTCTTAATCGTTGCGAATCCTCGGGGGCGGCGACCAGATCCTGGAATCCAAGTGTGACGACGAGATAACCCGCCTCGTCGTAGACTTTCGTCACCCAGTTGGTCGGGTCCGCGCCATCGATAATTCCGTCAAGCATGGCCTCCTTGGCTGCGCGCTTCGCCTCTTTGATGGCCTCATCCCGATCAGCCATGTCGGCGAAGATTGCAGGCTGGGACATGCCTTCGATAAACTCGAAGCGAAATTTCGGCATCGATCCCTCCTGTCGGTGGTGATAACGGATCGGCCATTGCTGGCAGGGTGACGGTCAACGCCACCGTTTCGAAAAGGATGCACCGATTGTGCGTGCCTGAACCGGAGGTCAGGCAGCGTTGCTGGCTTCCGTTTGCCAGTCGTCCTGCCAACGCGCGCGCACGGCAATCATCAGCATGGCCGATTCCGTGATCCCGGTCTGGAACAGCCTGATCAGCTCTCTCGCGATGGAGTGAGCCGCCGCGGTGTCCGGCAAAATGGCAAACTCCTGGCACATCGCGTCGAAGACCGCGCGAAGCGTGTCCAGGTCATTCGGGTAGAGGGTATCCGTGCGAATGGGTCGGTCAAGCATCAAGCGTCTCCAAACGAGCGAGAGTGCGATGGTCTCCCAAGCAGCGGAGCCCGTTACATGCCCGCTGACCTCTCGCTTATGCGGCACAGCGCACGACGTGTCGCTAACCTATGATGGACCGAGGCAAGTTCGCGCACAAAAGATCCAATTGCGTATAGCGACGCGGCTAGCGCCACGCCCAATGGAAGCCGCACGACCGTTGGAGCCGCGAGTGTTCTAAAGTTCAAGGCGACCAAAGGGACATCGTAGATGTTTCTTGCCGTTCAAGCCGCGTCTCGTCGTGTGTCACTCAAGGTGTTCGCGCGAACCGCCGGCCTGCCCGTCAAAGAAGCGTGCGGGCCGCAATGGAACTCTTGGCCGTCAACTGCATTATCCAGTCCGGGCAAAACGGGGGCGATATGGGGGTCACTTCAGGCGATCGTCAATCTGAACTGCAGCGCTTCGAGCTGTTGGCGGCGCTGGGCGACCGGATTCGCGAGATTACTGATCCTGCCGAACTGGCCCACGCTGCCGCGGAACTGGTAGGGAGACATTTCGATGTCAGCCGAGCCGGATACGGCACGATCGATCTTGAGAAAGAAACCATCACGATCGAGAGGGATTGGAACGCGCCAGGCATCAAAAGCCTGGCTGGGACCCTGAATTTCAGGAACTACGGCTCGTATATCGAGGACTTGAAGCGGGGCGACACCGTTGTCTTCGAAAATGCCGAGACAGACCCGCGAACAAGGGATCATGCAGAGGCTCTCAAAGCCATCAGCGCCCAATCCGTCATCAACATGCCGGTTACCGAGCATGGCGGTTTGGTGGCGCTGCTATACCTGAACCACTCCGCGCCCAGACGCTGGGCCAAGGAGGAGGTTGCCCTTATTTCGGAAGTGGCGGACCGGACGCGTACCGCCATCGAGCGGCTTCGCGCTGAGCGAGCGCTGCGTGAGAACGCCGAACGCCTGGCTTTTCTCGACCGTCTTGGAAGGGAGATTGCCCTCGCGGCCGACGCCGACGCCGTCATGGCGATCACCACTCGTCTGTTGGGCGAACATCTTGCCGTCTCGATTTGCGCCTACGCCGACATGGAGCAGGATCAGGACCATTTCACCATCCGTGGCGACTGGAGCGCACCCGGCTCGCCCAGCATCAGAGGGTATTACAGTCTTACCGATTTTGGTCGCCTGGCGGTCACCAATCTCAGCGCCAATCGGCCGCTCATCATCAACAACAACCTCGAGGAAATTGCACCCGAGGAGGCAAAGACCTTTCAGGACATCGGCATAACGGCAACCATCTGCATGCCCTTGGTAAAACAGGGCCGGCTGACCGCCCTGATGGCCATTCACGACAAGCAGCCCCGCGTCTGGTCACAGCGCGAACTGTCCTTGCTGACGGAGGTGACGGAGCGGTCCTGGGCTCACATCGAGCGCGTTCGCTCGGAACAGGCGGCCCGGGCCAGTGAGGAGCGCCTCCGGCTCGCCACGGACGCAGCCGCTATCGGGACCTGGGACTACGATCCCGTCACCAAGGCGCTGCGGTGGGATGACCGGTGCAAAGCCCTTTTCGGCCTCCCGCCAGACGCGGAGGTAACATATGAAAGCGCGTTCCTGGCGGGTATTCATCCAGAAGATCGGGCCCGCGCCGACGAGGCCGTACGCCAGGCGCTCGCGCCGGGCACGTCTTCCCGCTACGACATCGAATATCGGACGGTCGGCTTGCACGACGGCAAGGAACGCTGGATTGCGGCAGCGGGCGAGTCGCTTTTCCAGTCAGGGCGCGCGGTCCGCTTCATTGGTACCGTCATGGATATCACCGCGCGAAAGCGGGTGGAGCATCAGCTTCAGATGATGAACGTCACCGCTGCCGCGGTAGCGGCCGAGCTCGACGTGGAGCGGATTGTTCAAACGGTAACTGATGCCGGCGTAGCGCTGTCGGGCGCACAATTCGGAGCTTTCTTCTACAATGTGATCGACGACAAGGGCGACAGCTACATGCTCTACGCCCTGTCGGGCGCACCTCGCTCCGCGTTCGAAAAATTTCCAATGCCTCGCAACACGGCGGTGTTCGACCCCACTTTCCGCGGGACAAGCGTGGTGCGCTCCGACGACATCCTCGCCGACCCCCGCTACGGCAAGAACTGGCCCCGCAAGGGAATGCCGGAGGGCCATCTGCCAGTGCGTTCCTATCTTGCGGTACCGGTCGTCTCGCGTTCGGGAGAGGTGCTGGGCGGCCTCTTCTTTGGTCATGCAGAGATCGGCGTCTTCGCCGAACAGCAAGAGAAGGCCTTGCTGGGGCTTGCGGGCCATGCCGCGACGGCAATCGACAATTCTCGACTGTTCAAGGCGCTGCAGACGCTCAATGGCACCCTTGAACAACGTGTCATGGACGAAGTCGCCGAACGCACCAGAGCAGAAGAGCACCTGCGGCAGGCCCAGAAGATGGAAGCTGTCGGACAGCTTACCGGTGGCATCGCGCACGACTTCAACAATATGCTGGCTGTCATCATCGGCGGACTGAACCTTGTGCAGCGCAAGCTCAGAAACGGCGATACCAACGTCCACCAGTTCGTGACCGGCGCGATCGATGGAGCCCAACGTGCTGCAGAACTTACCAAGCGGCTGCTTGCCTTCTCTCGCCAGCAACCTCTGGCGCCCAAGCGCCTGAATCCAAATCGCCTCGTCTCGGATATGAGTGAATTGCTGAGCCGGACGCTTGGGGAGACAATCCAAATCGAGACCGTGCTCGCCGCGGGACTTTGGCATGTGGAAGTCGACGCAGGGCAGCTGGAAAGCGCGTTGCTCAACCTTTGCGTCAACGCGCGGGATGCCATGCCCGCTGGTGGAAGGCTGACCATCGAGACATCCAATGCCCATGTCGACGACCGGTATGCGAGAGAAAACGCAATACCCTCCGGCCAGTATGTGATGATAGCTGTCACGGACACCGGAACCGGCATGACCGCTGACGTGTTGGCCAGAGCCTTCGATCCGTTCTTCACCACAAAGGGGGTTGGCAAAGGCACCGGGCTGGGGCTCAGCCAGGTTTATGGATTTGTTCGCCAGTCCGGCGGCAGCGTCAAGATCTATTCCGAGCAGGGTATCGGAACCACTTTGAAAATCTATCTGCCACGCTCGCACGGCGACGTGGTCGACAGCCCGGCCGAGTCCGTGGCGGGCGAGCACCCCGGCAGTGAGGACGAGATCATCATGGTTGTCGAGGATGAAGATCGCGTCCGGCTGATGGCTGCGGAGGCGCTGCGGGAACTGGGCTATTCCGTGTTGGAAATGCAAGGGCCGCGGGACGCGCTGGCGGCCGTCGCAAGCGGGCAAGTGCCGTCGCTTCTGTTCACTGACGTCGTCATGCCGGAGATGTCCGGCCGGGAACTGGTGGATCAGGTCAAGAGCATGCACCCGTCGCTAAAAGTGCTCTACACCACCGGCTACACACGAAACGCGATTGTCCACAACGGCACACTTGATTTTGGAACGGAGCTTTTAACCAAGCCCTACACGATTGACGAATTGGCAGAGAAGATCCGTAAGGTGCTGGATCGCAAGTGAATGGTCACTGTCCGAGGCACACCAATCCCTCTCCGCTTCAGTTACTTTACGGGACGCCGCGCTTGGGCGGAATTGATGCCTTCGGCAAGACAACTGCCGTAGCGCAGAGGCTATTGGGGCTTCGTGCACCCAACAGTGAAACCTTTTCCCTACTCGCAGCTTGTTTGCGACACCGGAGGAAACGATCGTGTCAAGGCGAGATGGAGAAATGGGGGATCAACCGACCAAGAGGCGTCGTACACGTCCCTTGAAGGGCGAGGACGCGGAGGTCCGGCATGTCGTCGAAACGCATGACCTGTCGCCCGCTCAGGCAAGGGAGCTGGTACGTCGCCACGGCAACGATTGGCGCAAGATCGATGAGGCGGCGAAGTCATACAAGGACAGCACCTGACGGAAGCCTCCAGGTCTCTCGGGAAGACGCTAAATCCTATTTACAGCAGCGGCTCATCTCGCCTGACAGGCTTGTTCGAGAGCCCGCGATTTCCAATTGAAAAAGAAAGCCCACTGCCTCGGGGGAGTGCAGCGGGCGATCGGCTAGGAGTTGAGGGGACATCTCCACGCTGGGTAAACAACAGATCAACAGCGGATCGGTTCCAACGCTGCGCCCGTGGCAAGGAAACCCGACGCCTAATCTCTTTCCGTGCCTTGTTCATCATCAGAATGATCGATGAATTCCCCCTCTTGCAAGCTCATAACCGGGTATCAACCGTAAACCCAGGCAAGCCATGCTCCCGGCGTATTTGAATGCACCAGCAGCGGATCAGGACCATCACCAGGATTCTCGGCCCTCCCGCAGATGGATAGACGTCCCGGCCTACGCCCTGGATCAAGGTGGCCCGGCGCTGCGCCTTCATCAGAAGTTGGGCCCGGCATTTGCAGATGTCGGGATTGCCGATCAGCTCAAGAAAGTCACGGCCCAATATTCCGAAAAAGCCGCTGTGCATGACGGCGTGAATCAACTGTCGTACTTCGAGCTTGCAACTGCCGTCGAAGTCCTGTCCCGCCGGATCGCTGCCGTCGTTCCCGTGGGGCAGCCGATCGGAATTTATCAACCAAACTCCGTCTGGTACATCGTTGCTGTCCTGGCGAGCATGGCGGCGGGAAGGATTTCGGTTCCCCTCAACGCCCGGGACCCAATCGCCCGTGTCAACGAGATTGTCGGCGTCGCGCGGCTCCGCGCCATTCTTGGCGTTGGACACCGGCATGCGGGTTTACCCGAGGACATCCGGTGGATCGATGTGACTGCCAGCCCCGAGTCGACGGCGCCGCTGTCATCGACGCAATTGCCTGCCGTATCCGTCGATGCACCGGCGATGGTTCTTTACACGTCTGGCAGCACCGGATCTCCAAAGGGCATAGTCAACAGCCAGCGCAGCCTGCTCTGGCGGGTGCACCAATATGCCGATGCGTGTCACATCAATTCCGACGATGTCTTCCTCCCCTTGACCGGGCCGGCCACCATAGCCGGATGTCGAGAAATCCTGACTTCGGTCCTGTGCGGCGCCACTTTGCATATGGTCGACGTGGAAGCGATCGGCCTGCGTGCGGTTCGCGAGCGAATGCAGCAGGTTGGCGCGACGCTTACTTACCTCGTGCCCGCGCTGCTTCGCGCCCTCATGGCCAATGCCCCCGCCGATGCGTTCGGATCGCTCAGGGTGGTCCGCGTCGGCGGCGAGAAAGTGCTTTGGACCGACATTGCCCTTTTGCGAAAGGCGATTCCTGCTCATTGCCTCGTACAGATCGGCTACTCGTCAACCGAGACGACCGGGTCACAATGGTTTCTGCCTCGCGTTCAACCAAAGAACCAAACGTCCGTGCCGGTCGGCCGGCTCTTGCCAGGAATAGCTTTTGCGATCGTCAACGAGGACGGTGACAGCGTACCGCGGGGCGGAAGCGGGGAACTCGTCATCAAGAGCCCCTATGTCTTGCTCGGCCACTGGGAAAACGGCACCGTCATCCCTGCCGAGGCGGATCCCGATGATCCAAGTCAACGGATATTCGCGACCGGCGATCTCGTCCAATTGGACAATCGGGGCCTGCTGAGGATCGTCGGCCGCAAGGGGCGGCAGATAAAGATCAACGGTCGGCGCATCGAGCCGGCCGAAGTCGAGAGGATCCTGCGCTCCGCCTCGTCAGTCGAGGATGCGGTGACGATCGTGACCGAGGCCAACGAACTGGTCGCTTTCGCGATCCCCAGGAATTCCGCCGGTCCGGCCTTCGCCGACGACCTTCGCCAGCTGCTTGCAAAGACGCTGCCGCCGCCACTGCGGCCGCTGCGGCTCCACAGGGTAGAGGACATTCCGCGCCTGGCGGGCGGAAAAATAGATGTGGCGAAACTCGGGAAAATGGATCTTCTGGCCAAGAAGCCTACCCAAGTTGCCGATCCACCGATTTCAGGCAGCAATCTCAAGGCCCATCAAGCAGTGCAGAATGCCTGGACCAGGGTCCTCAACACGCGGGCAGCCGTCGGGCGATGGGATGAAGCGGGAGGGGACTCGCTGAAGCTGCTCCACTGCGTCATGGAGATCGAGAACGAAATCGGCCAGGAACTGGATCTTGAGGCATTTACCGTCGGGATGAGTGCCGAGGCGATGGTCAACGCGGTCGCGTCCGCACAAGCCGGCAATGCGCCCGGTCATGTGCTGGAGCATGATCGGCCTTTTCTCTTTCTGTTTCCCGGCTCCGTGGGCTATGGGCCTAGTCTTGCAGCCTTCGCCTCAGCCATGGGCAAAGTCGCAACGGTCCGTCCGATAAGATATCCCAACCTCGCGACCATTCTCAGCGGCCAGAACGATCTTGCCGCCATGGTGGACGCCGCGCTTGAACAGATCAACCGCATCCAGCCGTCAGGCCATGTAAGGCTACTCGGCCACTCGCTCGGCGGAGCCGTCGCATTCGAAGTTGCCGTGCGCCTGCTGAAGGAGGGAAGGTCCGTGAAGTTTGTCGGTATCCTCGACACCAGCCTGGCTGGCGAGCGGAGCCGTCCCTGGGAGACAATCACCCGCACCTTGCGCCGGGTCCGATCCAACCGCATGTCACCCTATCGAATGGCTTGCCGTGTTTTGGCGAAGCTCACGGTCAAGGTCGGCCAGGAAGCTCGTCTTGCCCAAGCCATCGACCACTTTTCCCGAGGACAATTCAACGCAACCAGCTTCCGCATCAAGCTGGAGCTGCAGGAAGTCTTGCGTGCGCAGGCCTTCTTCCGTTGGTTGGAGCAGCCAAGAACGGTGCTCCCGATCACCGGAACGCTGTTCCGTTGCGCGCGACCGGGAATGCCTCTTGCCATCGGATGGGATCGGGTGTTCGCGGACCTGCAGGTCATCCCGATTGCCGGCAACCACATTGATCTGGTCGTCGAGCCTCACATCGGCGTCAATCGTCCGCTGATCGAGGAGGCGGTCGCTCGCACTTATTCGCCGGCCGAGTCTTCAACCATGAAAGGCAGCTTCGCGTGACTTCGCGGTTCGGCAAGGATGTTCTGGCACTGGATGCGGCCGCGGAGGTCGACCGCATCGTAGCATCCGTGCGCGAGCAGGTATTGGTCACGCTCCGCCGGCGCGGAGTGGTGGTCGGGCTCTCAGGCGGCATCGACAGTTCGGTGGTCGCGTCGTTGTGCGTGGCTGCCTTCGGCAAGGACAGGGTACTCGGGATCTTCATGCCGGAGCGTGACTCGTCCGGGGACTCGCTGAGGCTGGGGCGCGTTATCGCCGGTCAGCTGGGCATCGACACCATCGCCGAGGACATTGCGCCGGCGCTCGACGCCATCGGTGCCTATAGCCGGCAGATAGAGGCCATTCGCACCGTTGTTCCGGACTACGGCGAAGGGTGGAAATGCAAGCTGGTGCTGACCTCGGTGCTGGAGAGCAAAGGCCTCAATATCACCCGTCTCACCGTTCAGGACCCCCAGGGGAAGATCGATACCGTGCGCCTGTCAGGAGCGGCCTATCTGCAGATAGTGGCCGCGACCAATTACAAGCAGCGCATTCGCAAGATGACTGAGTACTATCACGCGGACCGACTCGGCTATGCGGTGGCGGGCACGCCTAACCGGCTCGAATATGATCAGGGTTTTTTCGTCAAGCAAGGCGACGGAATCGCTGACCTGATGCCGATCGTCCACCTCTACAAGACGCAGGTCTATCAACTGGCGGAATATCTCGGTGTGGACGGGGAGATCCGGCGCAGGCCGCCGACGACCGACACCTTCTCCATGGCGCAGAGCCAGGAGGAGTTCTACTTCGCCCTGCCCTATCATCAGACGGACCTATGCCTCTACGGCGTGAACCATGGCATCTGCGCCGATGATGTCGCTGATGTTGCCGGGTTGTCACCAGACGAGGTCCAGAAGGTCTTCAAGGATATCGAAGCCAAGCGTCGAGCGGCGCGCTATCTGCACGCCCAGCCTTTGCCTTCGGTGCCAATGACGGTGGACTGACGGATGTGCGGGATCGCCGGAATTGTCGCGCTGAGCGCCACTGCCTCACCTCCGTCGCGGGAAGCGCTGTTGCGTATGGTGGGCGCGCTCGCACACCGCGGACCCGACGAGCGGGGGCTGTACCGCGACCGACGCGCGGGTTTGGCGCATGCCCGCCTGTCCGTGGTCGACCTGCTGCACGGCCAGCAGCCACTCGCCGACGTCAGCGGCCTGACATGGATCGTCTTCAACGGTGAAATCTTCAACTACGTCGAATTGCGCGACAAGTTGATCGCGCTTGGTCACCGCTTCCGCACGCATAGCGACACGGAAGTCGTGCTCCACGCTTACCAGGCCTGGGGCCAGGCCGCCTTTGAACGGATGAATGGTCAATGGGCAGTCGCGATATGGGACTCTGCTGCCGGCCGCCTGATCCTGTCGCGTGACCGCTACGGCATCTGCCCGCTGTATTATTGCGAGCACGGCGGCCGCGTCTTCTTTGCAAGCGAAGTCAAAGCCATTTTCGCTGCGGAAACAGCGATTCCTCGCGCCTTTGATCCGACAGGAATCGATCAGACGTTTACATTCTGGACGGTGATCCCGCCGCAGAGCGTCTTCGAAGGCGTCAAGGAACTGCAGCCTGGACATATCCGGCTCTATGAGGGTGGCGTGGCCCGGGAGACGGCTTTCTGGGAGCCGCATTATCCGCGAATTTCCGGTTCCGAGCCTGAATGGTTCACCGGCTCGTGCGACGATGCCGTCGAGGCGGTCCGCGGTGCGCTCGAAGCCGCGACGGCGCTGCGGATGGTGCAGGCCGACGTGCCGGTGGGCTGCTATTTGTCCGGTGGGCTCGACAGCTCACTTGTCGCGGCGCTTGGGAGACGTTTCGCGGGGGAGCGCTTCCAGACATTCTCCTTGCGTTTTGCCGACGAGGAATACGACGAGACCTATTTCCAGCGCCTGGTTGCCGCCGCGACCGCGAGCGAGCACCACGAGGTGGTGATTTCCCGCCGCGACATTGCAGCGGTTTTTCCCGAGGTCGTCTACCATACCGAGCGGCCAATCCTGAGGACGGCCCCGGCACCGCTCTTCCTTCTGTCCAAGTTGGTCCGCGAGCGCGGCATCAAGGTTGTGCTGACAGGGGAAGGCGCCGACGAGATGTTCGCCGGCTACGACCTTTTCCGCGAAGGCAAGGTTCGCCGCTTCTGGGGGCGTCAACCTGCTTCGAGCCGGCGTGCGCGACTGCTCGAGCGTCTCTACCCCTATCTGTCGCGCTCACCGGTGCACCAACAGGCCATGGCGCGACAGTTCTTCGGGCGCGATCTTCATGCCTGCGACAGGCCCGGCTTTGCACATGACACGCGCTGGCGCACCACAAGCGCCATCAAGCGCCTATTCTGCCCCGACATGCGCGGCGCCTCGCAGCACCGCAATGCGGTCTCCGAACTGCTCGCCCCTCTCCCCGCCGAATTTTCGCGATGGAGCTTCCTTGCCCAGGACCAGTATCTCGAAATCCGAACGCTGATGTCGGGCTACCTGCTCTCCTCGCAGGGCGACAGGATGCTGATGGCACACTCGGTCGAGGGGCGCTTCCCCTATCTCGACGACGATGTCGTGGCGCTCGCGAATTCGCTTCCGGATGCTTACAAGCTGCGCGTCCTCGACGAAAAGCACGTGCTCAAGCGAGTGGCGCAGCCGATCGTGCCACCGCAAGTCGTTGCCCGCACGAAGCAGCCCTACAGGGCGCCAAACGCGCTTAGTTTCGTTGGTCATGATGCACCAGATTACATTCGCGAAGCACTGTCGGACACGGCATTGCGCGCGGCAAATGTCTTCGATCCGAAATCGGTGGCTTTCCTGCTTGGAAAGTGCCGGTCCAAGGCCGGCGACGGCGATCTCTCCAACTCCGACAACATGGCACTGGTCGGCGTGTTGTCGACCCAGCTTCTGCATCAGCAGTTCATCGCGAGCCGCCCACGCGGAGCGGACAAAGCCGAGCTCAGGATCGACGTTGATCACGAACAGCGGGAAAGGGTCCTGGCATGATCCACGGCGCCGTACCACTCCTGCAGGACTACCTCATCCATTCCGCCGGCCGGCTTGGCGGCAAGGTCGCGTTGGTGGCCGGCAAGCAACGCGTCACCTACGCGGAGATCGATGAGCGCTCCGACAGGATCGCGCATTTCCTGGCCGCGGCCGGCGTCGAGCGCGGCGACCGCGTCATGATCTTCGCCGACAATACGGTCGAAACCGTCGTCAGCTTCTGGGCGGTGCTCAAGGCGAACGCCGTGGTCTGCATCGTCAACCCGCTTACGAAAAGCGAGAAGCTTCATTACCTGCTCAACGATTGCCTGCCAGCGGCGCTGATCACGGACAGCCATCTGCACTCGATATTCTCCCAGCCGTCGCGCGACTGTCACTCGCTGCGGGCGGTGATTGTCTCTGGGCCGGTCGACGAGGCCGAGTTCAACCGATTGCCGCACGCCGTGCGTTGGGACACGATCATCGAAGGACCTTCTGTTGCGCCGCCGCGCAAATCGATCGACATCGATCTCGCCGCCATCGTCTACACCTCCGGATCCACCGGCGAACCCAAGGGGGTCATGTTGACGCACGGCAACATGACTGCCGCGTGCGCATCGATCGCCTCCTATCTGGAGCTGCGTGAGGATGAGGTGATCCTCAACGTTCTGCCCCTCGCCTTCGACTACGGGCTCTATCAGATGATCATGGCCTTTCGCACCGGCGCACGGCTCGTCCTCGAGCGCTCCTTCGCCTTTCCGGCGCAGATCCTTCAGGTCATCAAGGACGAGCAGATCACAGGTTTTCCGGGCGTGCCCACGATCTTCGCGGCCCTTGCGGAACTCAGATCGCTGAAGAGCAACGATTTCGCGAGCATCCGCTATGTCACCAATACCGCGGCCGCCCTGCCGCTCAAGCAGATTGCCATGCTCAGGGAGCTGTTTTCGGGCGCACGCATCTATTCTATGTACGGCCTCACCGAATGCAAACGCTGCAGCTATCTGCCGCCCGACGATCTCGGGCGAAAGCCCCTCAGCGTAGGCATTGCCATTCCCAACACAGAAGTGTGGATCGTCGACGAGGGTGGCAGGCGGGTCGGTCCGGGCGTCGTTGGCCAACTTGTAGTCCGCGGCGCAACGGTGATGAAAGGCTATTGGGGCAAGCCCGAGGCAACTGCAAGGAAGCTGAAGCCGGGGCCGCTGCCGGGCGAGCAGGTCCTCTACACGGGCGACTACTGCCGGATGGACGCTGAAGGCTATTTGTACTTCGTCGGCCGTGGTGACGAGATCATAAAATCACGAGGCGAAAAGGTCGCTCCCAAAGAGGTGGAAAGCGTGCTGATGGACGTCCCTGGGGTGAAGGAAGCCGCGGTCATCGGTGTTCCCGACGACCTCCTCGGGCAAGCGGTCAAAGCATTCGTCGTCATCGAGCAGGGAAGAATTGTCGGCGAAAGGCAGCTCCTGATGGAGTGCCGGAAACGGCTGGAGAGTTTCATGGTGCCAAAGACCATCGTCATCGTGCCCAGCCTGCCGATGACCGATACCGGAAAACTCAAGAAAGCGGCCCTGTCGTAGATTGTTTCAGAAGCGCGATCGCAAGTCGCCTTTGCAACGGAGGATGGATTAGATGGATTCCATGATATCGGCCGCGGAAAGCGACGACATTCATATCAACCAGATCCGCAGCTTCCTGGCCTCGAATTTCTACATCGCGGACGTCAAGGCGCTATCCCTCACCGCATCATTGCTCGATCAGGGGATCGTCGACTCGACCGGAGTGCTCGAGGTGATCGGGTTCATCGAAGAGACTTTCGGCATCACAGTGGAAGACAGTGAACTCCTGCCGGAAAACCTCGATTCGATTCAAGGAATCGCGCGGTTCATCGTTCGCAAGAAGAAATGATCTGGCGCAAGAAGCAATGATCTGGACGGTCGGCCCGATACCGGCCGAACGCGGTCATGCCTGCCGCCTGGCCCCTGCCAGGACCACCCGCACTTCACCGGCATGGTTGGCGAAGGTGCGTATCTGCTCGTAGCCCTTGCTGCGCTCCAGAAGACTTATGACCTGGCGGTCCTGACCAAGCCCCACCTCGAACAGCAGGACGCCGCCTGGTCGGAGGTAGCGCAGCGCGTCCTTGACGACCCGCATATGAATGCTGAGCCCATAAGGACCGGCCGCGAATGCCTCTCGCGGCTCAAGCACGACCAGATGGCGGCGATCACCCTCGAGCCGCTTCTCCGAAATGTAGGGCGGATTGCAGACGATGGCATCAAGCGTGCCGTTGAGCTCCAGTCCGGACACGCCTTCGAACAAATCACCCTGATGCACTGAAATCCGGTCAGTCAAGCCATGATGAACGACATTTCGCCGCGCCGCGTCGATACAGCCGTCGGTAAGATCGCAGGCCCAAACTCGGGCGGATTGGATATGGCTAGCGATCGCGCAGGCCAGGTTGCCGGCGCCACAGCACATGTCGACGACACGCGGCGCCGGCAGGTCCATTGCGCGCAGGACATCTACGGCAACGGAGCCGAGCAGCTCTGTTTCCGGCCGCGGCACCAGTGCACCGGGCGCAACCAGGATCTTCATTCCCATGAAGATGATGCTGCCTTTGTTGTAAGCGCCGGCGACGCTGATCTCTTCGCTCACGACCGTTCTCGCAACGACATCGAAGATATTGCCGCTACCGGCGACGCCGGCAGCGATTGTCTATTGCACCGCCGCGTTTTCGAGCGCGCTGCTGAACCTGACCTCGATCGTATCACCCGGCGCCACCGCGGTATCCTGGTCGGCCGGCTGCTTGCGCCATTGCGCATCGACGGAGCGGATGATCGTCACCTGGGCCCGCACGGTTTCGCCGCCGATCGGCTGCGGCAAGGCGGATGCTCCCTGCGGCTGCAATTTCTGGCTGACCGCGTGCAGCCTTGCGGTGATGTCGGCAAGGCGCGCCTGTGTATCCCGCAACTCGTTCAACAAACCGGCACGCCTCTGGTTGTCATTGCGCTCGATCTGCCTTGCAAGATCATCCTGTTGGCGCCGAGCCCTCATGAGTTCGACCGAAGTTTCAAGCGCACGGCTCGAGGACAGAAGCACCGCGCGCCGGACATCGGCGAGCCGGTTGTTGGTCAGGTTGCCAGCCTTGAAGAGCTTGGTCACCTGCGCCAAATCCTCTTCATCGGCCTTGACTCCATCGGCTTCGTCCTGCTCGCGCTGGAGCAACGCCTGGACCTGGGTCGCTGCATCCTTGGCGCCCTTCTCCAGAAAGCTCTGCTCCTGCCCGAAATTGTCCAGCGAGAGCTTCAGCCCTTCTGCCTCGGCCTGCGCGATTTCGGTTGCGAGGGAAGAAGACAGCGGAAAGCCCTGGGGGGCCTTCATGTCGAAATCGGGCTGCTTTTGAAGTTCGGCACGTATGCGCGCACTGTGGAAATAGTCCTTGATGTATTCTCCCCAGATCGTCTCATAATCGCGCTGCAGGTCCGTTGGGTCCGGCCCAGCCTGGTTCGCCCGTGCACGCAAGAGGCTGAAGCCGCCGGCGACGGCTATCGCCTGCCGAACCGTCATGAGCGGACGAAAGGCTTGCTGCCCAGGAGCGAGCACTTCGCCAGTCACGTAGATTGGACGGTATTCAGCGATGATCGCCGTCACGTCGCCGGGCCTGACGACCGCCACCTGCTCACGGCCGTCCGGCATGCGTATGTGGTAGATCTTGGTCGGCAGGATCGCCTGCAAGCGCGTCTGAAGTTCGGACGGGGTCAGGCCGGCGACAGGCACCGTGCCTGCCTCGGCGAGAACGATGGTGCCGTCCATCTGCACCACCGCACGCTGCGTCCGCTCGGGAAGCGAGGTGATTGCGATCTCGATGGTGTCTCCGGGCGAAATTCGATAGATCGTCGCATCGGCTGCCGCAGCCATCGGCAGGGCGCAAAGCATCGCAAGTGTCGCAAGGAAGAATCGGCTAAGGTTGACCATTCGCGACAATCTCCTTCTTGTCCTGGTTTTCGGGCCAGTCGACGCGGGTGACGAAGTCGTAAACCGGTCCACCGGCCACGCCCCAATTGCTGGACCAGATCACCTGTGTGCCGTCCGGCGAAGGTGACGCATGCGTCTCGCTCCAGTAGTCGAAGGGCGCGTTGCGGGTCTGCACGATGCGCCGAACTTCGCCGCTGCCGTCGATGCGCAACGCGATGACTTCCCGTGCATATGGTGCCCAGCCTGGATTGGCCGATATCTCTTCCGGGTTGCCGCCATAGGTCAGGAAGACCCAGCCGGGCCGCTTCAGAGCACGCGACGATGCATGCTCTGCTTCGCCGTATCCGGTCAGGGAGGTCACCTTCCCATCGGACAATCTTCGCTTGATCACGTGATACTTGTCGGGGCCGGATTTGCTGATGCCAACATAGACCTCGCTGCCGTCGTCATCGAGCGTAAGGTCTCCGTGGCCGGGGCGGTGATGGTCCGTCCACCTCTGTCGCAAGGTGCCATCGACACTGAAAATGGCCCTCTGCTCGGTGCCGTCGGCCAGGTTTTGAAAGCAAAGGATGTTCGTCCCGAGCGGGGAGATGGTGCAGGAGCTGGTGGTCCCAGGAACCTGAGCGAGATCGATGTCCGGGAATTTGAATCGATCCGCGAGATCGAAGGCGAACACCACGGCTTTTCCATCCGCGCGGACAGCGCGGACGGCTATACGTTTGCCGTCACGGCTTGGATTGCCCTTCGACGGCCCGAACTGCAGATCGTGGTATTGAGCCGTGACGAAGACAACGTCTTCGTGGTTTGTCCTTGGCGCCCATGTCGAGATCTTCCGATCCTCAACGCAGATCATCACGTCAGCGTTTCGAGGATTCCATTCGCATTCACCGCCTTTGTCGCGGTGGAATAGCGGAGCATATGTCTTGCCGTCGAGGAAGCACAGCCCGTTGCAGCCATTGGCCAGCACGAGCAGGCTCTGGTCCGCATTCCAGGCTTGAGCGCTCGAATAGCGATGACTGCAATATTTCGTCCCACACACGACACCTCCCCCAAGTGCGCCGGGTTTGGTGATGCGCATGAAATTCGTGCCGAATGCCGGATCTGTCGCGGGATGCAGATAATCTGGGAGATCCATCGGCATTGGCGCGACGAACGTCGTGGACATGCTGTTTCCCTGGCTGTCGGCCGCCCGCAGCAGGACGGCAAAGGCGATCAGGAGCAGTGCCAATGGAAATGGGTAAAACCTCATGTCATGTAGCTCATTTCGCGACGTACCCGACCTTCGCCGAGGCGCGCCCGCCACCAATCGATGGTTCTGGCCAAGCCGTGGCGCAAACTCGTTTGCGCAGTCCATCCGGTTTCACGTTCGAGCCGTGATGAATCGGCCAGCAGAGCGCGAACTTCGGAGTTTTGCGGCCGCAATCGACTCTCGTCGCGGTGAACGGGCTTCTTGCAGTTGCTCAGTTCGCGCACGAGATCGAGCACGTCCGATATGGTCACGGCACGCTGGCTTCCAGCATTGTAGGCATGGCCGAATTCGAGTGTGGCTGAACCCGCGCTCAGGAAGGCAGCCGCTGTGTCCTCGACGAAGGTCAGGTCGCGGACCGGGCTGGTATCTCCCACCATGATCGAAACACATTTTGGATCGAGCGCCTGCCGGATGATTGTCGGTATTATGGCTCGTTCGCTTTGCCGCGGCCCGAATGTATTGAACGGCCGGAGGATCACGACGGGCAGGTCGAACGATCTGGCATAGGACTGCGCCATCATGTCGGCGCCGATCTTGGACGCCGAATATGGCGATTGTCCCTGAAGAGGATGGGACTCGCTGATCGGCATGCTGAGCGCCGTGCCGTAAACCTCACTGGTCGAGGTGTGAATGATCCGTTCCGTCTCCCATTGGCGGGCCGCTTCAAGGACATTCAGCGTCCCCATGATATTGGTTTCCACATAGGACTGGGCGGCCGCGTATGAGTACGGGATCGCGATAAGCGCAGCGAGATGAAACACGACGGCTTGGCCGCGCACGATCCGGTTCAGGAATGCACCGTCGCGTACATCGCCTCGAACGAGTTTCAGATGACCTCGGATGTCGTCTGGCAGATCATCCAGCCATCCATGACTGTCGAACGAATTATAGAGGGCCAATGCGGTCACCTCGGCACCGTTGCGGACGAGTGCCTCGGTCAGGTGCGATCCAATGAACCCATCCGCGCCAGTGACCAGAACTCTCTTGCCATTGTAGCTCATAACCAGGTGTTCCTTCTTTCACCTGAAGCGCTCCGGTTGCCGAGCGCGCACACAGAAACAGCCTTCAACGCCTGAGTAGCCCGACAGGCACCCAGCCGATTACCGCCAGAAAACCGAGGATCATCCACACAACATCCGAAGCGATGGTTCGTCGGGGATAATAGGAAAGATCGAACTTGGCTTTGATCGGAAACAGCGCCTCCCTGTAGAAGGACGACAGGTCTCCTGAGGCCGGGTAGAGAGAGGCTTCGTGACGGAAAAGAACTTGCGTCGGGCCGACCAAGCCGGGTTTATATCTTAGGACCGCCTCGAAGCCGCCATGGAAGCAGTCAGCAAAGGCGAGGCTTTCCGGCCGTGGCCCGACGATGGCCATGTCGCCTCTGAGCACGTTCCAGAGTTGCGGCAACTCATCCAGTTTGGTGCTGGCCAAAATGCGCCCGATCTTCGTCAGCCGATGGTCGCCTATGCTGGTCAACGCAGGACCCTGAGGATCACACAGAACCTCGAATTTGCGGAATTTATAGATATGAAACATGCGGCCCCCTGCACCGATGCGAGGCTGCCGGAAAAGCACGGGGCGTCCGCCCTCGAGAAATAGGGCAAATGCAATCAGCAACATCAGCGGCGCGAAAACGATCGCGGCCAAGGATGCGGCCACGACATCCATCGCCCGTCTGCCAAAACCATGGCTCACGCCTGACACGACGGGCGGGTGTATGGACAGATCAAACGCGTTCATGCGGCGGTTCCCGCGTGGATGCCGCTATTGAGCGCGGTCGCCAGGACGTCCACCACGGCTTCAACCGCGGGCGCGGTAATCTGAGGATGCAGCGGAATGGTCAACTCGCGTTCCGCGAAATCCTCGGTGCGCGGCAGGTGGGTACCCGGGTAAAGCTCACGGTAGAGGGTCATCTGATGAACGGGCGGGTAATGGACCGTGGTTTGTATGTCCTGCGCCCGCAGCTCATCGACGACATGCTGCCTGTTGACGTAGCGCGGCAAGAGGATCGGCATGATGTGGTAAGCCGAGGCTCGCGGTTCTTCGAAGGGTATTGTGACTGCCGGACAACGCAACGCGATGAGGCGCCGGTACAACACGACAAGAATGCGCCGTATCTCGTTCCACTCCTGCAGGTTCTGGAGCTGAACCAAGCCGATCGCGGCCCGCATTTCATCCATTCGGTAGTTAAAGCCGAGCATGGTCACATCGTAGTGCGCGGTGCGGCTGTTTAGTCGCTGGCGTGTTCCGGTGGTCATGCCGTGCGCGCGAGCCTGGCGAATCCTGTCCAGCAGTTGGGGGTCCCGGGCAATTACGGCCCCACCCTCCGCCGTCGTCATGTTCTTGTTGCCGTAGAAGCTGAAGGCGGCGCCCGCACCAAAGGTGCCAACCGCTTTTAGGCCGGGAGCATGTGCCGCATCCTCGATGATCGAGAGCCCGCGTGCGCTGGCGAATGCTTGCCAGGCGTCCTTGTCGGCAAGATAGCCGGCGAAATGAACCAGGATCACGGCCCTGGTGCGAGGGCTGCAGCGTGCTTCTGCTTCTTTGAGCGACATCAGAGGGACGTCTGCCGATTCTATGTCGACAAAGACAGGAGTGGCGCCGACATAGAGCACTGCGTTCGCGGTAGCCACGAAGGTCAGCGAAGGAACCAGCACCTCGTCGCCCGGACCAATCCCCAATCCGTGAAGGATAAGATGAAGGGCTGCGGTGCAGGAACTAACCGCTACGCAGTCCTCTGCCTCGTGCATCAAGGCAAACGCCTCTTCGAAAGCCCGGACCCGTTCACCCATCGTCAGCCAACCGCTGTCGATCACTTTCGCCAAAGCCGCTTTTTCTGGCACTCCCAGGACCGGGGAACTTACCAAGAGCATCGTCACCTCCTCGATGATCCTCGCGCCTGGCCGTTACGCTGCCGCGGCGGCCACTTCGATGGACGCCGACTGCTCTTCCCAGGAAACTGTCTGCGCGTTCTGGAAGTCCTCGACGCGTCCGATGTCGAGCCAAAGACCTTCGTGCTTGTAGACATGCACGACGCGTCCGGCCTGGAGCATCTGCAGCATGAGGTCGTCGAACCCAAACGGTATCCCGGATGGGATGAAGTCGAGGACGTCCGGGTTCATGCAGTAGATGCCCATGCTTACCAGATGCGACAGCGCAGGCTTCTCGCGGAAGACCTGGACGGTGTTGTCAACCTCGTCGATCACACCGAAATCCATCTTGGTAAGCCGCAGCGAAGTCGCTATCGTGACGGAGTCTTTGTGCAGGCGGTGCGCCGCGGTAAACCGGCTGATGCTCAGGTCGGTCAGCACATCGCCGTTCAGGACAATGAAAGGCTCATTCAATTCGTCTCTGATCAAGGAAAGCGGCCCGATCGTTCCGAGCGGTTCCATTTCCTGCGTGTAGCGGATCCTCAGATTCCACTGCGAGCCGTCGCCGCACACGCTCCGGATCAGGTGCCCGAGATAGCCGGTAGTGACGTAGACGTCTTCGATTCCGCTACGCCGCAGCCATTTCAGCAGCAACTCGAGGACTGGCCGCGCGCCAATTGGCATCAGCGGCTTCGGCAAAACCGATGTAAATGGCCGAAGGCGCGTTCCCATGCCACCGCATTGAATTACCGCTTTCATTCGATCCTCCCTACGCACATGGCCAGAGTTGGCCTTGACGGCTGAAACTGCATCCGAAGCCAAGACGGCGAACCGCCTCGCGCAGCAGGGTTTCAGTTGTCCGAACCTGCGAGAGATTAGGGAGCCAACCGGGATATTGTCGTCGTGCGTTTGAATGGCACGGACGAATTTCTCTGATCCCGGAACCGTAGGGGACGAAACATATCCCGCGGACCTGACGGGAGTGGCCGAGACGCGCAACAGACCAAGGTCCCACTTGAATTACGATCGAAGGTAAACATTTTCCTAAAACCGAGCTACATTAGCGTACGGTAATTAGCAGGACGGGGTTGTAGGACGTCGGGGTCCACCTTTCTGGACGTACCGGCGCTCCTACAAGGCGCGGCCAGGTAGTGCGGGTTGTTTGTGCGTGGGGGTTTCTATGTACAAGATCGTCATAGCCGATGATCATGGCCTTTATCGACGTGGCTTGCGCATGGCGCTGACAGCCGGAATCCCTGGTGTCGAAATAATCGAGGCGACCTGTTTTGATGCCGTGGTTGGGCTCCTGGCCGAACACGAAACAATTGATCTTGCGATCCTGGACCTGAACATGCCCGGGCTGCTCACCCAGGAAGTGCTCGGCGACGTTCTCGCCGCCTATCCCAAAAGCAGGTTTGCGATTGTGTCAGGAAACGATTCACGATCGGAAATTTTGTTGGCCCTTTCAGTTGGCCTCCACGGCTACATCGTGAAGTCGCAGCCGGATGAGGAGGTGGTGCTGGCCGTCAAAGAGATCTTGTCAGGCCGCATCTATGTACCAGCCCTCCTGTCGCGAAGCTCTGGCGCAGCCGCGCCTCAGACGCATAGATCTCCCGTGGAGGCTTCGCACCAGGCCTTGGCCAGCCCAGGTTCTCTGGGAAGGCTCACGTCAAGGCAAAAGGACGTGCTCAAGCTTATGGCCGAAGGTTATTCGAACAAGGAGATCGCCCGCGATCTCGACATCGCCGAGGCCACGACGAAGATCCATGCCGCCGCAATCTTGCGTGAACTGGGAGTCCGAAACCGCACCGAGGTCGCTGTTTTGATGAGGACATGGCTTGGAACGATCTAAGTTAAGGCTGAATCTCGCCCTGGGATAGGCGTAGCTGATATCGCAATCCACCAGCCGACATTTCCAGTTTCGAAGAGTGACCGACCAAGGGCGTTCCATCGGCGCCAAGGACAATCGACCCAAAACCTTTCCGCAGGACAGGCTTGGCATTTCGGCCGCCTCGTTCGATCCAGTCGAACACGATGTCGCCGTCCGAGCCCTCGGGTGCGACGCCCCACCTTACCTCCACCTGGCCTTGGGAGTTCCCGAGCACCCCGTGCTTGACCGAATTTGTCGTGAGTTCGTGGACGACCATTGCGAAACTTTCCGCAGCGCCTCCGACGATTCTGACATGAGGCCCTGTGATCGTTGCTCTGTGTGCCTCCGCGTAGGGGCGAAGCGCATGTGCGACAATATCGCGGATCGTAGATGATAACTCTGCATTGTTGATCAACAGCAGGTGCGTGGATTCGAGCGCCCGAATTCGCTCTAAAAGATCTCCTCTGTACTTGGAAATATCCTGGTCTGAAGCAGGGATCATTTTCACGACAGCCGTGATCACGGCAAACAGATTACTGAGCCGGTGCCGCTGTTCAAGTATAAGCCGCTCCTGTCTTCTCACCGCAGCCCGCAACAGTGTCGTCTGCCGCCGCTCGGTAAGGTCAGCCGCGATCCCGAACCGCTGATGATAGCCATCGCGGATGTCCTCACGGCCGCGCAGGGCAATCCAGCGGAACTGTCCGTCCGACCGCCGAACTCGGACCTCTGCGTCGTAGTTGGCGGTTGCCGCGATGAATTCTGAATGGGCCCCGAGTTTTGGCCAGTCCGCCGTATGAATGATCGCCGACAGCTCGTCCAGAGGACGGGAAGCGGCTGGCGGCAAACCAAGAATTTCCCAAAATTGATCTGAACCGGAGACAATTCTCTCCTTGTAGTCCACGCGCCATGTGCCAAGCCTTCCGGCGAGCAGCGCAAGGTCCAGCCATTCCTTTTGGCTCAAGAGCGCTTCGCTTGCAGCCCTGCGTTCAGTGATATCCTCGAAGACGACAAATATGCCCATCGGCAGTTGTTTCTCCGGACCAGACCAAGAGAGGGTCACGCGAGCCCAGAAAACAGTGCCATCCTTCCTTCTCAAGCGCATTTCCAAGCCAAACGACGGCGCCTCCGCGCTTAGACCACGTCCAAGCCTGGCGAACAGATCGCGTTCGTCAGGATGAACGAGCGTTTCGATATGCTGGCCGACGAGCTCTTCCTGTGCGTAGCCGGACATACTGCACATGCACATGTTGACCTGCAGCAGCTCACCACGGTCATTTGCGGTCGCAAATCCCAAGGCGGCCCGCTCGAAAGCCCAGCGATATCGCGCTTCGGTCGTCTCGATGGCGGTAAGCCTGTTCTCGGCGACATCGAGCGCGCTCCTCAACTCCTGCCTTGAACGATGGAAAAGAAAGGCGATCATCCCGCCGGACAAGGCGAGGAGAATGGCCCCGGAAAGATCATCGCCGACCAACTGACCGTTCGCCGCCAGGCGAACTGCCAAGCCGACAGCCACCATGGCAAACGTGGCAGCCATCGCAGGCCAGCGGTCCTCCAGGAAGGCGATGATGACAATCGCCGGCACACATTCCAGAAAGGCCGCACTGCCACCACCTGTCAGCGACGATTTCATCTCGATAAAAAGGGTAGCCAGCAGGACGGCCGACGAAACCAGATGTTGTCGTAGCCTGTCCGACAGTACGGGACCGCCTATCCGCAATCTCATCCTGACTACCTACAACTTTTGGCTTAGCCAATGCGGCTTAGAGCCTTTGGTTATCGGACCTAGTGCTGCTGCTCGCTTTCGCGCGCCGAAATGTCAGCCTATCAGAATCATCAGAAGAAAGTTCCAACACTTAGCCCATGCGCTGGCGCCGATCTGACAGCGAAACCGGAAAGTGGTGACGACAATGAACCTGGTCGAACGGCCGAGAAGTACTGTTTTCCAAGTGCAACGTGCGATGGCGGCCATGGGGCCTGGCAGCAGGCCGTCTCCCTTGCGCCATGCCCAAAGCTCCGACCGGCAGGTTGAAAGGCCTGCTGCCGCCACCGAAGGTGACCAACCGCCGCTGCATTCTTTCCCGGGTATGCTTGATCGCCTTGGCTACGGATGTCTCGTGCTCAGCGAAACCAGGAAAGTCCTCAAGTGGAACGCCACCGCGCGCGTCATTCTCAGCGGTTATGGCAGCCAGGTGAACAACGCCGACGGCCTTTCGGGAGCGCTCAGAAGCCTGATCGCGAACGTGCCGTGCCACCTGAATCCCGGATCGTTTGCATGGATTGTGGTCCGCAGCAGCGGAGATCGTCCCGTTGTCATCAACGAGCGCGGCCTCTTCGCAGCCGACAACACGATCGTCGTCGCCCTGTTGGACCGAGAGACGAAATCGGCGCCCAATCCTCAAACCCTGCAGCGAATGTTCGGTCTAACCGGAGCCGAGACACATCTGGCGGTGCGGCTGGCAAAGGGCTACACCCCGTTGGAAATCGCTGAAAGCTGTGCGCTCAGCCGGACGACCATCCGAACCCAGCTCGCATCACTGTTCGCCAAAACTGAAACCAGGCGTCAGGCAGAATTGGTCACCCTTCTCGCACGCGTCTCGGTGTTGCCCTAGTTCCCTGAACATCCGGGGATGATCGTGTCCAGCCTTGCCGCCACCGCAGGGGCGGCCGCCGTGTTCCGTGTTCCATAAATTGTTCGGCGCGTGCCGCGTCCGTGCGCGGCCTTGAACGGATGCGCGAACGGCGCCCAACTGGTCAGCTCCATCACTGTCTTCGGGTATACCAAGGCCCTAGGACCGGGCGGATCCTGAACAGGTATTCCACGAGGTACTGGCTTGCGATCTTCATCACTGATGGGCGAAGAATTTGCAGCGTGTCGCGGATAGTCACGGGCAAGGACTGGTGATGAAATCTGGCGGGTACGCGTGCAACCCGCAATGCTCGCAAGAGGCTCTCGGGGTCAGGAAGATTCCTTCTGTTTTCGAGCAGCTGCCAATTAAGCTGCTTAACCGCAAGCGTAACTTCGTCCACTTCCGTGTAGCTCTTCGATGTGGTGATGCTCGGATGGTTGGTCGCGTCGTAAAAAATCAGACCCTCATTAATCGCAACCATGTCTCCGTGACCGGCCAGGTCCACGAAGAACAGTTGGTCAACGCCGGCGGGGATCGATTTGTGTGCACGCATTCGGCATCCAGCCTGAAGAACCTTGCTGTTGATCAACAGTGTCGAGGGGATGATGCCGAGGCTCCTCGTCGTCCGGACAAGGTAAAGATCCCTGAGGCATTGCTGGCTCGAATAGACTGAAACGCGGTTTTCCTCCGATGGCGTCGAGCGGAGCATGATCCTGCCGTCTTCCACGATATTGGCTGCACAGGTCATGAATGCGGCCGAGGGATGCTCCTTGGACACCTCGGCAAATCGCTTGAGCGCGCCGGGCGCGAGCCAGTCGTCGTCATGCAGCAACTTGATCCAGGTGCCGGTGCAAGCGAGCATGGCGTTGTTGGTATTCTCGACCTGGCCTCGCCCCCTGCCGTTCTCGACCATCCGTATGCGACCGTCGGCACGCGCATATTCGTCGACGATCCTCCAGGACAGCCCTCCTTGCCCCTCGTCGTCGCTAACCACCAGTTCCCAATTCGCAAAATCCTGCTGGAGGATGCTGTCGATTGTCCTTCGAATGGTATCTGGCCTGCGAAAGGTCGGGATGGCCACTGAAATGAACGGCCGCAGTGTCACCAACTCCGCCGACCCCTCATCTTGCGAAGGTCCGACCCCTGTTGGCAGGGCTGCGGAAGGAAGGGCGTCGCGACTGTCCATCTGCGTCATGTTATCTTTCCTCCAAGGCGATGCACCGGCTGCGAGGCGACGTCTCGTCCGGTTGAACACTTTGCTTCAACAGATAGAGAGAGGCTGCCGTCTTGATGAAGAAGCCCCCGGCGCCGCCGGCAGCCATGAGATAAATGACAGTGAGAGGTTCCCAGCCAGCTCTGGCGCCGGCTAGAAGCGGACCAAACACGAGCACCGTCCTTACGGCATCGACGACCAGGCGCACCTCCTGCCGTCGCAGGAGAGCCGGCACATCCTGAAGCGGCGTCGACAAAGCTTGCACCGCGCCCATGAAAGCCAGCGCCGTCATGATTTCGGCGGCGGGCAGCCATGGCCGTCCCAATAGGGGTACGACGAGCTGCGGTGCGGCGAGGCCAAGAGCCAGAATGGGCAGTGAAGTGAGCCCGCCGGCAAGGATCAGCAGGCCTCGTGCGAGGCCGAGCAGATGCCTGCGGCCGCCGCCCTTGTTGGCTTCGGCGACAAAGACATTGCTGAGCGGCGTGGCTATGAGCGTGACGGGGCCGGTGACGAGCCGCGACGCGACGCCCAGATAGCCCGCATAGGCGGTCCCGAACATTGAGCCGACGAGTATCGCCGGAAGGTTGTTGATGGCGAAACTTGCGACCGTTGCCGGGATGTCGAACAGTGGAAATTTGTATTCGCGCCTGGCCTTTTCAAAGACCGTTTGCCACGGCGCGCGGGCAATACCGCACACGTCCTCCCAGCGGAAAATCCGAACGCCAAGGAACCCAATGAAGATGAATTGGCTGAGAATGTGAGCGTGCACCATCGCCTCTCCTCCGAGATGGACGATGCCGAACATCAGTTGCAACAACGCCATCGTCGCGGGCAAGATCAAGCGGCCGAGCGCGAAGTCGCGCAGCAGGCCGGCACGCAGGCTCCAGCAATTCATGGTCTCCACAAGACCTGCGCCTGCCATGCCGATCGGAACCAGCCACACAAGGTCAACAGCGCGGGCCGGAACGGTGCTCGACAACATAACCCCCGCCGTCAAGGCAAGAACGCCGGTTGCCGACACGGCCAAAAGAATGAGCTTAACCGTGACGTATGCCTGCGCGTCGCTCTTGACGCCGTACAGCGAAGCCTCAAAGCGCAGTGCCGCGACCGCCCCCAGTATGTTCACGGTCGAAAGATAGATCGTGAACAAGCCGAAATCAGCAGGAGAATAGAGCCTGGCCAACACCGGAATGGTCGCGACAAGAATGAGCTGACCGGCAATCGCCATGGCCGACACGCCACCGGCCGCTCGAAGGACCTTGCCGATCGGGCTTTGCGGAAGTCGGATCATGGCGAGCCTTGCTTACGGCCGGTGCCGGTCGAATTCATGAGATCCTCTCGCGCAAAAGATCGGCACTGTCGCCAAACCGATACCTGCCGTACCGGGTGAGGTTCACCCGGGTAAGGACGCTCGCCACCGGAACCGAGAGCGTTCCGTCGCTCAGGAGCTGCTCCACCACCCCGCGCGCGACATGCCGCGAGGTTCTTGCCCAGCGAACGGTAACGAGAACCGCGTCCGCCCAGCTCTTGAGGAACATGGCTTCTGGCCCAGCCAGCCCCGATGGCCCGTTTATGATGACGAGGCTGTACGCCGAGTGCAAATCTTCCCTGCACTTGGAGGTGTCGACACGCGCCAGGAGAGCCAAAAGATCTTCTGCAGGTGCCATGGTCGTCAGGTCGATGCCAATTTCGGGAATGCTGGCGACCGCGTCATCCAAGGTACAACGACTGCTGATGTAATCCGCGAAGGAATGACGAGCCTTGGGTCCGTTGAACTGGCGCAGAAACTCGGGCGTAAGTTGGGAGCCCGCCCGCTGGAGATCCACCAGAAGAACACGATTGCCCAGTCGGGTGGCCGCCAAGGCCAGGCCCCACGCAAGCTCGGTCGCTCCGTCAGCCCGGACGCTTGGCGTGAGCAGGATCGTGTGCGGAGCACGACCCCTTGCCTGATTTGGCGCGGCCGCGACCAGCAGCGACGTCACCGCACGGCTGTAGGCCGACTTGGGCTGGCCCAAAACCAAGTCACGCAACTGTTTGGCGTGCATCCTGCCCGGTTCGGGCACGAGCCCCACGCACGGTATCCTGAGCACGGCTTCCGCCTCCGCTTCACCGCGCAAGGTGCGATCGAAGCGATTTCGCATGAGGACCAAAACGGCGCCAAGGAGGCCGAACGCAATCATTCCCGGTGGAACCAAAAAAACCGGCGGCAATGTCTGCGGAATTGTCGGCGGCCATGCAACGGAAAGGACCGAGACCCCGGCGGACGGAGCTCCGATGCGCCGCTTCAGGTCCTGCTGGCGGCCGAGAAGTTCGTTGTAGCGTTGCGTCAGGAGGCTGACTTGAGGTTCGAGCGCCCGCAAACCGGCGAGCCGGTTGGCCGTGTCGGCCGCGACCGCATCGAGCACACGCATTCGATTTCCCAGAGCCTCGACCTGGGCACGATAGATGTCCGCTTCAGCGACGATATCAGCGATTGCCTTTTCGATCGCGGCGGAAAAGGCATTGGCCAGATCCTTGTCCGCTGGCGCTCTGGCCACGCGAGCCGAAAAGTCGGCCAACTCCTGCGTGCCGGCGGCCTCGGCCAGGGTCGCGGCCGGCGCGCCCTGCTTTCGAAGCTCCTGGATACGCTGGAGCCGGGACTCCAGCGCCGCCAGATCCGCTTTGGACATCGATATCTGTTGGCTGAGATCCGCCCTCTCCCCGGCCACCTTGTCAGCCGAGCCTTGATCGACCGCGCCATGGCTCAGCCGATACTCCTCGAGCCGATTGGACGCATCCACCAGTTCATTCTGCAGTTTGGGCAAACTGGCGACGACGGCGTCAAGTTCCTGCATGTTCGACGCCTGACTTTTCTGCGCGAGGTCGTCGACATAGATCTTGGTGAATGTATTGGCCACCAGCGCCGCGCGCGCCGGGTCATCGTCCGAGAAGCCGACGGAAATGACCCGGGACCGGAGCTCTTGTCCGACCCTTACCCCTTTGCGCAGCGCTTTCATCTCGGCGGCCTCTGCTGCTTGCGGCGCATTGGTGGATACAACATCGCGGGGCCAAAGCCGCTTCAGCAGATCGCCAGCGAAAGAGTGCGATGTCGGCGGATCGGCGGGCGTTGGCCCCTGGCTGGAGCTTCCCTTCCCGGCTTGCGGTTGTGCGGTCGCGTTGGCCGGGCTCGGTTGACGCAGCGCTGCGGCGACTCGACGAAGGTGGCTCTCCGACGAGAGCATCGTGATGTGGTCGTCAATGCTTGAATCGATCATGTCCTGCGCTGAGCCTGGGCTGGCGGGAAGGGCCGCCCTGGCAGGAGCGTCTATGATAAGCTGGCTGGTGGCTTCGTACATGGTAGGGCGGGTTATTCCCGCCAAGGCCGCCAAGATGCCGCCGACAACCGCGAAGAGCAGAATGATCCATTTCCTGCTCGCCAATGTCACCAGCAGTTGGCGAGACGGGGTTGCTGAATTCGGGGCGCTTCTGGGAGGCCGTACGCGGGCCCTGCTTTCAGGAACCGGGGCAGCCACCGGGGTGGCTCGTGGCAATTCAATTCGGCTGACTGCGGAACCCGCCATTTCATACTCCTGCCAGATCGAGTTCACGGGATGAGTTCGATGCCGAAGCCTGCCGCTTGGCCTCGTTGCACCAGGCTTGAAACATCAGCACCGACCACAGTTCACGGGAGCGGTCCTGTCCTGTAACGTGATCGCGCCAGCAGGCGTCCACCTTTGTGCTGTCCAGCAAGCCTTCGCCCTGGTTGCGAACATCGGACAGAATATCGGTGGCCCAGCTGCGCAACGGGCCCCGCAGCCAAGCCGCGATCGGCACGTCGAAGCCCTGCTTCGGCCGGTCGATCAGCCGTTGCGGAAGATAACGACGCAGCACATTTCGAAGGATCCACTTGCCTCTGCCGTTGCGAACCTTCATGGCAGCCGGAAGGCGCCAAGCGAATTCGACGGCGCGGTGGTCCAGCAGGGGACAACGCGCCTCGAGGCTGTTGGCCATGCTGGCTCGATCCAGTTTGACGAGAATGTCACCAGCGAGGTAACCGGACATGTCGTCGTACAGGAGGCGAGACAACAGCCCGTCGAGCCGCGGTGCGGAGACTATGGATGCAGGAGTCTCGTGCCGGGTGAGGTTTTCGGCCGATGATCCCGTCAGCCGGCTGTGCAGCTCGTCTTCATCCTTCGCGGCGAGAAGCCAGGCGAAGCGAGTGAGCCGATCGCTGCGCAGCGCATGCCGCACATGCGACGGAAGTGGCAGGTTGCCAATGAAATCGTGACGAGCCGCCCTGGACAGCATCCCTGCGCCGGCCGCCACCGTTCGTCGTGCACTTGCGGGTAGACCTTGGTACCGTTTCAGCCGGTCCGCCATGAAGTGGCGGCCATAGCCTGCAAAGCACTCGTCTCCGCCGTCCCCCGACAGCGCCACGGTCACGTGCTGGCGGGCCAGCCGCGCCACCAGCAGAGTCGGTATCTGCGATTCGTCGGCGAATGGCTCATCCCACACCGTTGGCAGTTCGGGGATCACGTCACGCGCGGCGGCGGCCGAAAGGTGTAGTTCCGTGTGGTCGGTGCCCAGATGGCGCGCTACCTCGGCGGCGTAAGGGGCCTCGTCAAAGCCGCTCTCCGCGAAGGCGATGGTGAAAGTGCGCACGGGATTTGGAGATTGAGCCTGCATCAAGGCTGCAACGGTAGAGCTGTCGACGCCTCCCGACAGGAAACCGCCCAACGGAACGTCGGCGATCATGCGCTCGCGAACGGCAAGCCGGAGCAGATCATCCAGTTCATTGGTCAAATCGTCGTCACTGCCGGCGATCTGGTGTTCTCGCCCGTTCTTGGCGACTTCGGGCAGCGACCACCAGCGACTTGCGCCCTGCGAAAGGGAGGCGGCCCCGCGCCCCTCCGCCACAGTCGCGGCCGTGAGGGTCAGGACCGAGCCGGGTGGCAGCTTGAAGACACCTCGCCAGATGCAACTCTGATCCGGGACCCACCCCTTGGAAAGCATTGCGGTGGCGGCATCCAGATCGATCTCCGGAGAGTAGCCTGAAAAGCGGCTGATTGCTTTCAGTTCGGAAGCAAAGACCAGCGCATGCCTGGCTGAAGCGATGTAGAGGGGCTTTTTGCCCAGTCGATCCCGCGCGAGATGCAGGGTCCTCGTCTTCAGGTCCCACAAGGCGAACGCGAACATGCCAGCAAAACGCTGGAGTGCGGCCTCGAGGCCCCAGCTCTCGATCGCACACAACATGACTTCCGTGTCGCTGGTGCCGCGGAAATGGTGCCCGACGCCTTCAAGCTCGAGACGCAGGTCACGGAAATTATATATCTCGCCGTTGAAGGTGATCGCATACCGACCGCTTGTGGACAGCATGGGCTGTTGCCCCGTTTCCGACAGATCGACGATCGCCAGCCGCCTGTGGCCTAAGGCAATGCCTGCTTCGCGATCCGTCCAGAGTCCTTCGCCATCCGGACCGCGGTGACGAAGCGCCATCATCATTTGCCCGATCTGATCGAGCGACTTGGGGTCGGCAGCATTGGACGCGAGAAGTATCCCGGCTATCCCGCACATCACATCACCTCTGAAGGCTCAAGCTCGCGCCGGAAAACGCTTGGCGTTCCCGCGACGAGGCAGAAGGTCAATGCAAACCACACGATCGGATGACGAATGATGAGGTGCGGTATGCTGAACACGGCTGCGGACGCCACGAGCACCAAAAGCGCGTCGTAGCGAGCGCGCCAGGCGGACATGGCCGCCAATCCAACGATCCACAGCAAGGCGATGACCGCGACCAGCCCGCCCTGCAGATAGAGGTCGAGAACCGTATTGTGCGCTTCGAACGGCCGCTCCAGAAATTGCATGTCGGCCGTCGGCGGGCGCTCCAGGTGGGGGCCAGGACCGAGGCCGAGCGATGCCGATTGCAGCCCCTTCTGAAGCGCCTCATCCCACAGATAAACCCGAAGTTCGAATGTTTCAGCCGTGGCCTCGCCGCCTCCGTCCTTGGTGAGGCTCTTGGCAAAATTCGCCGCAAAGCTTTCCTCGCTAAGAAGATAGGGGGTCATCGCTATCACCAGGGGGACAGCGCCGACCATCAGCAGAAGTGCGATCTGCCTGGGCAGGCTGGTTCGATTGCCATCGGATGCCAACCATGCCTTCAACCGCAACCCGAGGAAGGCGACGCCGCTTACAATCGTGGTGTAGAGATAGGCATCGCTCCTGGTCAGGCGGCCGACAAAAAAGATGAACACGAGGCTTGAGAGCGCAAGGGCCTGACCCCACCGGTTGCGAGTAGTGGTTGCAAGGTGCAGCGCCAGCGGACCAAGAAGCGCGCAATAGAGCGCGAGCTGGTTCGGGTTTTCAGACCAGCCGCGGAAGCGGTCCCAATACCAGGGATCGACGCCGGGCTGATGGAGCCAGCCCCACGCGATGGCGAGTTGGATGGCAAATATCGCGTCGGCGAACGCGATCGCCCACCAACCGCTGCGTCGAAGACGACGCCCCGCGTCCGGCTCAACACTCGCCAGGCAAGTGATGCTGGCCAACAGCACGTAGGCCATTGTGTCGTGCAACAACCCTGTCGGGTAAAGCAGGGTGGTCAAGTAGCCGACGATCGTGCCGATCCCCAATGCGAGAGAAAGGAGCAGCCAAAAAGTCGCGAGTTGCGCGAAGGCTGGTGTCGCTTCGACGCGCCCGCCGACCAACATTCGTCCGGCCGACAGCATGATCCAAAGCGCCAGGAGCAGTTCGCCATAGCCGAATGGCATGCCGGGGACGGAGAGCTGCGACGCGGCTGACAGGATGACACCGCCGGCAAGCAACGCGTCGCGCATCATTGCCGCGCCCCGTCCAACCGGCGGTTCGCAATGCCGCTCTCCAGAGGCGATGGAGCAAGCAAGCCGCGAGATTTGGTCCTGAGATTGCTCTTATAGACATCGCAGTACTGGTCGACGATGCCCGGCAGGGCAAAACGCTCCCTGACAAGCGAGGCGGAGCGCTGCCCCATGGCCGCTCCCAAGGTGCGGTCCGACAGTATGTCGACTATCCGGTCCGCAAGGGCGCGAGCATCGCGCGGCGTGACCAGATAACCGTTCCACCCATCTTCGACGACGTCGCTGCAACCGGGCATTCGCGATGCGACTATCGGCAATCCAGCGAGTCCGGCTTCCAGCAAGACGCGCGGAACGCCCTCCCGATATTGTGTTGGGAAGGCGAACAAATCAGCCATGCCAAGCAGACTGGGGACATCATGCCGTTTGCCCAGCACGGTTACATGAGAAGCAAATCGTTGGATTTCGGACTTTTCGACGGCGAATGGTCCTTCCGATTCCCGTGGGCCAACGAGCACGAAACGCGCATGAGGTCTTTTGGAGAGAATGTGCGGAATCGCCTCGAGAAGGGTCGGAATGCCCTTAAGGCGGGTGAGCCGGCCGACAAAAATGACGATCTCGGCCGATTCCAGTCCGAATTCCCGCCGCATTGCCGCTGGTGATGAGGCAAGACGTCTTGCCACCGCGAATGCATTGACGTCGATGCCCGACCCCTGAATAAGGCGTCCGCTGCCGCGTGGGATCAGCCGATAGCGCTCAAAAAAGGCTTGGTCGTCGCGATTTTGGAAAACCGTGGCAGCAGTCCAGAAGGAAGCAACCCACTGCAGACCGCAGAAGGCGGGCCGCATGGCCAAGGCTCGCGGCTCCAGCGATGAGAAGGTCCAGCCCAAGCCGTTGATCGTGCGGACGACCGGGACTTCTCCCCGCACCGCCAGCGGGGTTAGCAAATTGGGTTTCGTATCGAAGCTTTGGACGATGTCGGGGCGGAGTTCCCGCAACAACCTTCGCAATGTCCTGATGGTCCCGGCTTTGCCGCTGCCATTGGCAAAGCGATTGAACTCGTAGCGGCGGTGCGGAATGCCGTGCCGTAAAAACAGAGCTTCATCGCCGGTCGAGACCGCGGTGACCCGAAAACCCCGCTCACGGAGTTCCATCAGAAACGAGATCCTCAGGGCGTGATCCTCGCCGCCGATGCAGACCAGGTGCGGGTTCATCGTGCCGCTCCCGAAATCCAGCGGGCCTTCGGCTCCCATAAGCGGCTCGAACTTGGATCGTTTCCCATGGCCCGATTTCGTTGCGATTTACACCAGCAATTCAGGCTACGGGCAGGGCTGGCCGTTGTCCTCGTCCGTTCGAATGACGCAACTAGAACCATGCTTGCGTGCCAACGGCGCAAGGATCAGACCGCGGGCTGGACTGTTTGGATCGAGACGCCGTGCGCTATGGGATCAGCCGCGCGAATGCGCATTCATCGCGAACGGGTGATCGGACTATCAAGATTGCTCGTTGGGGTGGGTTGAGGTCGATCCGAGAACGTATATTCATAGGCTCGGCGGCGGCCGTCCTGCTCGAATACCCGGATCCAGCGGACCTCGGAAGCACGAAGCGTGATTTCCCGGTTTGTCGCGAGCTTGGCTGCTCGAAACGGAGTTGGTGCGACTACCTTGTGGGTCACCACGACTTGGCCGGCGAAAATCTCCTCGACTTCGTAGCTTGGCACGTCATCCATCCCCTGCGCGATGGCACCAAACCACGATCAAGGCAGAATGTTCCCGCAATGCCTCGGACGGCAGCCGTTTTTAGCCCAAAAAGCGGCGTGCGCGCTCAACTCGACGGCGAGCGGAGAAGCCGACCGGCAGGAGCGCTCAGCTCCTGCCGGAAGCACAACCGCGCGCGTCAAACCACGAAAAAGGAGCTCGCGCCAATTGAGAGATGCGGAGCAACGGTCGCAAACTGCGTCTGAGCATGGCCGCCGATACCGTCACTGTCGAAAGAGAGCGCGCCGGTCGAACTGTTATAGATGATGTGGTCGCTTCCATCATGCGCACCTTTGCCGATGTGGAAGTTCGCGGCCGAAAGGGCGCCCTGCTGGAGTCCGGTGAATACGCTGTGATCAAGTTGGATCTTGTCCTGGGAAACCTTGAAGTCGGTTATCTTGTCGATATTTCCAGAGCCAAGCGCGGTGTTGAACACGAAGACGTCCTTGCCGCCAAAGCCCGTCAGCGTATCGGAACCACCCCCGCCATTGATCTTGTTGGCGCCGGCATTTCCTTGGATCGTCTGGGCAAACTCGTTGCCGGTCAGGTTGATTTGCCCCGTTCCCGAAGCCTGCGTGGTCGCAAGTTTCTCGACGGATGAGCCCGCCGAGAGAGCATAGCTCACCGAGGCGAACACCGCGTCCTTGCCGTTGCCTGGCTGCTCCACCACCTTGTCATGCACATTGTCGACAAAATAGGTGTCGTTGCCGCCATAGCCTTTCATTGTATCGGCGCCGCCTCGACCATCGATCTTGTTGGCGCCGTAATTGCCATTGATCGCCTGGCCGAACTCGTTGCCCGTCAAGTTGATCGTATGTGTGCCGCCCGTCTTGTCGGTCGAGAGTTGCTCGACATGCGAACCAGCAGACAATGCGTAGCTGACCGAGGCGACCACCTTGTCGAAGCCGCCGCCTGATGCCTCCATCACCTTATCATGTGCATTGTTGACATAGTAAACGTCGTCCCCGCTGGTCGAATGAAATACGTCCGCGCCAGGGCCGCCATGGAAGATGTGATGGGTCGACTGCGTGGGATCGGGGACAGTCGGCGTGGTGGGCGTAGGCGTTGTCGGCTCGGAACTCGGAGGCGGTGTCGACGGACTAGGGCTGGCGAGGTTGTGCTGGCGAAAAACGGCCTGCAACTCAGGGGAGTTCTCCAGGGCGGTGTCGCCATTCTGAGAACCCCAGGCATACGCATAGTCGAAGGCTGGGGACGGAACCAGCTTTGCCCAGTGATCGATCATCGTTTGCATTTGGGTCGACGTTGGCATGACGTGCTTGCCGCCGGTGTCCGTCTGCCAACCGCCGCCGCCAAATGTCTGATATACAGGAACGATCTTGTCAGCCGGAATGCCTGATTTCACGGCCGCTGCCACGGCTCTGTCGATCATGTTGTAGTCGACGCTGCTTATCCCCGTGCGAACCGGGTATGGGTCCAGTCCATAGTAGTCGATCCCGGTGTTGGCGGGATTATAGGTGTTGGAAAAGTCCGGGTTGGTGGACGACCCCATATTCATCATGGTGATGAAGGTCTTGGCGCCCGGGAAGTGGGAATGGATCCAGTCGGATTCAGCCTTCAGATTTGCCGCACTCGCGTAGGTGCCCCATCTGCCGGTAGGATCCGGCTCGTCCATCAGGAAAAATCCAAACACTTTTGGATTGTTGAGGAAGGGCGTGACTTTTTCGATGAACGACGAGGTCACCCCGTCATGAGCGCTTAGATAGACAAGCCCCTTCATTCCGCTGGGCAGCTCATTGACCTGCGAAAGATACTGAACGTCCGCCAGGTTAAATCCGGCGCCCGCAACTTCGGCAGCCGAACCGCCTGATGCATAATGGAGAGTCGCCATGCGTTTTCCTTCTTGTTTGGCAACACCCCGCCCTGGATGGGGGTTAGACCGAAAGCTACATTAGATGAAAATCACATACCAACATCTTTGAACGAAGTTTTTGATCGCTGTGGGGATGGCCACATCAACGGGTCAGTGCAATTTGCTGTAAAGTCAGTGGCTTGCAGCGAAATCTGCGGGTTTTCCACTGACGACCGCATGCACAGTTCTCCACTGTTTTCACAGGCACCCCTCTCCCCACCCCGACTCCCGGCCACGATTTCGCTTCATTTTGCATAAAGTTCGCCATATGTTAGCTAGCCATCATGTCCGGGGGGCGCATGTGATATGGTGGAATCAGAAAAGGTTACCCATCGGATGAACAAAGAAAGACACGCGACAACGTCGTGTCATAGCAATAAGCTATGAATAAAGAGCCACAAAGCGCCTCTCCGCTACGCTCCGCAATACTAGACTGCCTGCCTGGAATAGCTGGCATCGGACTCTTTTCCGCAATGATAAACATCCTTGCGTTGACCGGATCCGTTTACATGCTGCAGGTCTATGATCGCGTCCTGCCGTCGCAAAGCGTCCCGACCTTGGTCGGGTTCACCATCGGAATGCTGGGCCTCTATGCGGCCTACGGTCTGCTCGATTTCGTGCGGCTTCGTCTACTGGTCCGAATCGCCAGTCGATTCTACTGCAGTTTGCAGCAGAGAACATTCGCAATTTCGTTGCTTCTCCCGCTCAGGGCCGGTCGAGAAGCGGACCGGGTGCTTCCGTTGCGGGACCTCGATCAATTGCGCGGATTCCTTTCGGGAACGGGGCCGACGGTTCTTTTCGACGCGCCGTGGATCCCGTTTTATCTGCTCATTATCTACATGTTGCATCCGTCGCTCGGCGTGCTTGCGACCCTCGGCTCCGTCGCCGTCGTCGTGCTGACCATCGTGGCTGAGATCATCAGCCGCCGCCCTGCGGCGCTGGCGTCCGAAGCGATCCTGACACAGCGCGCGCTTGCTGATTCCGGCCGTCGGAATGCCGAGGTGGTCCACGCGATGGGCCTCTCCGAACGGCTGGCGGGGCGCTGGGGCGAAGTCACTCACGCTTATCTCTCCTATCAGGAGCGGCTCTCCGACATCGTGGGTGGAATCAGCTCGCTGTCGAAGGCGCTTAGGATGGTGCTGCAATCTTCGGTGCTAGGGCTCGGCGCGTATCTCGTCATCGGAGGCGAAGCATCCCCTGGCGTGATCATCGCGTCGTCGATATTGCTGGGTCGCGCCCTAGCCCCGGTCGATGCGGCGATTGCGAACTGGCGGGGTTTCCTGTCCACCCGGCAGAGCTATTCCCAGTTGAAAGCGGCGCTCCGTGCGTTCGAGAGTCCAATCGAATCCATGAAGTTGCCGCCGCCAGAGGCCCGCCTGGCGGTCGATAGTTTGGCGGTAGCGCCTCCGGGTACACCCAGGCCGACGCTCGTCGATGTAAGCTTCCAGCTTTCGAGCGGCGCGGGAATGGCCGTTATCGGCCCAAGCGGCTCGGGAAAGACAACATTGGTGCGCGCGCTGGTGGGAGTTTGGAGCCCTCTGCACGGCACGGTGCGGCTGGACGGGGCCTCTCTCGACCAGTGGGACGCGCAACGGCTCGGCGCCCACATTGGCTATCTGCCGCAGGATGTTGAACTGTTCGACGGGACGGTGGCGGACAATATTTCGAGATTTGGCGGCAAGAGCGACCCCCAGGGCGTGCTCGCCGCGGCGAAAGCCGCGGGCGTCCACTCGATGATCATGCATCTGCCGGCAGGCTTCCAGACGCGCATCGGCGAGGGAGGCAGAGCGCTGTCGGCAGGGCAAAGGCAGCTTATCGGCCTTGCCCGGGCGCTCTACGGCAACCCGTTCCTGGTCGTGCTGGACGAGCCAAACTCAAATCTCGACGTTGAAGGTGACGCCGCCCTGGCCGGAGCCATCATGGCCGTCCGCCAGCGTGGAGGTATCGTGATCGTTGTTGCACACAGGCCATCTGCCCTCACCAACATCGATCAGGTCATGGTCCTGGCGGATGGCAGGCTGCGCACCTTCGGCTCGCGCGAGGAAGTGCTTGCCGGCATGCGGCGGCCGCCCTCGCCTGCCGCGCAACGTCCATCTTCGATCGCGCCCATCCACTCGGGAGTGACCGGACATGCGTGACATCTTGCCCCGCGTGCTTGCGTTCATGCCGACACTTGCCCGGTTCGGAACTCGATACCAGCCCGCCGAAACCGACTTGCCCAAGGTGCCAGACAGCATCCTTGCGCCAGGGACCCTTTGGCCAAGCATGACGCTGGGGCTCGTTGTGACTGGCCTGCTGGTGGTCGGCGGCGGAGCATGGCTTGGCTTGACCAAGATAGCCGGCGCCGTGATCGCGCCCGCCACGGTGGTGGTCGAAAGCAACATCAAGAAGGTCCAGCACCAGACCGGCGGCACGATCGGCGGCATCTTTGCGCAAGACGGCGACCATGTTCGGGCCGGTGACATATTGGTCCGGCTGGACGGCACGCTGCCACGGGCCAATCTGCAGATCATCAGCGAAGATCTTGATCGGACCACGGTGCGGCTTGCGCGACTGGAGGCCGAACGCGGCGGTTTGCGTGAAATGCAGCTTCCAGCCGGCCTTGAGGCCGGGATGCCAAAGCCGGAGCTGGCCGCCCTTGTCAGCGGCGAGCGCGCTCTGTTCGAAACCCGTGCCTCGGCATTGGCCGGGCAGAAGGCGCTCTTGTCGAGCCAAACAAAGCAACTCGAGCGTCAGATCGATGGCCTGAAGGCCCAGCAGGTTGCAGCCGATGAATCAGCGGCGCTGCTGAGCACTGACCTTACGGATGTCGATGCTCTCTATTCGAAGAAACTGGTGTCCAAAGAGAGGATTAGCAACGTCAGGCTGGATGCGACCCGTGCCAAGGGCGAGTCGGGACGACTGGCAGCCGCGGTAGCAGAGGCACAGGCCAAGATCAGCGAGATCGAGTTGCAAATCCTGCAGCTCGACGAGCAACGGCGAAGCGATGTGACCGGTGAACTGCGCGAGACTGAAGCCAAGCGCACCGAACTCAACGAACGCAAGATCGTGGCGCAAGACGAACTGACCAAAACCGAGATCCGCGCTCCGCAATCCGGCACAGTTCAGCAGTCGTCCGTTCACACTGTCGGCGGCGTGGTCGCCCCGGGCGAACTGCTGATGACGATCGTTCCCGAGGCCGACAACCTTGTCGTGGACGCGTTGATCCCTCCTTCCCGCATAGACGACGTCAACCCGGGACAGAGCGTTTCGATCCGGTTTCCAGCTTTCGATGCCGGGACTACCCCTGTTTGCAACGGCTCCGTCAAGTACATCTCGGCGGACCTGATCAAAGATCCGCAACGCCAGCTTTCGTACTTTTCGGCCCGTATTAAGGTCGACAGTCAGTCGGAGTGCTTGAAGGAAGCCAGGCAACTCAGACCGGGCATGCCGGCGGAAGTTCACATCCGCACGGATGAACGCAATGTCTGGTCGTATATGCTGAAACCTCTCACGGACCAGATTTCCAGGGCTTTCCGCTAAGCAGGCCTGGAGTTCGCATGCCGGCAGTCCAGCCCGAGAGCCATGGGCTGGACATATCATGCGTCCGCAGGATGCCGGCTTCACGGCGCAACCTATAATGCCTTCTGATGAAGGTACTGGTCACCGGCGCTGCCGGCTTCATAGGCTATCATGTCGCCAGGCGGCTCCTGGAGCGCGGTGACGAGGTCGTCGGCATCGACAACATCAACGATTACTACGACCCGCAAATCAAGCAGGCGCGGCTGCGGCTCCTGGACGAGGCGAGCCGCAAGACCAATGCCGGCTATCATTTCATCCACGGCGATCTCGCCGACAGGGGCGTGGTCGACGGCTGCTTTGCCGACCATGCGTTCGACCGGGTGATCCATCTCGCCGCCCAGGCCGGCGTGCGCTACAGCCTGGAAAACCCGCGCGCCTATGTCGAGAGCAACATCATCGCCTACACCAACATGCTCGAGGCCTGCCGCGGCAGCCGTGTCGGGCACCTGACCTATGCCAGCACCTCGAGCGTCTACGGTGCCAACACCGACATGCCGTTTTCCGAGCATCGGCCGGCCGACCATCCGCTGCAGTTCTACGCCGCCACCAAGCGTGCCAACGAACTGATGGCGCACAGCTACAGCCACCTGTTCGGCCTGCCGACCACGGGGCTGCGCTTCTTCACCGTGTACGGCCCCTGGGGACGCCCTGACATGGCGCTGTTCCTGTTCACCAGGAGCATCCTGGCCGGTGAGCCGATCAAGCTATTCAACAACGGCAACCACACGCGCGACTTCACCTATGTCGAGGACATCGCCGAGGGCGTGATCCGTGCCAGCGACAGCCCCGCCGCAGCCAACCCGACCTGGGATTCCGGCCGTCCGGACCCGGCGACCAGCAGCGCGCCCTGGCGCATCTTCAACATCGGCAACAACAACCCGGTGAAGCTGACCGCCTATGTCGAGGCGCTGGAAAACGCGCTCGGCCGCAAGGCGGTGATCGAGCTGCTGCCGCTGCAGGCCGGCGACGTGCCCGACACCTTCGCCGACACTTCGGCGCTGCAGGCGGCGGTCGGCTATCGCCCCCGCACCTCCGTCACCGAGGGGGTGGGGCGGTTCGTCGAGTGGTACCAGGATTTCTACAGCTGACGGGTCGGGTTCGCGAGGCCCGGGCCGCAGCCGACGGTTTAAGAGCGGGGCGTGGTTTTGCGGGTCGAGCCATCACTTACTGATGCGCCGGAACACCGCGAAAGTTGCGGTGCGCGAGAGCAAGGGGCGCAGCATCGAAGGCGATGCAATCAGGAAAGGACCCGCTATTGGAAAAACCTTCTCCAATAGTTTCGACCGGTTATGGGGAGAGTGCTAGTGGTACCGTTGGCTGGGATCGAACCAGCGACCTCCGGATCCACAATCCGGCGCTCTAACCATCTGAGCTACAACGGCACGTCTTAACGTTGGTAGCAGGATCGGGGTGGAAGGTTCACTCTCCGCGATCCGCTCTTTCGTTCGGCGATGCGTCCTTACGGGCTTATGAATTCTAATTCAAGGCTTTTGCAAAGCAAAGGCCACTTCCCTACAGCGGCGCCCCTTTCGCCGGGCAAAGAAAAAGGCCGGCGGGAGGAGGTGCCGGCCTTTTCCTGTTACGAGCCAGCGGGAGGAGGTGCTGGCTGGTCACCCCGAAGAGCAGAGGGAGGAGGTTCCACTCGCCGGGTATTCGCTCGGTCGCCACTATCTCACATCTATTTGTCCGACAAAATGCGACCTTTTGTTGCATCCGCGGACGATGCGCACTTGTTAGGCGGCCTTGATTTCCTTGATCGCCTTCTCGAAGGCGGTCTTGATCGGCTTCGAGACGTCCTCGGCCGCCTTGGAGGCAACGGCCTGGAAGTCCTTGGCCTGCTCGACGGTCAGTTCGACGCGCTTACGCAGGAACGCGGTCTGCAACTCGATGACTTCCGACAGCGACTTCGCGCCGATCAGGGCTTCGAGATGCGAGAAGCCGGCCTCGGCGTTGGCGCGCAGCGCGGTGATGGTCTTGAGCGACAGGTCGCTGGAAACAGCCTTGGCGGTTTCGTAGGTCGACTCCAGGGCCTTCTGGGTTTCCTCGGCACCGGTCTTGAGCTTGGCGTAGGCCTCCTTCGACTGCTCAACGCCCTTTTCGGCGAAAGCGCGCATCTGGTCGGTGGCCTTGGAAGCGTCGAAGCTCGGGAATTCAACGTTTTCGATCGTCTCGGCGGTCTTGGTCCTGGACATTTTCCATCCTTTTCAGCGGCAGCGGCTTTGACAGAAAGCCGTCTCGTTCATGTATGATGGCAATATAAAGGCAAATCTTGTGCATTGCAATATCTTTGTTGCAGTGCACAAAAAAATGTTTTCGGCCGTTAACCAAACGGCCAAAATTCAGCCTTTGCACGTTCTGGCTTGTGGACCTTCGTGGCTGCGGCTTTTATTAACAAAGCGTTAACTGCAAATTCGCCGCTCCGTGAGGGTTCGCCAAGCGCATGCCGTCCGAATATTCCTTCCTCGACGTCGCCGTGCTTGACGCGGTCCGCCAGCGGTTTGCCGCCGGCGACGCAATCGCGATCCTGTCGGTGGACCTCGAGCAGGTGATCTGGGCCAACGGGCCGGGCGCCGCCATGTTCGGCTATCCCGACATCGAAGCGATCATTGGGGCCTCGGCGCGGCTGCCGCTGGTCGCACGCCGCCAGATCATGGCGACCAGCGGTTTTCCCCAGATCGGCGTCGATCGATCGATTACCGTGCGCCTGGCGACCGGCATGACCAGTCGCGCCGTCGGCTTTCTTGCCAGTGCCGTGACGCTACCCGACGGCGAGAATGCCATCATGCTGGCGGTGCCGGCCGCGCAGACCGGCTCGCGCAGTGCCGCCGAGATCGCCGGCCGGGCAATCAGCGGCTTTACCGAAGACGGCCATTTCATCGCCTTCATCGATGCCAAGGGCAATGTCGAGGCCGCCTCGGAGGGATTTTCGGCGCTCGGCATCCAGCCCGCGACACTGGCGGCCCTGGTGGCAGACGTCGCGGCCGAGGGCGAGCGCATCGTCAAGCGCCTCGTTCCGGGCGGCAGGACCTCCTACCCCGCCGGTCTCGCCCGGCTGACGCCGGAGCGGCATCTGCTGGTGGTGATAGACGAGGACCAACTCGAGGACAGCGCGGCTCCGGCAGACGGTTCGCCCGCGACCACGGAAAGCCCTGCCGAGGAGGTTGGCGTTCGGATGGTGGGAACCGCCGCGACAGAGGCGAGCGAGCAGTTGCCCGTCGCTGCCGCGACCGAGCACGAACACGTCCCTTCCGAACCCATGGCTGGCGAGATGCCGGAGCCGACAGCGCGGGAAATCGAGGAGCCGGCCGGGCCGACACCCGCTGCCGCCGACAATGATCAGCCGGCGGCCGGCACGCCGGGGCAGCACGATCATTGGTATTTCAATGCCGGAGAAGACGACGCGCCAGCCGCGCCGGAACCGAAACGCGTGGCAGAGGCGGTCGGCACCGAAGCTGCGGCGCACAGCGTAAAGCAAGACGAGGCCACCTCGCCCGTAGCCCCGACCGCGACCGTGGTCACCCGGACGATAGACCGCTCGGCCGCACCGCTGCGTTTTGTCTGGCGGACCGACGCCGAGGGTAAGTTCAGCGCCCTGTCGCCGGAATTCGCCGATATCGTCGGCCATCCGGCCGCCGACGTGATCGGCCGGCGCTTCCGAGATGTGGCGGCGGCCTTCGGCCTTGATGCATCCGGCGAGATCTCCGGCCTGCTGGAGCGGCGCGACACCTGGTCCGGCCGCTCGGTGCTGTGGCCGGTCGTCGGTACCGACCTGAAGATCCCTGTCGACCTGGCGGCATTGCCTGTCTATGGGCGCGGCCGCGCCTTCGAAGGCTTTCGCGGCTTCGGCGTCGCGCGAAGCGGGGATGCGGTCGTCGATCCGGAAGCGATCGGCATGGCCCTGGTGCCCAATGGCGAGATGCCGGCGGCACCCAAGCCGAAAACCGTGGAGACAATGCCGGAAGACCCAAAGGCCGAAGAACCAAAAGCATCGGATCCGTTCAAGGGCGAAGTGCCGGCGCTGACCATCGTCCCGAAACCGGAGCGGCGCTTTGCCGACAAGGTCATCCGGTTGGCCGAACACCGGCAGCCGGCCAACGACAAGGGGCTGTCCTCGCTGGAACGCAGCGCATTCCGCGAGATCGGCGAGCGGCTGAAAAGAGATAGTTCCACGGCAGAGCCGCCGGCGGGAGCCGAGCGGGCAAGGCAGGCGGAACAAGGTGCCGGAGCAGGGTCTTTGCCCGCGCCGCTCGACGCGGCCAAGCCGGAGGCCGATGCGAAGCCGCGGGCGGATATCGCCAACCCGAATGCCGGACCAGCAGGCTCGAGCCAGGAACCGGCGAGCGGCCCGGCGCATGAGATACCAGCGCCCGATGCGGAAGACGAGCCGGATGCGGGCGAATTTTCCCCAAGCGATGCCGAGGATCAGAGGGATCTGGCGCGGCTCGACGGTGCGCAACCGGACCAGGCCGAACAACAGGCGCCGGCCTCCGGATCCCCGCCGCCGGAGGCCTCGGGCTCCCTGCTCGACTATGCCGCCCACGATAGCGACAAAGAGGCGACGACGGCCGAGGATGGCGAGGCTGCGGCGCAGGCAGAACCTGCCCAGGCACCGGCCGATGACGACAGCATGACGTCAGACGATTTTCGCGACGCCGAGGATGACGAGGATTGGGCCGGCGACGCAGCAACTGCATCCGGCGATCAAGCGATTGCGGCCACCGGCGGAACCGGCGGCACGCATCACGCGGCCGAGACGCTCATCCAGCCGCCACGGCTGCAGGTACCGCCGCTCAAGACCGAAGGGTTCATGCCGTCGGCTTTTTCCGTCGGCACAGAAAACAAGACGCCGGATACATCGCTGCTCGGCAAGCTGCCGGTGCCGCTGATCATCCATTCAGGCGACCAGTTGCACTATGCCAACGAGGAATTCCTCGACCTGACCAGGTACGCGACGCTGGAGGACCTCGAGGATGCGGGCGGCCTCGGCGCTTTGTTTGCCGATCCCTATGCCGATGACGGCGCCTCCGACGGCAGCGACCGGGCGCTGCGGCTGAAGACGCGCGACGGGCAGGAATTCCCGATCGACGCCATCCTGCGCTCCGTGCCCTGGCGCGACGGCAAGGCCCTGATGCTGGTCGTTCGCCGTTCCGGCGAGGATGATGCGCCCGCGGCAGCGCATGCGATCGGCGAGGAGCCGACGCAGCCCGACATTTCCGAGCTCAAGGCACGCATCGCAGAGATGCGCACCATCATCGACACAGCTACCGACGGGGTCGTGCTGATCGGCAGCGACGGCACCATCCGTTCGATCAGCCGCCCGGCCGAGGCGCTGTTCGGTTTCGACAGCGACGAGGTGACCGGCAAGCCCTTCGCCTCGCTGTTTGCCATCGAGAGCCAGCGCGCGGCGCGCGACTATCTCACCGGCCTGTCGGAGCCTGGTGTGGCGAGCGTCTTGAATGACGGCCGCGAGGTGATCGGCCGCGAAGCACAGGGACGCTTCATCCCGCTGTTCATGACCATCGGCCGGTTGCCCAACGACAGCGGCTTCTGTGCCGTGGTGCGCGACATCACGCAGTGGAAGCGAGCCGAAGAGGATCTCACCCAGGCGCGCGCGGTGGCCGAACGCGCCTCCTCGCAGAAGACAGATTTCCTCGCCCGCATCAGCCATGAGATCCGCACGCCGCTCAACGCCATCATCGGCTTTTCCGAACTGATGGTCGACGAGAAGTTCGGGCCGGTGGCCAACGACCGCTACCGCGATTATCTGCGCGACATCAACCGCTCGGGCAACCACGTGCTCGATCTGGTCAACGACCTCCTGGATATCTCGAAGATCGAGGCCGGCCAGCAGGAAATGGCTTATGAGGCGGTGTCGCTCAACGATACACTGGCCGAAACCGTGGCGATGATGCAGCCCCAGGCCAACCGCGAACGCGTCATCATCCGCTCCAGCTTCGCCTCGCGGCTGCCGGAAGTGGTGGCGGACCTGCGCAGCGTGCGCCAGATCGCGCTCAACATCCTGTCCAACGCCGTGCGCTATACCCAGGCTGGCGGCCAGGTGATCGTCTCGACCGCCTACGAGACCTCGGGCGACGTCGTCATGCGGGTGCGCGACACCGGCATCGGCATGAGCCAGGCCGAGATCGAGCAGGCGCTGAAGCCGTTCAAGCAGATCAATGCGCTGAAGCGCGGGCGCGGCGACGGCACCGGCCTTGGCCTGCCGCTGACCAAGGCGATGGTGGAAGCCAACCGCGCCCGCTTCACCATCAATTCGACGCCCGGCGAAGGCACGCTGGTCGAGGTTGCGTTCCCCTCGACCCGGGTACTCGCGGAGTAGCAAGCCAAGAAAAAAGGCGCCCGGTAAGGACGCCTTAGGAAATTGGATTGCTGTCACAACGGGGGCTTGAGCTGAATTCAGATCCTCGGGGCTGAGGAACGGGATTTCTCCCTCAAGTTACGTGCGACTATCGACGCCGGGCCTTAACAAGTCCTTACCGGGGCGCCAAAAAATTTACGAATGTGTACCACTCGTGAAATCTAGGTAAATTCGTGCGACATATTTCGTTAACCATGGCGGTCGTGGTCACTGCGCGAGCTGCGGCAAGTCGCGGAACAGTTCCAGCGCTTCCGGGTTGGCCAGCGCTTCCTTGTTCTTGATGGCGCGGCCGTGGACCACGTCGCGCACCGCAAGCTCGGTGATCTTGCCCGACTTGGTGCGGGGGATGTCGGAGACGGCGACGATCCTGGCCGGAACATGGCGTGGGCTGGCGCCGCTGCGGATCTTGGCCCGGATGCGCTTTTCGAGATCATCATCGAGCTTGACGCCGGCGGCAAGCCGCACGAACAGCACGACGCGCACATCATTGTCGAAATCCTGGCCGATGCACAGCGCCTCGAGGATTTCCGGCATCTGCTCGACCTGGTTGTAGATCTCGGCCGTGCCGATGCGCACGCCGCCGGGGTTGAGCGTCGCGTCGGAGCGGCCATGGATGACCATGCCGCCATGATCGGTCCATTCGGCGAAATCGCCATGGCACCAGACATTGTCGAAACGCTCGAAATAGGCCGCCTGGTATTTCCTGCCGTCGGGATCGTTCCAGAAGCCGATCGGCATGGACGGGAAAGCCCTGGTGCACACCAGCTCTCCCTTCTCCTGCCGGACCGGCTTGCCGTCATCGTCCCAGACGTCGACGGCGAGGCCGAGGCCCGGCCCCTGGATCTCGCCGGTCCAGACCGGCTGGGTCGGCACGCCGAGCACGAAGCACGAGACGATATCGGTGCCCCCGGACACCGAGGCAAGGTGCACGTCCTTCTTGATGCCATCATAGACGAAGCGGAAATCCTCGGGCGAAAGCGGCGATCCGGTGGAGGATATGGCGCGTATCGTCGACAGATCATGGCTGCGGATCGGCTTGAGGCCGGCCTTGCGCACTGAATCGATGAACTTGGCCGAGGTGCCGAAAAAGGTCATCTTCTCAGCGTCGGCGAAATCGAACAGCACATTGCCGTCGGGATAGAAGGGAGAACCGTCGTAGAGCAGCAACGTGGCGCCGGAAGCGAGGCCCGAAACCAGCCAGTTCCACATCATCCAGCCGCAGGTGGTGAAATAGAAGAAGCGATCGCCATCGCCGAGGCCGGCATGCAACCGGTGTTCCTTGACATGCTGAATGAGCGTGCCGCCGGCCGAATGGACGATGCATTTGGGAACGCCGGTGGTACCGGACGAAAACAGGATGTAGAGCGGATGCGAAAACGGCAGCCGCTCGAAGGTGACGGGCCTGACGGCAAAGGGCGACAGGGCCTCTTCCATCGCCACCGCCTTGTCGATGGTATCAGCCACGTCGGCGGAGGTGCCGAGATAGTCGACGAGCAGGACTTTGCGGACGCCGCCGAGCCTGGCCGCGACCGCCTTGATCTTGTCGGCGACCTCGATCGCCTTGCCATTATACCAATAGCCGTCCGGCGCGATGAAGATGACTGGCTCGATCTGGCCGAACCGATCGAGCACGCCCTGCTCGCCGAAATCGGGAGAACAGGATGACCACACCGCCCCGATGGAGGCCGCCGCCAGCATGGCGGCGACGGCTTCGGGCATGTTGGGCATCATCGCCGCTATACGGTCACCCTTCTTCACCTTGAGCGACAGGAAAAGCTGCTGCAGGCGCGAGACCAGGCCATGCAGTTCATTCCACGACAGCCGCCTCTCGACCTTGTCCTCGCCGCGAAAGACGATGGCCTCGCCAGCGCCGGTCTTTTTCAGAAGGTTTTCGGCGAAATTCAAAGACGCGTCCGGAAAGAAAGAGGCGCCGGGCATCTTCTCGCCGTCGAGCAGCAGTCGTTCACCCTTGTCGCCTTCAAGACCGCAGAAATCCCAGACGAGACCCCAGAACGCCTCCCGGTTCTCGACCGACCAGAGGTGGAGGTCGGCATAGGACGAGAATGGACTGCCGGTACTCGCTGCCGCGGCCTTCATGAAAGCGGTCAATGGCGAGGCATCAATCTGGTCTTGCGTCGGGGTCCAGAGCGGTAGTTCGCCAGCCATGATCGATCCTCCCACGGTCGCCATCGCTTATGCATATCGCTGCGCGGCAGAGCAAGATTTTGTTGGGTCGATGCGGTCAGGTGTGCGCAAATGCCATCGCCGGGCCATAAAGACTTGAAATGCGTCGGCCCTAAGTCGTAGTGACGACAGGGGTTATACCCGTCGGACGCTCGTTTTTGTCGGAATGGAAGCATACGGGGCTATATGCCATCATCCTTGATCCGCCGCGGAGTATGGGCGATCGGCGCTGCTGCGATCGTCATCGCTCTGGTGGTCGCGGCCCTGCCGCTGATCGCCTCGACGCGGATCGTGCGTGACCGCATCGCGTGGGAATTGAGCGCCTGGAGTGGCTTTCGGGTTGCCATCGAGGGGTCGCCACGAATCGAGGTCTGGCCGAATTTCCGCGCGATCCTGACCGATGTGACGCTGTCAAAATGGACCGACGGCGATGCGCCGCCGGTCGTCGAAGCCGAACGGGTCGAGGTCGACCTCTCGGCCATGGCGGCATTGCAGGGCGATGTGGTGTTTTCCACGGCACGGCTGGTGCGGCCGACGATCCGGGTCCAGCGCACGGCGGACGGTCTGTTCCTGCCCACGGCGCCGACCGGCGGGCGCATCGCGCGCTCCATCGATGCGGCCCGTGGCCTGGTCAACGCCGACCCCGCCAAGCCCGACCTCGACAAGCTGCCGGCCGACACGTTCGGCACTGTGGAGTTCAGGGACGGCCGCATGGTGGCGTCCGTCAACGGCAAGGATGAAGAGATCCTGAGCAGTCTTAGCGGCCAGGCCAACTGGGCGGCGATGAACAGCAATGCAACACTGTCCGCGACCGGGATCTGGCGTGGCGAAAGCGTGACCGTGGATGCTGCCTCGCCGAGGCCGCTGGTGCTGTTTGCCGGGGGCATGGCGCCGCTGACCCTGTCCTTCAAGGCGGCGCCGGCCACCTTCTCCTTCGACGGCACGGCCAGCATGTCCGAAAACGCCTATTTCGACGGCCAGGTGAAATTCGCGGCACCTTCGCTGCGCCGCGTACTGGAATGGTCGCAGGCGGGCATCGCGCCGAGCGCCGCGATCGGCTCAATCAGCATTTCGAGCAAGGTCACGGCATCGGCCGGACGCGTCAAGTTCGAGAACACGGCGCTGGCGCTGGACAACAATCCGGGCATGGGTGCGCTGGACGTGTCGCTTGGCGAGGCACAGCCGGTGATCTCGGGCACGCTTGCCTTCGACACGCTCGACCTCAGGTCGTTTCTATCCGCCTTCACGTCGCTGGGACCGGCGAGCAGCGGCGAACCAGGTCAGATCGACACGAGTTTCGCCGACCGGGTCAACCTCGATCTCAGGCTATCGGCGGCGCATGCCACGGCGGGGAGCATCCAGCTTGCCGATGTCGCGGCCACCGCGCAGGTCAAGGACGGCCTTTCCGTCTTTGACATCTCCGACGCCTCCGCCTTCGGCGGCAACATCCAGACCAGCCTTCGTTTCGACCGCAAGCCCGAGGGCACTCAGGTCGAGATCCGGCTGCTGGCCTCCGATGTCGATGGCGGGGCGTTCGGGACCGCGGCCGGGATGACCCGGCTGGTGCCGGTCGGCACGGGCACCGTCTCGGTCATCCTCAAGGGACCAGGAAGGACCTGGGATTCGGTTTTTGAGAACGCCGACGGCTCTGTCTCGGCGACCTTTGGCCCTGGCGCGCTCAGCAAGTTCAACCTGCCGGCCTTTCTCAAGCATACCGAACAGGGCGGCTTCTTCGCGCTCGACGATGTCTCGGACGGGACGCTGCCCATCGATGGCGCCGAAGTGAAGGCAACCATTTCGCGAGGCGTGGCCAGACTGGACAAGGCCGAGGCCAATTCGGCGAAATACAAGATCTGGCTTTCCGGCATCGCATCCTACGCAGGACGCGGACTGGCGCTGTCGGGCGGTGTCATCCAGCCGGATCAGCCAGCAACGCAGAAGAGCGGCCAGCAGGGACCCAACCAGTCGTCGTTTTTCGTCGGCGGAACCTGGAGCACGCCGTTCATTTCACCCATCAGCCGCGGCGTTTCGGGCGAATAAGGCCTGGCCCCTCAGTTGAAACGCTTCTAACCGCGTTGCGCGGCCCGCTCGTCAAGCTGCCGCTGCACCTCGCGCCGCTTATTGGCGACGGAAGCGATGATGACGCCAACCGTGACGATCGCGATCAGAAGGGTGCAGGCGGCATTGATCTCCGGCGTCACACCGAGGCGGACCTGGCTGTAGATCTTCATCGGCAGCGTGGTGGCGCCAGGGCCGGAAGCAAAGCTGGCGATGACCAGGTCGTCCAGTGACAGCGTGAAGGCCAGCATCCAACCAGACACGATCGCCGGCAGAATGACTGGCAGGGTGATCTGGAAAAAGGTCTTCACAGGTGGCGCGCCAAGATCCATGGCGGCTTCTTCCAGCGAGCGATCGAAGCTGACAAGCCGCGACTGCACGACAACAGCGACAAAGCACATCGTGAAGGTGATATGCGCGAGGATCACGGTCGTCATGCCGCGATCCATGCCGATGGCGACAAACAGCAGGAGCAGCGACAGGCCGGTAATGACGTCAGGCATGACCAATGGTGCGAAGATCATGCCGGAGAACAGGACCCTGCCCCGGAAGCGTGTGTAGCGGGTCAGCGCCAGGGCCCCCATTGTGCCGAGAACGGTGGCCACGGTCGCTGAAATCAGACCGACGCGGATGGTCACCCATGCGGCGTCCATCAGGCCCTGATTGTGGAACAGCGATACGTACCATTTGGTGGAAAAGCCGCCCCAGACGGTGACGAGCTTGGACTCGTTGAAGGAGAAGACGACGAGCAGCACGATCGGCAAATAGAGAAAGGCAAAACCGAGCGTGATCGAAGTGATGTTGAAGCGGCTCCAGGTGGTATTCATTTGCCCTGCTCCTGCGCGCGGGCCTGGGCATGCTGGAACAACACGATCGGTACGATCAGCAGCAACAGCAGGATGACGGCAACGGCCGACGACACCGGCCAGTCACGATTGGCGAAAAACTCGTTCCACAGCGTCTTGCCGATCATCAGCGTCTGCGAGCCGCCGAGCAAATCGGGGATGACGAACTCGCCGACGGCCGGGATGAACACCAGCAGGCAGCCGGCTATGACGCCGGGCAGCGACAGCGGAAAAGTGATCTTCCAGAAGGCTGACGTCGGCGGGCAGCCGAGGTCCTTGGCTGCCTCGATCAGCGAATAGTCCATTTTTTCCAGCGACGAATAAAGCGGCAGCACCATGAACGGCAGGTAGGAATAGACGATGCCTATGAAGATGGCCGTGTAGGTGTTGAGGATCACCAGCGGCTGGTTGATGATGTGCAGCGACAAGAGCAGCTGGTTGAGCAGGCCCTCGGGCTTGAGAATGCCGATCCAGGCATAGACGCGGATCAGGAACGACGTCCAGAACGGCAGGATGACCAGCATCAGCAATGTCGGGCGGATTGTCGCCGGAGCGCGCGCCATGCCATAGGCGATGGGATAGCCAACCAGCAGGGTCAGCACCGTCGAGATGGCAGCGATGACCACGCTGGTGAGATAGGCCTTGAAATAGAGTGCGTCCTGCGTCAGCCAGACATAATTGTCGAAGTTGAGGTCTCGAAAGCCGGCGAAGAAACCGGAAACGCCGTCCCTGAAATCGAGCACCGGCGTATAGGGTGGCATGGCGATAGCCGTCTGCGACAACGAGATCTTGAAGACGATGACAAAGGGGACAAGAAAGAAGAACAGCAGCCAGAGATAGGGAACGATGATGACGAGCCGGCTGACGAAGCCGGCACCGAGCCGCGTCAGGAACGGATTGGCGGCGGTCGGTGGCGCGGCGGCATCGGTAACGGCGATGTTGGACATGGCCGTCCCCTACCGTGCCAGCACGACGCCGGCGTCGGGCCGGAAAGACACCCAGGCACGGTCGTTCCAGGTCAGTGGATCCTCGGTCACACGGGCCGCGTTCAAGGCGCTTGCCCGCACGATCTGCCCGTCGTCCAGCCTGACGTGATAGACAGTCATGTCGCCGAGATAGGCGATGTCGTAAACCTCACCTTCCAGCGCGTTGACGGCATCGGCCGGCTTCTTAGACGAGACCCTGATCTTCTCCGGCCTGACGGCGAAGACGATATCCGCATTGGCCTTCGCAGCCGCGCCACCATTCTCGACGACGATCTGAGCCCCGCTTGGACCTGTAATGCGGGTCGTGTTGGCCGCCTGTTCGGCAACCTTGCCCTCGAACATGTTCACGTTGCCGACGAAATGGGCGACGAAGCGCGACGTCGGGGCTTCATAGACTTCCGGCGGCGTCGCCACCTGCATCACCTCGCCCTTATCCATGATGGCGATGCGATCGGCCATCGTCATCGCCTCTTCCTGATCATGGGTGACGACGACGAAGGTGAGACCAAGCTCCTGCTGCAGATCCATCAGTTCGAACTGAGTTTCCTCGCGCAGTTTCTTGTCGAGCGCGCCGAGCGGCTCGTCGAGCAGCAGCACCTTCGGTCGCTTGGCTACCGAGCGGGCAAGCGCGACGCGCTGGCGCTGGCCGCCGGAAAGCTGGTGCGGCTTGCGCTTGGCGAACTGCTCGAGCTTGACCAGCTTCAGCATGTCGGCGACGCGTTTTTCGATATCCGGCTTCGGCATGCCTTCCTGCTTGAGACCGAAGGCGATGTTCTTCTCGACGGTCATATGCGGGAACAAGGCATAGGACTGGAACATCATGTTGACCGGCCGGCGATAGGGCGGAATGCCGCGCAGATCCTGGCCGTCGAGCAGGATGCGCCCGGCCGTCGGCTCCTCGAAGCCGGCAAGCATCCTGAGCAGCGTCGACTTTCCGCAACCCGATGCGCCAAGCAGAGCGAAGAATTCACGCTCGAAAATGGTCAGCGACAGATTGTTGACGGCGGTAAAGTCACCAAACTTCTTGGTGACATTGTCGAACTGGATATATGGCTTGGCGTTCGGGTCGTTCCATGGCGCGAAGTCCCTGCGGATGCTGCCAAGCGATTTCATATCCCCACTCCGTGCTTTTTTATTCCCCAAAAGAAATCGACCCCGGCAGTTGGCTGCCGGGGTCGCGCCGGATTGCCTACTGGCCGGTGACGATCTTGGTCCAGCTGCGCGTGACGATGCGCTGGGTCTTGGGATCGTAAGGCTGGGTGGTATAGAGCTTCTGCAAGGTCGCGGCGTCCGGATAGACCGAGGGATCGTCGAGCAGCGCCTTGTCCACGAATTGCTGCGATGCCTTGTTGCCGTTGGCATAAAGGACATAGTTCGACGACTTGGCGATCACTTCCGGCGTCATCATGTAGTTGATGAATTCAAGCGCCTCGGCGACGTGCGGCGCGTCGGCGGGGATCGCCATCTGATCGAACCACATCTGGGCGCCTTCCTTCGGCACGGAATAGCCGATTTCCACGCCTTGCTTGGCCTCGACCGCGCGGTTGCGAGCCTGGAACACGTCACCCGACCAGCCGACCGCCAGGCAGATATCGCCATTGGCAAGTGCGTTGATGTATTCGGACGAGTGGAACTTCCTGATATAGGGACGGACCTTGAGAAGAGCTTCCTCGGCCTTGGCGATATCGTCGGGCGACGTGCTGTTGGGGTCGAGACCGAGGTACTTCAGCGCCGCCGGCAGGATGTCGGATGGAGAATCCAGCACATAGACGCCGCAATCCTTCAATTTGGCCAGGCTATCGGGGTTGAAGAAGGTATCCCAGCTGTCGATCTTGTCGGTGCCGAGCGCTGCCTGCACTTTCTTGGTGTTGTAGCCGATGCCGACCGTGCCCCACATGTAATTGACCGAGTATTCGTTGCCGGGATCGTATTTGGCGGTGCGCTCCGTAACCGTGTCCCACATGTTGGAGAGGTTCGGCAGCTTCGACTTGTCGAGTTTCTGGAACACACCGGCCTGGATCTGGCGGGCCAGGAAATTGCCGCTCGGCACGACGACGTCGTAGCCGCTGCCGCCGGCGAGCAGCTTGGTTTCGAGGATCTCGTTGGAATCGAACGTATCGTAAACGACCTTGATGCCGGTTTTCTTGGTGAAATCATCGATGATCGAACTGTCGATGTAATCCGACCAGTTGAAGACGTTGACGACGCGGTCCGCGGCGTGACCGGCGGGCGTCAAAAGCGCCAGAAATACCGAGGTTGCCGAAAGCCAGAGCGCTTTGCGGATCATGCTATTCTCCTTTGGTGAGTGTTCCATTGCCGGCGCGTCGCGACATGCTCGCGCGGCCGGGCATTTGCTTTAGACTGTTGAGCTTTCCAGAGGTCGACGACCGCCATTCGGCACGCTGCCGACGGCCGCCCACTCGGTCGGGGCGGGAAGGAATTGCGATGCCGTCAGAAGCTTTCGCCGCCGTACGGTCAGAGATACTAGAATGTGGTCCGGTCTCGATCGGGCCGCCGGGGAGACTTGGCAAGATACGCCTGTCTTGTTGTTGCCGTGTTCCCAGCCTGCCCGGGTGGCAGCGACATTGTCAATGGGCAAAGCTTCGGCGCCCGCATCAATTAGGCGAAGGCACCCCGGTGACCCCAGCCCGCTGAGGCCGCGCCTGGCGCTTGAATTCGAGCCCGATATGGACAAGCAGCGCCGTGACCACCACCGCGCCGCCGACGATGGTGCGCCCGGACGGCACCTCGGAATGGATGAGCCAGACCCATATCGGCCCCAGGATCGGCTCGAACGTGCCGAGCAACGCCGCGATAGCCGCCGGGATCAAGCGCGCGCCAGTGGCGAAGAATGCAAGGCCAAGGCCGAGATTGACCACGCCGAAGACGAGGAGAAGGCCCATGTCGCCGGCCGACACCGCGAACGTCGAGGCCTGCGAGGCAGCGAAGCCCGCCGCCAGAATCGTGCCGAGACAGGTCGCCGGCGTCATGCGGACGCTGGAGAAGCGCCGGGTGATGACGGTGGCGATCGAGAACATGAACGCGATCAGCAGCGCCAGTCCATCGCCTATGGGCGAGACGGCGCCGTCAACAGATTCAGACACCATGATGGCGACGCCGGCGATGACGGCGACGATTGCTATCCAGGTCGCGACGGTTACCTTTTCGCGGAACAGCGCCCAGGCAAACAGGGCCGCCAGAAGCGGCACGCCGGCTTGCATCAAAAGAATATTGGCGACGGTGGTATAGGCAAGCGCCACCACGAACGAGGTCGACGCAATGGCGAAGCAGAACCCCACCGCAATGCCTGGCAGGCCCATGTCGCGGAATGATTTCAGCATGCCGCGCCAGCCGTCACGCCAGACCATGAAGCAAAGCAGGAAGACGGCAGCCCACGCGGAGCGCCAGAATATCACGGTCCAACTGTCGCCGACCGTGATGAACCGGGCGATGGTGCCGCCGAAACTCCACATCAGTGCCGACAGGAACACCAGAAGGAAGCCGATGCGCTCCTCGCGCGGCGGGATGGCCGCGGACGTGGCGATCTGCCTTGATGTGGTGTCGGTCATGGGCGCGACTGTCGAGATTTTGAGGACGGCACGATGCGCAGGAGACGACAAGAACGTACCCTGTTCGCGTACCGCAAAGGCATTGGCGAGGCGTGATCCAGTGCAGTGTTCCGTTTGGCGCACTGCCGGCACCCTACCGGCGCGCCCGACAACAGTCAGCAGCGCTTGGGCGACGCCTACGACGTGCGCTTGTTGCCGCGAATGAAGCGCCAGACTCCGGCCAAGGGAACCAGCAAGATCAAACCGAATTTCTTCAGCGCAATGAGCGCCACGGCCAGAAGGCCCGCCTTCGCCGCCAATTTTCCCGCTATGAGGCCACCAATGCCAACTGCCGCAACTGTATCGGAGCCGGGTATGAAATCAGTGTATTTCTTGCCGGTATTGAAGGCGGCGAGGCCAAGGACTTCGTCCAGGCTTTGCCTTATCTCCGGCAATTGCTCCACCGTAGCGATATAACTCATCACAAAAACGCCCTCCTTACCCAGAAAACGGACGTCGTAGTTGAGCGTGTGGACGGTATCGTCTCCGAATTGCAGTTCCTTTGCCCAGTGCAAACGCTTGTTGACCGAGTCGTAGACTGGCGGCGAGGCCCAGCCGATCAAGGTAATGGGAGGAAAGCCATCCTTTGCCCTTTGATCGTTGCCTGACAATGTGTCCGCCTGCATGGTGCGCAGCAACTCGCCGTAGTCGATGGATGCGGCGTCGCCATCATCGACATAGCCTATCTTCTCCCATCGCAACTCTATGCCCCAATTGCCATCGGCAATGGGATCATATTTGGCCGGAAAGATCATGCCGACCGAATCGGCAGCGGAACTGGCAGGATTGCCCCAGGCTTCTGTCAAAACAGAGGCAGTGTCTTTCTTGTTAAGAAAATAGAACTTATCGCCGAGGGTCAGGTGTACACCTTCGGCAAGGTCCACCGTGCCGATCTTCGGCTCGATTTTGTCCAGGAAAGCCTTGCCGTCGTCATTGTACCCTTGGTAAGATTTAAAAAAATCCGAGGATTTTTCCGCCTGAGCGGGCCAGACCGAAAGGGCAAGGCCCAAACCAAGCCAAAGAGCTATCCGGCTCATCAATCCCCCCGATCGCTGCACAGATTGTCGTTGATATCTTAACAGCAACGCTTAATCAATATTGCATCCGCTATATTTAGCGTGAAGGCTTATTGTCTTCCTGAGTAGGAAGCAGTCTTCTTCTTCGCGCGGCAAGTCACCACGACATCACTGGAAGTCGAAGGCACTCAAGCCGGTGACCATCTCGTCGAGGCCGAGCGGTCGCGTCACCGGCGGCTCGGCGCGCGCCAGGCAGCCGGCGCGCTCGCAAAGCCGGCAGGCGGGGCCGACAGGCGTCGCCGCGACGGTGCCCGCCCCCATCTTCGCGCCGGTCGCCGCGCCAGGCAGCACCGTGCCATAGACGATGTCGTCGCGAAAGCCGATGTCGCAGCCGAGCAGCAGTGCCGTGCGGCGGGGTCGTTCGGAGAACGCGCCTTGCGGCCCCTCCAGTGTGCGGGCGATGCACAGGAACTCGGCGCCGTCGGGCATTTCCACCGCCTCGACGAATATCTGGCCCGGCTGAGTGAAGGCGACATGCACGGGAAGCTTGGCACAGCCCCCGCCGAAGCGGCTTTGCGGAAAGCCCTGGCTGCCGGCCTTGCGGAAGCGGTTTCCCGCATTGTCGATCTCCAGCATGAAGAAGGGCACGCCGGAAGCAACTGGCCGCTGCAGCATGGTCAGCCGGTTTGCCGCCTGCTCGAAGGAAACGCCGAAGCGCGAGCGCAGGACATCAATGTCGTAGCGTGAGCGAACGGCCGCCGCGTGAAAGGGCAGATAGGGCATCATCAGCGCATGGGCGGCGTAGCGGCCGAGTTCGAAGCGGGCAAGGCGGCGCGCCTCGTCCGTGGTCAGCCTCAGTGCCTGGATCTCACCGGCGATCGCAACCGACATGCGGATCAGGCAGGCCTCCATCGCGACTTCACGCAACTGGTCGAACGGCGACAGACGCTCGGACAGAAACAGGCGCTGCGAGTGGCGGTCGTAGCGGCGGCGCCAGTTCGGCATGGTGGCGACCGGCAGAACCTTGATCACGATGCCGTATTCGCGCTTCAGCCATGCCTTCAAGGCGCCAAACAGGTCGTCGCCGGGATCGAGCACCGACGTGAACGCCTCGGCCTCTTCCTCGAGCGAGGCGAAATGGTTCGGTCGCCGCTCGAAAATCTCGCGCACCTCGTCGATCGGCAGGCGGGCGCCAGAGAGGGCGGTCGCCCGGCCCTCGCGGGCCAGAAGCTCGTTGAGATCGGACAGCCGCTCGGCTTGCTCGCGATAGGCGCGGAACAGTTTTATCACCGCGGCGGAGGCGTTGGGCGCCGCCTCGGCAAACTCGATCAATTCCTGGTCTCCCGGCAGTTCGCCGACCAGCAGCGGATCGGTGAACACCTCCTTGAGGGCAGCGACCGATCCCCTTGCCTCGCCCTGAAGCTCATGCGGATCGACTTTGTAGACGGAGGCGAGCTTCAGGATCAATTGCACCGTCAGCGGCCGCTGGTTGCGCTCGATCAGGTTGAGGTAGGACGGCGAGATGCCGAGCCCCTCGGCCATCGCCGTCTGGGTCAGGCCCTTGGCGCCACGGATGCGGCGGATGCGCGGCCCAGCGAAAATCTTCTGGTCAGCCATCGCCAATTCTTGACAGGAGTTTACACGCCGCCCGCTGCATCCCGCCTCTCTTCGCTTTACAGGATTGACAAATTTACAGTGCCTTGCTGTCAAACACAACACAGATTTTCCGTTATATCCACTCGGTTCTGCTGATTTTTCTAGCTCATGCGGCGCCAAAATGTAAATTCAGTCACATAGAAGCCGCCCGAGAATTGGCTGTGCAGAAATCTTCGGAGTGACCAATGACTGATTTTTACAACCTCGTCCCCTCGGCGCCTGAAGGTCGCTTCGACGGCATTGAACGTCCCTATTCGCCGGAGGACGTGAAGCGGCTGCGCGGTTCGGTGCAGATTCGTCAGAGCCTTGCCGAAATGGGCGCCAACCGGCTGTGGAAGCTTATCCACGAGGAGGACTTCGTCAACGCGCTCGGCGCCATGTCCGGCAACCAGGCGATGCAGCAGGTGCGCGCCGGGCTGAAGGCGATCTACCTGTCGGGCTGGCAGGTCGCTGCCGACGCAAACACCGCCTCGGCGATGTATCCGGACCAGTCGCTCTATCCGGCCAATGCGGCGCCCGAACTGGTCAAGCGCATCAACCGCACGCTGCAGCGCGCCGACCAGATCGAAACCTCCGAAGGCAAGGGGCTTTCTGTCGAGACCTGGTTCGCGCCGATCGTTGCCGACGCGGAAGCCGGCTTCGGCGGTCCGCTCAACGCCTTCGAGATCATGAAGGCGTTCATCGAGGCCGGTGCCGCTGGCGTCCATTACGAGGACCAGTTGGCGTCGGAGAAGAAGTGCGGCCATCTCGGCGGCAAGGTGCTGATCCCGACCGCGGCGCATATCCGCAACCTCAACGCGGCGCGGCTCGCGGCCGACGTGATGGCCACGCCCACCTTGGTCGTGGCACGCACGGACGCGGAAGCTGCAAAGCTGCTGACCTCCGATATCGATGAGCGCGACCAGCCCTTCGTCGACTATGATGCCGGCCGCACGGTGGAAGGCTTCTACCAGGTCCGGAACGGCATCGAGCCTTGCATCGCGCGGGCCATTGCCTATGCGCCGCACGCCGACCTGATCTGGTGCGAGACCTCGAAGCCCGACCTGGCGCAGGCCAAGAAATTCGCCGAGGGGGTGCGCAGGCACCATCCAGGCAAGCTGCTCGCCTACAATTGCTCGCCGTCGTTCAACTGGAAGAAGAATCTCGACGACGCCACGATCGCCAAGTTCCAGAGGGAACTGGGCGCCATGGGCTACAAGTTCCAATTCATCACGCTGGCCGGCTTCCACCAGCTCAACTACGGCATGTTCGAACTCGCCCGCGGCTACAAGGCGCGGCAGATGGCGGCCTATTCCGAGTTGCAGGAAGCGGAATTCGCGGCGGAAGCCAATGGCTATACCGCGACCAAGCACCAGCGCGAGGTCGGCACCGGCTATTTCGACGCGGTCTCTATGGCGATCACCGGCGGCCGGTCGTCGACCACGGCCATGCATGAATCGACCGAGCACGCGCAGTTCAAGCCGGCCGCGGAATAGCGACCAGGAAATACAGAGGAAACGCCCAACAGGGCCTCAGACACAGGAGAAGACCAATGGCATCGATAAGCCGCGTCAAGGAACGGGCCGAAGAGCAATCGACCACGATGAGCGTCGACCAGCAGGCGACAATCCGCATGCTGGCCAACGACCTGCACAGGCTCAACCAATCGGTGATGAAGGCGGTCGAGGCGGGCGTCTCGGTGGAGCTCGTGCGCTCCGCGAGGCACCATGGCGGCGACGGCAATTGGGGCGACCTGCTGATCCCGGTGATCGTTACACAACAAAGCCATGGCTGACCCGGAAGCGCTACAACCGGCCATTTGCCCGCGCCGCGTATGCGTAGGTGAATTTTATTTTCACGCAACCAAGCTATGGACAGGGCAGTACAGTACTGTTGCTTGAATCCACTGTGTGGGAGACGGTTTCAGAAGTCTTTTATTTCAACTTGACATAGGGTGCAATCTCACGCCAATTGTCCGCAGATTCAACTCTGCATTGAAATAGAGGTGAGATTCTTGGCCGACTTGGGTGCCCAGTGAGTGGCGAGGACGAGAGTACAACGCATCTGAATCGGGTGACCCGGGGTTCAAACATTGCGACGATCCGAGATCCTTCGCGGGTGCTTGTTGTCGGGAAGTCGCCGATCAATCGCGTCGTGGTGTCTAAAATCGTCGAGCGTTCCGGGCTCAAGCCAATCTCGGAATCGCCTGAAATGGCGGTGAAGACCTTACGTTCGCTTATCCCCGGGGCGGTTGTCCTCGATGGTGGCCCCGACAACGAAGACTGCGACGCGCTGATGTCCAGTATCGACACGTTGCGGCGAGCCGGGGGCAAGGCACTTCCTCCCGTGATCCTGCTTTCAACCAAGAATGACACGCCGGAGAGCCTGGGCCTGGCGCATGTCGTCGACGCGGTGGTGGCCAAGCCGATCACGCCCGAACGGCTGCAACCGGTCATCGATCGCCTGACCGGCCGCTAAAAACGAGTCCAAAAAGGCGAGATCCGTTTTTCCATCCAGAATTGCGCGAAAAAAAGCAGTCGGAGGTCTACGATCAAACTCTGTTGTTGATGCTTTCGACCAGCGCGGGCAATTGGCTGAGATCCGATGTCTGGCGGAAACGCGGCTCGGCGACCGGCGCCTCGACATGTTCGAGCACCCAGGTCAATTCGTGCGGCACATGGACACCCCAGCCGCCGGCCTCGATGGCGGGCAGCACGTCCGACTTCAGCGAATTGCCGACCATCATGCTCCTTGCCGGGCCATCGCCATGGCGGTCGAATAGGCGCGCATAGGTCGCGGCGGTCTTGTCGCTGACGATCTCGACGGCGTCGAACAACTCGCCCAGCCCGGAGCCGGCCAGCTTGCGCTCCTGATCGAACAGATCGCCCTTGGTGATCAGCACGAGGCGGAAGGTGCCGGCGAGCTTCTCGACCGTCTCGCGTGCATGCGGCAAGGGCTCGATCGGATGGCCCAGCATCTCGCGGCCGGCGTCGAGAATCTCCGATATGACGGAAGCCGGCACGCGCCCGTCGGTGACCTCTATCGCCGTCTCGATCATCGAGAGCGTAAATCCCTTGATGCCGAAACCGTAGATCGCGAGATTGCGCCTCTCGGCTTCCAACAGTCGAGCCGAGATCTGCTCGCCCTCGCCATGATCGGCCAGCATGGCGGCAAAGCGCTTTTCCGTCATGCGGAAGAACCGTTCGTTCTGCCAAAGCGTGTCGTCGGCATCGAAGCCGATCGTGGTCAGTTCGTTGCTGGATCTCATCGCCGGCTTCTCGAGTGCGGGAAGACGCCAACCTATGCCGACGGGCAAGCGGTTTTCAACCCGCAACGGCAAATGCCCGCGGCGGCTCCCCTTCCCTTCGGTCGCACGGCACGGCTATACTTGAAAATCCGCAACCCAATCTGGTGAATGATGCCGCCTGCAAAAAAGGAAGTCCGTCCGTCGAGCCGCGGAGGACGGGCGCGCACGCCTGCCTTCGTGAAAAACCTGCGAGGTGTGAAGAACTGGAAGGAAGTCAGCGATTGGCTGGAATGGCGCGGCATCGAGGATATCGAATGCATCACGCCTGATCAGGCCGGCGTGGCGCGCGGCAAGATGATGCCGTCGAAGAAATTCACTTCCAACACCTCACTGGCGCTGCCTTCGGCGGTCTTCATGACGACGATTTCCGGCGGCTATCCGGAGGACGGTAACGGCTTTCACTATCCGGAAGACGACGGCGACCTCAAGCTGATGCCGGACCTGTCGACATTGACCGTGGTGCCCTGGGAGGAAGACCCAACGGCCGCCGTCATCTGCGACCTCGTCCACCAGGACGGCCGCTCGGTCGAGTTCACGCCGCGCAATGTGCTGAAGCGCGTGCTGGCGGCCTATGACAAGCTTGGGCTGAAGCCGGTCGTGGCACCCGAAATCGAGTTCTACCTCGTGCGCAAGAATCCGGACCCGGACTATCCCCTGACCCCGCCTGTCGGCCGCTCGGGGCGCGCGATCGGCGGCGGCGCCGGCTATTCGATCGCCGGCGTCAACGAGTTCGACGAACTGATCGACGACATCTACCATTTCTCCGAAAGCCAGGGCCTGGAGATCGACACGCTCATCCACGAAGAGGGCGCCGGCCAGCTCGAGATCAATCTGCGCCACGGCGACCCGATCGAGCTCGCCGACCAGGTGTTCATGTTCAAGCGCACCATTCGTGAAGCCGCGCTCAAGCATGAGATCTACGCGACCTTCATGGCCAAGCCGATTCAGGGCCAGCCGGGCTCCGCCATGCATATCCATCAGTCGATCGTCGACAAGAAGACGGGCAGGAACATCTTTTCGGCCGAGGATGGTTCGGAGACCGAGGATTTCTTCCATTTCATCGGCGGCATGCAGAAGCATGTGCCGAATGCGCTGGTTATGTTCGCGCCCTACGTCAATTCCTACCGGCGGCTGACGCAGGCGGCCTCTGCCCCGGTCAACAACAAATGGGGCTACGACAACCGCACCACGGCGTTCCGCGTGCCGCGTTCCGATCCAGCGGCGCGGCGCGTTGAAAACCGCATCCCGTCCTCCGATGCCAATCCCTATCTGGCGCTGGCGGCTTCGCTTGCCTGCGGGCTGATCGGCATCACCAGGAAGATCAAGGCCGAGCCTCCCGTACTGACCACCGCCAACGCGCACGAGATCGACCTGCCGCGCAGCCTGCTCGAAGCCGTCGACCTGTTCGAAGGCGACGAGGAACTCTGCGCATTGCTGGGCAAGTCCTTCGCCGCCACCTATGCGGCGATCAAGCGGGCGGAATTCGAAACGTTCATGGAAGTGATCAGTCCGTGGGAGCGGGAATATCTGCTGCTGAATGTTTAGGGGAGTAAGGCAGTAGGGCAGTAAGGCAGTAAGGCAGTAAGGGGGGTGGCAGACGATGGCGAAGATCGAATCGTACAGGGATCTGATCGTCTGGCAGCAGGCCATGGACCTAGCAGTATCAGTCTACGAGGCGACAAAAGCCTGGCCGAAAGAAGAACTCTATGGCGTGACGGCTCAGCTACGCAGGGCAGCCACCTCCGTGCCCGCCAACATAGCTGAGGGTTACGGACGGGAAAGCCGGGCTTCCTATCAGCAATTTCTCAGGATTGCGCAAGGATCACTCAAAGAATTGGAGACCCATCTGCTGATCGCGCAACGCGTCGGCATCACCTCGCATGAGATAGCCCAACCGCTGATGAACCGCAGCGAGAGTGTGGGAACGCTCTTGCGGCTTCTAATCCGCAAATTGTCACCCGAGTAGTTTATCTACTGCCCTACTGCCCTACTGCCCTACTGCCCTACTGCCCTACTGCCCTACTGCCCTGTGAGCATCATGAACTACCAATCCCCCATTTCCCCCGGCCGGTCCTGGTATGAGGACACGGCTGGGCCGCGGCCCGAATATCCAACGCTCGACGGTGATCGGACCTGCGACGTCGTTATTATCGGCGGCGGGTTTACCGGCCTGTCGGCAGCGACGCATTTGGCCAAGGCCGGTACCAGCGTTGTCCTGATCGAAGCATATCGTTTTGGCGACGGCGCTTCCGGGCGCAATGGCGGCCAGCTCGGCACCGGGCAGCGTGCCTGGGCCGAGGACCTGGAGGCAGAATACGGTCTGTCCCGCGCCAGGGCGCTGTTCGATCTCGCCGAAGAGGCGAAAGCGCATCTGCTCGACTTCGCGGCCCTCAACCAGATCGATATCGACTACATGCCGGGCCAGCTCTCGGTCGCGCACAAGCCGCGCTATGTGGACGACTACAAGGCGCATGCCGAAATCATGGCCGGCCGCTTCTCGTACCCGCACATCTCCTTCATGGATGCGAAGGAGACGGCGGATCGGCTGGGCTCGAGCGCTTATTTCGGCGGCACGCGCGACACCGGCACCGGGCATATCCATCCGATGAAGCTGGTGATCGGCACGGCGCGGGCGGCGGCACAAGCTGGCGCCCACTTGTTCGAAGGGACGCCATCGACCGGCATCGTCTCGGCAGGCGGCAAGGTCAGGGTCTCCACGCCGAGAGGGACGATCTCGGCGCAAAAATGCCTGATCGCGGTCAACGCCTATGGCGGCACGCTCGAGCCGGTGAGTGCCGCGCACATCATGCCGATCGGATCCTTCATCGGCGCGACCGTGCCGCTGAGGTCGGATTCGAACGTGTTGCCGGGGGGCGAATCGGTCGACGATTCCCGCTTCGTCGTGCGCTATTTCCGCAAATCCAGGGATGGACGGCTGCTGTTCGGCGGACGCGAGGTCTATGGCGTCAACGATCCCAAAGATATCCATATCCACATTCGCCGCCAGATCGCGGAGCTCTATCCGGCGCTCAGCGATGTCGAGATCACCCATGGCTGGGGCGGCTATGTCGGCATCACGGTGCCGAGGAAGCCATTCGTGCGCGAAGTGATGCCGAATGTGATCTCAGCCGGCGGCTATTCCGGTCACGGCGTCATGCTGTCGAACTTCTTCGGCAAACTCTATGCCGAAACCATCACCGGCAACCGCGACCGGCTGAAGCTGATTGAGGACCTGAAAATCCCGCCATTTCCTGGCGGCCGCCGGTTCCGGGCGCCGCTGCTTTTCCTTGCGCTCAACTGGTTTGCGCTGCGGGACAGGATCTAATGCGTCGCGCAAAGTGACCTTTGGGAAGAACGACATGCACAACAAGATCCAAGTGCGTTGTGGAGACTTTTCGACACGACGTGCTTAGGCTGCGATCGGATCACCGCTATCCCTGCGATCACGAACTCATGTAATATTGTAATATCCATGTAATATTTGTTGCCCGGGCGACACATTGCGGAATTGCGGGCAAAAGCGCAGAATCCTTGCTAATGGCGTACTGACGCCACAATCGCGGGCGAAAGGTCCGCATCTGGGCGATTGTTCGGGGATTGTTGCGGGCCCGCCCGCGTTTTGGGACCGATGCTGATCGAACGCGTGACTTGCGATATTTGATCGAAAGAACACCGGCCCGCTTATGGAGGTGGCAAGAGTGAGAGAGCCCTTCAGTTTCGGTGCTCCGGAACGTCGGCGCTTCGCCATGCAGTTCGGCTATGACATGCGCCCGTCATTCTGGCAGGGAGTCCGTTCGAACTCGCACCTGGTTATCGCGGCAATAGGCACCGCGGCACTGCTTGGCGTTGCCGCAGTGGCGCTCTGGCTGGCGTTGCCGACCGGCGAGAGGCAAGCAGCCGCCAGTCCCGAGCAGAGCATTCCGACCATTCCGGTGAAGACGACGAAAGTTCCCTCCTCGGGGACGACGGTGACGGCGGCGGCCGTGACGCCGCAGATGGAGCGCAAGTCCAGCCAGGTGTCACCGACCAAGGCAGCGGCGGCGGTGGACATACCAGCGCTTGCTGCCAATGATCCCCGCTGGACAGGGGCGCAGCCGAAGGCTGCCGCGGCAACTGATCCCGATCAAACGGCGGCTCCCAGCCAGGTAGCCAAGCAGCCCGAGCCGGCGCCAGACAAAACAGCGGCGGCATTCGCCCAATCGCCTACCGATACCGATGCCACCGACGAGCTTGCCAAGGTCGCCGCGCCGAGCCCGCCTGCCAATAGCAGCAATCCCGATGGCGCGCAGACCGCCGCCATTCCGGAGACGCAGCCGCAAGCACCGGACCAAAAACCCGCGAATGCACAAGGCGAGGACAACGCAGCCAAAGCGAAGCCGCGCAAGGTGGCGGCGACAGGCAACGGCCGTATTCTCAGGGCTGTGACCATGCGCAGTGCTCCGAAGAAGGGGGCCACCCCCATCGGCACGGTCCCTGCCCGGACCTCGGTGCAACTGATGGGCTGCAAGCAGTGGTGCGAGATCGTCTACAACGGCAAGCACGGCTGGGTGTACAAGAGCTACGTCAAGCCCGGCACGTAATATCCGACGATCGCCGCGTTCAGATGCAGCGCCCGCCATCGACCTCCAGCGCGACCCCGGTGATGAAAGCGGCCTCGTCCGAGGCCAGCCATAGAGCCGCGTTGGCGATATCGAGCGGGGTCGACAGCCGCCCGAGCGGGATCGAGGCGCGGAATGCCTCGCGGATCTCGGGCGTGTCGGCGCCCATGAATTTTTCAAGCATGCCGGTTTCACCGGCGACCGGGCAAAGGCAGTTGACGCGGATGTTCCTGGGCGCGAGTTCCACCGCCATCGACTTGGTGGCGGTGATCGCCCAACCCTTCGAGGCATTGTACCAGGTGAGGCCGGGCCGCGGCCGCAGGCCCGCGGTGGAGGCCGTGGTCAGGATGACACCACCACCTTGCCGCTCCATGATCGGTACCACCGCAAGGGCGGCGTGATAGATCGCCTTCATGTTGACTGATGTGATCAGGTCGAAGGTTTCCTCGTCGACCTTGAGCATGTCGCCATTGCGATGGGTGAACCCGGCATTGTTGACCATGATGTCGACACGGCCGAAGGCGCTTTTGGCGGCATAGACCATCTCGTCGAACTCGGAGCGCAACGAAACGTCGGTCTGCGTCCAGATTGCCGCCTCGCCGATCTCATCGGCGACGCGTTTCGCACCCTTGGCGTTGAGATCGGCGACAACGACCCTGGCGCCCTCTTCCGCGAAGCGCTTGGCCATGCCTTCGCCGAAGCCCGATGCCGCACCGGTGATAATGGCGACCTTGTTTTCCAGACGCATGCTTTTCCCGCTCATGGACTTCCTCGATATGACTGCACAGCTTGCACAAGGGCTGGCGACCGATGCAATCGATGCCGCAAGGCGCGCCGATTTCTCCCTTAGCTTTCGTCACATTCACGTTCTATGCTGCAACTGCGAAAGCTTCCGGAGTCTTCGTTCACCGACAAGCCTCCCGGCGGCGCCAGTGTCAAGCGCACACGTGGACCGACGCAAAATCCAGCAGTTGGTCCTCGATGTGACACCATGGCACTGGAAAATTTAAATCGATTAGAATATATCAGCCGCGTATTTGCGACCGGCGTCAAAGCGGACAGACCATGACCAGCCAGATCATCCCCGTCGACCCTTTCGACTTCATCATTTTCGGTGGTACCGGCGACCTGTCGGAACGCAAGCTGCTGCCGTCGCTCTACTATCGCCAGCGCGACCATCAATTCTCCGAGCCGACGCGCATCATCGGCACGTCGCGCTCGAAAATGAGCGACGAGGAGTTCCAGGCTTTCGCCAAGCAGGCGATTTCGGACCATGTCAAGCCGGCCGATATCGATGCCAAGGAGTTGAAGACCTTCCTCGCCCGGCTTTCCTACGTCCCGGCCGATGCAACGAGCGGCGCCGGCTTCGACAAGCTGAAAAAGGCGATCGGCGAAAGTGACCACATCCGCGCCTTTTACCTGGCCGTGGCGCCGGCGCTGTTCGGCGACATCTCGCACAAGCTCAAAGAGCACAATCTGATCACGCCGAATTCGCGCATCGTGCTGGAGAAGCCGATCGGCCGCGATCTTGCCTCAGCGCAGGCGCTCAACGACCTGGTCGGCGACGACTTCCACGAAAGCCAGATTTTCCGCATCGACCACTATCTCGGCAAGGAGACGGTGCAGAACCTGATGGCGCTGCGCTTTGCCAATGCGCTGTACGAGCCGCTGTGGAATTCCGCCCACATCGACCACGTGCAGATCACCGTCGCCGAGACCGTGGGCTTGGAAGACCGCGTCACCTACTACGACAAGGCCGGTGCGCTGCGCGACATGGTGCAGAACCACATGCTGCAGCTGCTTTGCCTCGTCGCCATGGAAGCGCCCTCGTCGATGGACGCCGACGCGGTGCGCGACGAGAAGCTCAAGGTGCTGCGGGCGCTGAAGCGCATCAACGGCAACGAGGCGCCGAAGCACACCGTGCGCGGCCAGTACCGCGCCGGCGCCTCGGCCGGGGGACCGGTGAAAGGCTATGTCGAGGAACTCGGCAAGGACAGCAACACCGAGACCTTCGTCGCCATCAAGGCCGAGATCGGCACCTGGCGCTGGGCCGGCGTTCCGTTCTATCTCAGGACCGGAAAGCGGCTAGCGACCCGGGTTTCGGAAATCGTCATCGAGTTCAAGCCGATCCCGCATTCGATCTTCGGCGACAGCGGCGCGGGGCCGATCTTTGCCAACCAGCTGGTCATCCGGCTGCAGCCGGACGAAGGCGTCAAGCAGTTCATCATGATCAAGGACCCAGGCCCGGGCGGCATGCGGCTGCGCCAGATCTCGCTCGACATGAGTTTCGCGCAGTCTTTCGACGGCCGCGCGCCCGACGCCTATGAACGGCTGATCATGGATGTCATCCGCGGCAACCAGACGCTGTTCATGCGCCGCGACGAGGTGGAAGCCGCCTGGAAGTGGATCGACCCGATCCAGAATGCCTGGGAAGGCGCCAAGCAGGAAGCGCAGGGCTATACGGCAGGCACATGGGGGCCGTCGGCCTCGATAGCACTGATCGAACGTGACGGGCGGACATGGCACGAGAGCAATTGAACAGCGCCAGCTACAACTGGAACGCTTTTCCCGACCGTCCGCAACTGGCCTCGGCGCTGGCTGGCCGCGTCGCCGATACCCTGACCAAGGCGATCGCCGGGCGCGGCACGGCACTGCTGGCGGTCTCCGGCGGCACGACACCAGCAAAGTTCTTTGCCGCGCTCTCCGCGGCGCCGATCGCCTGGGATAAGGTGATCGTGACGCTGGTCGACGAACGTTTCGTGCCGGCCTCCTCGCCGCGATCCAATGCCGGGCTGGTTGCCGCCAACCTGCTGCAGAACGCGGCCAAGGCGGCCCGCTTCGTTCCGCTCTACCACGAGGCGGTCGGCATCGAGGATGCTGCGGCATCCGACGATGCGGCCCTGCGATCCCTGCCCTGGCCGCTCGATGTCGTGATCCTCGGCATGGGGCCTGACGGCCATACCGCCTCCTTCTTTCCCGACGCCGACGATCTGCCGAAGCTGCTCGACCCCGCCTCGGACAGGATCATCCTGCCGGTTCACGCCGCAAGTGCGGGTGAGCCTCGGCTGACCCTGACCCTGGCGCGGATCATCGACGCCGGTTTCATCGCGCTGCACATCGAGGGCGAGGACAAGCGCACCGCCTTCGACGGCGCGGCCGCGTCCGGGCCGCGAAAGCCGATCCGTGCCGTGCTCGACGCATCGCCCAAGCCCGTGGAGGTTTTCTGGGCGCCCTGATTTCAAGTTTACAAGTGGTCCCGGCAACGGCGGGAGGATGTTTCCGGGACCTCGCCTGAAAGGACCTGATCCCATGACCGCAAGACGAGACATCGAAGCCATCACCGAACGGATACGCCAGCGCTCCAAACCGGGCCGGGAGCGCTACCTCAGCCGTATCGCCGAAGCGTCGAACCAGACCGCCAACCGGTCGGTGCTGTCCTGCGGCAACCTTGCCCATGGCTTCGCGGTCTGCAGCCCCTCGGAAAAGCTGGCGCTCGGTGCCGACAAGGTGCCCAATCTCGGCATCATCACCTCTTACAACGACATGCTGTCGGCGCATCAGCCCTTCGAGACCTTCCCTGCCCTGATCAAGGAGGCCGCGCGCGAGGCGGGCGGCATCGCCCAGGTCGCGGGCGGCGTGCCGGCGATGTGCGATGGCGTGACCCAAGGCCAGCCCGGCATGGAGCTGTCGCTGTTTTCGCGCGACGTGATCGCCATGGCAGCCGCGATCGGCCTGTCGCACAACATGTTCGACGCCGCCGTCTATCTCGGCGTCTGCGACAAGATCGTCCCGGGTCTGGTGATCGCCGCACTAACCTTCGGCCATCTGCCGGCGGTGTTCATTCCTGCCGGCCCGATGACGACAGGCCTGCCCAACGATGAGAAGGCCAAGGTCCGCCAGCTCTATGCCGAGGGCAAGGCAGGACGCGCCGAACTCCTGGAAGCCGAGTCCAAGTCGTATCACGGGCCGGGCACCTGCACCTTCTACGGGACGGCGAACTCCAACCAGATGCTGATGGAGATCATGGGCCTGCACACGCCGGGCGCGTCCTTCGTCAACCCCGGCACGCCCCTGCGCGACGCCTTGACCCGCGAAGCGACGAAACGGGCACTGGCGATCACCGCGCTCGGCAACGCCTATACGCCGGTCGGGCGGATGATCGACGAACGTTCGTTCGTCAATGGCGTCGTCGGCCTGCATGCCACCGGCGGCTCGACCAACCACACCATCCACCTGATCGCCATGGCCGCCGCCGCCGGCATCGCGCTGACCTGGCAGGATATTTCCGACCTCTCGGAAGCGGTGCCTCTGTTGGCACGGGTCTATCCGAACGGACTTGCCGACGTGAATCATTTCCATGCAGCCGGCGGCCTCGGCTTCCTGATCCGCGAACTGCTCGACGAAGGCGTCCTGCACGAGGATGTGCAGACGGTGTGGGGCGAAGGCCTGCGGCCGTACGCGGTCGAGGCAAAGCTCGGCGCCGACGGCGGTGTGCTGCGCGAGGCTTCGCCGCGCGCAAGCGGCGACGAAAAGGTGCTGGCGCCGTTCAACAAGGCCTTCCAAGCGACGGGCGGTCTGAAGGTGCTGGCGGGCAATCTCGGCCACGCCGTCATCAAGACATCGGCGGTCAAACCGGAGCGGCGTATCATCGAAGCGCCGGCCAAGGTGTTCGACAGCCAGCAGGGGCTGAACGACGCCTTCAAGGCGGGCACACTCACCGGCGACTTCATCGCCGTCATCCGCTTCCAGGGTCCGAAGGCCAACGGCATGCCGGAACTGCACAAGCTGACCACCGTGCTCGGCATCCTGCAGGATCGCGGCCAGCGCGTGGCGCTGGTCACCGATGGGCGCATGTCGGGTGCCTCCGGCAAGGTGCCGGCGGCAATCCATGTGACGCCGGAAGCGGTCGAGGACGGGCCGATCGCGCGGATCCATGACGGCGACATCATCCGCCTCGACGCCGATGCCGGCACGCTGGAAGTGCTGGTGCCAGGCACCGAATTCGCGCTGCGCCGCACAGCCGAAGTCGATCTCATCGGCAATGAATTCGGCTTCGGACGCGAGTTGTTCGCCGGCTTCCGCCAATTGGTGGGCCGCGCCGATCACGGCGCCAGCGCGTTCGGCACTGCCTGACGCATTCTGTCCGGCATGAAAAAGGGCGGCTCGTGGCCGCCCTTTTTGCCGGTCGAAATCGCAATCCTCATTGCACCGTCAGTTCAACCCGCTCTCCGGCCTTCACGGTCACGGCGCCTTCCTTCTTGCTGTTGTCCGACTTCTCCGAAACCACGGCGTAATCGCCGGCCGCTATCGCGGCCTGATACTTCTCGTCATAGGCATAGCCGATCGACTTGCGATTGCCATTGATGTCCTTCTTCGTCTCGAAGATCTCGATCTTGGAGGTGCCGGGCGCCGTGATTGCCAGCACGCCGGCATTCATGGCGACCTTGAGGTCCTGGAACTCGCCGACCTTGACGCTGAAAGGCTGTTCCACGATGGCGAGATCGACCGTCGCGATCAGCACATAGTCATCGGGCGGCAGATCGAACTTGCTGTCGGGGCCATAGGCATAGGTGACCTCGTCGCGGGTGCCATCGATCTTCTTCTTGGCCTTGAGCACCTTGAAGCCGGTGCCTGAGCCGTCAGCCTTGTCGCCGCCGGCCACATAGTATGCGTTGGCAACGACATGGCCGACGCCGACGATGATGTCCTTGTCGATCACCCTGCCCGCGGCAAGCAGGATCGTTTCGGTGACCACGCCCTGTCCGATCGTGACGGTCACTTTCTCGTCGCCGGCCGGCAACACGACTTTCGTGTCTCCATAATAGGTTGGAGGGTTGTCGACGCCCGGATAGGCGATCACGACAGCCGCCCCGCTGGCCACATCGGCACCCTGGCTCGGACGCGGATGCAGGATGAGCGTGCCGGCATTCAAGGTGAACAGCGGCTTGTAGACCTGGCCCGAGACGATCTTGATCTTCTGCTCCGTCTTGGCCTCACCGTCGCGCGCGACGACGATGTAGTCGCCCGGTTCCAGATTGGCTTTGTAGTCGCCGTATTCGGTGGTGAGGTTGTCGCCGCGCGTGCCGTCCGATTTGGCCTTGTAGACTTCCCAGGCATTGCCGTCGGTGACAGGATCGCCGCCCTCGGCCAGCACCACTGTCGGCATGAAATTGAACTCGGGCTTTGCCGGCTCGGGCGCTGGCGCCAGAGCGGGGGCTGGTGCTGGCTCGGGCGCCGGTGCCGCGACGGTCTCGACCAGCGCCTCCTGCAGCGCCTTCTCATCGGAAGCCTGGATGTATTTGCCGCCGGTGTTGTCGGCGAGGCACGCAATCTGCTTGCCTTCGTCGGCGGTCAGGCCGAAGCCGACGACGTCGGCGGTGAAATCGACGCCGGAGGCTTCGAGTTCCTTGCCCAGCGCACAAGGGTCGCCGCCGCACGTTTCGAGCCCATCGGTGATAAGAACGACAGTTGCCTTGTCCTCGGTGTATTTCAGCGCTTCGGCCGCCTGCTTGACGGCTGCCGTCAGCGGCGTCTTGCCGAGGAACTTCATGCTGTCGGCGGCTGCCGAGATGGCGCTTGCCGAGCCCGCCTGGGGCGGCACGATCAGTTGGATGTCGTCGCAGCTGCCTTTTTCGCGATGGCCATAGGCCATGAAGCCGATCTCGTCGTCGGCGGGAACCGATTGAAGCACGGTCCTCAGCGATTCGCGGGCGATTTCGAGCTTGGGCTTTCCGTCGATCTGCGCCCACATCGATCCCGACGCGTCGAGGATGATGATGACCTTGTTGGCGGCAAAGCCGAACGTCGTCATGAAAAACAGGAGGAACGCCGCAGCGACGCTCCGCGCAAGTATCGCCATCGAAATCTCCTGAGTTAGCCACCCCGTCCGCTGGCCGAAGCTATTTGAGCGCGTGCAGGGACACAAGCCACCGCTATCAGCGATAGCTCGCATAGGGCCCGTGCGTACCCAATTCAGTATGTCGTGCGGCGCTCTTCCGAGGGCGGGCGGCCAAACTGCAGCCGATAGCTCTGGGCAAAATAGGAATGCGAGGTGAAGCCGGTCGCGATCGCCACGTCGAGGATCGGCATGTTGGTCTGGCGCAGCAATTCGCGCGCGCGCTCCAGCCGCAGCCGCATGTAGTAGCGCCCCGGCGTGACGTTGAGATGGCGCAGAAACAGCCGCTCCACCTGGCGCACCGAGAGGCCCGCCGACTTGGCGAGCTGTACCGCCGACAGCGGCTCGTCGAGATGGTCGGCCATCAATTCGACGATGCGTCGCAACTTCTCCGACTTGCCGGTGAGGTCACGCTCCGGCCCGACGCGCTGGCGGTCTCCAGCGGAGCGGATGCGCTCGTGCTGGAACTGGTTGGCGACGCCATTGGCGAGGTTGGAGCCGAAATCGCCACGCACGATCTCCAGCATCAGATCGATCGAGGTGGTGCCGCCGGCGCAGGTGTAGCGTTTGCGGTCGATCTCGAAGACGTTGCCCGTGCAGTTGATGTCGGGAAAGCGCTCGACGAAGCCGGCGCGGTTTTCCCAATGGATGGTGCAGCGATAGCCTTCGAGCTGGCCGGCCTCGGCCAGCAGGTAGGATCCGACCGACAAGGCACCAAGCGCGTTGCCGCGCCGGCCCCAGCTGCGCAAGGCGGCCAGAACCTTGCTCTTGCCCGGAAATTCCGTCGTCAAGCCGACCGAGACGAAGAGAATATCGACCGGCGGCAGGTCGGCGACGGCGTAGTCGATCTTGAGCGGCAGGCCGTTGGAAGCCATCACCGGGTCACCATCGGCCGACACAGTTGTCCAGCCGTAGAAGTCGCGGCCAAGCAGGCGGTTCGCCGATCGGAACGTATCGATCGCGGCGGCCAGCGAGAACATGGAAAACTTGTCGACCAGCAGGAAAGCGAACTGCCGGCCGCCTTGAACGGGATCATTCGTGACCGGCCGTTCCGGGGAAATAGTGGGGTTCGGCAAAGCTGCGGCTTTCAGGGTCAACCCGGGCTCAGAAGGAAGGCCGCTTCAATCCGGCCGCCAGGTAGGCCGAAGCTAACGTATTGGCCATCAACATGGCAATGGTCATCGGCCCGACACCGCCGGGCACCGGGGTGATCGCGCCGGCCGCCTTTGCCGCTTCGGCATAGGCGACATCGCCGACGAGACGCGACTTGCCCTCGCCTTTCTCAGGCGCGGGAATGCGGTTGATGCCGACATCGATGACGGTGGCGCCAGGCTTGACCCAGTCACCCCTGATCATTTCTGGCCTGCCGACAGCGGCGACCAGGATGTCGGCCGTGCGGGCAAGCGCCGGCAGGTCCTTGGTGCGGCTATGCGCGATGGTGACGGTGCAGTTGGCGGCAAGCAGCAGATTGGCCATCGGCTTGCCGACGATGTTGGAGCGGCCGACGACAACGGCGTTGAGGCCGGACAGATCCTTGCCGCGCACGCGCTCGATCAAAAGCATCGAGCCGGCGGGCGTGCAGGGAACGAAGGCCGTGTCGAGTTCACCAGTGCCCAGCTTGCCGACATTGATGAAATGGAACCCGTCGACGTCCTTGTGCGGTGCGATCGCCTGGATGATCTTGCCGGCATCGACATGGGCGGGCAGCGGAAGCTGGACCAGGATGCCGTTGATTTCAGGATCGGCGTTGAGTTCGGCGATAAGCTTGAGCAGCGCCTCTTGGGACGTTTCCGCCGGCAGCGTGTGCTGAAGCGAATGAAAGCCGCATTCCTTGGCGGTACGGGATTTGGAGGCGACATAGACCTGGCTCGCCGGATCCTCGCCGACGATGACGACGGCCAGGCCTGGCTTGGCCTGGCCCTTGGCGACCAGCTCGGCGGTCAGCGCCTTGACCGTCCGCACCACGTCTTCGGCAACGCTTTTTCCGTCAATCACTTCGGCCATGCCACCCTCAACATCGTTCCGCCCAACGCCGCTTCGAGAACATAATGCCGCAGCGCAGGCAATCTGCAGCGCGGCATTGTCACGAAAATACAAGCTCGCAATCCCGTCAAAGCGCCTTCCCATGCCGTTTACGCGAAACCGGCACGGTTTTGTTCGGCCTCCGCAGCCTATCTGATGGTTCAGAAGTAGCGGCGGCGGGTGCGGTTTTCCGTGAGTTCGCGGACCGCTTCGCGGAATTCACGCAGGCTGGCGCGAATCTCTTCGACCGATGCTTGTTCGCCACCCTCCTCGACCGGGGTCGGCCTCGCGGGCGGGGCGGCCGGTGGCTGCGCCGGAGCGGGCGGCGGCGGATACGGCATCTGCGCCGCATAAGGTCCCGCTGAGCTTTGCGTGGAGGGATGGCCCGCTTGCGACCAGGGCTGCGCCTGGGGGTAGCCCAACGGCTGTGCATAGGGAGAGGACGGAAACGGGGGAGCCGGGTACGTTGCCTGTTGCGGCATCAGGGGCGAGCGCGAAGGCAAGGTCATCCGCTGCCCATACCCCGCATCGGGGCCCGGCTGGAAGGGTGACTGCGAATAATCCAGGCCGGGCGCCTGCCGAGGCCCGAAACCGGACTCCGGATGGCCAGGAAATAACGGAGCGTTGACAGGCCGTCCGTTGTCGGCGAAGGCGGGCAGGCCGAACCCGCTGGAGATGTCGTCGTCGGCTTCGGCGGACGGCTTGCGGGACATGGCCTTGCGCAGTCTCGACATAAGTGCGCCGATCCTCCCGGAGCTTTCGGCGGGAGCGGCCTCGGTCCGCGTGACCGGCGGCGGTGGTGCGGGCGGCGGCGGCACAGGCGCTGCCGCCATCGGTGGCTCTGGCGGAGGCTCCGCCCGGAATGCCTGCTCCTCGCGAGGCGCTCTCTGGTCACCCAACTTGCGTTCATCCACCTTGCGCTCTCGGCGTGAGCGCGCGCTTGCCGTCTCGCGCAGGCTGTCATAGGTGCCACGCAGAGCGCCGAGGCCAACCCCGGCGGCAAGGCCAAGCAGCAGGCCGGCCAGCGCCACCAAGGCCCGTGAGGGTCCATTTGGCTCGAGTGGAGCCTGGGCGGGAGTGATCACATTGATGTTGGTCGTGTTGATGCCCGTCTGTTCACCAGTCTCCTTGGCGCGCAAGAGATATTGTTCGTAGACGGAACGCTTGGCTGTGGCCTCGCGCTCCAGCTCCCGCAGGGCAACCAGGTCGCTGTTGACCTCGCCGCTTTGGACCTTTGCCTGGGCCAGCCGGGAAGCGAGGTCCTGTTCGAGCTGAACCGCGCGCTTCAAGTCGACCTGCAGCGAAGAGGCGATACGGCGCAGTTCAGCCGCGATGCGCTCGCGCGCGCCGGCGATCTGGGCGTCGAGGGCCTGGAGTTCTGGATGACGCGGTCCCAGCCGGACCGCGGCACGATCGGCCTCCTGCTTCAGCGTTGCATATTGCGAGCGCAGATCGCTCATGGCGTTGGAGTTGATCTCTTCCGGCAACGTGCCGGTCAGAACGGAATTGACGTCCAGCGAACGCGCCGACGCTGCCCGGGCATTGAGTTCCAGCGTGCGGGCGCGGGCGACCGAGAGCTGCTCGTTGAGCTTCAGCATTTGATCGTCGCTGATCAGATGGCCTTGCGCGTCGACCAGGCCATGCGTGGCCCTGAAATCCTCGACCTTGCGCTCGGCCGCCTCGACCCCCTTGCGCAGATCATCGAGCTTGGACGTCAATTCGTTCGTCGCGCGTCCGGCCATGTCGGACTGGTATTTGGCGGCTTCCTGCTGGAAGACGGTCCTCGTCGTATTGGCAATGAGCGCCGACTTGTCGCCGTTCTGGGTCACGGCGCTGACGGAAATGACAAAAGTCTTGCCGCTGCGTTCGACCGACAGGCTCTTGGCCAGATTGCCGACAGCCAGAGCCTGGCGGCGAACCTCATCGACGCCGCCCGGCCCATCGTTGCGCGACACGATCGAGCGGATGAGCGACATGACGCCGAGGCCGCCGGAGCCCTGGCCATTGAATTCCGGATCGTTGACGAGGTTGAGATTCTTGACGACCTGATCGAGAACGGTGCCCGAGGTGAGCATCTTGATCCGGGTTTCGACGACGGCCAGCGCGGCATCGGGCTGGCCTACCGGTTGGGTGAGATCGCGGTCGGAGAGCTTCAGGTCGCCCGGCTCGATGATCAGTTCGGTCGTGGCTTCGTATTTCTTCGGCATCGACAAGGCGATGGCAACGCCAAGTCCAGCGCCCAGTATCGTGGTCGCAACGATCAGCAGCTTCGACCTGGCAACGCCGCGAACGACCAGCATCGGATCGATCAGCGGCTTCCATTGCTGACTGTCGGCCCCGCCATTGGAGGACGGGTCGGCTCCGCCCGTAGCGCGGGACCCGATTGCATCATGGGCGCCACCCGTGCCCGAAGGTCCCTCCGGGGCGGGCCTTGCTTGCGGCATGTCGGGTGGCAAATCGCCAGTGCCGGTTTCCCCCCGCGAACGCCAGGCGCCGTCGGATTCAGACGGCTGCTCCTCGTCCAGGCGAGACCGTTCGGCGTTCTCAGCTGCCGACCGAGGTGGGCTCGCCTTCGTCTCGCGACGGGAACGAGCCAGGCGATGGCGCGTGGCGGCATCCTCGCGCCATGAGGGGTCCGCGCGATCTCCAATCGACACCAGCGAAGCATCGTCCTCGCCACGCACGGCTTCGCCAAGCGCCAGCAAGGAGCGCTCGCGCTTCCAGTCTTCACGGTTTTCCCTGTCGACCATGTCGTGGAGCTTTACTCTTGGCCGCTTGGCAGCGGCGGTCGGCCATTCGTTAAGTCACGCTAAACAGGCATAGGAAACAAAAGGTTAATTTTCGAAAGAGGACGGCAAGAATTCACGCCATGGTTGCAACAATTTTCAACACTACTGAAAGCTTCAGAACGGCGCGTTAAACTTTCCAGCCTATGCATTTTCCTCGACGTATGACTGAGGCCAGCGACATACCGCAAAGGCGGACCTTCGCGCGGATCGGCACCTTGATGGCCGAACGGCGGGGGCTGGTGCGCGACTATTTTTCGGCGATCAGCGGCGCCGGCGGGCGACTGGTGTTTTCACTCGCCTATTTCATCGCGCTCGCCAATACGCTGTCGATCGCAGAGTTCGGCATGTTCGCCACCGCCTCGGCGGCCGGCGTCATGCTGTCGAGGCTTCTCGCCTTCGGTTTCATTTCGGCACTCTACCGCACCGCCACCATCCGCCCCAATCTGATCGGCACGTTCACAGCGGGTTTCCTGCTGCTCGGCGCCGTCTCGCTGCCGCTTTTGGTCCTGGCCTCGTTCGGCGTCTACCTGATCTTCTTTGCCGGCACTGTGCCGCTGTCGGTATTCACGGCCATCGTTTTTGCCGAGGCACTGCTGTGGCGGCCGGTGGAAGTGGCGCTGATCGTCAACAACGGGCTGGGCAAATTCGGCCGTGCAGCCGTGCTGGCGATCCTGGCCACCGCACTGCGGGCGCTTGGCGCGGTGTTGTTCATGGTCTCGCCACAGCATGGCATTTGGATGTGGTCCTGGTTCTACATAGGGGCCAACGCCGCCTCGCTGCTTTTGGCTTTCGGCTGGTTCTATCCACGCCAGCGGCTGCGGCTGCGCATCGAACTCTATCTGCGGCGGCTCGCCGATTCCATCTATGTGGCCGGCGCCGAGGTGTTGTTCTACCTGCAATCGGAATTCGACAAGCTGCTGGTGCTGGCGATCGGCGGCCCGCATTTGGCCGGCATCTATGCCATCATCATGCGGCTCGTCGACCTGACGGCGATCCCCATCCGTACCTTCTCCATGATGCTCGTGCAGCGCATGATGCGCGCGCCGGAGCTGCTGTCGCGCCTTGCGATAAAGAGCGGCATCGAGGGCGGCGTGTTCCTCGTTTCAACGCTGGCGCTGGCAGCGCTTGGCATCGTGCTGCATTTCTTTCCCAACGCGCTCGGCAGGAATGTTTCCGAGGCCTCACCCCTGGTGGCGCTGGCGATCTGTGTGCCTGGACTGCGCAATCTGGTCGAATACCAGGCCGAGCTTCTTTTCGCGCGCGGCCAGACGCTGGTGCGAGCGCTCAATCTCGGCCTGCTCGCCGCCCTCAAGGCGCTGCTGCTGATCTATGTGCTGACCACCATTTCCGAAACATCTGATCTGGTGCTGTCGCTCAACATCGTCTTCCTGCTGCTCTACCTCGCGTCCATGCTGCTGACCTATTCGGCGCTGCGCAGACCGGCCAAGGCAATCTAGGACAAATCAGCGATCAAGCCCGATCAGGCGTCGGATCCGGCCTATATCGGTGCCGATAAAGGACTGCATGCCGATTGCCACCTGCTCTGGCACCATGCTGGCAACGAAGCGGCGGAACTCGTCGTCCGACAGCGCCTCGCCCGTCCAGTGGACGCGGCAGAATTCTTCCGAACCGTGGAAGTGGCCGGCTCCGTCCAGCAGATCGTCGACATAGCGTCCGTAGATCATGCATTCGGAGAATTTGCGCGCCGAGCCGATGACCTCGACCCAGTCGCGGCCATGGACCTTTTCGATCCGGCCGCACATGGCAAGCACCGTGTCGCGGCGCCAGGCGATCAGCGTCGAGATATAATCATGGACCGATCTCCGGGACGAATCGATGCCAAGTGCCGTTCCGGCATTGCGCGACCACAAGCGATGCTCGTCATGGCCGTCATCGGCGAGCACACCATCCCGGCGAAACAAACGCGCCTTGCCATCTCGCCAAAAGGCACCGCAATCGAAGGCCTTCAGGAAAGCGACGTCGGAATCGCAGAAGATCAGCACATCTTCCCCCGCGTGCGCCGATATGGCGATACGGCGCAGCTGCTGCACGTGCCAGCCACGCAGCGGCTGGGTCTTCAGGCTGAGCCAGACGCGGCGGCGAAACAGGCTGAGCGGATCGTCGAAGGCGCGCAGCCAGCGCGGCAGGAGATCCCGCTCATCGACGACCGAACGGCGGCTGGTCTGCAACTGACGGAAAAGCGCAAGGTCGCGATGTTCGACCAGAATGTAGTGGTGCGCGGCACCCGAGACATGCCGGTCAAGCGTTTCGCACAGCAGTCGGCAGCGTTCGAAATCCGGGGCGTAGCTTGCCGTCACAACCGCTGCCGTCGGCGTGTTCGGCAACAGGCGTGGGCCGGCCAGCGGGTCTGGGACGAACCGCATGTTCAACGAAACTCTCCGGGAGCATCTGCGACGGCTTCGGCGCCGCGCGCCCATTTCTGCTTGACGACCCGCCACAGGAACAGGGGGTTGCCGACCACGTAGCGGCGCCAGAGCCGGCCGGGCTCGACCGCCAGACGGAACAGCCATTCCAACCGCAGGCGGCGCATCCACAGCGGTGCGCGCGGCACCGAGCCGCTCAGGAAATCGAGCAGCGCGCCGACCGCGATCGGCAGCGTGCAATGGCGTTCGTCGATGTGACGTTCAATCCACAATTCCTGGCGCGGCACGCCCATCGCGACCAGCAGCATATCAGGCCGTAGCTTTGCGATCCGGTCGATGATCTCCGGCTCCTGCGCGGGGGAGAAATAACCGTCGTGAATGACCACGAAGTTGTGCTGTACGGCAAGCGCCGCCAGCTTCACGGACGCCGCCTCGGCGTTGACACGGGTCGCTCCGAGCAGCCCCACCGTCAGCGGCCTCTTGCAAGCCTGCAGGAAGGCCGGCACGAAATCGGTGCCGTTGAGATTGTCGGGAAACGGCGCGCCGTAGAGAAGCTTCGCGGCGAGATCGACGCCAATGCCGTCCGGCAGGATGAGGAAATCGTCGAGCGCCTCGGCGAACACCGGGTCGGTGTGGGCGATATTGGCATTGTGGGCGTTGAGGAAACTGACCTTGGTGAAGCGCCGCTCGGCGATCAATCGGTTCAGCAAGGCAATCGCATCGTCCCAGCGGATCGCCAGCACCGGGATGCCGAGGATTGCCTTCAGGCTGTCAAAGCCGAACGCGGCGCGGGCGGCGTGCATGTTCATGCAAACACCTCCTCCCGCACGGCGCCGATTTTTTCGAGACCGACACGAACCGCGGCGTCGAGCGCCTTGACCTGCCGGCGATGGAAGGTGCTGCCATCGACATCGTGAATGTCGGCCGCGGCTGCCTCCAGGGCCCGGGCGAAGCCGGCCGGATCGTCGGTGACGACGCAATTGTCGGGGCGATGGTCGATGCCGCGCAGCGACCGGCTGGTGGCGACCGAGGGCAGGCCAAGCTCGAAGGTCTCGATGGTCTTCAGCTGTACGCCGCTGCCCGCGGTGCTGATCAGCGGGATGACGGCCGCGCCGCGCACGAAAGCCCTGGCATCCGCGACACGGCCGACAAACTCGACGCCCGGATGCGCGGAGGTGACGCCGGAAGGCATGTGACCCGCTATGCGGATGCGGAAACCAGGCCGCAGATGCGGCACCACCTTGCCCAGGAACCAGTCGAGGCCGATGCGGTTCGGCTGCCAGGTCCAGGTGCCGATCAGGGCCGCGTCACAGTCGATCGCGCGCCGGCCGTTCCGAACTGGCGCCGTGGCGCCGGTCACCAGCGGCAGCACCGCCGAACGATCATCCGAGGCGACGCCAAGTGCCCCGCGATCCTCCTCGGCCAACGTGAAGACAAAACGCGCGCGGCGGCAGAGGCGCTCTTCGACCAGTTTGAGCAGCCTTGCCTCGCGCCGAAACAGCAGGCGCTGGAAAATGCCGGCGGCGGCAACGGCGTTCTCCCGCGCCGAGAGATGCTCGACATTGTGGGCGACGAAAATCGAAGGCCGGTCTTCGAAGACCCGTTCGAAAGCACCGGCGAACTGCACGGAATTCAGCACATAGCCATCGAACGGACCGGCTCGTTCGAGGGCGGCCTGAACATCGTGGCTGGACACCGCACGCAACTTGACCGACGCGAAGGTCAGGCCTGAAAACATCGCCTTGCCGACCCAGACAAGCTTTTGCAGCGGCGAAGCACTTTCGGTGCGCACGTCGACCGCCCCCAGCACCACGGTATTTTCGGGATCGGCCGCGGCTTTCCCGGGCCAGGTGAAGCCGATGACCGTGACGCGCGCGCCGGCGCGCCGCAGGGCGGCGATAATCGCGGCGTTGGCTATCTCGTAGCCCGAGGCGAGAGCACCGTCGGGCACGATCGATGTGGCGAACAGCAGATGCATCTTACCTATCCTGTGGTGTAGCCGGTAGCAAAGCGCGGTGAACCCTTGATTAAACGAGCACGATCAACGCCCCAAAACCCATGTCTGGCGGGCCTCTCCGTGCAAGGTGATTAACGAAACCTTATCATCGTGGTGCTACCAGAACGCGACTCACGACGCGGCTGGACACGGATGATCCCTTTGCCATTGGACGGTTCGGTATCGATCGCGGGACGATCTCGCCTGCTCGACGTGGAGGCCGTCGAAGCGATCGTCACCTTGCCGACGTTCAAGCGGCCGCAGCAGGTGCTGGAGACACTGGCGTCGCTGCGCGCGCAGCAAACCGACAGGCGCTTTGCCGTCATCGTCATCGAGAACGAGGCCGAGGCGCGGGAGGGCGCCAAGGCGGTACTGCCGCTGTTCGAGCGCGGCGAGATACCGGGCATGGTCATCATCGCGCATGAGCGCGGCAATTGCAGCGCCTACAATGCCGGCTGGCAGACGGCGATCCTGCAGTTCCCGTACTTCAAGCACCTGCTGGTCATCGACGATGACGAGACCGCCGATCCGCAATGGCTGGAGCGGATGTGCCACGCCGCCGAAACGCTCGCCGCCGACATCGTCGGCGGCCCGCAGGTGCCCGTTTTTGCCGATCCTGCCCATGCCAAATGGGCCGAGCATCCCGTCTTCGCACCCCCCTACCGGGAGACGGGACGGGTGCCCGCGCTCTATTCGTCCGGCAATCTTCTGGTCGGGCGCAACGTGCTGACCGCGATGGGGCCGCCCTTCCTCGATCTCAGATTCAATTTCATGGGCGGCGGCGATTCCGACTTTCTCAGCCGGTCGGCGCAACGCGGCTTCGTGCTGGGCTGGTGCGCCGAAGCCAAGGTGCGGGAGACCGTTCCGGCCCGGCGCGTCGAGACCGACTGGATCCGCGCCCGCAGCCTACGCAACGGTGTCATCTCGACACTGGTGGAAAAGAAGAGGCGCGCCGGCATGCCGTTCGCCGGCGCCAAGGTATTCGCCAGGAGCCTGGCGCTGCTTGCCGCCTCGCCGCTTCGCGGCATCATGCGGCTGGCGCGCACGGGATCCCCGGCGGCCGCCATCTACCCCGTCCATGTGGCGCTGGGCCGCGTGCTGGCCGAATTCGGATATGCCAATGAGCAATACCGCCAGCCTGAGAAGAACTGAGCGCGCGCCGCTCAGCGCCGCGTTCACGCGCGGTGGCGTGGCGACCGCGATCGCCGCGCTGCTGTTCACCGTCATCATGGTGTCCTTCCGCCCGTTCCAGCCGGCCGGCGCCGAACTCACCGGCGAAGGGGGCGACATCGTTAATCAACTCGGCTTCGGCTCGCTCGGCGGGATTTCGATCTTCGCGCTGATGGCCTTCGCCGATCCGCGCGTCGTACGCTCGCTGCTCAGCCCGTCCTGGATACTGATGCTGGGCTTCTTCTTCCTGTCGGTGGTGCTGGCGACCGATCCGCCCTCGGCAATGCGCGCGGCGTCCTTCACCATGATCGGCATCCTGACGATGGCGACGATTCTGGCGCTACCCCGCGACGCGGAGTCCTTCTCCAGGGTCATCATCTTCACCGCGGTCGTGGTCATGGGCCTGTCCTATCTCGGCCTGATCGTCTTTCCGCACGAGGCGATGCACACGGCTGACTCGCAGGAGCCCGAACATGCCGGCTTGTGGCGCGGGGTGTTCACCCACAAGAACATCGCCGGCCCGATCATGGCCTGCTTCAGCTTCGCCGGGCTCTATCTCTACCGGCGCGGCCAGCGCTGGTGGGGCGCGGGTCTCTTCTGCGCGGCGATGATCTTCATGCTGCACACCGGCTCCAAGACCACCGCCGGGCTGGTGCCGTTCTCGATCCTGATCGTGATGTTTCCGAGTCTGATGGGCATGCGGCTCGGTACGCCGATCCTGTTCATGCTGGCGATCATCGCCACGGCGGTCGGCACGCTGGGCATCGTCTTCCTGCCGCCGGTGAAGCATCTGGCGGCCATCTACTTCCCCGACCTCACCTATACCGGCCGGACGACACTGTGGGAGTTCGCCGGCTCGATGCTGGCGAAGAAGCCGTGGACCGGCTACGGTTATGAGAGCTTCTGGGGCACGCCGCTGCTGCTCAACCAGGACCAACCCTTCGATCGCCCGTGGGACATCAGGACCATCGTGCACGGCCATGACGGCTATCTCGACATCGCGGTGCTGATGGGCATCCCTGCCCTTTGCGTGGCGGTCTACACCTTCCTCATCGCACCATTGCGCGACTATATGCGCATTCCGCAGCGCAAGGAGAACATCTATCTCGGCGATTTCTTCATGATGGTAGTGCTGTTCACCGCACTCAACGCCTTTCTCGAGAGCTTCTTCTTCCATCGCGGCGATCCGGTCTGGTTGTTCTTCGTGCTCGGCGTGCTGGGCCTCAGGCAAGTGTCGTTGCGGCCGATCGCGGTGCGCACGCCTGTTCAGCGGTCCTGAGAGGGCTTCCCCACCGACCCGCGAGCGTCTATGTCATGGCCTTTCCTCGGAGGGCTCTCGATGACGATCAGGCTTGTTCTCGCCGGTTGCGGCAATATGGGTTACGCCATGCTCTCGGGCTGGCTGAAGTCCGGCAAGCTTGCACCCTCGGCGGTTTTAGTGGTCGAGCCCAATGCCGAGCTGCGCGATCGCGCAGTGGCTCTTGGCTGCGGCTCGGCAGCGGATGCCGGGGCCATTCCGGCGGATGCCGTGCCCGATCTGGTCGTCATCGCGGTGAAACCTCAGGTGATCCGCGACGTCACCGCCGCGTACAAGCGCTTCGGCGATGGACGCACCACTTTCGTCAGCATCGCCGCCGGCACGCCGTCCGCCACCTTCGAGGGCATCCTCGGCAACCGCGCCCCCGTTGTGCGGTGCATGCCCAACACGCCGGCGGCCATCGGCAAGGGCATGATGGTGGTGTTTTCCAATCCCCTGGTTTCCGCCGACGCCAAGCGCTTCGTCGCCGACCTTCTGTCGGCCAGCGGCGAAGTGGCCACTATCGACGACGAGGGTCTTATGGATGCGGTGACCGCCGTGTCCGGATCGGGTCCGGCCTATATCTTCCATTTTATCGAAGCGCTGACGGTGGCCGCAGAGAAGGCCGGCCTGCCGGCGGCGACCGCCAGGCTGCTCGCCATGCAGACCGTCTACGGCGCGGCCTCGCTCGCCGCCGAAAGCCGCGAGGACCCGGCTATGCTGCGCAAGCAGGTGACCAGCCCCAACGGCACAACGGCGGCGGCGCTTGGCGTGCTGATGGGCGATGACCGGTTGACCAATCTCCTTACGCAAGCGGTGGAAGCGGCGCGGCTGCGGTCGATCGAACTAGGGAAATAGAGCAGACTCCCTAGGCCAGATCGGTATGCGAGAAGTCGTTGCCTTTGTAGAGCAGAGCAGAGCCGCGGCCCTTTGCGCAAGCATAGGACAGGCAATCGGCCAGGTTGAGTTGGGCGGGATGCCCGCGTCCTTTTCCATAGTCTGAAAAAGCTTGGACCGCGAGCTTGGCGTCGCCGGCGTCGATGGGAACGATTTCGATTTCGGCCTCGCGCAGAAAAGCCTCTATCGCCACTTCAGCGACGAGCGGCTCGACCGCCAGCATAGTTGAAAGCCGCATAGCCGCTTCGAGCACCACCAGCGCGGAAGTAATCCTGCGAGGTGCTACCGCGATGCGGTTGCTCCACTCGCCAGCATCTCCTTCTCCCGAAAGAATTGCGACGACCACCGAGGTGTCGACAAACATCAGGAGTGGCCCCACATCTCATCGATCTCATCCTTGTGTACGGGCCGGCCGCCCTGGCCAGCTCTGGCTTTGAGTTCATCGGCGATGGCAGCCAGCCGCTGCGCCAACGGAGCGCGTCCACTTTCCCGTTTCAGTTCGGACTCAAGAGCTTCGATCACCGCCTCGGTCATCGAAATCTTGCGTTTGGCGGCGAGCCGCTGTGCCAGTTCACGTGCACGCGGGTCCCTGATCTGGAGGTTCATTGGTCGATCCTTGGCGTCATCTGCCATTACAATATAGCGCATCTGTCATGACAGCGCCACAACGGGCTTGTTTCCGTACAGCATCTCGTCCTGCAGGCGGCGCAGCGCGAACAGACTGGTCGTCCGGTCTGGCGCTGCATTGTCGGTGGTCAGCAGTGCACCTTTCCTGACCGGCTTCAGCACCTTGCCGCCCTCAAGCAGGCCGACCGGCACGGCGCGCTGGGAACGCGCGTCGCCGACGGTCATGGTCCAGGAGCGATAGCAGATCTCGCCGATCGCATCGAAGGTCTCGCCGGCGGCGAGATCGCGCTTGGCGACGGCGCAGACCTCGGCAACCGGCCGCGGCAGCGGCACCATGTCGGGCTTGCCGAACAGCACGATGCGAGCGGCCGTCAGCGGCACTTCCAGTGAGGTCAGATGGTAGGGCCGGAACAGGCTGTAATAGGGACCGCGGCCGATATGCAGGTCGTCCATGCGTTCGATGATGCGCGGATGCGTCGCCTCGACGATGACGAAGACACCGGGCGCCACACCCTTGCCGATAGTGTAGTCGACGACGCCTTTTTTCAGCAGGAGGCCACCATCCTCGCGCGGGATCAGCACCTTGACGAGGTCATCGCGGTCGGCCTTGGGACCATGCATGCCGGGCACGTCAGGCACCAGCCCGGTGGCGTTGGCGATGGCGCACATCTCGACCATGGTCTTGGAGCCGTCGACGAACTCGACCAGCATGCGCGGGTTCATGTTGCGGCGGGTCGCTTCCTCGCGATAGTCGTCAGGCACGGCATCGTGGTTGAGCGGGTTGTTCTTGCCCTTGCCAGCCGAGACGATGGTAAGGCCGAGTGCGGACGCGAACTCGATCAGTTCCATGCAGCTCGACGGCTCGTCGCCGGCGCCGACCGAATAAACCACGCCAAGCCGGTCGGCCTGCTGCTTGAGGTAACAGCCGATAGTGACGTCGGCCTCGACATTCATCATCACCAGGTGCTTGCCGTGCTCCATCGCCATCAGGTCGAAATCGGCGGCGACGCCCGGCTTGCCGGTGGCGTCGATGACGACATCGATCAGTGGGTTGGTGACCAGCATCTCGTTCGAGGTGATGGCTATTTTTCCAACCTCGATCGCCGCGGTGACTTTCGACGCGGTGTCGGCTTCGACCGCCATCGCCTCGTCACCGTAGGCGATGCGGATGGCGTCACGCGCGGTGTGCGGGCGCCGGGTCGAGACGGCGCAAACCGCAACGCCGGGCATCAGCATGCCTTGCGTGACGAGGTCAGTGCCCATTTCGCCGGAGCCGATGATGCCGATGCGCACCGGGCGGCCCTCGGCGGCACGTCTGGCGAGATCGCGGGCAAGCCCGGTCAAGGCGACATTGGTCATGCGGGATGTCCACAGCTTCTTGGTCTGGACGCGAATTAGCAGGGACCATTCCCCTGTGCCAACAAAACCGCTCGCGACCGGCGATTTCCAACGAAAATGACCCGTGACAAGCGTCGTCGCCTTGGCCGATTGGCCCAAAGGCTTGCCAATTGACATTGTCGCGAACAGTCTCAATAAAACATTCGTTTGCCAACAAAGGCAAATGTTCATCGAGACAACCGCTCGGAGGGGCACTCGTCTCGCGGCATCTGGGGAGTGCCTTTGCGCTAAGGTGGCGGCAGAGGCTGAGAGAAAGGAGCACCGCGAAGCTTTAGGCTCGGGGCTCCAGGGGAGGAAGAATGGATACTCTACTCGCTGGCCTCAAGGGGGCCATCGACACGCTCGGCGCGACAATCCTGCTGCCGATCGTCATTTTCATCATTGCCGTGGTTTTGGGCGCCAAGGTCAGCAAGGCCTTTCGCGCCGCCGTCACCATCGGGGTCGCCTTCATCGGTATCAACCTTGTGCTTGGCCTGATGTTCACGTCGATCGGCGACGTCGCCAAGGCCATCGTCACCAACACCGGCATTCATCGCGACATCATCGACGTCGGCTGGCCCTCGGCGGCCGCCATCGCCTTTGGCTCCTCGGTCGGGCTTTGGGTCATCCCGGTCGGCATCCTGGTCAACATCGTGCTGTTGCTGACGCGCATGACGCGCACGCTCAATGTCGACGTCTGGAATTTCTGGCATTTCGCCTTCGTCGGCTCGCTCGTCGTCGCCGCCACCGACAATCTGGCCTACGGCATTGCCATCGCGGCCCTGGTTGCGGCGCTGTCGCTGCTGTTCGCCGATTGGTCGGCGCGCGCGGTGCAGCAATTCTACGGCGTTCCCGGCATTTCGGTGCCGCATCTCGCCTCGGCGCAAATCCTGCCGATCGCCATCATCCTGAACTGGATCATGGACCGCATTCCCGGCATCAACCGCATCAACATCAACACCGAAACCATCGAGCGCCGCTTCGGCGTGTTCGGCGAACCGGTCGTGCTCGGCCTGATCATCGGCCTCGTGCTCGGCGCCATCGCCTTCTACAATGCCGGCGATCCCGGCACGGTGCTGGCCAAGGTGCTGGGCACCGGAATGACACTTGCCGCGGTTATGCTGCTGCTGCCGCGCATGGTGAAGATCCTGATGGAGGGCCTGATCCCGGTTTCCGACGCGGCGCAGGAGTTCGTGCGCAAGCGCACCGGCGATCGCGAGCTTCTCGTCGGCCTCGATTCGGCGATCCTGATCGGCCATCCCGCCGCGATCTCGTCGTCGCTGATCCTGGTGCCGATCGCGATCATCCTGTCGGTGATCCTGCCGGGCAACCGCGTCATCCTGTTCGCCGATCTGGCGGTCATCCCGTTCATCGTCGCCATGACCGCGCCGCTGGTCAAGGGCAATGTGTTCCGCATGGTGGTGATCGGCACGGTGACCTTGGCGATCGGCTTCTATGTCGCCAACGCCCTGGCGCCGCTGTTCACCAGTGCGGCCGTCGCGTCGGGCTTCAAACTGCCGGCGGATGCTTTGCAGATCACCTCGGTGGTCGACGGCTTCCTGTGGGTACCCTATGTGATCATCGAGGCGATCCAGGGACTTGGGCTGATCGGCATCATCGTGATCGCCGTGGTCATAGCGGCGCTGTTCGTGCTCTATCGCCGCAATCCGCTCGGCTGGGAACGGGCGGCGGGCGCCGAGGACGAGCCGGCCGAAGGCACGGCCTGAACGCAAGCGTGCCTTCATCTGAAACGATCGTGCGCCTTCGCCGGGCGCACGATTTATCGACGGAGCAAGACATGTCCGACGCCCTCATGCAGCTTCTGGATCCCGAAGCGATCGTGCTCGGGTCGGACGCGTCGACCAATGAGGAGATCATCCGCGTCCTGGCGGGACGGCTCGAGGCCCTTGGCTATGTCAAGAGCTCCTATGCCGACGCGGTCGTTCGCCGCGAAATGACCATCCCGACAGGATTGCCGCTGGAACGCGCCGACAATGTCGCGGTGCCCCACACTGATCCCGAGCATGTGCTGAAGCCCGGCATCGCAATGGGCACGCTGAGAAAGCCGGTGATCTTCGCCAATATGGAAGACCCCGACGAGAAGCTGCCGGTGGGTTTCGTCTTCCTGCTTGCGATCAATGACAAGGACAAGCAGATTGAAGCGCTGCAGTCCGTCATGGCAACGATCCAGAATCCAGATGCATTGGACGGCTTGAGGTCGGCCAGGACGCTTGACGACGTGCGCACCGTGCTCGGCTGCTAATCAAAGGAAAGCAAAGATGGCCAGACAGAAGACAATTCTCTTTGCCTGCGGCACCGGCATCGCCACCTCGACGGCGGTCAACGTCGCCGTTACCGAGGCGATGAAGATGCGCGGCCTTACCTTCAACGCGCAGCAGGCCAAGGCAACCGAAGTGCCGGGGCTCGCCGATAGCGTCGACTTCATCGTCGCCACCACGCCGATCTCGGCTTCGGTGACCAAGCCGGTCATCAAGGGCCTCGCCTTCCTCACCGGCATCGGCAAGGACAAGGTGCTCGACGAGATCGAGGCGCAACTGCGCAAGTAGGCGGCTTTCGGTGGGCTTGGCTCAGACCACTCTGACGTAACTCGTCATGCCCGATTTCTGGTGCTCGATGATGTGGCAATGCAGCAGCCAGTCGCCGGGATTGTCGGCGACGAAGCCAAGGCTCACCTTCTCGTTGGGCTGGATGAGATAGGTGTCTGAAATCAACGGCCGCACCGGCCGCGTCGAGGATGACAAAACCTTAAAGCTCATGCCGTGCAAATGCATCGGATGCGATTGCGGCGTCAGGTTCTCCATGTCGATGACATAGCTCCTGCCGAGCTTCAGCTCGGCGAGCGGCGCGGTTGGATCGGGCGTATCGCCCGGCCATGGCACCTTGTTGATTGCCCAGAAACTGTAGCCGAGAGAACCGCAGATGCTGTCGCTCGGGACGTTCTCCGCCGTGGCGCTGAGCGACAGGGAGATATGCTGGGCCGAGCCGAGATCCACTTCCGCCACCGGATTCACTTCCAGCGGCGCAACGTCGCGAACGTCCCGCTTGAGCGAGTTGCCCGTCGCGCGCAGCGTCGCCAGCACCTTGGGCTTGGTGCCCCTGACGTCCCGCAGGCTGACGATCGCGCCCTCATCGTCGGGCATGCGGATGGCGAGTTCCATGCGCTGCCCCGGTCCAAGCAGCAAGGCATCGGGCGCAAAGCGCTCCGGCACCGGATTGCCGTCCAGCGCCATCACCATCGCTTCGGCGCCGTCGACGCGAAAGGCATAGATGCGGGTGACATCGGTAATGGCGATGCGCAGCCGCACCAGCCCGCCGGCAGGCGCGTCGTATTGCGGCTGATCGAGCCAGTTGGCCGTACGCACCGTGCCGTAGGTGCCGGTTCTCGCCGCATCGCGCGGCCGGAACTGGTCGATGAACTGGCCGTCGTCGCCAAGGCGCCAGTCGCGCAGGTTGAGGACAAACTCGGCGTCGAATTTCGGATCGTTCGGGTTTTCAACCACGATCACGCCGGTCAGGCCGTGCCCCATCTGCTCCAGCGTGTTGCAGTGCGGGTGATACCAGAAGGTGCCGGCATCGGGCGGCGTGAAGGCATAGTCGAAATGATCGCCGGTGTAGACGTAAGGCTGCACCAGGAAGGGCACGCCATCCATCTTGTTCGGCAGGCGAATACCGTGCCAGTGGATGGTCGTCGGATCGTCGATGGCATTGTCGAGGCGCGCGGCAAAGGGTTCGCCTTTTTTCATCCTGAGCACCGGCGGCATTCCCGCTTTGCCGTAAGTCAGCACATTGTTGGTCTGGCCGACATCCATCAGCTTCGCCTGGATTTTCGCCGTCCGCAGCACCACCGGCTCAGGCGCGGACGCCGCCCAGCCGCCAATCCTGCCCATGGCGGCAAGCCCGAGCCCGCTCGCACCGGCAACGGCGGCAGTTTTCAGCAGTCCGCGGCGTGTAAATACGGTCATGTCGCACTCCAACGGAAAAGCTGACTGCTCTTCGCAACTTTGCCGTCATAGCCGGACACGCATGCCTTGCCAACGGCCCGGTCGCGGCCGCCCTCCTCCTGTCAGTGCAATGAGGCCAGCAGAGCTGGACCCATTCCGGTCGATGGCGGCTGGTCGGTGGCCTTGCGGCGACTCTATGCCTGATCCACGCTTTCCAGGAAGCGGGCGAAGATCGGGTTGAAGCGGTCGGGAGAATCCCAGAACGGCGCATGGCCCGATTTGTCGAGCAGATGCGCCTTGCCTTCCCACAGGTTAGAGAACTTGACCGCTGAGACAAAATCGGTGTTCACGAAAGGCTCGTCGATGCCATTGAGAACGGCGATCGGAGGCGTCTTGCCGGCGACGATCTCGCGCTGGTTGCGGCCTGTGCCGGCGGCGAATTTCTCGAACATCAGGCGCCGCGCCCGCCCGTCGGTGCGCGCCACCGTGTCGAGGAGGAACGGTTCGAACGGTTCCCCGCAAGTGCTGCGCGCATAGGCCTCGACATCAGCGGCGGTGAAGGCCTCTTGTCCGGCAAGGTGCATATGCGGACTCGACTTGAAGCCGTTGCCGACCTCCTCGGGCGCTACCGGCGGAGTGCCCGATATCATCAGGCCAAGCAGGCCAGGATAACGGTCGATCATCTCCAGCCCGATATGACCGCCGAGCGACCAGCCGAAGACGATGCCCTTGTCGATACCGAGCAGGCCGAGCACTTCGGTCATCGCATCGGCATAGCCTTCCATACTGTAGGAGCGGTCCGGATCGATCGCATTGCCGGAAGCGCCGTGGCCCGGCAGATCGGGGGCGATCATGTGGTAGCGCTCGCCCAGCGGGCTCTCGAGCTGGTTGCGGAAAACGGCACCGGAAGACGAATTGCCATGAATCAGCAGGACGGCGGTGCCTTTGCCGCCGGTCTCGCGAACGGCGATCCTGCCGTGACTGGTTTCAAGGGTCTTCTGCGCGATCGTCATCTTTGGCTCCGTCTGGAATCGCTCTGTTTCGAAGCAGTTGCACAACAAAGCGCCGCCGCCTCCCCTAGCCCTGCCATAACATTTTCCCGGTCTCGTGCCGTTGAAAAATCCTTTTCAAATAACATCAATTGTGCGTAGATTGTCAATTATCCAACTCCCGATGAACGGGAGGAGAACAGGGAACGGCACGATGAAATCCAAATTCGCAGGCAACAGACTCCGCCATATGCTGATGACCACGGCCCTGATCGCGGCGTTTGCCACGGCAAGCGCCCCCGCTTTCGCCGATGTCGTCAAGATCGGCCTGCTGGCGCCGATCACGGGCCCTGCCGCGGCGGACGGCCAGGAATTCCAGCGCGGCGTGCAGATGGCAATCGATGAGGCGAATGCCGCCGGCGGCGTTGCCGGTAACACATTCGAACTGGTGGTCGGCGACGTCAAGGATCAGTCCGCCGGCAACGTCACCAGCGCGGTCGAGCGCCTGCTTGGCGATCCCGGCGTGCAATTCATGCTCACCGGCTACGCCAGCCTGACGAATTTCGAGATCGACAACATGGCCGAGGCCGAGATGCCCTACATGCTGGCGGCCACCTCGCAGCAGACCAGGGACATCATCGCGCCGAGTCCAGACAAGTACATGTGCTGTTGGTCGCTAACGCCGTCCTTCGACGCCTACAACACCGACGTCACCTTGTTCGTCGAGAAACTCGCGGCCGACGGCAAGATCACCTTGCCGACCAAGAAGGTCGCCATCATCTCCTCCGACAACGCCTATTCGAAGACCATCTCGGAGGGCATGAAGAAGACTTTCAAGGAGAAGGGCTGGACTATCAGCGTCGATGAGATCGTGCCCTTCGGCGAAGTCACCGACTGGCGTTCGATCCTGGCCAAGGTGCGCGAGAATGTTCCCGATGTCGTCATCAACACCGATTATCTGCCGGGCAATTCGGCGTCTTTCCTGAACCAGTTCCTCGAACAGCCGACCAAGAGCCTTGTCTTCCTGCAATATGCGCCGAGTGTTCCGGAATTCGTCGAACTCACCGGCAAGAAGTCGAATGGCGTCATCTACAATCTCCTCGGCGGGGCGCTGACGACGCCGAAGAACCCGCGCGCCGATGAGGTGGCGGCCAAGTTCAAGGCCAAATATGGCGTCGAGAGCGGCACCTATGGCGTCGGCCTCTATGAAATGACCAACGTCTATTTCGACGCGGTCAAGAAAGTCGGCGGCGCATCCGACCACGCCGCGATCATGAAGGCGCTGTCGGAGACCGACAAGCAGGTCGCCGAGGGCCGGCTGAAATTCGATTCCGCCACGCATCTCGCCACGCAGGGCGACGACTATATCCCGATCACCTTCTTTCAGATCTGGGACGGCCAGCGCACGCTGATCTCGCCGGAAAAATACGCCACCGGTGCCTTCAAGCCGCAGCCCTGGATGCAGTGAGGCATGGCCCTGCTTGAACTGGACGACGTATCGAAGGCCTTCGGTTCGCTGAAGGCCGTCGATGGCGTGTCGTTCAAGGTCGAGGCCGGCGAGATCTTTGGCATCGCCGGCCCGAACGGCAGCGGCAAGAGCACGCTGTTCAACATCATCACCGGCATCCCGTTCGGGCCGGACAGAGGCCACATCCGCTTTGACGGGACCGCGATCAACGGCAAGTCTGGACATGCCATCGCGCGCCTCGGCCTTGCCCGCACCTTTCAGCGCGAAACCAGCTTCGACGGCCTGACCGTATTCGAGAACGCGCTGATCGGCGCCAGCTACGGCAGAAAGGAGAAAGCTGCAGCGGCAGCCGCCCGCGAGGCGGCCGCAGAGGCACTGGAGTTTGTCGGCTTGGGTTCAGTGTCCTTCGGGCGGCTGGCCGGCGAGCTTTCCGTCTTCGAGCGCAAATGCCTGATGCTTGCCACCGCGATCGCCATGCAGCCACGTATGCTGTTGCTCGACGAACCGGCATCGAGCTTGACCAAGCCCGAGATCGAGACGTCGATCGGTTTGATCCGCCGCACCGCCGAACGCGGCATCACCATCCTCCTGATCGAGCATGTGCTGACCTTCCTGATGAGCCTGTCGCAGCATCTGCTGGTGCTTAACAATGGCCGCGTGCTCGCCGCTGGCGAGCCGGCAAGCGTGATCGCCGACCAGCGCGTCATCGAGGCCTATCTCGGAACCAGGAGGGCGGTGGCGTGATTCCCATCCTCACCGTCGAAGGCGTCACCGCCGGCTATGGCCGCGTCACCGTGCTGCACGACATTTCGCTGGAAGCTGGCCGCTTCGGCAATGTCGGCCTGTTCGGACCCAACGGTCATGGCAAGACGACCCTGTTGCGCACCGTCTCCGGCCTGCTCCGGCCGAAGAACGGCCGCATCCAGTTCGACGGGCAAGACATAGCAGGCCTCAGCGCCCGCGCCATCGTCGGCGCCGGCCTGATCCACGTGCCGCAAGGCAACCGGCTGTTTCCCGACCTCTCCATCGCCGACTGCATGGCGCTGGGCGCCTATTCGCCGCGCGCCCGTCCGCATGAGGCGGAGAACCGCGAGAAGGTGATCAAACTGTTCCCGAAACTGGCGGAACGCTGGCGCCAGCGCGTGCGCACGCTGTCGGGCGGCGAGCGCCAGATGGTGTCGATCGGCACGGCGCTGATGAGCCATCCGCGCCTCCTGATCCTCGACGAGCCGACGCTTGGGCTGGCCCCCAAGATCAAGGACGAACTCTGCGCCTCCGTCATGGACATTTCGCGCGGCGGGGTGCCGCTGATCGTCGTCGAGCAGGATATCGAGTTCCTGCTGGAACTGACGCAGCAACTCTACCTCGTCAACCACGGCGCGGTGGCGACCGAGATCAAGCCGGGCGAGAGCCTCGACCACGGCGAGATCATGTCGATGTATTTTGGCCACTAGGAACTCGGTATGAGCGCATTGGCGGAAATCCTGTTCGGCGGCCTGTTCCAAGGTTCGCTCTACGCCATGATGGCGGTCGGGCTCGCTTTGGTCTGGACGACGATCGGCGTGTTCAACTTCAGCCATGGCGTGTTCATGATGCTGGGCGCCTATGTCGCCTGGCAATTGGTGGAACTCGGCCTGCCGGCGGCGGTAGCCTTTCCCGTCGCCGTGGTCGTCATGGCCGGCGCCGGCTGGATCCTGCAGGCAAGCGTCGTGCGGCCGCTGATCGGCCGGCCCAACATCGTGCTGGTCGTCGTCATCACCACGCTTGCCGCCGGATCGCTGATCGAGAACGGAGCGCTCACCATCTGGGGGCCGCGCTCCAAGCAGATTCCGGCGCTGGTCGACGGCAACGCCATCATCGGCGGCGTCGGCGTTTCGCTGCACCAGATCGCCATCATCGTCATCACGCCGCTGATCCTGGCGGCGTTGTGGATGTTCCTCAACCGTTCGCGTCTCGGGCTGGCATTGCGTGCGGTCGCGCAGAACGAGGATGCCAGCCATCTGGTCGGTCTGAATGTCACCGCGCTCTACGGGCTGGCCTTCGCCATCGCCGCTTCGCTGGCGGGGCTCGCCGGCATCTTCATGGGCGGCTATCGCTTCATGTCGCCCGTGATGGGCTCAGACCCGCTGCTCAAGGCGCTGATCGTCGTCGTCTTCGGCGGCATATCGAGCATATCGGGGCCGATCTTCGCCGCCTATCTGATCGGCTTTTTCGAGGCCGCCTGCAGCTATTATTTCGGCCTCTACTGGACGCCGGCATTGCTGTTCGGCGTGCTGATCCTGACCCTGATGGTACGTCCCGAGGGCATTTTCGCCAGCCGCTCGCGAGGCCTCGCATGACCGACACGACCTCGCCAATCACCCAGATCCGCACAGCGGCGGCAACCCCGATCGCACCTGGCCGCACGCCGTGGAAGCACGAAGCCATCGGATTCGTGCTCGGCTTGGCCGTGCTGGCGCTGCTGCCGCTCGTCTTCGGCGACACCTATGCCCGCCACATCCTGATCATGGCCTTTATCTACGCCATCGTGGCGTCGAATTGGGACCTCAGCCTCGGCTATGGCGGCGTCTTCAATTTCGGTCATCTGGCGCTCTTCGGCATCGGCGTCTACGCCTACAGCCTGCTGACCAAGCTGGCCGGGCTCGATCCGTGGATCGCGCTGTTTGCCAGCGGCATCATCGCCACGCTTGCCGCGATCGTGGTGACCATCCCGATCCTGCGCCTGAAGGGCATCTATATCATCCTGGTCACCTTCGGCTTCGCGCAATTGGTCATGCAAGTGATCCTCAGCCAGTCCGACATCACCGGCGGCACGCAAGGGATCGTGCGTATCCCCGGCCTCTACTGGTTCGACCACAATATGGTCCGCGACGCCAAATTCGCCTATTTCTACATCGCGCTGGCGCTGCTGGTGGCGAGCACGCTGTTCCTGCGTGTGTTCGTGCGCTCGCGCGCCGGCGCCAGCATCGTGGCGCTGCGCGACAATGAGGAATACGCCGTCAGCCGCGGTGTCTCGATCGTGCGCCAGCGCATGCTGACGCTTGCGGCAAGCGCCTTCTTTACCGGCATCGCCGGGGCCTTCTATGCCGCCTACCAGCGCAACGCCTCGATCGACGTGTTCGGCATGAGCCTGGCGACCATCATCCTGTCGATGGTGCTGCTGGGCGGCACCAGCACCATCTACGGCGCCATCGTCGCCTCTTTCGTGCTGACGGTTTTCGCCGAGTGGATGGCTGATTTCGGCGCATGGCGCCCAATGATCACGGCGGTTCTGATCATCGGCGTGATGCTGGCCTATCCCAGCGGACTGGCCGGCATGATCAAAGCGGCTTGGGGTGCCGTCGCCGGGCGGATCAACCGCCCGGCGTGACCACCTGAAAAGCAAGCTACTCAGCGCACGCCGCACCAGTCGATGACGGATGCCGCGATCACCTTGGCGGTCTCGACCACCGATTCCACTTCGACACATTCGTTGGCGCCATGGAAGCCGTCGCCCGACGGACCGAAAATGACACCGTCGACACCGGCGCCAGCATAGTGCGCTGCATCACACACGGCGACGAAGCCGCTTGTCTGAGGCGCCTTGCCGATCGCCGCCTTGCGTTTCATCAGCGACGTCACCAACGGATGGTCGACCGGCGTGTTCATCGGCGGGAAATGCAGCCCGCCGAGCTCCCACTGGATGGCAGGCGGGTTGTCGCGCAACCAGGCGTCGGTTTGCGCGAAATGATGGACGAACGCTTCGAAGTCGCGGCGGTATTCGGCTGAATTCTCATCCGGCAGAAACTTCATGTCGAGATCGAGCACGGCAACATCGGGGATGATGGCCGGGTTGGTCATCACCGTCGGCAGGCCGTGTTCGCCAAGGCCCGTTCCGCCATGCATGACTCCGATGTTGATCGTGTTCATGCCGACCGGCAGCAGCGGATGGGACTTTGCCCGTGTCCGGTCGAGCTCGTATTGGCGGACGGCGGCAATGAACCGCGCCGCGATCTCGATGGCGTTGACACCCGGCTTCAGCCGGTCCTTGTCGTGCCGTTGCGGGTAGATTTCGTTGTAACGCAGCGCCGAATGCGCGTTGCGGCCACGGATCGTCACCCGCGCCCATTCGAGCCCGCCCTCGACCGGGAGGACATCGCCCCAGGTCGGCTCGGCGACAAGCACCGCCTTGGCGAGTTTGCCCTTCTTGACCGCATCCATGGCGCCGAAGCCACCAGCCTCCTCGTCGACGACGGAGTGGACGGCCAACCGGCCTTGCAGTGTGATGCCCGCCTTGCGGATCGCGTGCGCGGCGGCGACGCAAGCCGCGACGCCGCCCTTCATGTCGACCGCACCCCGACCATAGAGCCGGCCATTCGTGATCTCACTGCCGAACGGATCGACCGACCAGTCCTTCATCTCGCCGACCGGCACGACATCGATATGCCCACACAGGATCAGGCTGCGCTCCTCGTTTCCAGCCCATTCGCCGACCAGATTGGGCCGGCCGGGCAAGGCGTCCCACTGTTCGGTCTTGAAGCCATCGTGCTTGAGGATCGGCTCCAGCAGAGCCTGGACATCCGCCTCGCGGTTGATCGCCGGATTGGCCTCGAATTTGGGATTGACCGAAGGGATGCGGACCATGTCGCGGACAAGCCCGATCAGCCAGTCGCGGTCTCTCTCGATTTCAGCCTGCACGGCATCGATGATCGTCTGGGCGTCAGCCATGATTATTCCTTCCTCGCACCGCCGCGCCGGGCGCATCGGTGCTATTTCCTGGTGGTTCTTGGTTTGACGGTTTCGTTGTCGGACGGCGACAAGGCGGCATCGAGGGTGACGGCATTGGCGCTGCGGATCTTCTCGATGTCCTCGATGCGCTTGCGCACCCCGGCGCCATGGCCTTCCAGCGCATGGGCGAAAACCGTCTCCATCTGAGCCACGGCGGTCGCCAGCGTGTCGAAGGGCGAGTTGGCGTCGATCGCCGCGACCATCGTCAGGTCGGCGATGTCAGCGATCGGCGACAGCCATACATCGGTGAACAGCAGTACGGAGACGCCGCGTTCCTTCGCCTGCCGCGCAAAGCTCACCACGTCCGACTGGTAGCGCCGATAGTCGAACACGACGAGAAGGTCGCGCTTGCCGAGGTCGATCAGCAAGTCGAAATCCGCCGGGCTCAACGAGCCGATGTCGCGCACGCCGGAGCGGAATTGCAGGAGATAGCCGGCGAGCATGGAGGCGATGTGGCGGCTGAAACGGCCGCCCAGCAGGACGACCTGGCCCTTGGTCTCGAGCAGCAAATTGACAGCGCGTGTATAGGCCTGCAGGGGGACCGCCGTGCGCGTGCGCTCCAGACTGTCGGAAACCGAATGGAAGTAGGCCAGTGCCGTGCCCTCGCTGGAGCCGCCGGGACGCTTGGCCTCCATCATCAGCAACGGCGAATGCAGTCTGGATTCGACTTCCGTCAGCAGCCGCGCCTGGAAATCGGCAAAGCCGACATAGCCGAGCTTGGTCATCAGGCGGGTCACGCTCGGGTCGCTGACTCCGGCGCGTCGCGCCAGCCGGGTCGCCGTTCCCAGCCCCGACATCGGATAGTCGGCGAGCAGGACCTGAACGATCTTTTCTTCCGCCGACGTGAAAGCCAAGGTGGTGTTGGCCAACTCTTCGCGGATCGACATGGTCATCGCCTCTCGCCAACGGAAAGACGATTACCTTACAATTTCATACAAGATTGTCAAATTTGGAAAATATCTTACAGACTTGCGCGTCGACCTATCTGAACCTGGCGGTGGGCAGGAATTTCACAGCGGAGCCGGTGAAGCGGCGGTGATCGGACGTCTGTCCTCGTGGCTGGAAGCCATCGAGATAGACCTGCTCCGGGGCCGTGCGGATGAAATTGGCGGCAATGACGGTCGCCGCTGTCGAGCCGGTTCCGGTGATGCGGCGCCCGGTCTCAAGCGATTGGGCGGTCGGCGCCGCTGGCAGAATGACGGCGGTGGCTTCGGGATCGAGACGTGGCTGGACACGGTCGGCCTTGGGGCTGGTCCTGACACGGTCTTCAGGTTTCGATGCAGGGACTGCAATCCGCTGTCCAGCCAGCGAATCGAGGCTGTCATCGACGTGATGCGTGGCCAGCAAGGCACCGATTGCATCGGCGGATTTGGCCGCCTCCGGTTGACGCGCGGGGCCCGTCTGGTCTTGCGGTCGCCATGTCGGGACAGGGATGTTGAGCGCCAGCATGTCCGGACCGGCAATCGCGGGGGCGGCATTCATCCTGGCCACGGGATTTTCGGCACCGGTCGCCGCCGGTTCAACCCGCGCGGTGGATGCGCTGCTGGCTACGCCGAACGGCACGGCTTGCGGGGTTGGAATGGTGGCGGCGAACCCGGTGCGCGGTGCGAAAGCGGGTATCGGCACCGTGCCGGGCGGCATCGCCATGACGATCGCTTCAGGCGTCTTTGCAGACGTTTCTTCGGCCGGATCGGCGGGGTCGACCTGAACGTCCGCCCGCTGGGCTGCCCCCGGCGCCACGATAGCAATGCCCTGGCCAGCCGTCTTGGAGTCGCCAGGCATCTTGGGTTCACCGGCCGTTTTAGGTTCAACTGACTTGGTCGGCTTGCGTGGCGCAGGCGCCGCTTCCGCGGCATCGTCCGCTTCATCCGCGCCGCGCCCGCCCAAAAGCGTCGCCAGCAGGCCGCGCGCCGGCCTGCGCTGGCCGCCGTCGGCGCTGGCCAGTTCGATGTCGTGCGTGCCGGCGGCCTTGCGTGACTTGTAGGCGGCAAACGCCTGCTCGTAGCCAGGCAACGGTTTGCCGTCGCTCGGCACATGCAGCGTGTTGCCGTTCGGGAAGACCCTGGCGAGCTCCTGGCGGCTGATGCCGGGCCAATGCCGCACATTGCCGACATCCATATGAATGAACGGCGAACCGGAGGTCGGATAATAGCCGACGCCGCCGCCCTGCATCTTCAGGCCGATGTCGCGCAACTTCTTCAGCGGCACGTCCGGCAGGAAGAAGTCCATGGCGCGGCCAACCATGTGCTGGCTTTCGCGGGCCACGCCCTTCGAACGACCGCGCAGCATGGCGTTGGTCGCCGGCGAGCGATAGGCGCTGACCACATGGATATAGGCCGTCGAGCCGCTGGCGCGGTAAGCCTGCCAGACCAGGTCGAGCAGGCGCGGGTCCATCCTGGTCGGCTCGTTGCGGCGCCAGTCGCGCAGCATGAAGTTGATCTTCTTCAGGCCTGCCTGATCGTAGCGCCCATCGCGCTTGAAGACGATCTCGGCCTTCTCGCCCGTATGAAGATGCTGAATCCGCAGGGCGCGCGTCTCGGCGAACGCATCGGTGACACACATGCAAAGCAACGCCATCGCAATGGCCGGCAACCATGTCCAACGACGGGAAGCGCCGAGCGGGTTTTGTTCGCTTTCAATCCCATTCATGCCTTGCACATCGTTCCTGTTTCAGGCGATTTGACGTCTTCGCTCAGATGAGGAGCTTTCGTTCGGCACTCTCCCCGGCCATGACTTGACCAGCCGGACAGGTAGCCGTCCGACAACCCGACATTTCGAAGAACAGCATCTTGGTTAACGAATCGTGTCATGCCGAGCATGCGTTCGACCGATGAGGGCGCGCCACCGGCAAGCACTATAGGCCTGTTCACATTGCCGGCGGCCATCGATTGGTGATGAAATTGTGCTGCCGCGCCTTGTCGATCGGCCTCGCGGGGACGCCGACCGCGGTGCTCCCCGCCGGAATATTCCTGGTGACAACGGCACCCGCCGATAAGCGAGCGGCTGCCGATCGTGACCTCTTCTACGATGCACACGTTCGGGCCGATATAGACCTCGTCCCCTATCGACGCGGATTTGCCAAGCGTCGCCCCGATCGTCACATACTGGGATATATTGCAGTTGTTGCCGATCGTTGCCGTATGATGGACCACGCAAGGGCCGCCATGGCCGATGTAAAAGCCAAGGCCGATGCTGGTCTCCACAGGGATTTGTATGCCGAATTTCCTCATCTTCAGCGAGAGGAAGAGACGGGCTGTCCGGCACACGACGGAATTGTCCGACTGCGCGATCCGGTGCCAGACCATGTAGTTGAAGCCCCGATTCGGGAGGTACTGCCGGCACAAGTCACGATGTCGATGCTGCGCGTATAGCGATACAGATCGCTCTTGATGGCCTCGAATATCTGCATTATGGCCTCGGCACCCATGCCCGGAATGGGAACGGGCACTAGATCATCCCGGTAGCGCAAAGGGAACAACGCCGTGGGCAATCCACGGATTCCAGCGCATGCCGTGACTTCATCGCCTGTCCGTGCCGGAAAGACGGTGTCACAGGCGTTGTTTGCAGGGTGTCTGGTGCTGCGAGAGAGGATTGAACTCTGGCTAACGTTAATAAAATCAGTGGCTTAGATGCCATTTTGTAACATTGTGACGACCGCCAGAATGACCGCGCATAGCCTTCGAATCAATGGGCATGTTTGCCTCCACGAGGCGCTCTTCAACCTCTAGTATCGTCGGCTGAATAGAAGCTGGGCGCGCCGCCGACGTGCTCGTAGACTTCCGCGACATTGCCAGAGGTCACTGCTACGCCCGGGAGCACAATCCACGGCGGCACAGCATTGCCGGTCAGCCCGACAATCGCCGCCGTGGCCGCTATCTCGCCCTGTTCGAAAGGCCGTTGCGCCGCAACGCCCTTGACGATCGTTCCTTCGAGAAGGGCCTCAGCGATCGCGCTACCAAGATCCACCGTGGTCATGACCGGGATCCGGGAGCGGCCCGAAAAAACCGGCAGCGATGCGACTGCTGGTTCGTCCCAGACGACGAACATTCCGTCAAGATCGGGATTGGCATCGAGGTAGGGGCCGACTGCGCCACCGGCATTTGCTGGCACGTCGAATTTCAGCTGCGTCAGCGTGATGTCCGGGCGCTCGTGCCGCATCCACTTGCCGAAAGCGATCTCACGCTGCGCCGTGGCGAAGAAGTCGACGTTGTAGGCAACCACGCAGACTGTGCCGTTCTGCCGGATGTGCGGCGAAATCAGACTGGCGGCGATCTGGCCAAGGCCAAAATTGTCCGACGATATGACGCTTACATAGTCGGTCTCCTGAAGCAGGCCGGAAGGCGCGTTGTCGAGTAGGACGAGCTTGATCCCGGCGACCGCCAGTTTGCGGAAAGCTGCGGCCACGGCCGTGCTTCCGACGGGGATACTGATCACGGCATCGGGTTTCGATTGCACCAACCGTTCGATCGCTGCGATCTGGGTGGCTGCGTCGTAGCCGCAATCGACGATGTCGACGACGACGGCGCCCGCCTGCTCCAAGCCTGCCTTGATGCCCGCGATCTGACGCTGCGCCCAGTCCGAAGCGGTCGTGTGCAGCACGATTGCCACGTGGAAGGCCCTTTCCCTGGCGCGTTCCAGCATGTCGGCAGACGGGCGCAGCAATTCGGGAGATGCCGGCCGTTCGCCATGTGGTCCCAGGCCTGCAACCAGCGGACGCGCTAGGGACGAAACTGGCAACACACATCCGGGTGGCATTGCCGCATCAGCTCTCTGCATCCCGTTGCTCCTCCCATCCGCGACCTCTGCGGGCAGCTGTATTGAATCAAACCTACCGCAGGGGTTCGGGTTTGCAAGCGCCACGGCTTATCGCGGCGACTGCGCGACAGCTGGTCGGGCGGGCCGCACGCTCAACCGCCTGTCGTCGCCGTCTTCTCGACCCCAGCCAGCAAGTTGGCAACCCCGGCGTGGGCAAGCGGCGTGCCCGATACGATCCATTCGCTGAGGAACGCGGGGGCGAACAGTTCAGTCACGGCGACGGCTGCGGCGCCAACAAGTCCAGCCGACCTTCCCATGCGCGAATGAACAATACTGATATCGCGGCTGATGAGCGGCTGCGCGTGCCCGTAGATACCCTCGCGGATCGCCGCCAAGCAGATGTCGCCCGTTTGGGACAGTTCGCCGCCGAGAACGATCATCGACGGGTTGAGGATATTGGCCAGCGTCGCCAGGACGGTGCCGATCAGCCGTCCGGACTGCGCCAGCAGATCGGCCGAGAACGGGTCGCCGAGGCGGGCCGCCGTGCCAATGTCGGCAGCCGTCACCGTCCCGGTTGCGGCAAGCGTTTCGCCGAGAAGACGGCTTCGCCCCTGTTCTGCCGCTAGTAGGCCGGCCTGGGCGATAGCATCGCAGCCGGCGACGGTTTGCAGGCAGCCAACATTGCCGCAACCGCAAATGCGCTTGTGCGGCTCGCCGGCGTAAACATGCCCTATCTGTCCCGCTATGCCTTGCGCGCCACGATGCAGGCGGCCGTCGACAACTATGCCGGCGGTGATATCCGAGCCAAGGTCGACATAGAGCATGTCGCGGCTGGCTTCCGCTGACAAGGCGCTGAGTTCACCCATGGTTTCCATCTGCACGGCGCCCCGCACCCAGACCGGCGCCTGGAAACGATGTATCAAACGTTCCAGAAGCTTCGCCTCGTCCCACGCAGGCATCGCGCTAAGCTTAGGGATCGCCAGGCTTTTCGAGTCCTTCTGCTCTACCGCACCCGGCGCTCCCAGCCCAATCGCCCACAGCGGAGCACCATCCTTGCCGAGCGACCAGTTGAACAGCGCTTCGAGCCGATCGAACAGTGCCTGTGCTGGGGAAGCGGCGTCGAAATCCTCGTAGTGCTCAAGGATGAGCCGCCCGTCCAGATCGGCGAGACCAAGGCTGATGGTGCCGGCGTCGATATTGGCAACCAGAATGCGCGCGGCCTCCGATCGAAACCGCACCAGACGCGGCGCGCGCCCGCCTATGGAGCGGCCGACACCGCCTTCGTCGACAAGGCCGAAGGCAGCAAGCGTCGACAGGCGGTCCGTGACCACGGCGCGGCCGAGCCGGGCCTCTCGTTCGAGGTCGAGGCGAGTGCAAGGTTCACTGGATCGCAGAATGTTGAGAAGCGAAACAAGACTCTGGCGTTCGGCTTCGAGGGCTTTTACGCGGTCCGTCGTCGCCAGAGAGCCCGTCTCTCCGGATCGATCTGCATCCGCAACTGCGGTGCGTCCCAAGCCAGTCCTAGCCACAGCCGATTGCTCCTTCGTCGTCCAATATGGACGAGCGCTTTCAGAAGACGCAATGCCTAATTTTGTCGCTAACACAGAAAAGTAAATTGACTTTTGATTTTTATCAACTAAAGATCCGTTTTCAAATGCAAAAGCATATCGGGCCGTGTCGGAGGAGACGCCATGACTGCTTGGAAGCTGGCCTATCATGCCAATTGCTGGGGTCCACTTGGGGGCGACGCCGTTGGCGTTACCTCAATCAACCGATTGACCTACCGGACGTTCGGGGACATGGCCGTGGCCGCGCGCGATATTGCAGCAGCGGGCTATGATGGCATCGAGTTCTTCGACGGCAATGTAGTCGAAAGCGCAGGCGACGATTACGCCGCCATCCGCAAGATCCTCGCCGACACCGGGCTGTCTCTGGTCTCGGTCTATGCCGGCGGCAACTTCATCTTCAAGGACATCCTTGACGAAGAACTGGCACGCGTCACCAAGGCAGCGGACGCAGCGCGGGTGCTCGGCGCCGAGCACCTGGTTGTTGGCGGCGGCGCGCGGCGCCACGACAGGACGCGGCAAGGCGATTACGATGCCTTGGCTTCAGCGCTCGACAAGGTGATGGCAATCGCTGCGGAGCACGGCCTGAAAGCTCACTACCACCCCCATCTGTCCACCATCGTTGAGAACCCCGACGAAGTGCGGACGATCTTCGGCAAGACCGCGATCGGGTTCTGTCCGGACACGGCGCATTTGGCCGCTGCCGGAGGCGACGTGGCAGCTATGGTGCGCGAGCACGCGTCACGCATTTCCTACGTCCACCTCAAGGGTTGGCAGCGCGACCCGTTCGCCTTCGTGCCGGTCGGCCGGGGCGATTGCGACAACGGCGCCGTGATCCGGGCCCTGAAGGACATCAGTTACACGGGTTGGATCTGCAACGAACTCGACGCTTGGGCCGATCCTGCCGCCGGGGCGCGGGAAAGCCATGCCTTTGTGCAAACGGAACTGGCGAAAGCCTGAAGTTACCGACCGGCATTGACGCCGGAAGCGCCTGTAACTGCAAGAACGAAAACCAAACAACATCAGGGAGGAAACACCATGCGCATGAACACCTTGCTTCGGTCGACGGCAATCTGTCTGACGCTCTGCCTCGGCCTTGTCTCGAACGCGGCCTATGCCACTGATCCCGCCCAGGCGCTGACCGAGATCGGCCAGCATGTGATGAGCCTCGGACCGAACGGCGAGAAGCCGGAAGCCGCCTCGACCGTCAAGCTCACCGATGAGGAACTGGCCAAGATCAAGGAGATGCATGCCAAGGCCGCCATAGTCATGCACTATGCCGGCAACGACTGGTCGCAGGCGCAGATCGAAGGCCTCAAGGCGCAGTTCGCCACCATGGGGATCGAAATCATCGCCGTCACCGACGCAGGCTTCAAGCCCGACAAGCAGGTGTCCGACCTCGAGACCGTCATGGCGCAGAAGCCCAATATCATCGTGTCGATTCCGACCGACCCGGTCGCGACCGCAGCGGCCTACAAGGCGGCCGCCGACGCCGGCGCCAAGCTCGTGTTCATGGATAACGTGCCGAAAGGCTTCGTGGCCGGCAAGGACTACGTCAGCTCCGTTTCCGCAGACAACTACGGCAACGGCGTCGCCACAGCGCACCTGCTGGCGCAGGCACTTGGCGGCAAGGGCGATGTCGGACTGATCTTCCATGCAGCCGACTTCTTCGTCACCAAGCAGCGCTACGACGCAGTCAAGAAGACGCTGGCCGAGAACTATCCGGACATCCACGTCGTCGCAGAGCAAGGTATCGGCGGTCCCGACTTCTCAGGCGATGCTGAGAAGGCCGCCGGCGCCCTGCTCGTCGCCCATCCCAGCATCAAGGGCATCTGGGCAGTGTGGGATGTGCCCGCGGAAGGCGTCATCTCCGCAGCCCTCACCAATGGCCGGGACGACCTGGTGATCGTCAATTGCGACCTCGGTGAAAACGTCGCCATCAACATGGCGGCCGACGGTCCGGTAAAGGGCCTGTCGGCGCAGCGGCCCTACGACCAGGGCGTGACCGAGGCAATGCTGGCCGGCTATGGCCTGCTCGGAAAGCAGGCGCCGGCCTATGTCGCGCTGCCGGCGCTGCCGGTAACCAAGGCCAATCTCGCCGATGCCTGGCAGCAGGTCTACCACAAGCCGGTCACCGACAAGATCAAGCAAAGCATGCAGTAGACTTCGCACACAGGTCCTCCCGGTGGCGATGGTTCGGCCTAGTTCGAGCAGAAGCGCAGCGTTTCTGTCCGACAGGCCGAACCATTCCTCCTACCAGACGCAAACCTTTGTTTTGCCCTAGGTGTTGTCATGAACACTGCCAATGCAGCCGAAGCCGTCCGAATGCGAAATGTCAGCATGCGTTTCGGCGGTGTCCGGGCGCTCGACGACGTTCATCTCGACGTTAGCCCGGGCGAAGTGCACGCACTCCTCGGTGAGAACGGCGCCGGCAAGTCGACAATCCTGAAAATTCTCCGCGGCGTGCAGCCGCCAACCTCCGGCACGGTCGAGATCGGCGGCGTGCCGCTAGCCACCTTCACCGCCGAGGCCGCGCGCAATGCCGGTGTCGCTATGGCGTTCCAGGAAATGAGCCTTATTCCGACGCTGACGGTGGCGCAGAACATCTTCCTCAACCGTGAGATCATGACCAGCTCCGGGCTCATCGACGACAGAACCGCTGTAGCCGAATCGCGAAAACTTTTCACGCGCATGGGCGTCGAGATCGACCCCAGCGCCAAGGTCTCCGACATTCCGGCTGGACACCGACAGCTGACCGAGATCGTCAAGGCGACCTCGCAACCGTGCAAGGTTTTGGTGCTGGACGAGCCAACCACCGCGCTGTCGCAGAACGAGGTCGAGCGGCTGTTCGACTACGTGCGCCAGCTTCGCGGCCAGGGCGTCGCAATCGTCTATGTCTCGCACCGCATGGACGAGATCTTCCGCATCGCGGACCGCGCTACCATCTTGCGCGACGGCAAGCACATCATCACAGCGCCGATGTCAGAATTTACGCTGGAATCGATGATCGCCCATATCATCGGCCGACGCTCTCGCGGCTTCTCCGACGTGGTGCGCGAGACGGCGACTATCGGCGAAGTGCTGCTCGAAACACGCGACCTTTCGGGCTCCGGCAAGCCGATCGGTATCGATCTGACGCTTCGCCGCGGCGAGGTGGTCGGCGTCGCTGGCCTGCTGGGCAGTGGCCGCTCGTCGCTGGCGCGCGTGCTGGCCGGGGTCCAGCCGATGGCTAGTGGCGAGATCCTGATCAAAGGTAAGGCAGTTTCGATCGCCAGGCCGCGAGATGCCATCGACGCCGGCATTGCACTGGTGCCGGAAGACCGTGCCCGGCAGGGGTTCGTCGCCTTCCATTCGGTGGAAAACAACATCGACCTGCCCAACCTTGATCGCCTTTCGACGAAGACATGGGTCGATCGAAGCAAGTCGGCGGCACTGGCCGAAAGCTCGATCCAGCGCCTGCGCATCAAGACCGACTCGCGCAAGGCGACCATCAGGACGCTGTCGGGCGGCAATGCGCAGAAGGTCGTCATCGCCAAATGGCTGGCGACCGAACCGGAGGTGCTGATCCTCGACGAACCAACCGCCGGCATCGATATCGGTTCGAAATCGGAGATCGTGACGCTGATCCGCAACCTCGCCAAATCTGGCAAGGCAATCCTGGTTCTGTCGTCGGAGCTTCAGGAACTGCTCGCCGCTTGCGATCGCATCCTAGTGATGTCGGAAGGCCGCATCGTGCGCGACATCGCCCGTCACGACCTCGACGACGCCACCAAGGCGGACTCGATCGACAGCCTTCAGCACGCCGAACAGAAACTCAACAAATTCATGCAGGAAGCCCGCGGAGGAACCATCCAATGACCGACAGGGCCGCATCAGCCAGCAAATTCTCGGCACTGGCCAACTGGCGTGAATACATCATCTACATCGGTTTCCTGGTGATCTTCCTCGTCTTTGCCGCGACGCTGGGCGACAGGGGCTTTCTCGACCCCAACAACCTGTTGAACATCATCCGTCAGACCGCGATCATTGCCGTGGTCTCGGTGACGATGACCTTTGTGCTCAGCACCGGCGAGATCGACCTGTCGGTCGGTGCTGTCGCCGGCCTCGCTTCCGTCGCCACGGCAATGGGCATCGACCAGTTCGGCATCGCTGGCGGCATCCTTTACGGCCTGGGCACCGGCGTCGTCGTCGGCGCCGTCAATGGCTGGCTGACCACCGGCATCGGCATTCCTTCGTTCCTCACCACGCTGGCCATGATGGGCATCGCACGCGGCGTCGCCATGTGGATCAGCGGCACGGCGGCGATCCCCATACTGAGCAAGCCCTACGCGGCGATCTTCGGCGCCGGTAACCTCGGCCCGATACCAAGCCTGCTGATCTGGGTGGCAATCATCGGCATCGCGGGCCACATCGTGCTTCGCCGCACCACGTTCGGACGGCGCGTGCTGGCCACCGGCGGCAACGAGACATCGGCACGCTACTCCGGGGTCAACACCGGCTCTATCAAGTTCCGCGTGCTGATGCTGTCGTCCGTGGCGGCCGCCTTTGCCGGCATGCTCTATGCAGGCCGTCTCCATTCCGGCCGCTTCCAGTTCGGCGAAGGCGACGAGCTTTCGGTGATCGCCGCAGCCGTGCTTGGCGGCACCAGCCTGTTCGGCGGTGCAGGCACAGTGGTCGGCTCTATCATGGGCGCGCTGATGATCGGCCTGATCAACAACGGTCTCGTGCTGATGGGACTGGAATTCAGCCAGCAGCTGATCGCTCGTGGCGCCATCATCATCATTGCAGTCGCCATCAGCCAGACGCGCAAGCGTTAGACGGAGCGCAGGAGACCACAGGCTGGGCCTTGCCAGGCATCAGGCTTGTAGCGCGCTGGCCCGAAGCGTCGACCCCGAAAAGATAATCGCAGCAAGGGACATGCCATGTCTGACACCTTCCTCAATCCGCATCAGCGCGCCACGGTGGAGGCCGCGATGGCCCGCATAATTCCAACCGACGACACGCCGGGCGCACGCGAAGCCGGCTGCGTGGACTTCGTCGACCGCTATCTCTCCGGCATCGGCTATATCTTCGCCAAGCCCGACGGCTCAGGCTTCGAAGTTCTCGAAGGCGCATCGGCCAAGGCCTGGATGCAGCGCGTCGAAATCATGCGCGAACGCTATGTCGCCGGACTGCTCGACCTCGACGCCCGCGCCCAAGAGAGATTTTCGGCCAACTTCGTCGCGCTGGCGCCACAGCAGCAGGACGATATTCTTCATGAGTTGGAGCAAGCCGGCACGGGTGCGCCGACGACGCTCGCCGTCAACGATGCGCTCGCTGGTCCGGTTTCGCCCCAACCCGCGCTGCAGCAGACCTCAACGGAGGTCGATCTCGATTTCCTGCCGCTGCTGGTCACCCACACCCGCCAGGGTTTTTATGCCGACCCCATCTATGGCGGTAACAGGAACCGGATCGGCTGGAGGGTGATCGGCTTTCCAGGCCCCGCCTCGCTAAAGGATGTCCACACCGGCCGCTACACCACGCTGCAGTATTTCGCCGACGGCGAAGCCGAAAAGGTCGGGGAGTTCCACGATGGCCTATAAGAGAAAACCCGCGAGAACCGACGTCGTCATCATTGGCGCCGGCGCATCCGGCGCCGCCGCCGCCAAGGTGCTTTGCGAAGCCGGTGTCAAGGTCGTGGCCCTCGAAAAGGGGCCGTGGCGGAAGAAGGAAAGCTTTGGCGGTGACGAGCTCGCCAACATCAATCGCTACAATCTATGGCCGGACCCGATCCTCAATCCGCGCACATGGCGCGAGACCGCCGCCGACGACGCGCGTTCCGAAATGTTCTGCCCGGTGCCGCAGATGGTTGGCGGCGGCACCGTCCACTGGCAGGGTTGGTTGCCGCGCTTCACCGAGAACGATTTCCGCCTGCGCACCGTGGCCGGCGACCTGCCGGGCACCAGCCTTGCCGACTGGCCGATCACCTACGACGAGCTCGAGCCTTACTATCTCAAGGTTGAATGGGCATTTGGCGTGTCCGGCCAGCCCGGCGCCAACAAATTCGAGTCGCACCGCTCGGGCGGCTATCCGTGTCCGCCAATGCCGATGTCGCGCTATGCACAGAAGTTCATCAAGGGCTGCAACGCGCTTGGCTGGAACGCCTTCCCGACGCCGCAGGCCGCCTTGTCGCGCCCTTTCAACGGTCGCAAGGCGACAGTGGTCAGCGCTTTTGCACAACAGCACGGGGACCCGACCGGAACGCGCTCGTCGGCGCTCAACGTCTTCATCCCGGAAGCCGTTGCAACCGGCAATTTCGAGTTGCGGCCGGATTGCGTGGTTCGCGAACTCACTTTGGACAGCCAAGGCAACATCAAGGCAGCGATCTACCAGGACGCTGACGGCGACACCATCGAGCAAGAGGCCGATCTGTTCATCCTTGCCTGCGGCGCGATGGAAACGGCACGCCTGATGCTGTTGTCGAAGTCCGGACGCTTCCCGACCGGCGTAGCCAATGGCAGCGACATGGTCGGGCGCAACGTTACCTTTCACGAATACTCGGCTGCGGTCGGGACCTATGAGGATCCGGTCTATGCCTGGGCCGGCGGCGGCTATGTCAGCGCTTCGACCTTTCAACATTACGAGCACGACGCATCGCGCGGTTTCGTCTCCGGCGGGCACATCGCGGTGGCTGGCGTCGGCATCCCGCTGCCGATCAACTGGCGCATGCCAGGCACGCCATCATGGGGCGCTGAGGCCAAGAAGAATGACCGTGACCACTTCAGCCATTCGCTGGCAATTGCCATGGTGCTGCACGACATGCCCCAGCACGACAATCGCATAGACCTCGACGAAACGGTGGTCGACGCCTGGGGACTGCCGGTCGCGCGCGTGACACTGAAGCCGCACCAGAACGATCTCGACCAGGGACGCTACCTGATCGATCGCGGCGCCGACATTCTGGAGGCCAGCGGCGCTTTGACCATCCGCAAGGTCTATGCCGACCGCGTCACCGGCAATTGCTCGCACCAGCATGGCACGGCGCGGATGGGCGACAACGGGGCGACCTCGGTGCTCAACAGATGGTGCAGGGCGCATGAAGTCGAGAACCTCTACGCAGTGGACGGATCGCCTTTCCCGACCGGCACAGGCGCCAACCCCACGCTGACCATCATGGCCAATGCCTGGCGCGTCGCCGACAAGATCATCGCCGAGCGGGGCGCGGCTGCGTGATGGCCGGCGGGAGGCCGCCAAGGTCTGCCGCCTGCGACGTCTCCGATCGACCGCAGCAATGGAGAGCGCCATGAGCGGCAACCGTTTCGCTGGAAGGCGTGGCCGCATCCGTCTGGGGATGGTAGGCGGCGGCGAAGGAGCCTTCATCGGCGCGGTGCACCGCATCGCCGCCCGCCTCGACGACCGTTACGACCTGGTCGCGGGAGCGTTGTCCTCGGACGCGGCGCGCGCGGCACGATCCGCTGCGCTGCTCGGTCTCGACCCGACCCGCAGCTATGCCGATTTCACTGGCATGGCGCGCAGCGAGGCCTCCCGACCCGACGGCATCGAAGCGGTCTCGATCGTCACCCCCAATCACATGCACGCGCCGGCTATCCGCGCCTTTCTCGATGCGGGCATCCATGTCATTTGTGACAAGCCGCTGACGACGACGCTGGCCGAGGCGCTGTCGCTGCGGGAGGCGGCGCGGGTTTCTGGGCTGGTCGTGGCGCTGACCCATACCTATACCGGTTATCCCATGCTCCGGCAGGCCCGCGCCATGGTCCGCAACGGCGACCTGGGCGACATCCGCATCGTCCAGATCGAATACACGCAGGACTGGCTGGCGACGAAACTCGAGGACGGCGGCAACAAGCAGGCCGAGTGGCGCTCGGATCCAGCACGCTCGGGTGCGGGCGGCTCAATTGGCGACGTTGGCACCCATGCTTTCAATCTTGCCGGTTTCGTCACCGGGCTTGAGCCTGACGCACTATGTGCCGAGCTTACCACCTTCGTGGCAGGACGGCGGCTTGACGACAACGCCCAGATAATGCTGCGCTATGAAAACGGCGCGCGCGGCAGTCTCTGGTGCAGCCAGGTCGCTATCGGCAACGAGAATGAGGTCAGTCTTCGCGTCTATGGCTCGAAGGGAGCGCTGGAATGGAAGCAGCGCGACGCGAACCAGCTGGTCTGGTCGTCGCTCGGCCAGAACCGGCAAATCATTACCCGCAACGGCGCCGGCGCGGATGAATCAAACAGACGTGCCTCGCGCGTTCCGGCTGGCCACCCGGAAGGTTACCTAGAAGCTTTCGCCACCCTGTATCGTGAAGTCGCCGAGGCGATTGTCGCCATGCGCCAGGGCAGGTCGCGTGTGCCCGAAACGCTGTTCCCAACCGTCGACGACGGCGTCAAGGGCCTGGCTTTCATCGACGCCTCCATTCGTTCGTCGATTGCAGGAGGCGTCTGGACAAGATTGTGATGAGTGCCCTGCGGATCACGGTCGATCTGGGCAGCGATGCAAGAAAGGATTCAATTATATCTTATCTAAGTAATTTCAATGACTTATATACAATTTGTAACATTGGGACGACCCAACAAATGGTCCAGAAAGGAGACCAGTTCACTAAGGAATCTCGCTCTGAGCGACTTCCGAGAGTCTATGTCGTGGCGATCCGCGTTGGAAAGACCGCCGAGAAAAAATTGGGGAATGGCTCGATATTTGTTTCTGGGAGCAGGAAGGGATGGTCTCCCATGGAAGTCCGACGAAGTCCTAGGGTGAACATGCATATGTGAAGGGGATGCCTTCCGTCACCACCAGCTTTGGGAAACCAATCCTCCTCTGTGCCTTTCGAGCCAGTTCCTCCAGCCTTTGTGCTTGGCGAGAATGCGTCTAGGTAGCCAAAGCGCCACGGAATAGATCGCAACGGGCCGACGTGGAAATCTCCTCGGAACCGGCAGCAGTTCGATGGCCAACCTCGCTATAATGCAAAATATGACCAACAAGGCACTCACGCAGGAAATTCTTCTGGAGATCCTGGACTACGATCCGGTGACTGGCGAACTCAAGAACCGGATCAACCGCGGCCGCGCGAAAGCGGGCTTCGTTCACCGGACGAAGAACTCCAACGGCTATATCGTCATTCACCTCAAGGGCAAGCTCTGCCTCGCCCACCATGTCATCTGGAAGATGGAGACTGGCGAGTGGCCCGTCGACACCATTGACCACCAGGATCTCGACCGCACTAATAACCGCTGGGACAACCTGCGCGAGGCAAACCAGTGGCAACAGAAGACCAACCGCAAGGTCTTCAAGAACAATCGCCTTGGCATCAAGGGCGTGAGGCAGCGCGGCAATCGGTTCGGCGCCCACATCCGGCTCAATGGCAAGCTGCTACATCTGGGCCACTACGACACGGCGGAGGAGGCGTCTGAAGCCTACACTGAGGCCGCCAATATGGCCTTCAGACAATTCGCGCGGTCGGCATAATACAACCGGAAGCATGTTGCGCATGTTGTCACCACAACCTCGCATCGACAACATCAGCACCTAAACTGCCAACATTCGGGCCGCCGACAGACCGAAATGAGCGCCGACACCAGGCCAGGTGACAACATGGCCGACAACCAAAAGCCCCGAAATCGGGCGCTATGTTGCATTTAGTTTCCCCGTTGTTGTCGCTTTTGGAGCCAAAACCAGCTTTTTGCTCCGCTCATCAACATCGCAAACGGCTAATAAACCGAGCGAGAAGGCACACCGACGCTAAGAGGCACGCGGAACACAAGCGCCGTACAACAAAGTCCGAAAGCAATCGGAACGCACGGGTAAGACGCCTCGTGCGAATGATGAGACTGCTTGCCTCACAAGCTCCAAAACATATTCTGCTGACATGACAGCGCAGCGTGATCATCGTGGTACAGGATTGAAGACATCGGACCAGCCATATGGAAACACCGCAAGGATGATGGTCGCAATGCTAGTAGCTTGTAAGAAGAAATAGATCGGCATCGGCAGAGCGGAGGCTTCCACGCACGCCGTCGTTATCTTCGCCACTGCTCCTGCCCCCATTACCTCCCTTCGGCATAGTTCAGCATGCCTTGGTAACGGTGGTCCTTGGGAAGCTATGGAGCGCGTAGGCGAACCTTACCTCTCGACGGGGAAGCTCTCAGCGTCGTTCCCCGGGTGCAGCAGTCACTGACTGCGACGAGAGCTTCGGAACGCACCGGTGACGACCTGCGTGTCACCTGACAGCATCCGTATTGTGTTCAGCGACCTATGTCTTAACTCGGGAGCATCGGTCAGCCCTGAGCATCCGGTTCGCTCAAGATCCGAAGGTACCTACTCACGGAAACCCGAGACCAAGTGCCGGCGTTCGGACCCTTGATGCCGAGCGCGTTTAAGTGGTGCATCACGGCTGATGGCGATAGGTCCTGATCGTGTGGCAGCTCTGCCTTCATTTCTGCCACGATAGGTCGGATGCTTTCTGCGAGACGCCTGGCTCGCAATTTGTTCGCCTCCGCACCCTTCGCTTGCCCAAGAGTGACGTCTCTCGTTGGCTTTTTGCCGCTTTTCTGTCCAGTCGCAATAGCTTGCCTGGCCTGCGCACGAACAAATGCCGCGTCGCGGATCGTACGCCAAGCGCGCTTATCCATCTCGCGCGAGAGTTTGCCGGTCGAAGCGTCCAATAGATCGATGTCCAAAGCGAGGATGCGGTTCACACTTTTGGAAAACTGTTCCGCAGGAACTCGACTAAGAAGATCTCCAAGGTCTCCGACGATAAGAGGAACTCCATTGCCGCGGGCATCGGCTACAGCCTTGTGAAACGTCGGGTGATCTACGAACGCACGACGTCGATATGTCGTGACCGCGACGAAGCACTCGCCTGGAGTCCATCCGGTCTTTAACAGAAATCTGCCAATCCGCCCCAACTGCCGCTCGATAAGCGGCGCCTTCAGCTCCTTGGATGGGCGGGATCTTCCAGCAACATATCCGAACACAAAACAAGGACAGGATCGAGACGAAGGCATGTATCAGGACTCAGCTAGGCTTAGAGATGTTACAGTGAGGTGGCTTATGCGAGGAGCCGGTGCAGCTCGCAAGAGGCAAATGCAAGCCGCAGCCACGCACTAGGGAGTGGATCCGGAGCAGCTTCATTCCCGTCCGCATCCCGTCTTTTTGTAAATACATAGCTACATAGATACATACATAAACAATAGACGCGCTACGGACGGGAATGAGGGTTCCGGTTCCACCCGGATTTTCGTGGTAGAGCGTCACCAGAGAGCGTTCCGGTACCCCTGCACTCCTCGTACTTTTAGTGATGCGGCGCTCACCGGTGGCCGCCCCTGCGTCGCGCAGAGCATGTTCCTGCTGCTACAGCTTCGCTGAGTTTCAGAGATAGCTCGCCAATGCCGATCAGCAGTGAGCGAGCCTCACTTTCCTTAACCGACCGACGTGATCCCGACTTCCCGCAGAGGCGACGATTGAAGGCCCTCGACAGCGACCGGCAGATTGTGTTGATCCTGACGGCGACGCCGTCGGACGGGGTCGAGGCTGCAGCAGGCCCTCGACGCCGATCCGGGGCAGTTTCGCGCGCCGATTGTCAAACTCCGGTGCTCGGTCGCACGGCGCCCACTAAGGACCACCCCTGAGACGCGTAGCCGCATCCGCAGATGCTGATGCGTCTTGCTGAGAGACGTTGGAGAGCCGTCTTTGTCTTCTCGCCAGCGACTGCTTCTCCCCGGCGGCCATAATCTGCAAGGGATCATGGATGCTGCCGTCAGGTATGGAGCCGGGCTGTCGAGGACGATTAAGCATGCCGTCTGCGGCATGGCTGAGCCCTCTGACGGAAAATTCCAAGGAGCGAGAGCAGTCCAGATGACACCTTGTCTATAATGGAGGGGAAAGCAGAAAATCGGAGATTGGAAATGACGACTACGAGGCGGCGGCCCACCAAGTTTTCAATGGACCTGTTTTGCGTCTGGCCCAACTTTGATGTGCGCAAGGCCTCATATTTGAGGATTCCCGGTATAGTTTCCGGCGTGGACTACCAAGCACCCGGACGGGAAATGTCTGAAAAAGTGACCATTGGCGCAGATGCGTGGGAGGCGCTGGTGACTGGCTTGGAGATCTTTTCGCTCCCGGAGGACCGGCATGAGACCTGGCTCCGCCGTGGCAACGGCGAGCGCTACGAAACCAATACCACGCTGTTTCTTTGTAGCTTCTTTTTCTGCCGCGAGAGGATCCGGGCGATCGTTGACGCACTGCTTGGATTGGAGCCATTTCCTTCGACTCATCCCATCACGCGCAGTGCCATCAAGATGGTGTTAACGAAGGCCGGAGGTCTAATTCCTGCTGGAGACGAAGGTAATGGGGCCAAGAATATGGCATACTTCGAGGAAGTTGACCGATAGCAGTGACGTCGTGGCCAACTGTAGCCACGCAGTCATCCATTTCTCGACCCCTCGTTGCGATCTCCCGGCACGATCATTTTGATTGAATACCGCGCCTCCCCGGGCTATCCAACCTCTGACAGACCAAAACTGGGCGCGCCTGGCAATTGGGGTGGGTCATGTCACTCGGGGTGCACTGTGGGGACGGAAAAAGCGAGTCTTCGGTGGAACGTCGAGAGTTGGCACCCGATAACATTATCCCGTGGCGCGCCCCACTATCTTCGTGGCTCACAGTCTAAGCCACTTCCTGAAATCTGATGCCAGCCACTATCTCTCGCAGCTTCAGTCTGCTGCCGACGGAATCCCGGATCGTGCCACAGGGTCAGCAGATCGTCCTTCGGAATGCCAGTGAACCGCCGGGCATCCCCTTCATTGGCGATGGAGGGATAATATGCTGGAAGCGTTGAACCAGCGGGTAGACGATGTCGCGAGTCTGAACAGCAAGTTGATCATTGTGATTGGTCCGCCCCGGTCTGGAAAGACCAGACTGCTGAACGCGTTGGCGAAACAGCGCCAGGTCGGCGCGGTCAATGTCGGAGCGGCCCTAGGGCACATGTTGCTGGAGATTCCGGGGACCCGACGGCATGTTGAGGTGGGCGACCTGTTCAAGGATGTGGCCGCCGCTCACGCAGCAGACGGGCTCGTCCTGCTCGACAATATCGAGCTGCTGTTCGATCGCTCCCTGCGGCTCAATCCGCTTGATCTGTTGAAGCGACAGGCGCATGTGCGTCGGGTCGTGGCGGTCTGGCCTGGCGAAATCAACGGCAGTCGGCTCATCTACGCGGCACGGGGGCATCCGGAATATCAGGACCACGGCGTCGAGGGCCTGGTCCCATTTGAAATCAATTGATGGGGGAAGGCGAGATTTCAATGCGTTACAGTGATCTCATTCAGTTTGAGCCGATCGAGTCGGTGATCCAGCTTCTGGACGCCAATCGTCCGGATGAGGCCAAGAAGCTCGTCGCAACCTATGTCATTTCCGACGATATGGCTGAGCGGATTGGCAAGCAGATCATTCCCCAACTGTCGTTCGACGAGTCGGTTGATCACAAGGGCATCCTGATCGTCGGCAACTACGGCACTGGCAAATCACACCTGATGTCGGTGCTGTCGCTGGTGGCAGAGGATGGGGCCTATGCGTCGATGTTGCACCATCCCAAGGTCGCGGAAGCCGCAAGCGCGATCGCCGGGAAGTTCAGGGTCCACCGCATCGAAATCTCGAGCCAAATGTCGTTGCGGGACATCGTCACCCAGCAACTCGAACTGTTCCTTGAGAAGAGCGGCGTCACGTACCGCTTCCCGCCGGCCGACAGGGTGATCAACAATAAGGCCGCCTTTGAGGAAATGATGGCGGCCTTCACAGAGGTTCATCCAAACCAGGGCGTATTGCTCGTCGTCGACGAGTTCCTCGAGTATCTCCGGTCCCGCAGGGATCACGAGCTAGTTTTGGACCTCTCGTTCCTGCGCGAGATCGGCGAGGTGTCCAAGCATCTGCGCTTCCGTTTCGTCGCCGGTGTTCAGGAGGCGATCTTCGACAGCAGCCGCTTCCAGCACGTCGCGGACAGCCTGCGTCGGGTGAAGGATCGTTTCACCCAGGCGCTGCTTGCGCGACAGGACGTCAGCTTCGTGGTCGCCGAGAGGCTGCTCAAGAAGTCCGCCGATCAGCAGAGTAAGATCCGGACCTATCTCACACCGTTCGCCAAATTCTATGGCTCGATGAACGAGCGGATGGACGAGTATGTTCGGCTCTTCCCGGTGCATCCCGATTATATCGGGACGTTTGAGCGCCTCATCTTCACCGAGAAGCGTGGCGCGCTGGTGACGCTACGGGACCAGATTCAGGCCATCCTTGGCGATGAAGTGCCGACCGATCGGCCAGGCCTGATCGGCTACGACAAGTTCTGGGACACGGTGACGTCTAACTCGGTGCTGCGGGCCGATCCAAACATCGGTCCGGTCCTCAAGGTGGCGGAGGTTCTAACCGAACGAGTCCAGAAGGCATTCACGCGTCCCGCATACCGGCCGATGGCGCAGCGCGTCATCAATGGTCTCTCGGTAAACCGGCTCACGACGGGAGGGGACATCTACGTTCCGATCGGTCCGACGGCCGAGGAGTTGCGAGACACGTTGTGCCTCTATCAACCGGGCATCGAGGACATGGGCGGCGAGCCGGCCACGGATCTTCTCTCGCTGGTGCAGACCGTACTGCGTGAGACGATCAAGACCGTGAACGGGCAGTTCATTTCGAAGGCGCCCGACACCGAGCAGTTTTATCTCGATCTGAAAAAGGACGTCGATTACGACGCCCAGATCGAGAAGCGTGCCGAAGCCTTGTCTGACGATGCGCTTGATCGCGCCTATTACGGCGCGATCCGTCAGCTGATGGAACGCACCGACGAGACGGCTTACGTCACGGGCCATCAGATCTGGCAGTATCAAATCGAATGGCAGGATCGTCGTGTTGACCGCAACGGCTATCTGTTCTTCGGCGCGCCCAACGATCGCCCCACGGCCCAGCCCGAGCGTGATTTCTACATCTACTTCATCCAGCCTTTCGAACCACCGCGGTTCCGCGACGAAGCCAAGTCCGACGAGGTGTTCTTCCGGCTGAGGGGTCTGGACGACGCCATCAAACGTCACTTGTCTTTCTACGCGGCCGCCCAGGATCTCGCGTCGACCGCCAGCGGAGGCGCCAAATCCATCTACCTGGACAAGGCCAAGGAAGCCCTGCGCGACATGAGCAAGTGGCTGCAGGAAAAGCAGATGACGGCCTACGAGGTCACCTATCAGGGCAAGACCAAGACCTTGCAGGAATGGACCAAGGGCATCTCACTGCGCGATAAGGCTCGTCTCGGGTCGGAAGAGCGGATCAATTTCCGCGACGTTGTGAACGTCATCTCCGGCCTGGCGCTCAACAACCAGTTCGCCGATGTCTCGCCGGAATATCCAACGTTCTCGGTGCTGGTCACCGAATCCAACCGCAAGCAGCTCGTGGGCAGTGCGCTGAAGGCACTGGCCAGCGGCGCACGGACCAAGGACGCCATCGCGATCCTTGACGCGTTGGAGATGCTTGACGGCGATCGCGTTGATCCTACACGATCCCGTTATGCCCAGGAGGTGCTGTCCCGGCTGAAGGCCAAGGGCCACGGACAGGTTCTGAACCGCGGCGAATTGCTGAGCGGGACGACGGACGTCGAATATTTCGTACCCGTCAAGTTCCGCCTTGAGCCGGACCTGTTGGTGACCGTGTTGGGCGGGCTCGTCTATTCCGGCGACATCGTTTTGGCGATTACGGGCGACAAGGTCGACTCCGGCAAGACAACGCTGCTCGCCGAGAGGTCGCTGGAGGAGCTGAAGCAGTTCAGGCATGTCGAGGCGCCCAAGGAGATCAACGTCGCCGTTCTGCGCTCGTTGTTCGAATTGCTGGGGCTTTCCCCGGGGCTGGCGCAACTGGCGACCCAGGGCTCCGAAGAGCCCGTCAAGCAGCTGATGGAAGCCGTAGGCGGGCTGGTCCGGCGGGTGCTTCATGCCACCGCCGATATGCAGAGCCGGCTCAGCTTCTGGGGGCAGCCGCTGCTTCGCGAGGACGAGATCCGCGAATGGCGCGGCCGTCTGGAAGCCTTGAAGACCTTCACCGAGAGCCTGTCACCCTACAACACGGTGGGCAAGCTCAAGAACCTTCGCATCGGCTCCGACCACATCGAGGCGCAGAAGAAGAACCTGGAGACGCTCGCCGCTGTCGAGCGGATGCTGGATTTGGTCGCCGAACTTGGCGGCACGGCGAGCTACCTGTCGCAAGCCGAAATGGTGCTCCCGTCGGAGCACCCTTGGGTCAAGCGGGCCAAGACTGCGCGGAAGGAGGTCTTCGACAAGCTCTCGCAGGACAAGACCGCTCAGCAAGGCGCCGAATACCGTCAAACGCTGGCTCAGCTGAAGAAGGATTACATCAACGCCTATGTCGGCCAGCACAGCAAGGCGCGCTTGGGTGTTGCCGAGGACAAGACGAAGGGCGCGCTGAGGAAGGATCCGCGGCTCATAGCGATGCGCGCGCTGGCGGGGATTTCACTGATGCCGACCAGCCAACTGACGAGCTTCGACGACAAGCTCGACAAACTGAAGAGCTGCGCCGCGCTGGTGGAATCGGAGCTTTCCGCCAGTCCGGTCTGCCCGCACTGTCAGTACCGGCCATCCAGCGAGCAGGGCGATCTGTTGCCCGCCGCCAATGTGCTCAAGCAGCTCGACGAGGAGCTCGACAAGCTGCTCGAAAACTGGGTTCAGACGCTCGTCGAGAACCTCGACGATCCGATCATCCAGTCGAACTTCGAGCTTCTGAAGGCCTCGTCCCGCGACATCGTGACCGGTTTCGCGGAGAAGAGGACCCTGCCGGAAATCGTGACGCCGGAGTTTGTCGCGGCGGTCCAGGAAGCCTTGTCGGGCCTCGAGAAGATCAATGTAACGGGCGATGACATCAAGAAGGCGCTGCTCCAAGGCGGCTCGCCGGCAACGCCCGACGATCTGCGGAAGCGCTTCGAAACTTTCCTGAACGACCGCTGCAAAGGCAAAGACACAACGAAGCTACGCTTCGTGGTGGAATGAGCGACCGTTAGCAGCAGAACGAACGAGACAGAACGTATGACCGACCTACTTCGATCCAATAAGCAAACTGCTGCCGGCGACGTCGAGTGCCTTGGGCACACGTTTCAGAGCGATCAAGTGCGGCGCGAGTATTTCCTGAACCTGTTGGCCGAGAAGCTGAAGGATCCGGCTTTCCGCCAGCAGGAAGGTTTCCCTCAAGGTACGGACGAGGCGATTCTCGCGATGTCTGATCCGCCCTACTACACGGCCTGCCCGAACCCTTGGCTTGCCGACTTCGTGGCGCACCACGGCAAGCCCTACGATTCTGCCGAGACTTATCGCCGTGAGCCGATGGCGGTCGACGTTTCGGTGGGCAAGAGCGACCCAGTCTACAAAGCGCATTCGTATCATACGAAGGTTCCGCACTTGGCTATCGTTCCGTCCATTCTGCATTACACGAAGCCAGGCGACATCATCCTCGACGGTTTTGCAGGCTCCGGGATGACCGGTGTTGCGGCTCAATGGTGCGCGGTCGCTCCGGCACAATACAGAGCAGCAGTTGAGAGTGAATGGAAATCGTCTGGACTTGCATCTCCTGAATGGGGCGCGCGCCCGACAATCCTCGCGGATATATCCCCTGTAGCTACATTCATCGCCGATAATTACAATCATTCCCTTGATATTGAACGGTTCCTTTCCGAGGCGCATCGGATATTTGCGGAGCTCGAGGAAGAATACGGCTGGATGTATGCCGTTAAGGATGGGGCGCGAACTGGAAAGATCGATTTCACTGTTTGGTCGGAGATATTCCATTGCCCAGAATGCGCGGGCGAGATCGTCTTCCACGACCATGCACTGGATAATTCCGGAAGGGTGAAGGATACGATCGTATGCCCGAGTTGCAGCGCCGATCTTGGAAAGAGTCAGCTAGACTTAGCATTTGAGACCATTTTTGATCCGGCTACGAAGACCCAAACACAGCGTCCTAAGCGCAAGCCTGTTCTAATCCGCTACACTCAATCCAAGAAGAAGCAAGAGCGGCTTCCAAATGCCGAGGATTTGCAGGTCATTAATCAGGTCGAAGCTCTCCCGTTTCCCACCAACGCACCGTTGAGCGAATTTCCCGATATGCAAATGACCCGTGTTGGTCGGATGCGCACCACCAAGATCAAGCACATTCATGATCTTTTCTTGCCGCGCTCGCTTCACGTTCTTTCTGGGTTCTTCTCGAAAGTTAATGAAATAAAAAACGCGGATATTAGGAAGGCGCTCGCAATCATCGCTCAGCATCAGTTTGTCAACGCATCTATACTTAACAGATATAGACCGGCTTCGTCCTTCGGGAACTCCCCTCTAACCGGTGTTTTTTACGTCTCATCTCTGGTTGCGGAAGCGAATGTCATAGACCTTCTTCGCGGAAGCATCAATAGAATAAAGAGAATGGAGAAAACTGCGTGGGGAAAAGGCAGGAATTGGGGTAAGTCGGTCTTCGTCACTACCGCCAGCGCATCGCAACTCAATGGGATAGACGATTGTGTCATAGACTATATTTTTACGGACCCGCCGTTTGGTGAGAACATTTACTACTCTGATCTAAATTTCCTTACTGAATCCTGGCACAGAGTGACCACTGATCCGACACTTGAAGCGATTGTTGACAGGGTGAAGAGTAAGGGCGTTCTCGAATATCAGAAATTGGTGCAAAGCTGTTTCGCCGAGTACTACAGGGTGCTCAAGCCTGGCCGCTGGATAACAGTGGTGTTCTCCAACAGCCGCGCTGCTGTGTGGAATGCAATCCAAGTTGCAATGCAGCAGGTTGGTTTTGTCGTTGCTGAGGTGTCCACTCTGGACAAAGTGCATTTGACCTTCCAGCAGGCGATGTCGCCGAATGCGGTCAAACAGGATTTGGTGATCTCGGCCTACAAGCCGAATGGCGGGCTTGAGGAACGGCTGTCAAAACGCGGTGCAGCACCGGAATCCGCTTGGGATTTTGTCCAAACCCATCTCCGTCAACTGCCGGTATCGAAATCGAGGAATGGCATCCTGGAGGTCGTGGTGGAGCGCGATCCTCGCCGGATCTATGATCGTATGATCGCTTGGTTTGTTCGCCACGACTTTCCGGTGCCACTCTCAACCGAGGACTTCCTAGAGGGACTTCGTAGCCGCTACCCCGAGCGAGACGGCATGATGTTCTTGCCGGAGCAGGTGGCTGAGTACGATCGGAAGCGCGCGCAAGCGGCTCAGGCACCCCAAATTGAGCTTTTCGTCTCGGATGAACGCTCGGCGATCGACTGGCTCACTGACTTCCTGCGTAGACGGCCATCGACTTATCAGGAGATCCATCCCGAGTTCACCGTTCAGCTTGGCGCGGGCTGGCGGAAACACGAGGAGAAGCCGGAGCTTTTAGCGCTGCTGGAAGATTGTTTTTTGCGCTACGACGGCAAGAGCGACGTGCCGAGCCAGATTCACAGTTACCTTTCAACCAACTTCAAGGATCTGCGCGGTCTGGAAAAGGACGATCTGAGGCTGAAAGCGAAGGCCAAGGATCGCTGGTACGTCCCCGATCCGAGCAAGGCCAAGGATCTGGAGCAGAAGCGTGAACGGTCGCTGCTGAAGGAGTTCGAAGGCTACAAGACCGCAACCGGTCGGAGGCTCAAGGAGTTCCGTCTCGAGGTGCTGCGAGCCGGATTCAAAACCTCTTGGGCGGCGCGGGACTACAGAACCATCATCGGCATCGCCCAGAAGATTCCCGAAGAGGCGCTCCAGGAAGACGAGAAGTTGCTGCTTTGGTACGATCAGGCGCTCACCCGCACGGAGGCCGATGCGTGACACGTGGGGGTGGCGGGCACGACGTCGGCGACTGGTGCTGGCATGAGCGTCACGCCGCACCTTGCCGCGTTGTTGATCGGCAGCAGATGTGGGGCGAAACCGCCTATCGGGTGTGGCTGCCGGCTAAAGATGCCGTCGTCCGCGCCCACACGGGAGATTTAGCGGCGCTAGGCTCTGTCCGACCCACAGTCGAGCACATCCTCCATACGGCCGCAGCTGCAAAGCTCCTCGATGCGCTGGAGGATAATCTCTTGCTCGCGCCGATTCAATCGAGCGTCGTGCCGCTACCTCACCAGCTCTATGCGCTGAACCGCGCTATGAGCCGTAACCGGATCCGCTACCTGCTTGCTGACGAGGTCGGGCTCGGCAAGACGATCGAAGCCGGACTCATTCTGCGCGAACTCAAGCTGCGTGGTATGGTCCGGCGGATACTTGTGGTCGCGCCCAAGGGACTGGTCCGCCAGTGGCAGGCCGAGATGCGGCTGCATTTCGGGGAGACTCTGCAGTTTATCGAGCCGACGGAGCTGTCGGCGTTCCGGCAGTGGCGGAATGATGAGGAAAATCTCTGGCGTTTACATGACCAGGTGATCTGCTCGCTGGATTCCGTGAAGCCGCTAGAAGGTCGCCGGGGCTGGACCCTTGAGAAGCTCAGTATCTACAACCGGGAACGCTTCGAGGATTTGGTCTCCGCATCCTGGGATCTGGTCATTATCGATGAGGCGCACCGCATGGGTGGCAGCACCGAGCAGGTGGCCCGCTACAAGCTGGGCGCAGCGCTGGCGGAAGCCGCGCCCTATCTACTGCTGCTGTCAGCGACTCCCCACCAGGGCAAGACCGACCAGTTCATGCGGCTGATGCAGCTCGTGGATCGGGATTCCTTCCCCGACGAGGGCAGCGTGAACCGCGATCGCGTCCGGCCCTTCATAATCCGCACCGAGAAGCGTTCCGCTATCGATGCGGAGGGACAGCCCCTCTTCAAACCGCGCATGACACGGCTATACGCCGTTGCCTGGGAGGATCGTCACGATGCCCAGCAGCGCCTTTATGAGGCGGTCACCGACTATGTGCGTCACGGCTACAACCAGGCCATGGCCGCCAAGCAGCGCCATATCGGCTTCCTGATGATCTTGATGCAGCGACTTGTGACATCGAGCACCGCAGCGATCCGCACTACGCTTGAGAGGCGCCAGGCCCTGCTCGATCAGCCACAGCTGCAACCGTCGCTATTCGAGGCGCCTGATGTCGAGGAATGGGCGGAGCTAGACGGTCAGGCACAAATCGATATCGCCGTGCAGGCGAAGGGCTGGGAGCAGGAGAAGGCCGAAGTCGACACGCTGCTGGAACTCGCGCGAGCAACCGAAGCGCAAGGCACGGACGCGAAGGCCGAGGCGCTGCTGGAGCTGATTTACAGGCTGCAGCAGGAAGAGAACGACCCGGCCCTGAAACTGCTGGTGTTCACCGAATTCGTGCCTACACAGGCGATGCTGGCGGAATTTCTTGAAACCCGCGGTTTCTCGATCGCTCGGCTCAACGGCGGCATGGATCTAGAAGCCCGTGCCAAGGCGCAGCAGGCGTTCGGCCGCGATATACGCATCATGATTTCGACCGATGCGGGCGGCGAAGGTCTGAACCTTCAATTTTGCCACGTGATCGTCAACTTCGACATGCCGTGGAATCCTATGCGGGTTGAACAGCGCATCGGTCGGGTCGATCGCATCGGCCAACCCAATGTCGTCCGAGCCTTCAATTTCGTGCTTGATGACACGGTCGAACACCGCGTTAGAGAGGTTCTGGAAACCAAGCTCGCGCTGATCGCCGAAGAGTTCGGCGTCGACAAGGCGGCCGACGTGATGGACTCGGTCGAAACCGAGCCCTTGTTCGAGGAGCTCTTCGTGCAGGGGCTCCAAAATCCGGGTGCGATCGACCAGGAATGCGACGCCGTTATTTCGCAGCTGCGATCGACGCTCGCGGAAAGCCAGAAGAGCAGCGACCTTATCGCTGATACCCATGAACTCGATGCCGGCGATGCCCGGAGGTGGCGCGATCACCCTGCCCAGTTCTGGCTGGAGCGGGCCATTACTGCGGGCTTGCCTGCGCGTGGCGGTGCTGCTGTCAAGGAGGGCGACGGCTGGCGCGTGCGCTGGGTGGACGGCAGTGAGTCCGCCCAAATCTGCTTTGATGCCCGCTCAGCAGAGGAGCATCCCCAACTCGAATGGGTCACGCTTGAAGATCCACGCGCTCGCGCCGTAATCAGTGAACTGCCGCGATGCGTAGCGGGACAGCCTCTCCCTTTGGTCCAGATCGGCGGATTGCCGGATACTGTCAATGGGATTTGGTCCCTTTGGGAGATCAGCCTGTCGGCCGAGGATTTCAGCCGCAGGCGGTTCCTGAGCGTCTTTGTTGCAGATGATGGCCGCACCTTCATGCCGACCGCAAAGCGTATCTGGGACCTGCTTTTGACGGAGCAGATAGATCTTGCGGCAGCACCGTCGGTGGATCGTGCGGTGCCCTGGTTCGAAGCGTCCCATGAGGCGGCACGCACACAAGGAGAGCGGCAGTTCTCGGAACTGGTGGAGGAACACAATGCTCGCCTGCGGGAAGAGCGGGAAAGAGCCCGCTATGCCTATAACGCCCGCCACCAGGCGATCGGACGCATCGGTCTCGCAACGGTGCGCGATCATCGACGCAAGCGTCTGCTGGCCGAGCATGAAGAGCGCATGGCGATGCTGGATATCGCCGAAGCTTACACACCTGACTTGAATGCGGTGCTGATGCTGCGGATCGGCCGGGACAAAACTGTCACATCATGAGCCTTTGGATCGAACGCATACTGAAGGAATTTCCGTCGGAGCTCTCGCGGTTTTGGATCGCGGCCGACCCCGATGACGTCCTTCTCGATGAGCGTATTCTCGCGAGCCTGCGCACCCAAGGCTTCGAACTGTTGCCGTTCGAGGATTCGGTCATGTTTCGGACCTATTATGAGGAACGATATCGCGCGGCTTGGGATCGGGGCGAACGCGGCCCGGCTGAGGCGCTGGTGCTTCATCTTCGAAGCGGCGCTACCGGCGACCTGCCGTGGGACTATCTCCGAGACGGCCGCCGCGTCAGCCTGGGTCTGGCCGACCTCTTTCCGAAGCTCAGCTATGGCGTCGTGCGCCAGATTGGGTCTGAGCATCTTGAGGCGCTATTCGATGCGCAGTTGAGACATGCGACGCAGACGTTCGGCGAGGCCGGCACAAAGGATTTCATCCTCACACATATCTTCGGCGTGAGCCCATATCTAATTTCTCGGCCTGAAGCGCTCTGGCGCGAGCTGCTCCGGCTGCATTTCAGCGACATGATGCTTCCGCCGGCGCTTGCCAGCCACGTTGCGAACATCCTTAATGGGCAAGGCGTCTTTAAAGGCTTGCCGCTCGAAAGCCTGCTCTCGTCGAAAGCCTATTTCCTAAGAGTGGTGCAGGACGCCTGGGACCAGTTCCTAGAGCAGAACGGCGTCACCGGCTCGCGATCAGTCGACCTCATTCAAAGTAAGCATGAGGCCGCGCCGATCATCCCGTTTGAACATCCTGACATCAGGGCGATCGTGGACTCGATGTTTCTAGACGGCACGCTTCACCCGCTGGCGATTGAGGGGCGCCCAACGGGCCTGCCGGGATGGGCGAAGATCGGCATCGTCGAGGATCCGGACTCCTTGGCAAAGCGGGTGGCCGAAGGCGCTTTGCGTCTCGCCGGCTCATTGCCTGGCACGGAAGCTTCCCATCGGGACTGGGCACAGATGTCTCGCCGTCTGGCCGAGGTGATCTTCCGCTTCCACAGTCTGCCGCCGGTTCAGGCCGAGCCGATCGGCGATCAAGTTCTCGAAGTTCAGAAGGCAGCCGACGAGCGGCTTCGTGAATGGGTGACCGCGCACTACGCCGATCTGCCATCCCTCCCGGCTGCCAAGGGACCGGTGATGGTACATCATGTGCTGCGCTTCCTGTCGATGCGTCGCGATGCTGGGGAGACCCGCGTAGCGCTGCTTGTATTCGATGGGCTGGCGATGGACCAATGGGTTCAGATCCGGGACAGCCTCGCGCAACGGGCACCTGAGCTGACTTTCGAGGAGAATGCCTGCTTCGCCTGGCTGCCGACGCTTACGTCCGTCTCGCGTCAGGCTCTCTTCTCGGGTTTGAAACCCCGGGAATTTGCAAACTCGATCGAAACGACGTCGCAGGAGCCGGTGCTGTGGTCGCGGTTCTGGCAGGATCACGGGCTACGCGCGAATGAAGTCATATACCGGAAGGGCATCAAGCGCACGGATCAGCTGTCGGAGATTGAGGCGGTAATCGCCGATCCCGCGATCAAGGCAGCGGGAATTGTTGTCGATACGATCGACGAGATCGTCCATGGCTCGGTTCTCGGAAAGCGCGGGATCGCGAATCAGATCGAGTCCTGGTGCGACTCGGGCTTTTTTGAGAGATTATTCGCCATGCTGCTCAACAAGGGTTTTCACATCTACCTGACCGCGGATCATGGCAACGTCGAAGCCGTGGGAATCGGCCGGCTTAATCAAGGCGTTGCGACCGAGCTTCGCGGCGTGCGTGCGCGAACATACCGAAGCGAGGCCATAGCCGCATCGACGCCTGGGGATATTGATGCGTTCCGCCTTGATATCGCCGGACTGCCTGATGATTTCTTGCCGCTGTTCGCCGGCGGCCGCGGCGCCTTCGTTCAGAAAGGCGAGCCGATTGTCGCGCACGGAGGTCTCTCCGTGGAAGAGCTCATCGTGCCGTTTGTCAAAGTATTCCATGCCAGCAAGAGTATATGAGTTCAGTGACCCCACAGATTGGATTTGACCGCTTCATCCAGCTCGATTGGGCAGCTGCCGCGCTTCGCGTTCGCGCCGGCGTTTCGAACATCGAGCAGCTGACCGAATTAATCGATGCAACCCATTCGGGCGCCGCCGCGAAGAAGAAAACCCGCACCGTGCTCAATCGCCTATGGCTGGAGCCCAGGCCCGACCTCGTGGACTTCGCCGATCGCGGGATTCGGATTTACCGGGAGGCTCCTGACACCCCGATTTCCGCGTTGACCTGGGGCATGGCCATTGCCACCTATCCGTTCTTCGGAAAGGTCGCGGAGATCGTCGGGCGGCTGACGGCGTTGCAAGGAGATTGTGCCTCTACGGAAGTTCACAGGCGTATGGCCGAGACATACGGTGAGCGCGAGGGAACGCGGCGGATGACCAATATGGTACTTCAATCGCAGGCTAGTTGGGGTGCCATTGAGCGTATGGAAAATAGCAAACGGCTTGTACGAAAAAGCAAGATGCGGCTAAACGGGTCACCCATCTCAGTGTGGCTGGCAGAAGCTTGCATGCGTTACATGGGCCGTGGATTTCCAGTCACAAGCCTGGAGACAAGTCCGATAATTTATCCCTTCGAACTCAGTAGCTCGATAACATATCTGCTATCGAAGTCGACTAGCTTGGAAATTCACACAGACAGCGCGGGCAACCAAATCGTCGCCTTGGCAAGCTAAAATAGGGTTCAATAGATTCTGATCTGGCGGGTGGTCTGCGCCTGATAGCCGTCCCGCGGCCACGATGTTATGGAGTATTTGGGAAAACTCGCTAAGGGCGAGAACAATGCTGTATCCGAAGCCACGGGTGAAAACGCCAGTGACGCTTGGGATGGATTTACCATTCCAACGGTCATCGAACCGTCTTCCTTTGGGATTCAAGACCATTCCACCCTCAATTTGTTGCACTCTGTTCCTTGCCTCAGTTCTTTGCAGGTGCAGCAGATGTTAGCGAATTCACTTCGGGATCGCCTCACTCGAATTACGGGTCCCTTGAAGGCTAAAGGATCCAGTCGTCGTGGACCTATCAGGCGATTGAGATCGAGTCTCGACGGGGAATAAGCGTAGGCCTCGCTGGGCAACGATTGCAAAGTGCAAAATTTCGTGCCACGGATACTCCAGAATGCGAATCTGGTTTCACTGGGCGCGGAGACACCAATGGTGGATGATGAACAGCGGGCACATATACTAGACGGTATCCGGCGCGACATACCCCGCGCGCTGCTTGTCGACATCCAACAGGACTTCCCGATAGGAGCTCGGCAGGCCGAAGTCTCAGTCAAGGTTTCGACTGAGACAACAACCGGGGGCGTCATGCTGTCCCGCAAGCGGGAGTCGAAAGCGGTCGGGCTCATCCGGCATCAGGTGTTCGACGAAATGTTTGAGAAGGCAATCGTCCGCAACGGTGGGGAGTTCGTAAGCCGGGTGAAGGTCGAATTCGGACCGGACGTGGTGCGGGAACTGCCGGTGTATCTCACTACCGGGCGCTTTGGCGGGACTTTGGTTGGATTCGCATCGCATCGAGATGCGGACGATGCTCCGGTGAAGAATGCAACGCGGTTGGCGCTCTGCGGCCAGAACCGGGGTCTGGACGTCGATCTGTTCCGCGCCCAGGAGAGCTTCACCGATCGTGAACGCTTTGTTGTGATTATGGTCCAGCGTGATCCTTTCGCCATCGGGAAGCTCGCCTCGATCTCGATTGGTGTTGCTGATACGAAGGTTGAGCAATTTATCGTTCTGGAGAAGATGGAAGAGTTTCTTGCAGGGTATGGGACATCGCGAGAGACTCCGAGGCGTGGAATCGCGCTGCGGTCAGTAGCCAGAAGCTTCAAGGATACAATTGCCGGGGCGGAGAGCGACCAGGCTAAGGGCTGAAAATATTGCGTAGCGGTGTAAGAGGATTTGACGGGCGGAAGCTCGCAGAGGCAAGGCTGGCGCGAGGGATCACGTCTCGCAAGGCCCTTGCCGACATGATGGGACGCGCGCCTAGCACAGTTATCCGCTGGGAAGACGGGGAGACCGCCCCGGAAGGCCCTGCATTGGAGGAACTGTCGAAAGCGCTGGCGGTCCCGGTCGATTTTTTCTTGTCGTCGCGCCCGGATATCGGAACCACTTTCTTTCGGTCCCTCGCGAGTGCATTGAAAGCGGATCGCTCGATGCAGCTCGCTCGATTGTCATGGCTTGAAGATATCACGGCAGTTGCCGGCCATTACGCATTTCTCCCGGAAGTCGACCTGCCAGATTTCCTCAACGGTGTAAGCTACCGAAGCCTGCGCGATGAGGATCTGGAGGGCATTGCCCAGGAAGCGCGGGACCACTGGGGGATCGGACTACGGCCAATCCCCAACGTGATCGCTCTTCTGGAGCAGATCGGCGTCGTAGTGGCCAGCGAGCCAATGGAGACTACCCAGTTGGATGGTCTGAGCAGGTGGGGATCTGATCGTCGGCCATACGTACTTCTCGCCACCGACAAGCAGTCGTTCGCGCGAAGGCAATTTGATGCCGCACACGAGTTGGCCCACCTCGTCCTACACCGTGCGGTATCTGAGGATGATCTTGTCGAGAACTTCAAGCTAATCGAAGACCAGGCTCATCGCTTCGCCTCAGCGCTGCTTCTGCCGGCCGGCCAGTTCTCCACGGAGGTCATTAATGCCTCACTTTGGGAGCTGGAGCGTCTGAAGGTTCGCTGGCGCGTGTCAATCAAGGCTCAGATCATGAGGCTCCAGCGTCTCTGCATGGTCGACGCCGAGGGAGCGACCCGTCTTTATCGGAGTTACAACGCCAAGGGTTACTCAGGATCCGAGCCCTACGATGACGTATGGCCGCTGCAGCAGCCGACGTTACTCGCTGACGTATTCCGCACCATGGTGGAGGACGGCGGGCTGTCCAAGGAGGAACTTCGGCGCGATCTGCCGTTGTTCGCTCATGATGTTGAGAGCCTGGCTGGACTTCCAACGGGCTGGCTGTCGCAAGAGCCTGCTCGTGTCGTGAAGCTGAAGCCTGTGTCGCCAACCCGCGGCGAGGGGCCGACCGGCCAGCTCGGCGAGGTCATACCAATGTCGCGACGACAATAGGCGACGCCGGTGGTAATGAAACAATCGGCGGATGGGCTCAAGCACTATGTTAGGATTTTCCAGCGGTGATATCGAAAACCACCACATCAATCAGTGCGCGGCGCGCTTGGGGAATCCGGGCGGTCAGCATATTGCACATCTCCCTCGCACTCGTAGGCGCAGGAAGCCCGTCAGGATGAACTTTCAGCCGCCGGTTGCTCACTGACGGCATATCGCCGAACCACAACACACAATAAATGCCGCGTTGTTCGGAGCGCCAGTCGACGAGATATTGCACATCGAGCTGGCCTGTCGCCGCGTCCCAGACATCCGTGTGCCACTGGCCCTTTACCTCGATCGGCAATTGCATAGCCCCCCGCGCGAAGGCGAGATCCGCCCGCTTGGTCTGGGGCATGTCCGCCTCGGTGATCCGCTGAATATCGTACCGAGCGAGTTCGGGCCCGATCATCGCCGCCAGCCGGTCGCGGCAGCGATTCTCGTCGCGCGGAATGCCCGCATCGGTCCAGAATTCGACAACTGAATCGAGGTCATCGCCGATCAGCTTGCGCCGCGCAACGTCCATCTCTTCGAGCACTAGCGCCTTCAAGTCCTCGATATTGCCGGGTGGTCCGTCGTCAAGAAGTGCTGCGAGGTCGTCCGGCGCCAGCCCCGAAAAATCCTCCTCTGTCCGCTTCTGCCGCTGCTCGGCTGCCATGTGCCGGATCAACTCGGCGTAGCTGTCGTTGGGGCCCGCACCGAGGCGCGCCATGGCTTCGCTTGCTTCGACGCTCGTGTCACCAGCGATCAGGCCGATCAGCGAGCGTAGAAAGTCGGTCGCGTCATAGTCGTTGGTGTCGCCCGAACCAGTGCCTTGTAGCACCGCATAAGGCCATTGCTCACGAAACTCCGTAATGATCCATTCGGCCTGCGCGAGAGTCAGCGGCAGCACACCGCCACGCCGTTCGAACTGGAGCCGGTTACGAAGGAACCAGATAAATTCGGGATGGTCTGTGCCGATTCCGCAGAGATTGGGGCGCACGACCTCAAAGCGCACCAGCACATCGATCGCCAGCCACGACAGCATATGATCGAAATTGCGAAACACCATCGCGGCGCGCGCCTCGGCGATGTCGCGCAGCGCATCGAGCGCGCCGCCATGGGTTAGGCAATCGACCAACCCTACCTCGACCGGCTCGGGAGCATTGGGAAACGCCGTCAGCCAGTCAGCGGCAAGTTCAGCCCCGGTCGTCTGCCAGGCTGGATCGTGGGCAAGCTTGTAGAGCCCGCTGACATGCTCGTTGCCGGCTGCCAACGCCGGTTCCATCCAGAGTCGCGCGAACGCGCGTTGGGATTCGGCAGTCGGGATGACCTCGGTCTCGAGCGCGGCGAGCAACCCCTCTTGTTCCTTCTCAATGCTCCAACCATGATCGTCATAGCTGAGCAGCAGCCCGGCCTGCTTGAGGGAATCTGAAAGGTCGGCCAAGCCCTTTTCTGTGCGCAGCCGCTCATAAAGTCCGGCCATGATCGGGAAGCTGTAGTTATAGAACGTTCCACGTGCGAAACCGTCGGCGATTTGAGTTGCGGTGGGCAGATCGGCGCGATGCAGAACGGCCTCGAATCCGACCAACGCGTCATCGCGCAGGGCCGGTCCGATCCACTTGGCCAAACGCTCGGTCGGCGGCAGTTCGCTCGGCAAATCGTGGAACTTGCCAAGATAGGCTTCGGCGGGCCCGAAGATTGCCGTGAGCTTACCCGAGCGCAGCTCGTCGCGAACCTTTTCTAACTTGCGGCGCACCACCTCGAAGGCCGCGTTTTGCTCGCGCGCCCACTTGGTATCTTCCTTCTCCTGACGGATCTTCCAGGCGGGCTTCTTGGGGTTTTCCAGCTTTCGCAAGAACTTCGCCAGTTGCTTGTCGCCGCGCCGGACCGCTTCGGCGGCCACCCGCACATCAGGATCGAGCCCGTTGGGTCCCCACCCGATCTGCACGAGGTCCTTCCAGTCCTCGCGCAGGTCAGCATCTTTGGTGTCGCTTTGGGCCAGGCGATCGAGCGCGCAGACGATGTCGCCGGGGCGCGTTGTGAGCCCGACTAACCGGCGTTGCAGATGGTGCTCGGTGGCCCACAGGCTGTCCTTGCGACGTTCGCTCACTAGCACATGCTCCTGGACCGCACGGCGCAACGCATCATGCGTCGCCAGTCGACCGGCGAGGCTTTGCTGCGCTTCACGATGATAGCGATGGGACCGCTCAATTATCTTGAGCCAGCGCCACAGCGCAGAGGCCTGGGCTGGCCCGACAACGCCTTCATCGATTGCCCGGACGATCAGCTGAGCCACGATGTCGGCGACTTCGCCGGCTTTCTGCCAATCGCCGTCGCTCAAGAGCGCTAAATAGTCGGTGATCAGATCGAGGATGCCGGGCAGTCGCGTCGCAGCTATCGTGTCGAACAGGCGGTGAAAGGAGCGGATTGTGTGGACAGGCCGTCCCTCGCGGCGTGGCAGCGGACAACTGGTCACACCCATTTCGGCGAACAAGGTCGCGACCAGCAGCGCGTCTGGGACGTCGGCATCGATGCTTTGGATAAGTTTGCGCGCCAGGCGCGGTGCATCGCCGCCCTGTTCCGCCAGGAACGCGATCGTCGCTTGCCACCAGGCGCGGTTGCGATATGGCAACAGAGCTTCTGCCGCGTCGTCGCGCTCGCGATAGAAACGCTCTCGCGACAGCACGACCGCCTCGAGCGTATTGGCCAGCTCTGCAGCAAGGGACGTGCCCTTCAACCCTTCGATAAGGAGCGAGCGGAGATGTACACTGCTCCTTGCCGAGGCGATGATCTCTTCGATCTTGGGCTTGAGCGCCGGAATCATCAGGCCCGCCGCCGTCTTGGTGTCCCAATCGACCGAGCGGAAATAGGGATCGTCTTCAGCGAGCATGCGCAGCGCCTCAAAAAGACAATCCGCCAGATGCGGGGTTAGCGCAGCGGTCTCGCCATAGCGCAGCACGCCATAAGGGTCTTCAGCAATTACCCGCTTGGCCATCGTCGGGCTGTGATAAGCGAGCCAGGCATGAAGGCCGCGCAGGCTCGCTGGAACGCCGCCGCTACCGTGCAATTGCGCGAGAACGCGCCGCTGCGCCCGCGGGAAGGCGGCCTGTCGTGCGAGCCAGCGTGCGCCGAGATATTCCGCGATGACGCGGTGAATCGGTTTGGCGCGCGACGGACCGACGCTGTGGAACAGCTTGGAGGAAAAGATCACCCGTGCGACCCCTGCCTTAGGCAGGTTCTCCAAATCGGCAAGTCGAAAATCGCCTTGCTGGACCTGCGCTGCGCCCGCCGCGCTGGCGGCCTCAGCGCCCGCGAACAATAGGCCAGCGGCGATCGCCCCGGCGGCATCGAGCGCTTCATCCTCTGTGAGTTGCGCTAGGCCCATATCCTGCCGATCGGGATCGTGCTCAGGCCAGACCAATGTACAGACGCGCTCGAACAAGGTCGCGCGCGTCCCCGGCAATTGCATGTCGGTCTCGGCGACCCGTCCCATGAGGCCAAGCGTCAAGGGATTTCGATAGAGCTCTTCCAACCTGTGCGCCGCGAGATGGTTGAGCACATGATCCGCGTCCACGCTCGAATGCCGCACGACGAGATAGGCGTGTGCCTCGACCCGATTGAAAGGTTCGAGCGTCAGGATTCTGGGATCGGTCCCGTAGAGCTGGCGCAGGCTGGTCGCGCTGCGCGCCTGCCACTCGCGTGAGCGGCACGACAGGATGAACGGCGGCGAATCTGCCTCTTCGAGCTGGGCGAGGATTGCATCGACCGCGTCGCCTTCGCGCCGCGACATCGCCTCATCGAGGCCGTCGATCAGCACGGGTTTGGCCGCCGGAACCAGCTTTGCCGGGTCCTTGCTATTGATGAACCGGATCGCGGTGATCGGTTCGACGCCGAACCGCCGTCCGAGCTCACGCATCAGCTCGCTTTTGCCCATGCCAGGTTCGCCAAGGACGACCTTGTTACCGGCAAGGGCGAGAAGCCCCGCCTCATCAACTCGGTTATCAAGAATCGAGGCATCGGTGAGCGTGAGCCGGCGGGGGAAATAAACTGCGGCAGGCGCAAGGCCCGTGTCTTCATCCTGCGTTTCAGCAGACGCTGGAGAAGCGGCGCTTGCCATGCGAACTGTAGGTCTCCTCTCCGACCCTATCTCGAGCCTAGGCATATGGCGGGGGCAATGCCAGCTGTCAGAATCGCCCAAAGTCGAGCAGAATAGCGTACAACAGGCGCAAGCCTTCGTTCAAGCAAGTGCATAAGGCCATAAGTCACTGAGCGTGTCCGGAAATTGCCGTTTCACAGGCACGATGGTTGCAATACGGCTGACCATCCCCAGACGAGCTGCTATGTAGCCTACATGGTTCATGAAATCGTGCCCGCAACGGAAGTGACAATGGCCGAGATTGAGGCATGGCTCGACGCCGAAGAAAGCATCTATCAGGCGGCACAGAAGACCTGGGAAGAAAGTGAGAGCTTTGCCAGCGACGAGCCGGTCCGCGGATTCCGCTGCAATTGGGACTCAGTCAAACGCGGCTGGCGCAGCGAAAATGCCCAGGTCTATGTTTTGCTAGTGGACGGCCGCGCGGTTGGCTTCTTGGATGGCTACGATATTATGGAGATTAGGCCGGACCTCCGGGGGGTAGGTTATGGGCGCATCTTGGCAGAGTTCATGCTGGGAATTGCTGCCCAGGAAGGCCGCTCGGTCGTCGAGATCGAGATAGCCCCGTCGACCGCGGAGCCTTTTTGGAAACACATGGGGTTTACGACGGTGCCAGAGCGCCTGAGCAACGGAACGGGCATCTACGCCTACAAAATCCTCCCGCAAGTATTCAGCCTTTCCGGCGGCGACAGGGCACCGTTTTCAGTTGAGTTTTTCACGGAAGAAGAAAAATACTCGGCCACCCCGAAGCCGTTCGCGAGATTCTCGGGCATTGGCGAGCGACTTTCCGGTGATCAGGTCCAGCTGCCACAACGGGTTTACTGCTTCAATCCGGCCGACAGTGGATACCACGACTACTTTGTCCGGATTGAGGTCGGCGGTTGTCAGGTGCAGTTTGAGAAAGTGAAACGCGCGTCAAGCCGGGCATGTGGGATTGAGCGCGACGCAGGCGACATCTACTTCATGGATCGCATAACTGTTGCGTAGCAACTAATCAGGCTCGGGGCTAGTAAGTCCGCTGCAGGGCGCAACTTTGACACCCCATCGGCGGCGACTCCTTCCAGGCTTTGGAAATAGCAATGCCGACCGGCTGACTTTGGGCGCCAATGTGGTCATCACTGGATTTCAGGACCTATGCCAAGATTGACCGTTTCGGATGCCGCCGAGCGGCCGCCTGCCTGAAATCGCTAGGGTGATTACTCAACCATGCGTGAGATTAGCCAGGCTTATCGAGAATCGAGTTGATTCGCCGTGCTATCCGGTTGACCCAGTTCAGGTAAACTTGCCGCCGTGTCGCGCCAAGCGGAGTTTCACTCCAGGCTTCCGCCAAGCACGAAGAATCTCCTGAACCTGCGGCGCAATGAACGCTCGCGCCTCCTCTCGCGTCATCATCTTGGATCGCAGGAGTTCGTCGTAGTCGGTCCAAGAGTGGCGGATATATTTCTGTAATTCGATACCAACGGCCGCGCCTAGCTTTGAGCCTTTCCAGTCTCTCGCGCTAACCCGCGCAGCGATCGTGAGGCGCGTCTTCTTCGGACAACCCGGGTGATGGATGCGCATGTGCTGCACCACGACCTCGAATGAAAATGCGCTTGGCGAATTCGGTTTCGGAGGGTCGCGATCTGACATCGACAATCAACCTTATGCTTTTGAGGAGAGCCGGAGGCACGGACAAGGGAAGTTGTCGGCCTGATGCGACGTCATGCTCACGGAAGTATCGACTGAAAAACCCGTCTCAGCTTCTGCGCCCTTTCGAGCGTGGGCGCCGGATCCGAATCCCAGGAGGCGAGCCTGATCACCTCGAGCCAGAAACGTTCGTTAGGGGTGATCTCACGGTCACGGACATGAGCGACATAGCGCCAGCCTTCGGCAGGGAAGTCCCGCTCGCCCCTCATTTGCCGAAGATCCCGCGAATCGCAGATCGAGCCTTCGTTGTGAGGCTGGGATTGGAATGATCGGACGCCCGGCGGATTTCCTCGAGCCAGGCCACTTCGTTCTCGGTGACCAGCGTCCCGAAGATCTGCTTGACGGCAAGCTCGGTGGTGTCGCCGCCAAGCTGTTCGATCGCCAACTGGAAGAGCATCACTGGATCGCACTCGAGGGCGGTTGCCAGGGCCGAAACCCTGTCGAGCGGCAGCTTGGCCGTGCCGGCCTTGATCATCGCGAGCATGTTCGGATTGACGAACCCCGCCTCGCCGGCGATCGCGATCTGGGTCTTCTTCGGCCTCAGCTCCAGGATGCGCTTCTCAAGATATTTGGCGAGCCTGGTGCCCGCGTAGGGTTTCCCCTGACGGTTGTTCATCGTCACTTCCTCTGAAATCGCAACTTCGATGCGCTGCTAATTTCTTTATAGCGACGGCCAGATGGGGATTTCGTGGGATGTGAAGAACGTTCGAGGCCTGCTCATCGGCAATGCACGAGTCTTCGACGTGTCCTCTTAAGCTCATGATGTTGGCATCAGGAAGGTGTTCTAGATCCCTACCTGCGTCTCACTGAGCTTGCGGATTTGCGCTGAGGTCGTAAGAAGGAAATCGATCGATGGCGGCCTTTCTGGCCTTCAAGGTAACGTCACCGTAGTTATCACCGGCGGTTGTCGAAGCATGACCTTGAATTGCATCAATGGCTCGCTTGGAAATCCCCTCTTCCTCACCCACCGTTTTGAAGCGGTGCCGCCAGCCGTGGTTTGGTTGAACTCCTTCCGGGATCAATCCTGTCTCCTGGAGCCATTCGCTGATCCTGCCCGCCGTCGCTCGCGCGGCCTTGATCGGATCCCGACCTTTGCCATTGCGATAGAATAGCGGCCCTGCCGGCGCTGCCTGGAGGAAGTTGAGGAAGCCCATCTCGATTAATTGTGAGTGCAGCGGCACGTCCCGATACCCGCCCGCCTTAACAGTGCCAGCGTCGGGGCTGATACGCATGACGTGTGCTCCGCCCTCCTCGCGAAAGTCCTCTTTTCGAAGCTGGGTGATTTCGGTCACTCGCGCGCCGCTGAATGCGCACAGAGCGGGCACCCAACGTTTCGCAGCTGTCGTTTGTCGGAGCTCCATCGTTGCCGCGTTGTCGGTGACGGCGGGAACGTGATCGCGGGCGGCGACAAGGATCGCTGCGGCCTCCATGCCGGTGAAGCCTTTTTCACGGTTGCGAGCACCCTTCGGCACTTCCTGCCGAACTTTCTCCACGGCGTTCGAGTCCAATCTATCGTTCGCCACTGCCCAAGTTAGAACCGAGCGCACAGCAGCCAGGTAAACGTCGGCAACCGTTTTAGGCGACAGGCTCTTCAGCAACTCGTCTCGCCAGTCCGTCAAATTCTTCTTCGTCAATCGGCGGGCATCATCGTGACGAACGAACTTCGCCAAATCAGTGAAAACCGGTCGCCAGCGCTTCTCGGTTCCCCTCGCCTTGCCGACCAGCTTCTTTGCTGCAATGTAGTCAGCAAAGAGATCCTTGAGGGAGACGGGCGGCAGCGGATCAGCTTCTGGCTGTGCGTTCGCCAGCATCGGGTGAGAGGGTGCGCCACTGAAGTCGCCTTCATCGCGCTCGGCAACACGCGCCAGGGCTTCGTATTCCGAAACGCAGATATAACGGGCCAGAGATCGCCATTCGTCGGATCCGAACGCGGCCATGGTGTTGCCTATTTGCCGGAAGCGCTCGATGCGATGCTCGACCAACTCAGCCAAATCATCATCAGATAGCTGGCCCGCAATGCCTTGCCGCAATCTGGCAACGAGTAGATCGTCGATGGAGACCGACGCCCATTGCGAGCCCGAATTGCGAAGTGCTTCGTCTTGCGCGAGACGGGTCTGGTAGTTACGCAAAGCGATCTGGTCAGCTGCGAGTGGATAACGGCCAACAGTGACCGATCTTTCGCCTGCAGCGGCCGCCCGGCGTTCCGCTAGCGCAATCTCGTGCTGAATGTCCGCGAGCGCGCCAGGAAGTTTCTTTAGAGCTGTCTTATAATCAGGCCCAAGCGCCTTTCGCCGCTCCACCTTGCCCTCCATAAAGGGTCGAAGGTCCTTCGGGATTGCTAGCCTGGCGAAATAGCGGCCGTCTCGATCTAGAAGATTTCGAACTTTCCCCGCCACCGATTCCACCCGTTTTGTTACATGATTTGTAACATCAGAATGGACAGAGAGCCTTGCATGCCAAGCGCTTGAACGATTTCAAAGGGATAGACTGGTGCTGCGAGAGAGGATTGAACTCTCGACCTCTCCCTTACCAAGGGAGTGCTCTACCACTGAGCTACCGCAGCCGCTGATGGCGGGGCTTCTGCCATATCGAACCGGCAAGCGCAAGGCCAAGAACAGCGCTTCTGTGAATGGCTTTGCCGGATAGCTTTTATTGACATGGCGGCGCCACAATGTTGGCTATCCCTGAAAGCGGGTTGGCCGGGCGCCAGCCGTGGCGGGACAATGAACGACAAGACAAATCCACCGAAGAACAGCGGAACAACCCGCAAGAACCGGCTCGCCGAGCAGTTGCGGGCCAACCTGCAGAAGCGCAAGGCGCAGTCGCGCTCGCGCCGGACAGGCGAGGCCGACCAGCGGCCCGACGGGCTCGGCGCGGCCAAGGAAATGAAGAAAGATTAACTCAAATCGGCCACTCTCAGGCCGGGGTGGGCGAAATCCTATTTCTTGAACCAAATTGGTCAATGGTCTAGACGGGCCGATACTCAAACGATTGAACCGGCCCTTTTCTGGCCGAGAGGGACAGTCTCCAATGGATCGCATCAGAATTGTCGGCGGCAACAAGCTTGCCGGAAGCATTCCGATCTCGGGCGCGAAAAACGCCGCCCTGCCGCTGATGATCGCCTCGCTTCTGACCGACGACACGCTGACACTGGAAAACGTGCCGCATCTGGCCGATGTCGAGCAGTTGATCCGCATCCTCGGCAATCATGGCGTCGACTATTCGGTCAATGGCCGCCGTGAGAAGCAGAATGAGGGCTATTCGCGCACCATCAACTTCTCCGCCCGCAACATCGTCGACACGACGGCGCCTTACGAACTGGTGTCGAAAATGCGCGCCTCGTTCTGGGTGATCGGCCCGCTGCTGGCCCGCATGGGCGAGGCCAAGGTGTCGCTGCCCGGCGGCTGCGCCATCGGCACGCGCCCGGTTGATCTGTTCCTCGAAGGCCTGCAGGCGCTGGGCGCCGACATTGATGTCGATACCGGCTACGTCATCGCCAAGACCCGGAACGGCCGCCTTGTCGGCAACCGCTATGTCTTCCCGAAAGTCTCGGTCGGCGCCACCCATGTGCTGATGATGGCGGCGTCGCTGGCCAAGGGCGAGACGGTGCTTGAAAACGCCGCCTGCGAGCCGGAGATCGTCAATCTCGCCGAATGCCTGAACGCGATGGGCGCCAGGATTTCCGGCGCCGGCACGCCGACCATCACCATCGACGGCGTCGAAGCCCTGTCGGGCGCGCGCGTGCGTGTCATCCCCGACCGCATCGAGACCGGCACCTATGCCATGGCGGTGGCGATGACCGGCGGCGACGTCGTGCTGGAAGGCGCACGGCCGGAGCTGCTGCAGACGGCGCTCGACGTGATTTCCCAGACGGGTGCGGAGATCACCCAGACCAATTCCGGCATCCGCGTGAAGCGCAATGGCGCCGGCATTTCACCCGTCGACGTGACGACGGCCCCCTTCCCGGCCTTCCCGACCGATCTGCAGGCGCAGTTCATGGGCCTGATGACCATGGCCAAGGGCAAATCGCGCATCACCGAGACGATCTTCGAAAACCGCTTCATGCACGTCCAGGAACTGGCTCGGCTCGGCGCCCACATCACGCTCTCGGGGCAGACGGCGATCGTCGACGGCGTGGCGAAGCTGAAGGGCGCGCCAGTCATGGCGACCGACCTTCGCGCTTCCGTCTCGCTGGTCATCGCCGGGCTGGCGGCCGAAGGCGAAACCACGGTCAACCGTGTCTATCATCTCGACCGCGGTTTCGAGCGGCTGGAGGAAAAGCTGTCCAACTGCGGCGCGGTGATCGAACGTATTTCCGCCTGACGGTCGGACAGCAGCAACTTCTGGCAAAGGGCGGCTCATAGCGCTGGCGCCCGTCTGCCCGCAGCGCAAACCCGAGGCAATGCCTCGGGCGGACGTCGTGGGGTGGTTGCACCGACCGGAAAGACCGCCTAACAGAGGCTGAAACCAACCTGTAGGTCGAAAATCCGGATGACCGCCCTCAAGCTTATCGCGCTCGACGACCAGGATCTGAGCATCGTCTCGGCCCATCTCCAGGACGCCGTGATGAAGGTCTCGGACCTCGAATTCCTGCCCAAGGCCAAACGCTTCGTCCTGACCATGAACCGTTTCGTGTGGGAGGCCAAATCCGGCCTGTTTCGCCAGCACAACGAACGACGGCAGGCCGTGCTGCATTTCGACCGGGTGCTGGGCGCCAAGACCAACGGCATCGCCCGCGACAAGCCCGCCGAAATTCTTTCCTTGCTGGCGATCAGCTTTATCGAGATCAGCAAGCCCGCGGGCATCGTCGAACTGATCTTTTCGGGCGGCGGCACGATCATGCTCGATGTCGAATGCATCGAGGCCCGCCTTGCCGATATTGGCGGCGCGTGGGAAGCCACCTCGCGCCCCATCCACAGGGCTTGAGCATACGATGGCCATCACGCTTGCCCAGTCCGACGCCGATTTCGAGCAGCGTTTCGCCGCGTTTCTCACGACCAAGCGCGAGGTGTCGGCCGACGTCGACGCCGTGGTGCGAGACATCATCGCGCGCGTGCGTGCCGAGGGCGATGCGGCACTGATCGACTACACGCGGAAATTCGGCGGAGGCGACCTCGCCAAGCTCGGCATTGCCGTCTCGGCGGAAGACATCGCCGGCGCCTATGCCGAGGCCGATCCCGCCACGGTCGAGGCACTGAAATTCGCACGCGACCGCATCCGGTCCCATCACGAGCGGCAAAAGCCTCAGGACGAACGCTACACGGATCCCGCCGGCGTCGAGCTCGGCTCGCGCTGGACGGCGATCGAGGCGGTCGGGCTCTATGTGCCGGGCGGCACGGCAAGCTATCCGAGCTCGGTGCTGATGAACGCCGTGCCAGCCAAGGTAGCCGGCGTCGAGCGCATCGTCATGGTCGTGCCGGCACCGCACGGCGTCGTCAACCCGCTGGTGCTGGTGGCGGCGGATATATCGGGCGTCTCCGAAATCTACCGCGTCGGCGGCGCGCAGGCGATCGCGGCACTCGCCTATGGTACGCAGACGATAAAGCCCGTCGCCAAGATCGTCGGTCCAGGCAATGCCTATGTCGCCGCAGCCAAGCGGCAGGTGTTCGGCACGGTCGGCATCGACATGATCGCCGGCCCTTCCGAAGTGCTCGTCGTGGCGGACAGCGACAACGATCCGGACTGGATCGCCGCCGATCTGCTCGCCCAGGCCGAACATGACGTGTCGGCGCAGTCGATCCTGATCACCGACGAACCAGCATTCGGCAAGGCGGTCGAACGGGCGGTCGAACGCCAGCTGCGGAGCCTGCCGCGCGCGGAAACGGCGGCCCAGAGCTGGCGCGATTTCGGCGCCGTCATCCTGGTTGCGACGGTCGAGGCCGCGCTGCCGCTGGTCGACCGCATCGCCGCCGAACATGTCGAGCTGGCCATCGAGGATGCCGAAGGCTTCCTGGCGAAGATGCGCAACGCGGGCGCGGTTTTTCTCGGCCGCCACACGCCCGAGGTCATCGGCGATTATGTCGGCGGCTCCAACCACGTGCTGCCGACGGCGCGCTCGGCGCGCTTCTCGTCCGGCCTGTCCGTGCTCGACTTCGTCAAGCGCACCTCGGTCCTCAAACTCGGACCGGAGCAGTTGCGCGTGCTGGCACCGGCGGCGATCGCACTCGCGCAGGCGGAAGGGCTTGACGCGCATGGCCGCTCTGTCGCCATACGGCTGAACATGTAGGCCAGTATGACGGGCTCCGGTCAAACCCGCGCAAAACTGATCGATGTCGAACTCGATGAGTCGATCGGCCGTTCGACGCCCGATGTCGAGCATGAGCGGGCGGTGGCGATCTTCGACCTGATCGAGGAGAATAGTTTTCAGCCTGTCAACGACAGCGGTGCGGGTCCCTACCGGCTGAAGCTGTCGCTGGCCGAGTCCCGCCTGGTCTTTGCCGTGGCACGCGAGGACGGCACCGCCGTCGTCACCCACATCCTGTCGCTGACGCCGCTCAGGCGCATCGTCAAGGATTACTACATGATCTGCGAGAGCTATTACGACGCCATCCGCTCCTCGACGCCGAGCCATATCGAGGCGATCGACATGGGCCGCCGTGGCCTGCACAATGAGGGCTCGCAGACGCTGATGGATCGGCTCTCCGGCAAGATCGACATCGACTTCGACACGGCGCGACGGCTGTTCACGCTGGTCTGCGTGCTGCACTGGCGGGGCTGATCCTGGCCCCCGGCGCCCTGCCCCGCTCGGTTCTGTTCCTGTGCGGCATGAATGCCGTGCGCTCGCCGATGGCCGAGCAGCTGGCGCGCCGGATGCTGCCCGCCACCGTCTTCGTCGCCTCGGCCGGCGTGCGCGCCGGCGAGCGCGACCCGTTCGTCGATGCCGTGCTTGCCGAGGACGGGCTGTCGCTGGGTGAGCGTCATCCAAGGACGCTGAACGATCTCGAGGACGACTATTTCGACCTGATCGTGACACTGGCGCCGGAGGCCCACCATGCCGCGCTCGAACTCACGCGCTCGCTTGCCGTCGAGGTGGAATACTGGCCGACGCCGGATCCGACCGATGCCGGCGGCACGCGCGAACACATCATGGCCAGCTATCGCGACGTGCGCGAGCGGCTGAAAGCCCGGATCTACAGCCGGTTCACCGTTCCGAGGCCTGGCGATTAAGCGTGTTCACAAGCGACAGATTATCATATAGGTTCCGCCGAAATTCCAGCCGGGGCGCTGGAACTGCCATCCAAGCAAAGGTATCGAATGCCGAAGGAAGAAGTCCTCGAGTTTCCGGGTATCGTCACGGAATTGTTGCCCAACGCGATGTTCAGGGTGAAGCTCGAAAACGAACACGAGATCATCGCCCATACCGCCGGCCGCATGCGCAAGAACCGCATCCGCGTGCTGACCGGCGACAAGGTTCTGGTCGAGATGACGCCATACGACCTGACCAAGGGCCGCATCACCTACCGCTTCAAGTAAGATCAAGACCCGGCCGGTAAAGCGATGAGCATTTTGCAAAAGCTGGTGCTTGCCTCGGGTTCGCCGCGCCGCATCGAACTCCTGCAGCAGGCCGGCATCGAGCCGGACCGCATCCTGCCAGCCGATATCGACGAAACGCCGCTGCGTGCCGAGCATCCGCGCTCGCTGGCCAAACGGCTGTCGAAGGAAAAGGCCGAGAAGGCGTTCGCGTCGCTGAAGTCCGAGACGGACCATGCGCCGAGCTTCGTGCTGGCGGCCGACACGGTGGTCGCCGTCGGGCGGCGCATCCTGCCCAAGGCCGAGACGCTGGATGACGCCGCCAACTGCCTCGGGCTGTTGTCCGGACGTTCGCACCGGGTCTATTCCGGCATCTGCCTGATCACGCCGGGCGGCAAACTGCGCCAGCGACTGGTCGAGACGCGGGTGCGTTTCAAGCGGCTGCCGCGCGAGGAGATCGACGCCTATGTCGCGTCCGGCGAATGGCGCGGAAAGGCCGGCGGCTATGCCGTGCAAGGATTGGCCGGCGCCTTCGTCGTCAAGCTCGTCGGCTCCTACACCAACATTGTCGGCCTGCCGCTCTACGAGACGGTGGCGCTGCTGTCGGGCGAAGGTTTCAAGACGCATCAAAACTGGTTGTCCGCGCGACCATGAGCCTCGACGACAAGGTCACGCCCCTGCGGCCCAAGCGCCCGTGCCCGGAATGCGGCAAGCCATCGGCGCGCGAGACCTATCCATTCTGCTCGACGCGCTGCAAGGACATCGACCTCAACCGCTGGCTGAAGGGTGCCTATGTCATCTCGGCCCGCGACGACGAGGAAGAACCGGACGCCGACGAGCCGAAGTAGACGAGCGCCGGTCAGGCGGCTTCGTTCTTGCGTTTGACGCGCGCCCAGGCCGGCAGCCAGTCGCCATGTGCGGCCAGGAGATCATCGACCAGTGACCAGATCTGGTCGAGATCGAGTTCGGCCGCGGTGTGCGGATCCATCATCGCCGCGTGATAGATGTGGTCGCGGTTTTCGCTCATCAGCGCCCGCACCGTCAGTTCCTGTACGTTGATGTTGGTGCGGATCAGCGCCGTCAATTGCGGCGGCAGGTCGCCTATATAGGTCGGCTGGATGCCGGACGCATCGACCAGGCACGGCACTTCGGCGGCGCAATCACGCGGCAGCGAGGTGATGCAGCCATTGTTGCGCACATTGCCGTAGATGACCGACGGTTCGCCGGTCCAGACCGAATTCATGATCGAGGAGGCATATTCCTTCGACTCTTCGACCTCGATGCGCTGGGCCGAGCGGTAGGCCTGCGCCTGGTCCTTCCAACGCTCGATCTGCTCGACGCAGCGCTTGGGGTATTCATCGAGCGGAATGCCGTATTTCTCGATCAAATCGGGGCGGCCGTCCTTGATGAAATAGGGCGTGTACTCGGCGAAATGCTCCGAGCTCTCGGTGACGAAATAGCCCAGCCGCGTCAGCATCTCATAGCGCACCTTGTTCGGACAGCGCGGATTCCAGCCGGGTTTCGGCGCGCGGCCTTCGCGATAGGCCCGCACGAGATCGGGATAGAGGTCGCGATAGGATCCGTCCGGCTGGCGATGCTCGAACTGCAGGTAGAAGGCCATGTGGTTGATGCCGGCCGAGCGGTAGCGGATCTCGTCATAGGGAAGGTCGAGATCGTGTGCCAGCTCCATCGCCGTCCCTTGCACCGAATGGCACAGCCCGACCTGCCTGATCTCGGGATATTTCTCCGAGATCGCCCAGGTGTTGATCGCCATCGGGTTGACATATTGCAGCATGATGGCCCGCGGGCAGACGGCAAGCATGTCCTCGCAGATCTTCCACAGATGCGGCACGGTCCTGAGGCCGCGCATGATGCCGCCGACGCCGAGCGTGTCGGCGATGGTCTGGCGCAGGCCATATGTCTTCGGCACCTCGAAATCCGTGACGGTGCAGGGCTCATAGCCGCCGATCTGGAAGGCGACGACGACGAAATCGGCGTCCGCCAGCGCCTTGCGCTGGTCCGTGTAGGTCTCGGCCATCGCCTTGACGCCGAGTGTGGCGATCAGTTTGTTGACGACGACGGCGCTTTCTTCCAGCCGCTGCGGATTGATGTCCATCAGCGCGATCGTGGCGCCCGAAAGTGCCGGGCGCTGCAGCACGTCGCCGACGATGTTCTTCATGAACACCGTCGAGCCGGCGCCGATGAAAGTGATCCTGGGATGTCTTGCCACGTTAACCTCCGGCATCTGTTCAGGCCACGTCGAAAGCGGCCCTGACGAGCCGTTCGGTGTAGGCGGTCTTGGGATTGGTGAGGACCTGGTCGACGGGTCCCTGCTCGACGATCTTGCCGTGCTGCATGACGATGACGCGGTGGCACAGCGCGCGCACCACCTTGAGGTCGTGCGAGATGAAGAGATAGCTCAGGCCGCGCTCGTCCTGCAGCTTGCGTAGCAGGTCGATGATCTGCGCCTGGACGGAGAGATCCAGCGCCGACGTCGGCTCGTCGAGCAGGATGAATTCGGGTTCGAGCGCGATGGCCCGGGCGATGGCGATGCGCTGCCGCTGGCCGCCGGAAAATTCATGCGGAAACCGCGACAGGATATCGCCCGGCATGCCCGCGCTGACCAACGCCTCGCGCACCCGTTCGACCCGCTCGCGGCGCGTTGCGCCGATGCCGTTGACGACCAGCCCTTCCTCGATGATCTGGCCGATCGTCATGCGTGGGTTAAGCGAGGAGAACGGGTCCTGGAAGACGATCTGCATGCGCGACCGCAGCGGCCGCATCTGCGTTCGCGACAGGCCATGGATCGGCTGGCCATCGAAGCGGATCTCACCGCGTTTCGCTTCGGTCAGCCGGAGCAGCGCCTGGCCGAACGTGGTCTTGCCGGAGCCGGATTCGCCGACCAGCCCAAGCGTCTCATGGCGGCAAAGCTTGAGGTCGAGGTCGTCGACCGCGACCAGTTCACGCCAGTCCGGCTTCAAGAACGTGCCGTGGCGCAGCATGAAGCAGACGCGCACGCCATTCGCTTCGAGGATGGTGCCAGAGCCCGCGGGCAACGGTTGCGGCCGTCCTCTTGGTTCGGAAGCAAGCAATCGCCTGGTGTAGGGATGCCGCGGATCGGCGAACAAGCGTTCAGTGACGTTGTGCTCGCACATTTCGCCATGCTGCATCACATAGACGTAGTCGGAAAACTTGCGCACCACGGTGAGGTCGTGGGTGATCAGGATCACCGCCATCCGCAGCTCTTTCTGCAGATTGCGGATCAGGTTGAGGATCTGCGCCTGCACCGTGACGTCGAGCGCGGTCGTCGGCTCATCGGCGATCAGCACGTCGGGATCGTTGGCGAGCGCCATGGCGATCATCACGCGCTGCCGTTGCCCACCCGAGAGCTGGTGCGGATATTGCTTGAGCCGCGCCTCGGGCTCGGGAATCTGCACATGCCGCAGCAGTTCCAGCGCCCGCGCCCAGGCTTGCTTGCGGCTCACCTTGCGATGCACCCGGATTGCTTCGACGATCTGGCTGCCGACTGTGTAAATCGGGTTGAGTGAGCTCATCGGCTCCTGGAAGATCATCGAGATGCGGTTGCCGCGCAGCTTGCGCCGGGCGCTCTCGGGAAATTTCAGAATGTCCTGTCCGTCATAACAGACGCTCGATTTCGGTGACACCGTTGCGCGGCGCGACAGCAGGCCCATGACGGTGCGCGCCGTCACCGACTTGCCGGAACCGGATTCGCCGACGATCGCGATCGTCTCGCCGCGATAGAGCTGGAACGAGATGTCCTTGACCGCCTCGACGGTACCGTGCTCGACCTTGAAGGCGACCTCGATGTTGCGGGCGTCGATGACGGGCTCTCCCTGGCGCCCATCATGATCGAGGCGAAAGGCTGGTGCGAAGGGCTCGGCGAGTACGACGGTCATTCCTGTCCCCTCAATACGGATCGACGGCATCGCGCAGGCCGTCGCCGAGCGCGTTGAAGGCGAAGACGGTGACCAGCACGAAACCGACCGGCGACAGGATCCAGGGATAGGTACCGATGACGGAATAGGTCGCGGTGTCCTGAAGCATCAGCCCCCAGGAGATCAGGGGCGGCTTGACGGCAAAACCGAGGAAACCGAGGAAGGATTCGAGCAGCACAACCGTCGGGATGGCCAGCGTCACGGCGACGATCACGTGGCTCATCACATTGGGGAAGATGTGCTGCAGGATGATGCGCCGGTCGGTGGAGCCGACCGCCATGGCGGCGCGCACATATTCGATGCGCGCCAGCGCCAGTGTCTTGCCGCGCACCTCGCGCGACATCTGCGCCCAGCCCAACGCCGACATGACGATGATGACAAAGCCGAGGAACACATTGGTCGGCGCGGTGACAGGGATCAGCGTCGTCAGCGCCAGATAGAGCGGCAGTTGTGGGAAGGCGAGCACCAGTTCGACGAAGCGCTGCATCCAGACGTCGAACCGGCCGCCGAAATAGCCCGACACCATGCCGACAGTGGTACCGATGACCGTGATGATGAAGACCACCGTCAGCGCGATCATCAGCGAGACACGCGAACCATGGATGGCGCGCGACAGCACGTCCCGGCCGAATTTGTCGGTGCCGAGGAAATGCACCGGCTGGCCGTCCGTCGAGGCGAACAAGTGCCGGTTCGCCGGGATCAGCCCGAAGAGCTTGTAGGGCGCGCCCTCGACGAAGAAGCCAAGCAGCCTCGGGTGGTCGTAGTCGGGGCCGACGATGGGCTGGAAGGTGACCGGATCGAGATCGGCCGAATCGGCCAGCGCATAGACCCTAGGCCGCGCGACGAAATTACCATCCTTGTCGTGGAAGGACGGCAGCTGCGGCGGCGCGAAGCCGACATCGGTCGCCTTCGGATCCATCGGGGCCAGGAATTCGGCGAACACGGCCATCACCAGCAGCAGCACGACCAGCCAAAGCCCAGCCATCCCGGTCCAGGAGCGCTTCAGCCGGCGCCAGACAAGCGCCATGTAGCTCTCATTGCCGCGTGCGGGCGCTACTGTGGCTCGCTCGGCCGGCAGTGGCGGTGGTGAAGGCTCTCGCGCCAGCATCTAGCCCTCCCCGAACTGGCGCACGCGCGGATCGAGCAGGACGAGCAGCATGTCGGCGATGATGTTGCCGACGATCAGCGTCGCCGACAGCACCATCATGAAGGTGGCTGTGACATAGACGTCGCCGACCGCCATCGAACCGACGATCGCCGGGCCGACGGTCGGCAGCGCGAAGATGATCGCCGTCTCGATCTCGCCCGTCAGCATGTATGGCAGCACCACGCCCTGGTACATGACGAGCGGATGCAAGGCATTGGGCACGGCGTGGCGCATGACGACGGCACTGCCGGTCAGGCCCTTGGCTCTCGCCGTCTCGACATATTGCGCGTTGAGCGTGTCGAGCAGATTGCCGCGCATGACGCGCATATTGTAGGCGAGGCCGCCGAAGGTGGCGATCGCCACCACCGGCCAGACATGCTTGACCAGGTCGACGAATTTGGCCCACGACCATGGCGCGCCGCCATATTGCGGCGAGAAGAATGAGCCGATTTCCGACACGTTGAACTGGAAGACCAGGAGATAGACGATGATCAGCGCCATCAGGAAGCGCGGCACCGTCATGCCGAGGAAGGCGATGGCCGACAGCGTGGAATCGATCCAGGTGTATTGCCGGGTCGCGGCCCATATGCCGAAAGTGATGCCGAGCACCGAGGCGAGCAGATGGCAGACCAGCGCGAGCAGCAGCGTGCGCGGCAGGCGCTCGCCGACGACCTCGGCCACCGGCTTGTTGTAATAGAGGCTGTAGCCGAAATCGCCGCGGGTGACGACGCCGCCGATCCAGTTGAGATACTGGACGGGCAGCGGCTTATCGAGGCCGTGTTCGACGCGATAGGCCTGGGCCTGTGCGTCGGCCTCCGCGAAGGAGGCTCCGCCCTGGTTGATCAGCTGCGAGCGGATGTAATCGGCATAATCGCCAGGCGGCGCCTGGATGATGGCAAAGGTGACGAGACTCAAAATAGCGAGAACCGGGATTGCCGACGCTATGCGCATGAGCAGGAATCGCAGCATGGACGGTCCGCTTCCTCATCTCGCCGGACGCTCCCCTGGAGGGGCGTTCGGAGGGTTGGTTTGTCCCGGCCGCGCCATCGACGCGGCCGGGTGTCTCTCAGTCAGGGAGGGTAAACTTGCATCGGCCCTTAAACTTACATCGGGCCCTTGTCTCCAGGCTTGCCGGGAAGCTCTTCGGGGAACAATTCGTATTTCGCCTGTTTGTCGGCCGCGACGAAGACCCGTTCGCGGATGATCGAATCCTCGGCCCAGTTGAACATGAAGATCGGCGTGCCCTGCGGGATGTTGGAGAAGCGCTTGTTGACGATCAAGGCGCCGGGATATTCCGTCAGGCCGACATTGTAGACGTGCTCGGTCGAGATCTTCTGGAAGTCCCGCATCAGACTGGCGCGCTGGTTGTTATCCGCCGACGAGACGAACTTGTTGACGATGTCGACGAGGTCCTTCTCGAAAGGCATCAGGTCGACCTCGCCGCTTTCCGGCGCGCGGTGATCCCAGCTGGTCTTGGGGCCGACCGGAGCGAGTTGCACGGTGTTCTGCACCACGGAGGTCAGCTCCTGCTCATTGCGCCGGATCAGCCAGTCGAAGCGGCCTGAATATTGCGTGGCATCGCGCTGGGTGCCGTTAAGCCCGTTGAGCACGATCCGGAGGCCAAGCTTCTCCATCTGCGCGACCACGCCTTCGGCGAGGCTCTTGTCGGTCGTGTAGTCGTTGTTGACCAGCATCACGATTTCGACGTTCTTGCCGCCGGCGGTACCGGCCGGAAAGTTGACGATGCCGTCGCCGTCTGTGTCCTTCAGACCGGCCTTGGCGAGTTCGGCCTTGGCGCCCTCGAGGTCGAAAGGATAGTAGACGGTGGATTTGCGGTCATAAAAGCTGGTGCCCGAGGAAAGGCCGCCTGGATAGATCGCGGTGAACGGCCCCTTGACGAGGGAATCGCCCAGCGCCTTGCGGTCAAGCGCCATGGTGACGGCCTTGCGGAAATCCTCGTTGCGGTTCAGTTCGCGGATCGCCTGGCCGCGCTCGTCCGGATTGCCCCAGCCATTGGCGGAGAAGTTCAGGCGCAGATTGTAGCCGATCAGCCGCGGGCCGAAGGCAAGGCGCGCCGGCGCGTTCGCCTCCGCCGCGCGCTTCAGCGAGGCGACGAAGTTTTCCGGCTGCTCGAGGTTGGAGAAGTCGCCGGCGCCGGCGACCGCCTGAACGTCGCGGTCGGCCCAGGTCGACAGTTTGTAATGCAGCTCGTTGAGATAGGGCAGCTGGTTGCCATTCTCGTCCACCTTCCAATAGTAGGGATTGCGGCGCATGACGATGATGTCGTCGGCCCGATAGTCGACCGGCACCCAGGCGCCCATGACAGGCATGTTCATATATTCCGGCGGGAAGGCGTTCTTGAACTGGTCGTAGGTGTTCTTCGAATATTTCGGGTGCTGCGGCTTCAAGATATGCGCGGGACCGGGGCAGAAGGTGCCATAGGCCATTGCGTAGAGGTGCTGTTTCGGGAAGGCGTCCTTGAAGGTCCACTCGACGGTGTAGTCGTCGATCTTCTTCAGCGTCGTGCCGACGCCGAAGGTTTCCTGGGTGGCGCCATTGAGCGGCGAGACGTTGGGATCCATGACCTCGTCGTCCCAGTAGAACATGACGTCGTCGGCGTTGAATGGCACGCCGTCCGACCATTTGGCGCCTTCGACGAGATGCATGGTCAGCTTGTGGCCATCGGCTGACCAATCCCAGCTTTTGGCGAGGTTGGGCAGCGGCTCGGTGTCCTTCGCCTCGACCTGGAACAGTGGCGCTGTGCGCGTCAGGCATTCGGAGAGGCCGATGTCGATGCCGCCCCACCCTTGGGTCTGGCCGGCGCCGTAGTTCCAGCCTTCCGGCCTTCCGCCGATGACATGGCGCATCGTATCGCCATAGACGCCGACGCCGTCCGGCATGTTGGCGGTCTTGAAGACAAGTGGCTCTTTCGGCAGCCGATCTTTCACCGGCGGCAGCTTGCCGGCCTTGACGTATTTTTCCGTGACCCAATCGGGCTCGTGATAGTCGGGCAGCGCCTTGAACTCTAGGATGGAGTCGCGCGGCACGTACTTGATCTTGCCCTCGGCCGGAAACGTCGCCGGAACCGGTGGGACGGTCGGCTCGGAAGCGAAAGCGTTGAGCGCCGGAACGGAGACGCTCAGCGCCAGTCCGGCGGCAATGCCAATGCTGCGTAGGTTGCTCATTGTCTCCTCCCTCGTTTTCAGACGTTTGCTGCTGCTCGTATTTGGCCTGGACGGCAGGCTGCGGTGGATCCGCCTCCCGTGGATCCGCCGCCGCGCCCGGTTCTCAGACGGCCTGCTTCAGCGCGGCCTTTTCGGCGCGCAGTTCCTCGATCGAGCGCACGCTTCGCCGCGCGGCTCCGGCCCATTCCCGCGTCTTGACCGTGGATTTCGACAGCCTCTCCTTGGCTGCCGGAACCGCATGGGCATATTGCGGCAGCCATTGCGCCTGGGCGACGACCATTTCGTCGACCATCTGCCAGACCTCCTCCGGCGTCGACACCGCGCCGACCAGCGGGTCATGCAGCACGGCAAGCTTCAGAAGATCGATGTCGCCAGATATCGCCGCGTGGACCGACATGCGCTGGACGTTGATCGAGGCCATGCAAGTAGCGGCACAGGCTTCCGGCAACGTGATGCCGGCGGCCATGTTGATGCCGAAACGATCGACGAAACCGGGTGACTCGATGATGGCGTCCCGTGGCAGATTGGTGATGACGCCGTCATTCCTGACGTTGAAGTGGCCACGATAGACGCGGTTGGTTTCCAGCGCCTCCAATATGTGGCTCGCATGCTCATTCGAGCGCCTTGATGCGTCGATCGGTTTCGACGCCGCTTCGAGGAATTGCGGATATTCGGTCTCGAACCAGTTGCGGGTTTCCGTGGAATAGCGGAGGTAGCCGCCGGTCTCGCCATGGATCCAGTCGGACATGTCGATCCAGCGCGTGATCTCGTCGGGGCGCTTGCGGTACCAAGGCAGATATTCGGAGAGATGGCCGTTGCTTTCGGTCGAATAGACGCCGAAGCGCTTGAGCACATCGATGCGCAGCTTTTCCTGCTGGGAATAGACCGGATGTGCCTCGAAGGCGGCAATTAGCTCATCCCTATCAATCTTGCGGCCGTTCAGCCGCAAATCGATGAACCAGGTCTGGTGGTTGATGCCGGAACAGACATAGTCGAGTTCCCGCGGCGATTTCGCGCCCAGCACCTCGGCGATCTGTTCGGCTCCGTGCTGGACGCCATGGCAGAGACCGACCGTGTCGACCTTGCCGTATTCGATCGCCGCCCAGGTGTTCATCGCCATCGGGTTGGCATAGTTGAGGAATTTGGCGTTGGTATCGGCGACTTCGCGGATGTCCTTGCAGAAATCCAGGATCACCGGAATGTTGCGCTGACCGTAGAGAATACCGCCGGCGCAGATCGTGTCGCCGACGCATTGGTCGATGCCGTATCTCAAGGGAATGCGGATATCATCGGCATAAGCTTCGAGGCCGCCGACCCGCACGCAGCTTATGATGTAGCGCGCGCCCTCGAGCGCCTTGCGGCGGTCGGTCGTCGCGGTCACCCTCGTTGGCAGATTGTTCGCCTCGACGATCCTGTCGAGGATCGCCTTGATCATCGCGAGATTGTGCTCGCTGATGTCGGTCAGCGCGAATTCGATGTCCTTGAATTCCGGCACGCACAATATGTCGGTGAACAGCTTCTTCGTGAAACCGACGCTGCCGGCGCCGATAATAGCGATTTTGAAACTCATCACCTTCACCTCGGTCCAATCGAATGCTAGGCAAGGAGCAGCAAGGGAAGAAAGATGGCCACACGCCTTTGGGCGCATGCCATTCAAGCCGGAATCCGGCTTTTCTCTCCTCCCGCCCGCTCCTCGTTCGCAGGCTATTCGCGTTCTTCGAGGCGCGATTATGCGCTTATTCGCGGGCGCGGCCAGAGAAGGATTATGCTTTCAGGGGTAATTTTGTGCTGCGGGATTTAATCGCCAACGGAGAGTCAATGCGGACCGTCTCGCTGCCGCGCGGCCGCCAGCGCCTGCATGCCATGCCGACGAGCACGGGCTATGAGGTGCGCGAGGACGTGACCTATGACTGGGACGGGCGAAAGCGCGGTCAGACACCGTTCACCGTCCTGCAGCATACGATCGGCGGTACCGGCCGGTTGCGCTACGAAAACCGCGATTACCGCCTGCAGACGAACGACACGCTGCTGGTGCTGGTGCCGCACAACCACCGCTACTGGCTGGCCAGGGGCGAGCGCTGGGAATATTTCTGGATCTCGATGAACGGCGAGGAGGCGTTGCGCGTCCACAAGTCGATCCTCGACGTGTCGGGACCGGTCTTTCGGCTGCAGTCGGCGACGATCGATCATCTTGCCGATTGCAGTCTGCGTCTTATCAAAGGGGCCGCTACTCCAGGCGCTGCTTCGGCGATCGCCTACGAGGCGGCGATGGCGCTCTACGACGATGTGTTCGGCTCGCACGCCTTTGCCGAAAAACAGAGTGCCATGCAGCCGGTCATCGATCATATCAACGCCAATCTCGACAAAGCCCTGCCGGTGGCGGACCTTGTCCAGATCAGCGGACTGAGCCGGGCTCATTTCTCACGCTGCTTCGCCGAGAGCGAAGGCCTGCCGCCCGCCGAGTTCGTGCTGCAGCAGCGGCTGCAGCGGGCGGCGAAATTGCTGACCAAGGCCGATTTCCTGCCGGTGAAGGAAGTGGCCATCCTGTGCGGGTTCGAGGATGCGAATTATTTTTCGAAGGTCTTTCGCCGCCTCTACGGCACGACGCCCAGCCAGTTCCGCACCACCGGCATGTATGCCAGCTTGCGAACGCCGGCCAGGCGCGGCGCCAAGGTGTCGGACGACGAGACCTGACGCCGCTTGAGACCTAATCAGGCCGCGTGCAGGCTGCCGCCGTCCAGCCACTCGAGTTCGGCCGGCGAAAGCGCGATGTCCAGCGCCCGCAGGCTGTCGTCCAGTTCGCCCAGCGTGCGCGGCCCGATCAACGGGACCGATGGGAAAGGCTGGTTGAGGACATAGGCCAGCGCAATATGGATCGGGCTCTTGCGCAGCCTGGCGGCGAGTTCGATCGCCCGGTCGCGGCGGCCGAAATTGCGCTCGGAGTACCAGACCCGCACCAGTTCCTCGCTGTCCAGCCTGTCGCGCCCGGCGCGGTCGGTGAAGAAGCCGCGTCCCTGGCTCGACCAGGCGAAATTCGGCATCTGCCTGGATGTCAGCCAGGCTTTCCAGTCGTCGGTGGAGGAGGTGATGCAGCCGGCCCAGATCGGCTCCAGCATTTCGGCCAGCGAAAAATTGTTGGAGAGCGCGCCGGGCTTCTGCTTGCCAGTGCGCTCGGCATAGGCAATGGCCTCGTCCATGCGCTGCATCGTCCAGTTGGAGCCGCCGAAGGGACCGCGAATACGCCCGGCCTTGACCTCCGCGTCCATGGCGTCGACGAACTCGCCGACCGGCACGTCCGGATTGTCGCGATGCATGAAATAGATGTCGACATGGTCGGTCTGCAGACGGTCGAGCGACTGGGCAAGCTGCTTTGCGATCACGTCGGGATAGCAGAGCGGCGAGTGCGCGCCTTTGGCGATGATCACCGACTGCTCGCGCACGCCACGGTTTCTCAGCCATTGGCCGAGCAGCGTCTCGGTGTAGCCGCCGCCATAGACGTAGCCGGTGTCGAACAGATTGCCGCCAGCCTCGAAAAAGGCATCGAGCAGGATCGACCCGGAGGAGAAGGTGCGGAAATCCTCGAAGCCGAGCGCCACCACGGAGGTCGGTTTCGGCAGGCCCGGAATGGTGCGCTTGCCGATCGCGGTGCCGCCGGGCCGCAGAGGTCGGCCGGAGATGGTGTTGGTGCGCAGCGAGGCCTTCTCGATCTCATACTCCAGCCCCACCGCCGCGCGCCATCTGTCTAGCACGCGCAAGGTGCCGAGGCTGTCGGCCCAGCCCATGCCCGGCCAGGCGAATTCCTGTCGCCCGGCGCGGATCGCCTCGCCGGCGGCATCGACCTCGAAGGAATAGACATGGCGCTTCTCGTTGACGCTGATGGTCTCTTGCGCGCCGTCGGCGCCGATCACGTCGATCCGGCCGAGGCCGACATCGCGGTCGCCGCCGGCGAACCAGAAGTCCGGCACCTCGATGCGGCCCTTGGTGCCGAAGATGCGCAGCACGTTGTCCTGGTTCAGCGAGATACTGCAGGAAACCTCGGCGACGATGCCACCGGGGAAATGCAGGACAGCGGAGGCCCATTCGTCGACGCCGGACTGGCCAAGGTGGGCGGCGCCCACCACCTTGTCGGGTTCGGCGAATGGCTCTCCCGCGGCAGCGCCGGCAATGAGACGCACCATCGACACGGGATAGCCGCCGACGTCGAGGATGCCGCCGCCGGCGAGGTCGTTGGCGTAGAGCCGGTGCTCCGGCATGAAATCAGGCATGGCGAAGCCGAAGCTCGACTTGATCATCCTGATCTCGCCGATGACGCCGGACTTGACCAGGCCTACCAGTTGCAGCGTCTGCGGATGCAGCCGGTACATGAAGGCTTCGCCGAGAAAGGTGCCGGCCTTGCGCGCCGCATGCATCATGGCGTCGGCCTCGAACGCGGTCAGCCCCAGCGGCTTTTCGCAAAGCACATGTTTTCCGGCTTCCGCCGCCCGGATCGCCCATTGCGCGTGGCCGGGATGCGGCACCGCGATATAGATCGCGTCGATCTCCGGATCGGCGAGAAGAGCGTCGTAACCGTCGAGGATGCGGGCGCCGGGAAAGCTCTCGGCCAGACCCGGCTTGCCGGGGTTGCGCGCGCCGATGGCGACCAGTTTCCCGGTGCGGGAACCGGCGACGCCGCCGGCAAAGGCCTTGGCGATGCCGCCCGGCCCAAGAATCCCCCAGCGAATGGGCGTTGATGCAGTCATGTCATTCTCCTTGCGGGCTTGGAAAGGGGCGGCCGGTCAGCGCAGCCGCAGCCCCTTTTCGTCGAACAGGTAGGATTTGCGGATGGAAACGGTGACCTCCGAGGTGTCGGGAATCTTTGCCGCGTCGCGCTGGATCACCACATCCTCGCCATGGGTCGTTCGGGCATAGAGGAAGCTCGTGCCGCCGAGGTGCTCGACCACGTCGATGGCGGCGGTGAGGTCGGCGTCGCCTTCACCGGCGCTGCCAAAATGTTCCGGCCGCACGCCGACGATGACTTTGCTACCCAGTTCAGGCCCTGCGCATTTCAACGGTTGCGTGATGCGGGTTTTCTCCTCGCCGGCCAGCTCGACCACGACCCCTTTTTCATCACGCCCGACAATATGGGCCTTGATGAAATTCATCTTCGGCGAACCGACAAAGCCGGCCACGAACATATTGTCGGGATTGTCATAGAGCTCCAGCGGCCTGCCGATCTGCTCGATATGGCCGGCGCGCAGCACGACGATCCGGTCGGCCAGCGTCATCGCCTCGGTCTGGTCGTGGGTGACATAGACCATGGTGGCGCCGAGTTCCTTGTGGAGCCTTGAAATCTCGACCCGCATCTGGACACGCAGTTCGGCATCGAGATTGGAGAGCGGCTCGTCGAACAGGAACACTTGCGGCTCGCGCACGATGGCGCGGCCGATGGCGACACGCTGGCGCTGGCCACCAGAAAGTTTTTTCGGACGACGATCCATCAATTCGCTGATGCGCAGGATCTCGGCCGCGCGCTTCACCCGCCGCTCGGTGTCGGCCTTGGGGTTGCCGGTCATGCGCAGCCCGAAGGAGAGATTCTGCTCGACGCTCATATGCGGATAGAGCGCGTAGGACTGGAACACCATGGCGATGCCGCGGTCGGCCGGCTCGACATCGTTGACCACCTTGCCGCCGATGGCGATCTCGCCGCCGCTGATGTCCTCCAGCCCGGCGATCATCCTGAGCAGCGTGGACTTGCCGCAGCCCGACGGGCCGACGAAGACGACGAACTCGCCGTCGGCGATGTCGATGTTGGCGCCGTGGACGACTTCGAACGCGCCGAAGCGCTTGGCGACATTGGTGAGGATAACGGTTGCCATTCTGCCCCTTACTTGACCGCGCCGGCGGCGATGCCGGCGATGAAATGACGCTGCAGGAGCACGAAGACGACGAGCATCGGCACGGTCAGCATGACCGCGCCCGCCATGATGCCGCCCCACGACACTTTGGTCAGGCCGATCAGCGTGCCAAGCGCCACGGGTGCTGTCATCGAACCCGGCTGGCTGTTGATCAGAAGTGGCCACAGATAATTATTCCAGGAGGCGAGGAACAGGATGATGCAGAGCGCCGCCAGCATCGGCCGCGCCAGAGGCAAGGCGATGAAGACGAAGATCCGCCACTCCTTGACGCCCTCGACGCGGGCCGCATCGAACAGATCGTCCGGCATCATCGAAAAACTCTGGCGCATGAACAGCACGCCCAGCGAATTGAACAGCGGCGGCACGATCAGCGCCACCCAGGTGTTGGCAAGCTTGAAGTCGCGCGCCACCATGATGAATTGCGGGATCAGCACCACCGCATAGGGCAGCGTGATGGTGCCCAGGATGATGGCCACGACCACGCTTTTGCCGAAGAACTGGTAGCGGGCCAGCGCCCAGCCGGCCATCGAGGTCAACAGCACCGACAAGACGGTGTAGGTCACCGCCACGCAAACGGAGATGACGATGGCGCCGACGAAGTCTGTGTCGCGCTGCAAATTGTTGAAATTGTCGATGAAATTGCCGCGCGGCAACAGTTCGATGCCCGGGCTGAATATGCCATTGTCGGGCATGGTCGAGAACACCACCATCATCCACAGCGGAAACAACCAGATCAGCGCCAGCGGCGTCAGGAAGAGGTGCAGTGCGATGCTTCGTTTCAGTCTTGCCGACGAGAGCGAACTCATTTCGGTTCCCTCGTCAGCCATAGCTGCACCAGCGTGATGGCGATCGCCAGCCCGGCCATGGTGTAGGCGACGGCAGAGGCATAGCCGAAATTGAGCGAGCGGAAGCCCTGGCGGTAAAGCAGCAGACCGAGCGTCTCGGTGCCGCCGCCCGGCCCGCCGCGCTCGGTGATCAGGAACGGCTCGGTGAACAATTGCATGGTGCCGATGATCGACAGCACGGCGCAGAAGACGATGACCGGCTTCAACAGCGGCAGGGTGATGTAGAAGAATTGCTTGAGCTTGCTTACCCGGTCGAGCGTCGCTGCCTCGTAGACATCCTCGGGAATGGACTGCATGCCGGCCAGCAGGATGATGGCGTTGTAGCCGGCCCAGCGCCAGGTGACCGCGATCATGATCAGCGCCATGGCCGGCGTGACATTGGAAAACCAGTCGACCTTGGGCAGGCCGATGCTGTTCAGCAGCTTGTTGACGATCCCGAAATCGAGGCTGAACATCAGCCGGAACACCGCCGAATAAGCGACCTCGCCGACCACCACCGGGGCGAAGAAGGCGAAGCGGTAGAGGCCGCGCGCCTTGAGCAGCGGCGAATTCAGAAGCACCGCCATCACCATGGCCAGCGCGATCATCACCGGAACCTGGATGACGAGGATGAGCAGCGTGTTCTTCAGCGCGTTGAAGAAGGCGGGGTCGCCGATCAGCCGGCCCCAGTTGAAACCGGGCGCGAAGCGCCACGGCACGGTGCGCGTCGCCTGGAACGAGATCAGGAACGAGGAGATGATCGGCCACACCCAGAAGATGGCGAAGATCAGGAGATAGGGCGTAAGGAAGCGATAGGCCGTGGCATTGCGTGCGCGCATCTTTTGTCCTCCTTCATCCCTGGCGTTGAAAGCAAGCGTGCAAGCGGCGGGTCCAGGACGACATAGCTGCCGTCCCGGACCCTGTCCTGGGAGTTCAGGACTTGACAGGCAGCCCAGTCGCCGAGGCGATCTGGCTGGCGGCATCGTCGAGTGCCGCCTTGGCGTCGGGATATCCGCCGGCGAGATATTTGGTCTGCACGGCGCGCACGATGATCTCGGCATCGCTCTGGAACTGCGTGCCGCGGCTCGGAACGACCTTGGGCAAGGTGCCCAGAATATCCTTCCACACCGCCTGGCCGCCCCAGTAGGGCTGGCCCTGGCTGACATAAGGGTCGTTCAGGGCCGAGACCAGCGATGGGACGAGGCCGAACTCCTTCAGCATGGTGATCTGGCCTTCATTGGTGCCGAGCGTGTATTTCAAATACTCGTAGGCCGCTTCCTTGTTCTTAGACGCCGAGGTGATGGCGAGCGACGAACCGCCGAGATTGGCGGCGTGCGGCCCGTCCGCGGTCAGGCTCGGCATCAGGTAGACGCCCCATTTGCCGTTTTCGCCGGCCGATTCGGTGCGGATGGTGCCTTCGTACCAGCCGCCATAGACCTGGGTGGCGACGGTTCCGGCGGTGTTGTTGGTGATCTTGGTGCCCCAGTCGGCCGACGAGACGATGCCCGCGTCCTTCATCTCCTTGACCTTGGTCATGGCGTCGACGCATTTGGGCTGGTTGACCGTGATCGACTGGCCGTCCTCGGCGAAATAGGCGCAGCCCTGTTCGTTGGAGATCATGCGGAAGAATTCACTGTCGCCGTTGAAATCGGCATTGGTCATCGAGACCCCTGGATTGGCGGCCTGGATCTTCTTGCCGGCGGCGATGAAATCGTCCCAGGTCTTGATCGATGCCGGATCGACGCCAGCCTTTTCATAGAAGTCGCGGCGATAGAAGGCGGCGACCGGGCCGGAATCCCACGGCATGGCATAGGCCTTGTCGCCGACTTCGAGTTCGGTACGCTTGAAATCGGGGAATTTCTTCTGGTCTTCCGCTGTGTAGCCCAACGTGTGCAGGTCGACGAAACAGTCGGGGAACTGGCTCCAGTAATTCTCGGCCTCGCCGTTCTCGATGGTCACGATATCGGGCAGGCCGACGCCGCCGGCCGCGCACCCGGCGATCGACTTGTCATAGGTCGGCTGGTTGCCGAGATCCTGGACCGTGACCTTGATGTCGGGATGGACCTTGTTGAAACCGGCAACCGTTGCCTTCAGCGACGAGGCGGCGATGTTCCAGCTCCAGATGGTGATTTCGCCGGATTGCGCGAAGGCCGGGGCTGAGCCCAAGGCAAGCGCGAGCGCGGCGCAGGACAGTGTGATGCGCATTGAAATCCTCCCATTTCATTTGCTCTCTCTGCGAGCCTGGCTAGACTAGGCACCGGCAAAGGCCTGTCCCGGACAAAGGGAATACGAAATTGGCGGAAAGTAAGATGCCCGAACGGCCGTTTTACCAGCCTGGTGCCAGCAGTGTGGAAGGCCTGCCGCTGCTGTTGCAGATGTTCCACACCAATCCGCTGGTGATGCTGAAGCCGCATTGGCATGCCCAGGTCGAGGTGAATTTCATCGTCCGCGGCTCCGTCCACTACCGCATGAACGAGCACGAAATCTCGCTCTCGGCCGGCGAGATGTGCCTGTTCTGGGGCGGCCTGCCGCACCAGATGGACGATTTGAGCGACGACGCCGTCTATGCCGGCGCGCACCTGCCGCTGGTGCATTTCTTCCGGCTGCACCTGCCGGCGGATATACGCCACCGGCTGATGACGGGCGCGACGCTGGTGACCAGCGCCACCGATCAATCCGACAATGACAATTTCGCCCGCTGGAACCGCTACGCCCGTTCGGGCGACCCGGCCAAGACCGAGCATGCCGTCAACGAACTCCTGCTGCGGCTGGAGCGGGTGCGGTTCGAGCCCTATCGGCTGGTGCCGGAAAACGCCGCCGGGCAGGAGGCGGGCAGCCCCTTCGACCAGCAGTCCTCACGCAATGTCGGGCGCATGTGCGATTTCATCGCCGAAAATTTCCTCTACGAGATCGATTGCATGAACATAGCGGCCGCCGCCGATATCCACCCCAAATACGCCATGAGCCTGTTCAAGAAATCAACCGGCATGACGCTCAACGAATACGTCAACCTGTTGCGGCTGAGCTACGCGCAGGCGCTTCTGATGCATCAGGACGCCAATGTGCTGCGGGTCGCCATGGACTCGGGCTTCGGCTCGCTCAGCGCCTTCAACAAATCCTTCCGCAAGCTGGCCGGCATGACCCCATCCGACTTCCGCAAGGGGCTGCCAAGCGCCAGATAGGCGGGCGCACGGCATGGAAACCGACCCATCGGGCGACATTTCTTTTCCTGCGGGAAATCCACATCTGGGCGCTGGACAGGCCGGATTCCCATGCTATAACCCACGCGCTTTCAAGGGGCGCCCACGGTGCCTTCATGAAATCCGGAGCGCGAGTTTTCGTTAGCCGGAACAGGCCCAGATAGCTCAGTTGGTAGAGCAGCGGACTGAAAATCCGCGTGTCGGTGGTTCGAATCCGCCTCTGGGCACCATCCCCTCTTCTCCCGACAGTCTCTTTCGCCGAAGCCTCTACGCTTCTGTCTCGGCAACTAGCTGAAATCCTTACTGATTTCGGCGCGCAAAGCGCGGATGGTCGGGTTTTGTGGAATTTCGGCGCAGTTGGTCCAACGAGGCGGGGGGCTGGTATTTTCGGTGGTATTGGAGATGCTGATGGTATCGCTGCAGCCAAATGGAGGTCCCGAAAATGGCCCTTTCCGACGTAAAATGCCGAAATGCCCGACCCATTTCTAAGCTCGTAAAATTGTCTGACGGTGGCGGGCTCCAGCTTTGGGTGCAGCCTACCGGATCTCGCCTATGGCGCCTCGCCTATCGTTTTGGCGGCAAACAGAAGCTTCTGGCGTTGGGCAGCTATCCCCTCATCTCCCTCGCTGAGGCACGCGAGGCGCGCGATGCCGCCAAACGTCTCCTCCTACGTGGCATCGACCCCGCACAGGAGCGTAAGTCGCAAAAGGCTTCGGCGGAGGACACCTTTCGCTCAATCGCGGAGGACTATGTCGACAAGCTGAAGAAGGAGGGACGTGCCGACCGGACCATCACCAAGGTCAAATGGTTGCTCGACTTTGCCTATCCAACGTTTGGGAACAAAAGCGTTCGGGAGATCGATCCGGCCACAATTCTTGTCGCTCTCCGCAGCGTGGAGGTTCGCGGTCGATACGAGTCGGCAAGGCGACTGCGCTCCACCATCGGCAGCGTGTTTCGATATGCAATCGCAACCGCACGCGCCGATGTAGATCCGACGATCGCCCTGAGGGGCGCACTGGTCGGTCCGACGGTCACCCCGCGTGCCGCAGTTACCGATCCTAAGGCCTTGGGAGGCTTGCTGAGGGCGATTAATGCATTTGACGGACAGCCTACCACCCGAGCCGCTCTGAAGCTGATGGCCCTGCTGTTTCCCCGCCCCGGCGAGCTGCGCGCGGCCGAATGGGACGAGTTCGATTTCGAAAGCGCAGTGTGGAGCATCCCTGAAGGACGCATGAAGATGCGACGGCCGCACCGCGTACCTCTTTCCAGACAGGCCGTCAGCGTCCTGACCTCACTTAGAGAAATCTCTGATGGTGGAGCACTGGTGTTTCCCAGTGTTCGGTCGCGTTCGCGTCCGATTTCTGACAACACGCTTAACGCTGCCTTGCGCCGTATGGGCTACGGCAAAGAAGAAGCTACCGCGCATGGTTTTCGAGCAACGGCATCAACTCTGCTAAACGAATGTGGAAAGTGGCATCCGGACGCCATAGAACGGCAGCTGGCCCACATTGAGAGCAACGACGTTCGTCGGGCCTACGCCCGGGCGGAGCACTGGGAAGAGCGCATCAAGATGATGCAATGGTGGGCCGATTATCTGGATGAACTCGAGAGCAAAGACGCGGGGGTAATCTCGATTGGGGGACACGGCAAATCCACCGTCCATACGCCGTCGCGAGATCTACGTTGAATCCAACATCGACGGTCGACCAAACGCCGAGACAAATCTCCAACCTCCGAAAATCACACTGAACCCCATCGAAAAACCGAAAGTGGGCGACCAATGTGACAGAACCGGATGGTCATCGTTTTCCACATTAAATCAATATTTTAGCGTCTGGTTCGCCACACATTTCCTTCGTATTCTCTCGTATGGTCTGGCGAACCTAAGGACCAGGAGGAGGACTAGTATTCCCTCCGCGGCGTCTCGTCGGCCCACAAGAAGGGTCGATTAACCGTGACGAACGTGGCTGGTTTGGGGCCGAGACCGGAACGGCGACTTTCGAAAGGCGAAAACGAGTAACCAGCCATTCCGGTGGTTCAGCCTCCAACGGGCCAGCATGATCATCATTCGGTGTTATGTTGCCGCCGTCACTGCTGCCGACGCGGTGGCTGGAATCGGCTCCTCCCATTCCCCGCGTATCCACAACGAGTGAAGTTCAAAATCGGCAGTTTCAGCATTTTGCTCGGGATCTCCATATACAGCTGTCTCGACATAGGGGATGCCTACGTCAAAGCGGTCGCTAGAGCCCTTTCCAAACTTATGATCATAACACGCGAGCAACACGCCAATCGAAAGCAGCTTTGATGAGAGAGGCGACACAAACAGCTTACAGCCACCCATAGGTTTGAGAGCTTTTTTGTATCGTTCCATGGCCGTAAATATTTGGCGGTAAGCCTCGAACGGATTGTATTCGCTTGCTAGCAAGATGTTTGCCGGCTCCACCTTGAAGTCGTCGAACAGAGTGTCACGGTGCTCACCAACCACCTCGTCCCCTCGCCGTGGCTTTCTCGTAGGAAAAGGGATAACCGGGCAAATCTCATCCGGGTTCACATGGTCTTGTATGAGATGCAGTCGGTCACGCTGACCCTCACCCAAAACAGGAAACCACACCCGCGGCCAATTCTGAGTAGTCTGCTCTTCAAGATGTCCGGAGAAGCCAAGGACGAAGGTTACGCTGTCCCTGAGACTGCCTTTTGCCGCGCCGAGATCCGCAGAAACACTCTCGGATGTGGTCACGTGAAGATTTACGCTTGGGCCGTTGGCTTCGGCCAGCTTATCAAGTTTGAAGAGAAGAACGCTGACAGCGGTAAGTGCCACCATGCGCGGCATAGCGCTGATGTCGACAATGACATCGTCAAAGTCGCGACAATCTCCCGCTCTGTCCAATGAAGCTTTGGTATTTCGTGGAGTTACAGCAGCGCCTACGGGGCCTCCAATCTCGATCGGCACTGCAACGATCTTTTCCGCGGGAACGAGTTTCAAGAGTCCTTCGTGGTTGGTCGCCGTGAGTTCCGATCGCTTCGGGCTGTCGCCCAATCCGTTGTCGAACACCAACTGCCAGACCGATATATCGGCGTCCAGGGCATGCAAGCGTCGAGCAGTTTCAAGAGTTCTGACGTCGAAACCGCGACCAATCACGAGAAGGACCTTACGCTTCTTGGCCGACAAGCGCCGTCGCCAGAACATGGTGAAATCGGAGTCGAGTGTGAGGGAGTAGGGATCCCATCGCATTGCCGGGCTCGGACTAGACAAGAGTTGCCTCCTCGGCCACGGCGATTGCCTTCGCTCCTGCTTCTTGCCAGTGAAGCAAGCTCTTCAGTGTTTGATGTCTCCAGCCGCCGTAACCAAGTGGCAGGCCAAAATGTACGCAGAGAAGACGGTTCAGATAGAACACGACATATTCCCGACCATTATTTCTATGGTCGAGACGTGGCATCAGTAGGTTATGCGACACGAGAGACGTCATGACGTCTCGAAGTCGAATAAAATGCGAGATTTCAGCGTCCTCGCTGTCAATTATCAGTTTTCGATCGTCCATCGTGATCGCAATTCCGGTGACGCCGGGTGCGTAGGGGGCGCTGCTTCTGAAAGTCTGTTGGCGGCAGTATTCGCCGATTGCTTCGAGCAGGCGGCGCGCCTCGACACCACGCGGAAGGCGGCGCGGAAGCCCGTCCCACCGATCCTTCGCAACGCCCCGGATCAGTGCGTCCTGTCGCGCTGCCGTGAGTGGCACCGGCTGATCTCGGTGAAACCGGATTTTCGCAGAGATTTCTTCAAACAATGCGCCTGCCACCTCCAGATACTGGTCCACATTGGAGGATGATACGGCGCTCAAAGACTCACGGCCGAAATAGATTGGCGCTCCCACATCTGTTCGCAGAAAGTGTTCTGCTGCTCGGTCCGTGCCGCTGCCTGATCGTGCTCCGAACTCATCCAATGTCAATGAATCGAAATCGAAGCTTGTCTGGGTTCGTCTCGTATCTCTTATGACCAGAATTTTGAGCAACTGCCATTTGAAGGCGCGTTCGAGAAGGTTGCCGCTTAGCCCGCGAGCATTGGCAAGCCAATTCGAATAACGAGGGCCAACGCCGGCCATCTTAACAACTTCGGCCTCGATCTCCGCCGTACGGCCAGTGAGAGCGGTCTCCAAGCTCGGTATGTCGTCGGTTTCACCAATGAGCGGAAACAGCTCGCGCCCTTCGAAACCATCAGCCTTGGCCGCCCGAAGATTGGCGATCGTTTCCACAAATTTGGTATAGGACTTGGTTCTTGTTCCAGACCAACGTTCTTCCAGTTGCACGACGTTCTCGTAATCTCGTTTGCGAAGCGCGCCCTCGGAGAGCAGATCCTTATGCGTAAGAGCCTCTAGCCTTTCAGCGATCCATACTCCGCACTGCTCCCGCGCATTGGTTATGAATTCAATCAGGCTTGCACGCTGTGGAGGAGCCAGTGTCTGGAGTTCGTCCATGAGAAGGACGCGCTTGACGTCCATATCACCCTGCGCGTCGCTTATGCGAACATGCGCAAACCACTTGAGCCCGTCCAAGCGCGCGTGCCCACCTTTTATCGACGCAGGCGAACCGAGATCGTCCATTCGATCGTAGAAATCTCGTTCGATGCGCGACGCCCAGGTAAAAAGCTCCTTTCCTGTAGCGCGGCCCGGAATAGTCGCGTCTGATTCCGGCTCCCATTCGAAGCTGTATTGGTCAAGATCGTCGGGAAATTGACGTTCCGCTCGTTCCAGCACCGACCTGAGTGTCGCGACCACAATTCGAGAATTCAATAGCTCTCGAAAGAGTATATTGCCGCGGTCAAAGGCACTCAGTTCCTTGTACTCACTGGTGAAGACGACCATCGCACCAAGCAATTTCGGTCCGTCGCGACCGATGGCGCCCACCTCCCTCAGCGCGTCGCGCGTCGCCTTCACCTGCTGGTGCTGATCAGCGAGGTTGTCAGTGAGCTTCAGCGGACGCGGCGTAAGAATACGCAGAAACGTAGTCTTTCCGCCACCAGGTGCACTTCGAAGAAAGACGAGACCGTTCCAAGGGTCATCGAAGGACTTGATGACCTCCAAAGCACCCACGCCGAAGAGACGAACAAACTCATCGTCACTCGTCGAGCGCTGGGATGCGCGCATTCGGAATGGATTTCTCACCTACTGTAGCTTTCTGTGGCGGCTAACTCTCGGAAACAGGCCACGAACCGATTGGTCGTCCTCTGCCCAGAGCAGATAGATCGAGTTGTTGGGAGTGTTGTGAGCTAGCACGAGCGGGAGCCTGCAATTCGCGAAACCGTAGCGCTTGCTTGTACCGCCTACTTTAGAATGCTCATCGTCGGCATCGTCGTCAAAATATCGATCATCTGCGACGAGCCCCAGGATTGGGCTGTCGCTTGCATCATCGAGCGGCGTCGTTTCGCCCAGTTTGTGAACCACCTCGAACTCGACTGTGCCCTTGCCGAAGGTCAACTTGGGCAAACGGCTTTCAATGTGCTCGATTGCCTGATCGCCGGCGACATAGAGAATGATGATTATCTTGACGCCGGAATTCGCTATCGCGTCTCCAAGGTTTCCTGCTTTCATTAAGCCGCTAACGATCTTCGCTATCTTCCCGGTCCATCCACCTTGCCCATCCTCTCGAATGAAACTCGTACCACTGCCAGTGAAATCATCGAGCAGTACGATGTACCGGAACCGGGCCTCATGATCGTGGGGTTCTCGACCCAAGATCTTCGTTAGGTGCTTCCGAAGGTCTTGGACCATGCCCTCGCTTTTCGGATCCGAAACGTCATAGGCATGAAAGACTTGCTCATTGGACATCTCTTGCGGATTCGCGCGACGAAACCAGTCTGTTCGCGCACCGTCGCTCAGGCCTAGGACCAGTGTCTGGCGAAGTCGAGTTCGATACTCCACCGTGTCGACGATTGCCTTCACTTTATGTGGATCGACCCCAAGTTCGGTCGCAGTGTCAGCGATTAGGATTGGGCGAATGATCGTCGGGAAGGTAAGCTCCACCAGATGATTCATTTCATCTGTGGATATGAAAAGCAGCCTCTTTCGCACGAAGTTGTAAGCCTCGCGACGCTCTTCACCCCCGGTGAACTGCCCAAGCCAGAGCGCCAGACTCTCGATGAACCGTTTGCCTGGCGAGAACTGCTGATATTCGTCGTATTTGTAACTGGCAAAGCTTTCGAGATAAGCGCGTTCCGCTGCCTTTTCCTCGTCAGACCATTCCATGATTTTTGCCAGCAGGCTTTCCGCCAAATCCTTCCTCATCAGAACTCCCCATGACACCTCTACCCGACCGCAGCGATATACCGCAGGGAGGAGTGCGTTCGTCCAGCGAAATCAACCTGGTCCTTACCTTAATTCACGGGATTCACTTGCGGGTGATTTCGCCAACCGCAGCTATGACTTTTGCAAGCCGCTCCGCACCGGCCGGTGTATTATCCCAAGCACGCCGAATTGAGCGCTCCAGCTTTGCCCAGTTCGGATCGGATGCGTGCCGACTGCGTTTCCATGTCGTTCCTTCACCCTGCGTATTTTGCAGCCCGAGGGTCGTGCAAATTCGCACGACGCTCGCTCCGAACGTAATGAATTGCCCCCGACAAATACGCGAAACTTGGCTAGCGTCGACATCAGCAATGTCAGCCAGTTCCGCGTAAGAAAGGCCTGCTTCTAAGCGCTTTTCATTGATATGGCGGACCAACTCCGCCCTTTCAATTTGCTTCGGCTTCATGTAAATTTGCATGCACTAAACGATGCAAATTTACAATGGAGTTTTTCGTGACGGATGTTGGCCAGGAAATCCGGTTCTATCGTGCCAGCGAGAAGCCTTACGGGGCCTTCAGCAATCTATTCCGGCGCGAGATTGAATTCGAAGGCGAGCGCTTTGCGACGAGCGAGCACGCCTATCAGGCCGGCAAGGCGCGTAAGCCGGAAGTCAAAGCATGGCTTATGGCGGCACCGTCTCCCGCGCTTCTGGCGATGGCGGCGCACGGGCTATATTACTGGGATGTCAGCCCAGGCTGGTCACGGACAAAGTTTGACAGGATGAGGTGCGTGCTCCGAGCCAAGTTCACTCAGCATGAAGATCTTCGCGAATTGCTGGTATCGACGGGCTCAGCTCGACTGATTGAAACTGCGACCGTCGACAATGAGGTGAATCGGCTCTGGGGAGAGGTGAATGGTCAGGGTCGCAATATGCTTGGAGAGCTACTGATGGAACTCCGTGCAAAGCTTCAGAACGACGACGTCTCGAAGGCGGCGTAAGAAGAGCCAATGCAAATCTGAAACTGCCGACATCGGGTTTACCCCCGCAAGACAGACCGCGCGTATTCTGCACCACGCTCGCGGAAGATGCCGCGAGCACCGACATAGGCGCAGTTCTCGGCAGCCAGGCGTTGTCCAGCTTCGATTCCGACAACGAATTCGTCAATTGAAATCTTCCGGGTCGCGCGGTCGCGGCGGCTCAGCAGCCAATCAATCACGCCAACGCTTACCATATCGCCAGAACCACAGGTGTCGCGCAATTCGGGCGCCGGGTAGGATTTGCACCACGCCTTCTCAGCTCCCCGTCGTACCTCCAGACCAGCTTCTCCGTGCGTCACGATTAGGAAAAGGGCGTCGTGGGGGGCGACCTGCCCCGCCAGTGTTGCCAGACGCTCTGCTGAGAACTTGAGAACGGACGCTGCAGCGACTGCGCGTCTGAAAAGCTCTTTATCGCCAAGCGCGGATGGCTCGAAATAGACGGTGGACCCTGCGTCGGCCGCAGCTTCCATCGCATCGACGATCGCTCCGGATAATCGATCCGTATAGAAGACATTGCAGTTCTTGATCGCCGGCAGAGCCCGGCTCACATCTTCCCAGTCTATCGGCTCATATCGCGGAAGATCGATGGAAGTTTCTGGACACCTAAATTCGAATGTATGTACCCCGGGCCCATGCAGACGCTGAGCAAGGATCGGCGAGCGGATGTGTTCTGTTTGTCGGATGTATCGCGTCTCGGCTCCCGCGTGCCGGAATGCGACCACAAGACGGATGCCAACCTCGTCTTCACCGAGGCTCAACACCGGCGCCACATTCCGCTGAAGCATGGCGAGCGAAATCAAAACGTTCCCGCAAGAGCCACCAAGATCCTCGGACGACACCGCCAACGAGTCCGCGTAGATGCGGTCGAGAACAGTAAATCCTGTGCCGACCACGTCGACTGCACTCATCGGACTCTCCCGGTCATAAGCTGGCCCACTCTGTTTTTTCTCGGTCACCATTTCAAGAGTGCTGATCGAGGGTCAGAGCAGAAAGATCAATCATCATTTCGCATCCCTTCGCACGAGCGGCCTGCAAAATGCGCAGGAGAGCATCCGGACCTCGCAACTTTGATCCAAACAGCGTCCAAGCGCCGCCTGAAGCGCCGCAAACACTGCCAACGCTTAGACAATGCGGTCCGGATAATAGCTCCCGATCATTTCCCAATGGCGAGCCACTATCTCCGATGCCGAGAACGGCCTTGCTCGCATCGCCGGATCGACGGGCGAGCTCCTCTACAACGCGGAGCTTTGACGTAGATGCCAAGACGATATCGACGCTATGGTGAGATCTCAGCACCTTCACGCTACCTTCGACTATCTGAGGGCAAGCAGCCAAGCCATCCGCAAAACGCTCGACGTCGATGACATCGGCACAGTCAATCGACACCTGAATTGGACGCGTCTTGATCTCGACTCCGTCGCGAAGCAGGCCTGAGCCCGTTAGCCACCGGGTAACCTCGGCAATGTTCGGATTTCGTTGCGGGGGGTCCTCAGCTATGTCGACGTCGAGCGTTCGAATGTGGGCGCCGTTATAATAACCCATGAGGACATTTCTATGTATCCGCTTCGGAAGGGCGTCTCGCAATTTTTCGCCAGCGGAGCCGCCGCGTCCTGTCGCAAAGCCCACCTGGATGCCGTCATCAACAAGCCTGACCAGTTCGTGCATAATCGCTTTGGGAGGAGGACCGAGCCGGGCTTCACGCGGATCGTTCGGGACGACCGTCCCATCATAATCGAGCGCGAGACCGACAAAGCTCGCGCCCCCCAAACTAAGCAGCCTCTCTCGCCCAACGGAACAAAGTGATGCTGATCGCTCATCGATAGGATCAAAGTACATCCGCGCGGACGTCTTGTGTCGAACCGATGAAGTCAAATCTCGCGAAAGCGTGTCGAGCGCGGGATTGTCATATATCGCCTCGGCAAACGCGCCTCTCCCCGGGCGTCCCGGATCGATACTCGTAGCGTTTCCGAGGTGCTGAACGAAGGATAGACCCCACAAAATGCTGACCGCGTTGGCCAATCGGCCACCGTGATCGAACTCAGCATCTTGAATCCTGGTCTGGGAAGGAAGTGCTGCACGGATGGGCTTCCAAACATCGCCACTTTCCGCGGTTGTCAAAGCCAGCACGTACATGGTCTCTGGATGCTTCGCCGCCCAAACATGACGACCGTGAGCGAAGTTTCTGAAATCAGTCCTCTGTACTGGCGCTATTCCGGTCTCCCAAAGAGAAGTTTCAATCAACGTTGCAGCTGCTGCGTTTTGCGGATCGTGCAGAACGAACAGAGTATCCCCAACCTGGAAATCGAAGTCTGGGCTTTGAGGTGCACTTAGCACCTCTTCCGCGCGCTTTCGGAGTTCTTCGGCCAATCTCCCGCGTTGCGGCTGCTCAGTGGTGAGATCTGACGCCATCAACAAGGCGGTCACCATCGAAATCATTGAATGCGTCGCTAGAAACCCATCCTTGGGATCGGCAACTGGCGTAACAATCACTTTGGCGCGAGGACTATTTGAGGCCACAATGGTTGTCGCGCCTTCCGATTGAACTGTCATCAACTGGAGCGATTTGCAGCTGGATGCATTTGCGACACGGAAGGCTGCCGCGATGTCAGGATTGTTCGCTCCGGCGCTGAACAGCCAGATATCGCATCCATCCCAATTTTCCATCGATAGGACGAACTGCATGGGTGTCATCACCATCGTCGGACCCAATTGCAATGTTGTCCGGCACCGCGAGAAGAATTCTGCTGTAACTACGGATCCCCCCGAGGCAATAGCGACGGCGAGCCGTCCTTTCCCTTGTGAAAGAGCGAAAGCAATGTCGCCAGCTCCGTGCGCGCTCGCCAACTCGATTGTCTCAGGCAACCGGCGCAATTTTTCGGAGAAGACAGTCATTCTGCTCGCCTAACTTCAAACGGACTCGGAGCAAGCGGACGCTGTAGTTCACGAGAACGGATCGTTCGCGAACGCGGCGGGGCAAGCAATCTCACCGGCCCGTGCCTAAGAAACATCGCATATCCAGAGCCGGGCCGCACGCTATTTTCTGCCAACGTATGATGGCACCCATCTTCCAGATAAAGCGCATAAAAACACCAGCTTCCTCACACCACTGCACCAGTTTGTTCCTGTTATGTTCGGTTCAGCGATGATTCTCAAGCCTACCGATCGCAAATTTGTACATGCTATCAATGCGCTGAGCATGGCGAATATCGGCCATCATCGGCATCGACATTGGCGTCATCGATCAACCGTCTCGGTGAAGCTGAGGTAGCGCCTAACATCGGCCAAATGATCGGCCAGTTATGGGCGCTCAGCTAAAATTTCTGTTGACACATATGTACTTAGCGCAATCTAGCATCGGCCAATCATGGAAGAGACCGTACAGCGCATCGAGCCGGCGCGCCTGGCAGACGTTGCGGAGCCTATCTCCGACGCGCTGGCTGAGCTGTCAGCAAGCTCGGCGGTTCTCGGCGCCAAGCTGCATCCGCGCACGCGTATGCATCGACCAGGTCAGTTTCATGTCCAGCCTTTTCGATTTTAACCAACTTGCCCGGCGCCTGCAGCGGTTTGTTCAACGCTACGACCTGAAGCCGGAAGCTTTCCGGCTGCTCGAGGAGGCGCTTCTGCGCGGCGAGTTCGATCGCGGTGAGGCCTCACGTATCGCTGGCTTGCCGGAACGTAGGGCCCGCCGCGTGTTTACCGAGGTGCTCGAGCTTGGCCTGCTTGCGTCCGATACCCCGAAAGGACCGGTATCGCTACGCTTCCCGGTCGACACGTTGGACGAACTGTTTCCTAAGCTATTTCCGGAAACTTAGCGTCGCATAACTGCGCCTATAGTGTTGCCGATGCCCTTGTCACTCCCACGAGTCCAGCCGCGGATAGATTGGGAACCGAAACAATCCGCAGAAATATTTTGGTATCTATGTTGGTAGCGCTGCCGCTGCGCAAATCACAACTATTTGGAAACAAAGAATCTTCTTGGACCGGATTGGGCCTCTGACGGTGGCGGGCTCCAGTTTTGGATGCAGTCCTCCGGATCCCGCCTATGCCGCCTCACCTATCGATTTGAAGGCAAGCAGAAACTTCTGCCGCTAGACAGCTATCTTCTCATTTCTCTCGCCGAGGTACGCCAAGCCCGCGATGCCGCAAAGCGCCTGCTGCTGGTTGGCATCGACCCGGCACGATCGTTATTCCGAGTCGGCTGAGGGCCGGCGTCAGCACAGCGTCGGGAATAGCGCTCTGGCTCAGCGTTCCGGCTTGTCGTCCCGGAGGATGCGCTCAGCGGCTCCGTCAAGATCCTCATATTGGCCACTCTTCAACGCCCACAGAAAGCCAGTCAGCCCCAGTGCGCCAAGAAATAGGGCGACTGGCATGAGGTAGACGAGTATCGTCATGATGACCGCGCTGATGGGTGAATGCCGGAATGTGTTGCCGAAGAAGCCCTCGTCAGCTCGGCGAGCATAAAGCCCTGCAGCCGCAGCCCGTTTCCGATCACCAGCAGCGATGAGGCGGACATCGCGACCGCCGCGACCAACGGCGTGACGTTGCCGAAGATGGCGATCGGCACGGCAACGGCGTTGTAGATGATCGCGATGGCTATGTTCTGGCGGATAAGCCGCCCTGCCTTCCGCGAGACGTCCAGCGCAAGGGTTACTGCCGAAAGGCTTTCACGCAGGAACACGAAATCAGCCGCGTTGCGACCAATATCGGCGGCGGTGGCTGGAGCGATCGAGACGTGCGCAGCGCCCAGCGCTGGCGTGTCGTTGAGCCCGTCGCCCACCATCAGGACCTTGTGGCCGGCTTTGGTCAGCACTTCGATCCGCTCAACCTTCCCGGACGGCAGCAGCGCCGGAACAAAACGGTCGATGCCCAATATTCTTGCGACATCGCCACAGGCGTCCGCGGTATCGCCCGACAGCATTTCGACCGCGACCCCTGCATCGTTCAATTGCGCCATGACGCTCCCGGCATCGGCCTGCAACGCATCCTCGAAAGCGAAGGAAGCGACAATCATCCTGTTCTTCGTCAGAACCGTGCCGTAGCCATGTTTGCCTTCGCCGCCGGTTCGAGCCTTCCATCCAGCCCATCCGCGTCGACCGAGCCGCCAGGTGCTGTCCGCGGTTGTGGCTTCGATCCCGAAACCGGGGTGCTCGCTGACGGCCTCCAATTTCGGTTGACCGACAAAATTCGCGAAACCGGCTATGGCCTTTGAGAACGGGTGGCGGGAGTGCGCGGCCATGTCGGCTGCGATCGCCAGCATCGTCGGATCGATCGACGACGCATTGACCAGTCGGGGCTGGCCGAGCGTGAGCGTTCCGGTCTTGTCGAACACCGCTGTATCAATCGTCGCCAGGCGCTCCATGGCCGAACCATCCTTGACCATGATGCCGTTTTCGAACAGGCGCCGCGCGGCGACTACCTGCACGATCGGCACGGCGAGGCCGAGTGCGCATGGGCATGTGATGATGAGAACGGCGATGGCGATGGTTATCGCCCGGTGCCAGTCGCCGGTCGCCGCCATCCAGCCAAGGAACGTCGCGAAGGCTGTGAGATGAACCACCGGGGCATAGAGCCCTGAAACGCGATCGGCGATCCGGCGATAATGCGCGCGGCCGCCCTCTGCGGCTTCCATGAGCCGAACCATTTCCGCCAGAAACGAATCTTTCGCGGCGGCTGTGGCCTCAATCGTCAGCGAGCCGGTCAGGTTGAGGACACCGGCCTGCACGGCTTCACCTGCCGCCACGTTTCGAGGCGTGCTCTCGCCGGAAACCAGCGAGCAGTCGAGATCCGAGGCCCCTTGAATGATCTTGCCGTCGACGGGGATTCTTTCGCCGGCCCCGATCAACAGCAGCATGCCGGGTTCGATCTCGCCAACCGGCAGATAGTCGCGCGCGCCGTCGCCGCGCAGCACCATGGCGCCACGTGCGGCCAACTGGGACAGGCCTTTCACGGCGGTCCGGGCCCGCTCGCGCATCACGTGATCCAACGTGCGACCGATCAACAGGAAAAACAGCAGCGAAACCGACGCGTCGAAATAGGCGTGATCGCCGTGGTTGATCGTCTCATAGAGGCTCATGGCATAGGCGAGGGACACTCCGACCGCGATCGGAACATCCATGTTCATGCGGCCGTGACGCAGCGCGTTCCAGGCCGAGCGGAAGAAGATGCCGCCGGCGAAGGCCAGTGCCGGGATCGCAATCAGCGCCGAGACCCAATGAAACAGGTCCCGCGTTGCGCCTTCGGCGCCGGACCAGACCGAGACCGAAAGCAGCATGATGTTGCCGGCGGCGAAGCCGGCGACCGCGACCGCGCGGATCAGCTCGGCAAGCGTCTTGTCCTTTTCATCGATCTCGGCGGCGAAAAGGTGCGCCTGATAGCCCAGCCTTCCCAGCGCGGCGACGAAGGGTGGCACCTCGTCGCCACGCCACCGGATCGCGACCCGTTTCGTCGACAGGTTGACACGCGCGCCTTCGACATTGTCGAGCTTTGCCAGCGCCGTCTCGATCGTCTGGATGCAGGCCGCGCAGTGAACCGTCGGCACTGAAAGGTCGGTCTGCCAAAGATTGTCGCCAAGCGACCGGCTCGCCAACCTGATCTCCTGGCTAGACGGCAGGACCGATGTGGTACCGGTCAGATCCAGCGCCAGTTCCGCGCTGGGTGCACAACAGCTCATTGCAGCGCTCCTTGCGAAATTATGATCCGGCGAACGTCGCGATAGGGCTCCGCGAGACCGACGTCGGCATCGACTTCGACGATCCAGACGCCATCCTTGGGCACGTCCCGTGCTGCAAACTCCTGAGCCGAAGCAAGGGTAAGAGTGACGGACTTGTCCTCGGCCTCATAAGCGGGATGGCGAAACAGTATCTTGACGCCATGCAAGGGGACCGGCTTGCCGGTGGTATCGCTCAAGCTGTAGCGGACCTCACCCCGAGCGATCGTCAGTTTGCCGGTCCAGCCGAGTGCCGCCTGCGCGCGCCCTTCCTCGGCCTTTCGGTTGAATTGCTGGCTGGCCACATAGGTGTTCTCGACGACAAGGCCGGTCCAGCTCGTGCTGGCGAGTGTCGCCATCGTGAGATTGACCGCGATGATCACGCCGAAAAAGCCGAGAATGGTGAGCAGCATGTGCCTGCCGGTGAACTCACGCGTCTTTTGCGTATTGGTGCTCATCTGGCGATCTCCGGGGCGTTGAAGGTGGCGGTGTATTCGTCCGATTCGAAGCTCGCTCTGTCCTCGACGCGGAACTTGAAGGTTTGTGCAGCGTGCCGAACCTCACCCGCTGGCTGGCGCACGAAGACCTTCAGCATGTTTAGCCGGTCGGGTTCGACCGCGATGGCGAAGAAGCGAGCTGCCGGCAGATCACTGCCGACGACGCTCATTTCGGCTCCCTGCAAGCCCTGCATCGTGACGACGATCGTCCTTGGCTCGGGGATCATGTTAAGCAGCTTGACGGTGTAACCGTTGCGGATCGAGCCGTCGGACAGGGTCACGAATTGCGGATTGCGGTCGTGCAGGACGTTGATCTCGAGTCGGTCGCGCGTCAGCAGCGAATAGATCAAGGCAAGCCCGACCGCCGTCCACGCGCCCATGTAGAAGAAGGTCCTCGGCCGGAAGATCTTGCGAATATGGAAATGCGCCAACCTGGCGGAGAATGTGCTGTCGGCCGTTCTGACGAGTGAAGGGTTCACGGGACCGGAGCCGCCTGCGGTCGCCACCGCCATGTTGGCGTTGTAGTCGGACAGCGTCGCATAGGAGATCAGCCCGCGCTCCTTGCCGAGCTTGTTCATGACGCCATCGCAGGCATCAAGGCACAGCGCGCAAGTGATGCATTCGAGTTGCTGGCCGTCGCGAATGTCGATCCCCATCGGGCAGACTGCGACACAGGCATTGCAGTCGACGCAGTCACCGACCGGCTGCCCCGCAGCCTGGACCTTCTTGGCGTGCCGCGAACGAGGTTCGCCACGCCAGTCATTGTAGGTCACAGTGAGCGAATTCTCGTCGAGCATGGCAGCCTGGATGCGCGGCCACGGGCACATGTAGGTGCAGACTTGCTCGCGCATCAGCCCGCCGAACGTGTAGGTGGTCGCCGTCAGCACCGCGATGGTGACGTAGGCGACCGAAGCGGCGGTGCCGTTGAATACGTCGCCGATCAGCGTCGGCGCATCGGCGAAATAGAGGATCCAGGCGCCGCCGGTAGCTGCCGCTATGACCAGCCAGATGACGTGTTTCGACACACGCAGCACCAGTTTGCGCGCGGTCCAGCGGCCGGCGTCGAGCTTCATGCGAGCGTTGCGATCGCCTTCGATCGCCCGCTCGACAACTAGGAAAAGATCGACCCATACCGTCTGCGGGCAGGTATAGCCGCACCAGGCGCGGGCGACGGTGGACGTGATCAGGAAGAGGCCGATGCCGGCCATCATCAGAAGGCCGGCGACATAGTAGAATTCCTGCGGCCATATCTCGATGAAGAAGACGTAGAAACGGCGGTTGGCAAGATCGATCAGCACGGCCTGATCAGGAGCAAACGGACCTCGATCCCAGCGCAACCAGGGCATCAGATAATAGATGCCCAGCGTGATCGCCATCACCAGCCATTTGAAGCGGCGAAAGCTGCCCGAGGCGCGTTTAGGGAAGATTTTCTTGCGCGGAGCATAGAGCGGCTGTCGTGTCTTGGCGGAGTTGACCGCTTTTGCCTCGAGCCGCTCCATCTGCGTTTTATCCAGCACGTGCATCTCCACTCGCGCGCGGCCTATGACATCGTTGTGCGACGGACTTGTCTGCTTCGACAGACGTCCGGTCTGCAGTGAGCCCGCTTCGCCGTGTGGGCCGCGCCGCCTTGCTGCAGGTCAATCGCCGCATGCCGGAATGGTGTCGGGGCCCGACTCGTGCCGGGCCCCGTCGCTTGGCGGGGAGGGCCGAGAATAGGCTTCCGTTCCTATTCTCCGCCGCCAAGCGAATGGACATAAACCGCAAGTTCCTTAACCTTCGTCTCGCCGAGACGCCCGATCCAGGCCGGCATGACACCGTGCTTCGGCGCGCGGACTTGGACGGCGATGGCTGTCTCGCCGGGTGCGTAGAGCCAGATCGCATCGGTCAGATTGGGCGCGCCGAGCTCTTTGTTGCCTTTCGCATTATCGCCATGACAGGCGACGCAGTTTTCCACGAATACCTTGGCGCCGGGCTCGATAAGACTTGCATCCTGGACCTTGCCCGAGAGGCTGGCGACATAGGCGCCGACCTGTGCGATCTGTTCGGGCGTGATGATGTCACCGAAAGGGGGCATTTCCGACTGCCGAGTATCCGGGTCGGATGCGAAACGGATGCCGTGCGCGATCGTTTGCTGGATCTGCTCGGTCGTGCCGCCCCACAGCCAGTCATCGTCGTTCAGGTTTGGAAAGCCCTTCGACCCTTGGGCGCCCGAGCCGTGGCATTGCACGCAATTGACCTTGAAGGTAGCTCCGCCGGCCGCTATCGCGAATTCACGCAGCGCGTCGTCGGCTGCAATCTCGGATACGGTCTTCTGCTGGATGGCCGCGACATATTTGCCCTTGGCGGCTTCGGCAGCCGCCAGCTCAATCTTGACAGCGTTGCGGCTGGAATAGCCAAGCACACCCTTGGTCGCGGAAGACAGCATCGGCCAAGCCGGATACGCAATTGTATAAGCCACCGCCCAAGCGACGGTGATGTAGAAGGTTATCACCCACCATCGGGGCAATGGGGTGTTGAGCTCCCTTATCCCGTCCCATTCATGACCGGTCGTTGAGATGCCCGAGACTTCATCGATATACTCGCTGCTCATGATCAGTCGTCCTTGAGTGGAATCTGGGCGGCTTGATCGGCCTGTGTTTTGCCGCCGGGACGCAAGGCAAAGGCAATGCAGCCGACGAAGAAGAGCGCCATGGCAAGCAGACCCCAGCTGTCCGCGAATTCCCGCATCAAATTATAGCTCATTGCGTCCCCCTCAGCGGTAGCCGGCTGCATCGTCATAGGTCTTGAAATCGACCAGTGTTCCCAGCATTTGCAGATAGGCGACGAGGGCATCCATCTCGGTCACCTGCTGCGGATTGCCGTCCAGATCACCGACTTTGGCTTTCGGATAGCGTTTCTCGACGCCGGAGGCATCGGCATTCGGGTCGGCCTGGACCATCAGATCGGCATTGGCGTGCGCGATCATCTCATCGGAGTACGGGACGCCAACACGCGCGTTCGCAACCAGATGCGTCGAGAAGTCCTTCACCTCGATCGGAGCGTCCTTCAGGAAGGCATAGCGAGGCATGATAGATTCCGGCACCACCGAACGTGGATCCATAAGGTGCTGAACGTGCCATTCGTTGGAATAGCGGTTGCCGACTCGTGCAAGGTCAGGGCCGGTGCGCTTCGAGCCCCACTGGAAGGGGTGGTCGTACATGGACTCGGCGGCCAGGCTGTAGTGGCCGTAGCGCTCGACCTCGTCCCGGAAAGGCCTGATCATCTGGCTGTGGCAGAGGTAGCAGCCCTCGCGCACATAGATGTTGCGTCCGGCGAGTTCCAGTGGCGAGTAGGGCCGCATGCCTTCGACTTTCTCGATCGTGTTGTCGAGATAGAAAAGCGGCGCAATCTCGACGATGCCGCCGACGGTCACGACAAGAAGAGAGCCAACGAGAAGAAGCGTGGCGTTCTTCTCGATGATCGCGTGTTTGTCCATCAAGCCCATTGTCTGGCTCCCTATTCGGCAGGCCGGAGGGCGGGCTCGGAACCTGGCATTGGTTGCTCTTCGCGCTGGTGGCCAAGAATGGTCATGGTCACGTTCCAGGCCATGAGCAGGGCGCCGGTGAGGTACATCGCACCGCCGATGGCACGCATGACGTAGAAGGGATGCATGGCGGCGACGGTTTCGGCGAAGGAGTAGACGAGGAAACCCTGCTCGTCGTGTTCGCGCCACATCAGGCCCTGCATGATGCCGGAAACCCACATCACCGCGGCGTAGACGACGATTCCGAGCGTCGCCAGCCAGAAGTGCCAGGTGACGAGCCGCAGCGAATAGAGACGTTCACGGTTCCACAGTTTCGGCACCATGTAGTAGATTGCGCCGAACGAGATCATGCCAACCCAGCCGAGCGCTCCGGAATGGACATGGCCGATGGTCCAGTCCGTGTAGTGCGACAGCGAATTGACCGTCTTGATCGACATAATCGGACCTTCGAAGGTCGACATGCCGTAGAAGGCGACTGCCATCACCATCATGCGGATGATCGGATCGGTGCGCAGCTTGTCCCAGGCGCCAGACAGCGTCATCAGGCCATTGATCATACCGCCCCATGACGGCATCCACAGCATGATCGAGAACGCCATGCCGAGCGTCTGCGCCCAGTCGGGTAAGGCGGTGTAATGCAGGTGGTGCGGGCCGGCCCAGATGTAGAGAAAAATGATCGCCCAGAAGTGGACGATCGACAGGCGGTAGGAATAGACCGGCCGGTTCGCCTGCTTGGGCACGAAATAATACATCATGCCGAGGAACCCGGCGGTGAGGAAGAAACCGACGGCGTTGTGGCCATACCACCATTGCGTCAAGGCGTCCTGGACGCCGGAGAAGGCGGAGTAGCTCTTCGAGCCCAGGAACGACGCCGGCATCGACAGATTGTTGACCACATGCAGCATCGCGATTGTCACGATGAAGGACAGGTAGAACCAGTTGGCGACGTAGATATGCGGTTCCTTGCGCTTCAGGATCGTGCCGAGGAACAGGATGAGATAGGCGACCCAGACGATGGTCAGCCAGAGATCCACATACCATTCGGGTTCGGCGTATTCGCGGGCTTCGGTGATGCCGAGCAGGTAGCCGGTCGCCGCCATGACGATGAACAGCTGGTAACCCCAGAACACAAACCAGGCCAGTTTGCCGCCAAACAGCCGGGCGCGGCACGTGCGCTGCACGACATAGAGAGACGTGCAAAGCAAAGCGTTGCCGCCGAAGGCGAAGACGACGCCGGATGTGTGCAGCGGCCGCAGCCGGCCGAAATTGAACCAGGGTTGGATGTTGAGGTGAGGGTATGCCAGCTGCAGGGCAATGATCACACCGACGAGCATGCCGACGACGCCCCAGAATACCGTTGCAATGGCTCCGTAGCGGATCGGGCCATCCATGTAGGCGGAGGTGTCGATCGGAGCCGCCGGCTTGAAATCTGTGTTGCGCAGCAGGATCGCGGTAAAGCCAGCCACGGCGAAGAACAAAACCCCCATATGCTGGCGAAAAGGTCCTTCTACGCCGAAGCCGGCAGCCACCAGGGCCGCAAAAGCAAACAGGCTTAGAACGACGATCTCCGTGCCGAATTTCATGACATGTCCCCGACCAGGATTCCAATGCGCGGACGCCAAATCCGCGGTGCATTAATTCCGTAGTTGCCGCCTGCTCGCCCTGATCCATGTCAGAGCCGCACGATTTTGCTTCGGGCAGCATCGAGTTCGGTGCAATCAGAAGGTGGCGATTTGAACAAGGAAACGCAGCACGGGCCAACCCGCTCATGGACAAGTGCGGCTTTCTCGCGCCAGGCCGGCACAGAGGCGATTCCGGGCGAGGTCATGAAGCTTGCTCATCGGGAAAAGCTGGAGCTCTGCTTCTCGCTGGAAAGCATTGCCGATGCACTGCCGAACGTCGACCGCCTCAAATGTCTTGGAACGGCCAAGAAGATCGTTCCGCTGCTCCGTGACATTCATGGGTTTGAGGAGAGGGTGATTTTCCCTGCGTATGAGGCGCACTTGACCCCGGCCGAGGCCAAACTTGCCTCTACCAGCCGGTTGCGCATCGAGCACCTTGAGGATCAATGCTTCGCTGGCGAGGTGGCCGAAACGCTCCTAGCGATCGGTCATGGTGATCCGATAGAGAGCGCGGAAGCTGTCGGATTCATGCTACGCGGCTTCTTCGAAGGCTTGCGGCGACACATCGCTTTCGAACGCGAGCATGTCCTGCCGCGGATCGTAATAAGCGACGAAGGCCCCGACGCTTAGGTCTCATTCAAAGGCCGGTTGCCGCGCGCCTCGGCCGCCGCAGCGCTGCTCCAGCCGGCTCATGCTGTCGACCGTTACATGGCGTTTGTTCTCGATCCGGATCACGCCGTCAGCCCGCAATCGCGTAAGCTGGCGGCTCACGGTCTCGTTCGTCAGTCCAAGGAAATCAGAGATGTCGGCACGTGTCAGCGGCAGATCGAAGCATGCCGACCCAGCCGCCGGGTCGATACTGGAATCCATATTCCGGGCGATCATGAGGAGAAAGCTCGCCACCTTCTCCGGTGCGGTCTTGCGCCCGAGAGTCACCATCCATTCAAGTGCCTCGTCGAGTTCGTCCAGCGTCTGCTTGAGCAGGCGATGCTCGAGTCCCGGTGATTCCTTCATTATCCGTTCAACGGCCGCCTTCGGAAACGAGCACAGGGAGACGGAGGTTGCCGCTTCCACATTGATCGTGCTTTTCACCTTGAAGGGCCGTCCCAGAAAATCCGGTGCGAACCGAAGACCGACAATCTGCTGGCGGCCGTCCGAAAGGCACTTCGTCAGCTTCACAACGCCTGAAAGCAAGTTTGAATAGCTGTCGACGGCCTCGGCGTCGGTGATCAGTTCGACCCCCGGCTCGAGCTTGTGCCGCGACGAAGTTTTGGCTAGCCCAACCAAATGGTTTGGATCGAGCGCACCGCAGACGCCGCGATGTCGTGCTGCGCAAGACAGGCAAAGAACGGGAATGCCGGAACTGTGAATGTCTTGCCGTACTGTCATTACGCTCGCGCTACCGATCTCAAGTTTCGACAGGATAGCAAGCGATGGCAGAGAAATCCTTGCGGCAGTTTGTCCGTGCTGGAGGCTGACCGAAATCAGGGCATTGGCTCTTCGACGCGTCCAGACTTCCGGCGAGGCAAAAACGGCGGACCACCAAATGAGACCGGAATTAGCTGCCAGGCTTGGCGAGAACGTCCCGCGTTATACCAGTTACCCGACCGCGCCGCATTTCCATCCTGGCGTCGACGCTGATGTCTATCGAAGCTGGTTGAAGGCGCTCGAAAGCGGTGACGAGGTCTCGCTCTACCTGCACATCCCTTATTGCGACCGGCTGTGCTGGTTCTGTGCGTGCCATACAAAGCAGACCCGCCGCTACGAGCCGGTGGCTTCGTATCTCCGCTCGCTTCACGCGGAGATCGCGACTGTCGCCGGTCTTGTCGGCAGCAAGGCCCATGTCCGCGCCGTGCATTTCGGCGGCGGCTCGCCGACCATGCTGAAGCCCGAGGATATGATAGCCTTGGGAACTGTCCTGCGGGATAGCTTCGATTTTCTTGCCGATGCGAAGATCAGCGTCGAAATCGAACCCAACGACATGGACGAAGCCCGCCTTGATACACTTGCCGAGATCGGCATGGCGCGGGCGAGCGTCGGCGTTCAGGATTTCGATCCGAAGGTGCAGAAGGCGATCAATCGCGAGCAGAGCTTTTTGCAGACCAAGGCGGTTGTAGACGGCATTCGCTCTCGCGGCGTAGGGTCCGTGAACCTCGATTTGCTTTACGGCCTGCCGCATCAGACCAGGGAGAGCGTCTGTTCCACCGTGGCGCAGGCGCTGACTCTGGAGCCGGACCGGATGGCGCTGTTCGGCTACGCGCATGTGCCCTGGTTCAAGAAGCATCAGACTATGATCGACGAGGCATGGTTGCCGGGTCCGGCCGAACGGTTCGCTCAGTGGCAAATTGCCGCCCGTCTGATCATGGGCGCCGGATACGAGGCGATTGGAATAGACCATTTCGCCAGGCCGGATGATGCGCTTGCAGTCTCGGCTCGCGCGGGAACAATCCGCCGCAATTTCCAGGGCTACACCGAGGATCGCTGCGAAACACTGATCGGGCTCGGGTCGTCATCGATCAGCCGGTTTCGACAGGGCTATTCGCAGAACATGCCGTCGACAGCCGAATATAGACGCATGGTCGAGGGGGGACATCTGGCCACGGTCCGCGGCATCGCGTTTTCCGAAGATGACCGTGTTCGCGGCTGGATCATCGAGCGCTTGATGTGCGATTTCGGCTTTTCAGCAGCCGATCTGGTGGAACGCTTCGGGGAAGCCGGACAAAAGCTTCTTTTCCAAGCAAGCTCCATCGCCATTGGCGACCCTGCTCGACCGCTTGAACTCCAAGGTGACAGTTACGTCGTATCGGCGGAAAGTCGTCCCTTTGTAAGGAGCATTGCAGCGAAGTTCGACAAATATTTCGAAAGTGGAACGGCCAGGCACTCAGTGGCAGTCTGAGTGCCACAGACGAACGTCACCGTCTTCAGTCGATCGCGAACCTCCTCAAAATCGCCGAAACCAGCAGCTAACAATTCGATAGTGCATATGACGCCACTTTACGATGCTGTGACGACGCGGGTATTTCCCAAAGGGGGTCGCATGGCAGAGGGCTGGGACCCGCCGGAACCCTGCAGGCAGGGCTCCACTTCGTATCCGCCCAAGCAGGTTGGATTGTTCGGCCCAGTCTTTCACTGAATGTCAGCGACGCACCCCATTGCGGCTTTCGCTACTCAGCGCTGCGGCTCTTGAATGCCCCTTTGAGATGGGCTCATTCTGAGTAACAACCGCACGGCGTTCCCACGTGTCTGAAACCATGCATGAGTGCGGCTAGCACGCCCTGCGCCTTGTTCGCGGTTTCCGGGCCGCCCAGGCACTTACTTGACCTCCAGCTGCTCGAAGTTCGCGCATAGGCCTTACATGACGGATCGGTAGGCCGCGACCGCCGGGAAATTAGGCACCCGGGCGGCTGCGCCAATTGACCAACTTTATGCTTCGATTACTCGGAATCTGAACCTGACACGCGTCGCGATTTCTCTGACATGCCGGCGGCAGGCAAGCTTTCCTTTCTGGCCTTGGCAAACGCTCTGTCACCTTCCAGAAACCCTGCCAGCATGAAAGGTATGAGTTCCGCTACCGTTTCAGACTCGCCATAGGTCTGGCGGTAAAGCGCCGCATAGTCCTTGAGTGCTTGGTTCAAGTCCGCGCTAACGGTGATGGTCATCTTCGAAGGTGTCCGGTCTGGAAGCTTTCCAAGTTTCAGATCTGCCATGATTACTCCTGTTCAAGTCGGGTATGGGCGCAGCACAAGATCCTTGTGTACAATCACGCGGAGGGGCCAACCGGGGCGGACGATAATGGTGGGTTGAATATTCAGGTTCTTTTCGGTGATGCGCTGGCCGGCTTGACTGATGTTTTGCTGAGTGGATTCCCGGATCGCCTTAACTAGGTCGCTTTCGTTTTCCCCAAAGCTCAACTCGGTACCAACGCCCAGTAGCGTCGCTAGAGCAACTCCCTTGATCAGCTGCCAGGTGTGAAAATCGACCTTGTCTTCAAGCCCGGCATAGCCGGCAGTATCCGTCGCTGGCAGATTGTCGATTTCGATCGAGGAACCGTCGGGCAGGATTATTCGCTGCCAGACCAGCAATGCGCGCCTCTGCCCAAAAGCCACGACGCTGTCATAAGTGCCGATGAGGCGTGAGCCTTGCGGAATGAGCACAATGCTGCCGGTGACTGTGTCGTGCACATTCTCGGTGACCTGCGCGACGACAAGGCCAGGCAAGTCGGAATTTATGCCGGTGACGAGACTGGCCGCGATCACGCTGCCGGCCATCAGTTGGTAGGGCGAGGCCGGCGTCTGCAGCGCATGCGGATTGTAGATCCCGCTTGTGTTTCGCTGACTGACAAAATCGAGCTTGCGCTGTTGGTTGTTCTGGTCACCCTCGGCTGGGGCAACGGAAGCTGACGCGCGCGTCGCTCCGGATTGCGGAAGCGCCTCAGACGGCTGCTGCGCACTCGGCCCGCCGCCGGCGACATCTGTCTGTCTGGGTCGATTGTCGATCCGGAACAAGACTTGCGACTCGCGCGCCTCAATTGCTTGCTGGGCAAGGCGCTGCTCCTCGGCGGAGATATCCTGCCCTGGCGCGATGCCGAGCTGACGTTGGCGTTCAAGGATGGGGCGACCGAGGTCGCCGGGCAGTGGCGGTCCGAGCACAGGGGCCTTCGGCATGATCCCGGAATAGTCCTTGGGAAGCGCTTCTAGTCCCTCGGCGGGTGGCTTGCGCTCGGTGTTATAGCGGTCCTCTGCCTGGTGCTTGATACGCCATGCCGGTCCTTGAAGCGCCATCATCGTGACGCCCAGAATGGCACCGGATCCGACTGCAGCGATGGCGACGATCACACCGCGCCTGAATCGGACAGCGCGGCGGGGCGAGGCTCGCAATTGCAGCTGCTCGGGATCGAGTTTCGGCGGCGCATCGGATCGGGAAGTATCGGTCATGAGCGCTCCCCTCACCTGCTGGTCCGCGCAAAGAGCGGAATCCGCCGCGGCGGTTGCCGGCCGTCAGTCCTGGTGATGCGCACCACTTGCTGCTGTTTGGCGCCGAGGCGCAGTTCGGCGGCAGCAAAGAGGCGATCGACGATGTAATAGTTGCCGCGCATACGGAAGTTGACGAGCTGGTCATTGCCATCGGCGCCGACGATGAAGAGAGGAGGCGCTTCACCCTGATCAATGCGACGGGGGAATTCGATATAGACCTTGCTGCCATCGTCGAAAGCGCGCGTCGGCCTCCAGGGTGGTGTGTCGCCGGTGATTGAATACCGAAAGCGGATATTCTCGAGCGCCACATTCGAAGCTACCGGCATGGCACCCTCGGCTTGAGCGTTGCGCTGGCGTAGCGCGATGATCTGGTCCTCGCTATAGGTCCAGGAGATCGCCGCCATCGAGGTTTTCTCGGTGCTTTGAAGCTGCAAATGGTAGGTGCGTCGTTCCGTGGTGATCACCAGATTGGTGGTAAGCCCCGGCGCGAAGGGTTTTACCAGCACATGGGTGCGCTGATTGTCACCGGTGCCGCTGACAGTATCGCCGATCACCCAACGCACCGTGTCGCCGGCCGACACGGCTGTTAGCTTCTCGCCCGGCTGGAGTGCGATATCGGTGACGCGCTCCGGTGCGGCGTAGAGCTGATAGAGCGCGCCATCGGCGAATGGATAAACCTGAACCGCATTCATGTACCCATACCTGGTAGGTTGCTGCGTCGCTGCTTTATTGGCATCGGAGACCCGTTCTTCAGGAGAGCGCTTGTCTTCGGCCACCCTGCCCGGATTGGGCTGTAACTGACCGGGTAGCGGCAGCGGCTTTGGCACCTCGACTATCTTGACCGGCTTCTCCGGCGGCTTCTCGATTGCGGCTGGTTTGAAATCGGCAGCATCATAGGAAATCTCAGGCGGCGGTACCGGCTTCGACGCGCAGGCGGAGAGGACTGCTGTAGAGGCCGACAGGATCAGCACGGCACGGACCGACGACATTCTATTCTTCATTGGTGGACTCCTTTTGGGGAAACGGACGTCGGCGCAGCACTGTCGAGCTCGCGCGACCAGTCGATCGCATTGATGAAGACGCCGAGCGGGTTGTTGCGCAGTTGGTCAGTATTACTTGGCGGGCGGATCACGATGGTGAGGATCGCGGTCCAGCGCGTCGTGCTGGCAAGGCTGCCGCGCTCAAAAACCTGCTCGGCCCACTTGACCTGGAACGAGCTGTCGGAAGCCCTGACCACGCTGGTCACTTGCACCGACACGCTGCGTGTGCCGATCTGGCCGAAAGGATCGTTCGCCTTGGCGTACTCGTTGAGAAAGAGCGCCGCGCGGTCGGTGGCGAAGTCATAGGCCGAAAGCCAGTTCTGCCGCACCAGCACCGGATCGGTGGAAACGGAACGGACATTCTGAATGAAGCGGCCGAGATGCCACGCGATCTGGGCATCGGAGGGCTCGTAGTCCCGGATTGCCGGCGCAACGGCGCGTGCCTCGCCGAAGCCGTCGACCTCGACGACGTAAGGCACGACGCGGCTCTGCATCGACTGCCACACGAGTCCGCCGGAAAGTCCGGCCGCCAAGGTCAGACAGCCAAGAGCCATGAACCGCCAGTTGCGGGCCTGCACTCGAGATGAGCCTATGCGCTCGTCCCAGAGCTGCGCGGCCTTCTGATACGGCGTGACCGGCTCGGGCGTCTTGCCATAACGTTGAATGGGTCGCTTGAATAGCATTTAGTCGTCCTTGTCGTTGAGAGAGGGATTGGCGCTGCCTCCCGGCCTGTCGCCTTCACGGACGGCCTGCATGGCGGTGTGACGGTGGGCACGGGCTGTCTGTTCGGAACGCAGGCGCCTGGCCCAGCCGGGCGCGGCATCAGCGACCGGACCAGTAGGGCTTCCGGTCATGGATGCGGTCGGCGCACCACCGGTCGCGGTCCAGGCAGCTTCGCGCCCGGCATCAACGCTGCGCCCGAAGCCCCCTGCGGCAGATCGTGCCGCCCGCATTGCGGCGCCGCCGGCGGCGCTGGTCACACCATGCATTCCAGCAGCTACACCGGACAGGCCGGACTCGGGCGATGTTGCGCGCCCGATCTGCCAGGCCGTAGAAGCCGCTGACCCCATGGTCGTGCCGGCACGGAGTGCGGTGAGACCGCTGCCGGTTGCCGTGCGCGCGCCGGCAAATGCTGCGCCTGCGGCAACGAGCGATGCACCGGCTGCGGCTGCCGTGGTTCCAAGTGCGGCGCCCGCGCCAAGCTGCGGCGCGCCCGAGACAAGACCGGAGGCTATCCCAGGTCCGAAAATGCCGAGACCAAGGAGCGCCAAGGCGCCCAGGACCTGTGACATGGCGGCGGCCAGATCCGGCTCCTTGCCTTGCAGCGCGGAAGCGAACTCGCCAAAGAGCGTGGAGCCGATGCCGATGATGACGGCCAACACCATCACCTTGATGCCCGACGAGATGACATTGCCGAGCACGCGCTCGGCGAGAAACGCTGACCGGTTCCAAAGCGCGAAGGGCACAAGAATGAATCCGGCCAGAGTGGTGAGTTTGAATTCGAGGATGGTGATGAAGAGTTGGATGGAGAGGATGAAGAAGGCGATGATGACCAGGAACCAGGCCACGAGCAGCACGAAGATGGTGAGCGCGTTGCCGAAGATTTCTGGGAAGCCGAGAAGCTGGCTTGCCTGATCGAGAAGCGGCCAGGCGCCCTCGAAACCGGTTGCGGCAATGCGCCCCGGATGCAGGAGATTGTCGGCGGAGAGATTGCCTGAGGACGCATTGATGCCGAGGCCAGCGAAGGACCGATAGATGATGTCGGCGAGGTTCTTGAAGTTATTCAAGATGAAGGCAAAGACGCCGACATAGAGCACTTTGCGGATGAGCCGGCCGAATATGTTGGGTTCGCCGCCGAATGCCCAGGCGAGGCCGGCAAGTGTGACGTCGATGCCGATCAGGGTCGTGGTAAGGAAGGCGACATCGCCCGAGAGCAGACCGAACCCGCTATCGATGTAGCGGATGAAGGTCTCCATGAAGCGATCAATGACCCCAAGGTCGTTCATGCCGCCTTCCTCGTCGTCAAGAGATTGGTGATCAGTTGCTGGGATAGGCCGTGCCTGTGCCGAGGAAGCGCTTTGTCGTCTCGCGCGCGGCCTCCTCGGACTGCGCCTTGCGCGCCGCATCCTCGGCCTCAGCGCGGAACTGCGTTGCGAGCAGCGTCTGGATCTGCATCTGCTGCTTGGTCGAAAGCGCAAGGAGCTGGTTAGTGGCCTGACTTGCCTGAAGCGCACCGGCCGCGCCTTGGCTGCGGTTGACGAGATCGGCAAGCAGGTCGCCATCACCGCGAACATTCTCGACGATCTGCGACTGAACACCCATGGTCTGACGGAATGCCTGCATTGCGCTTTGCCAGCGGTCACGTGCGGCGCTCGCTACATCGCTGACCTTGATCGTGGCGTCGTAGCTTTCCGGATATTGATTACGCCACTGGTCCTGAAGCTTGTTGAGATCAAAGCTCAGGCCACTTGCCTGGTCCATCAGACTGTCGATCCGTTGGAGCGAGCCGGTAAGCTGACCCACCGAAGAAAAATCCAGACTCTGAAGATTGCGTGCCATGTTCTGCAGCACGGTCGCCTGGTTCTGGAGCGACTGGATCTGGTTGTTGATCTGCTCCAGCGAGCGCGCCGCCGTGAGCACGTTCTGTGCGTAGTTCGACGGATCGAACACGATGAGCGCGTAGGCCGGCTGCACGTAGTCGGCCATCGGCTTGGCGATCAACGAAAGGGTGATCAGGCCCGAGAGAAAGCGGCGCCGCATCATGACGATTGCTCCTTGGTTGGTTGAGGGAATTGCTGGAGAAGCTCGGCCCCCCAATCGAGGCCGCGGGCGCCGAGGAAGCGAAAGACAAAGCTGTCCTGCCCGTGCTCGGACAGGACCCTGTCGATCAGGCTTTGCGCGGCTGGACCCGAGGCGCCGCAAAGTGCAAGCGCGATGGGGCCGAGCCCGAGCTCGAAGAGACGGTTGCCGCAGCGCGACTGCAAATAGTAGTGCCGCTTCGGCGTGGCCCGGGCGATCAGTTCAATCTGCCGGTTGTTGAGACCGAAGCGCTCATAGGCAGTCCGTGCCTGCGGTTCCACGGCACGATCATTGGGGAGAAAAATGCGCTGTGGGCAGCTCTCGATGATCGCCGGCGCTATTGCAGAGCCGGCGATGTCGGCAAGCGACTGCGTGGCGAAGATCACCGATACGTTCTTCTTTCGCAGCACCTTCAGCCATTCGCGGATGCGGGCAGCAAAAAGCGGATTGTCGAGATAGACCCAGGCCTCATCGAGCATGAGCAGCGTCGGTCGCCCGTCGAACCGCTCCTCAAGGCGATGGAAGAGATAGGTGAGCACAGGCAGCACAGCGCTTTGGCTATGCATCAGCTCCTCGGTCTCGAAGCACTGCACATCCGACAAGGCCAGCCGATCGTCATCGGCATCGAGCAATCGGCCGAAGGGACCGTCGAGCGTGTAGGGCATTAAGGCGGACTTCAGTGCATTGGACTGAAGCAGGACCGACAGACCGGTCAGCGTGCGCTCCTGCGCCGGCGCGGTGGCGAGGCTGTTGAGCGCCGACCAGATCGCCTCCTTCACCTCCGGCGTGAGGGTGACGTTCTCATGGGCAATCAGGCCGGCGATCCATTCAGCTGCCCAGCTGCGCCTACCCTGATCACCGATATTGCGCAGTGGCTGGAAGGCAAGCGCACCGTCCGAACCCAAGACATGATGCTCTCCACCCATGGCGAGCGTTGCCGCGCGCGCCGAATTGCCTTTGTCGAAGACATAGACCTGCGCGCCGGCATAGCGACGAAACTGCAGGGCGATCAGGGCAAGCAGCACCGATTTTCCGGCGCCGGTCGGTCCAACGATCAGCATGTGGCCGACATCTTCGACATGAGAAGAAAGCCGGAACGGAGTCGACCCGCTGGTTTCGGCGATGAGGAGCGGCGGGGCCTCTCGTCCAGTGACTTCAGCCAGATGCTCGTTCGCCGCAGGACCGGCCCACACCGAGGAAAGCGGCATGAGATGGGCAAGGTTCAGCGTGTGAACGAGCGGCTGACGAACGTTGGCATAGACATGACCCGGCAGCGAGCCGAGCCAGGCTTCGACCGCATTGACGCTTTCGCGGATGGTGGTGAACCCGAGCCCATTGATGATGCGCTCGACCGCGCGAAGTTTCTCAGCGGCGGCTTGGCGATCCTCGTCCCATACCGTCACCGTTGCAGTGAGATACCCGAAGCCGACATGATCGCCGCCCAACGCCTGAAGTGCTTCATCGGCGTCGAGCGCCTTATTGTCGGCGTCGCTGTCGACGAGCGGAACGGGTTCGTTGCTTACAACCTCGCGCAGGATTGCGACGATCGATTTGCGCTTGGCAAACCACTGCCGGCGCAAGCGGGTCAGCGTCTTGGTGGCCTCGGTCTTGTCGAGCGGAATGAAGCGCGTCATCCAGCGATAGGCGAAATCCTGATGATTGAGGGCATCGAGGATTCCGGGCCGGGTGAGGTTCGGAAAGCCGAGGATGGTAAGTGTGCGAAGATGTTGCTCACCCAGCATCGGCTCCAAGCCGCCGGTAAGCGGCACATCGACCAGGATGCCGTCCAGATACATTGGCGTTTCCGGCACGGCGACCGGATGGCGGCGGGTCGAGATCGTGTCGTGCAGGTATGTCAGCGTCTCGGCGTCATCGAGCGGACGCACTTCGGGCATGAAGCCCGACAGAAGATCCAGCACACGGTCGGTCTCGTCACGGAACCGCGCCATCTCCTGGCGCCAGTCTCTTTCGCCTTCTGAATGATGCGAGTCGACGAGCGCGCTTTCCGCCCGCGCCTGGGCGTCCGGTGGCGGCATGGACAGCAAGGTCAGGTGATAGCGGCTCTCGAAATGCGCGACCTTGCCTTCGAAGGCAGCACGCCGTTCTTCATCAACCAGCCATGACGCCGCGTCCGGGAAACGCGAGGACGGATAGCCCAGCGCTTCGATGCGCTCGGCCTCGAAAAACAATGTCCAGCCGGAGCCAAGGCGTCTAAGCGCATTGTTGGCCCGGGCGCAGATGCCGAGGAGTTCGGCTTCGGTCGAGCTTTCCAGATCGGGCCCGCGAAACCGAAGAGTCCGCTGAACGCTGCCGTCCTTGTTGAGCACGATGCCGGGCGCCACCAGTGCTGCCCAGGGCAGATGGTCGGCAAGCCGGTCGGCCCTGCCGCGATATTCCGAAAGGTTCAGCATGCGAGCCATCCCCTCAGGCGAAGGTGACGGACAAGCACGCTGGCAAAGTCGGGATCGCGCCTTGCGGCAAAGACCGCGAGCGTGTGGCCGCCAAGCCAGAGCACTAGCCCGGCAATCCATTGCTGCAAGCCTAGTCCGATGGCCGCAGCCACCGTGCCGTTGAGGATCGCCACCGCCCGCGGCGCGCCGCCCAGCAGGATCGGTTCAGTCAATGCCCGGTGAACGGGAACCTCGAAGCCCTCGATATGTTGCACTCCGGCGGTCATCAGACGAGCGCCCCGCCGCCGAAGGAGAAGAACGAGAGGAAGAAGCTCGATGCGGCGAAGGCGATCGACAGGCCGAAGACGATCTGAATCAGCCGGCGGAAACCGCCTGCAGTATCGCCGAAGGCAAGGGTCAGGCCGGTGGTGATGATGATGATCACCGCGACGATTTTGGCGACCGGTCCCTGCACCGATTCCAGGATCTGCTGCAGCGGCTGTTCCCAAGGCATGCCGGAGCCGGCAGCGTGCGCCGGAACTGTGAGAAGAAACGCGAGCGCGGCAAACGAAAGAAAGCGGAGCTTCTTGCGCATAAGGGGGCCTTTCAGAGTTGCTGGAGTTGCGGAGGCGTGAGTGGGGAGACGGCGTAGTCGCCGCTGCCGTCGAGACCTGTGACCTCAGCGATTGCATCGATGCGGCGCGACGAGCCGCGCCCCGCGATGAAGACGATGAGATCGATGGCATCGGCGATGAGGCGGCGCGGCACGGTGACGACAGCTTCCTGTGCAAGCTGCTCGATGCGATAGAGGGCAGAGCGCGCCGAATTGGCATGAACCGTGGCGATGCCGCCGGGGTGCCCGGTGTTCCATGCCTTGAGCATGTCCAGCGCTTCCGCGCCCCTGACTTCACCGACGATGATGCGGTCGGGGCGGAGCCGGAGCGTCGAGCGCACGAGATCGGCGAGTGTGACCGAGCCCCGCCTGGTTCTCAGGGCAACGCAGTCCTTTGCTGCGCATTGCAGTTCGCGGGTGTCCTCGATGAGGATCACTCGCTCGTCGCATTCGGCGACTTCGGCCAGCAGCGCATTGGCAAGCGTCGTCTTACCCGACGACGTGCCTCCGGCGACAAGGATGTTGCGCCGTTCTCGGACTGCCTTTATCAACGCATCGGCCTGCAGCGGCAACATGATGCGATCGGCAACATAGTTGGCCAGCGTGTAGAGCTTTGCGGCTGGTTTGCGGATGGCAAAGCAAGGCGCCAGCACGACAGGCGGCAGCAGTCCCTCGAAGCGTTCGCCCGACGGCAATTCGGCGCTGACAATCGGATTGTCCGCATGCGCCTCGGCACGCACGTGGGAAGCGACCAGGCGGATGATGCGTTCCGCCTCGGAAGGATGCATATGCACGGCCGTATCGATTCGGCCTTCTCCCAGCCGGTCGAGCCGCAGCGCGCCATCGGGATTGACCATCACCTCGATGACCAATGGATCGGCCAGCGCCTCAGTGATCGTCGGACCCATGGCGGTGCGCAGCATGGCGCGGCGTCGGTGGTCGGCCTCTGGATGAGCGCTCATCCTTCCCCTCCTCCGCCATTGTCTTTGCCAAGCGAGCGTTTCCCCGATGCGATCTGGCGACCGACCTGCTCGACGAATTTGTCGAAACGCTCCTGAGCAATCGCCTGTGTCGCCTTGTCCGGAACAGGCGTGTGGGCATGAAGCGTGATCGAAAAGCGGATGAAGAGCGCCAAGCTTTCCAATGTCATGTCGACATCGCGCCTGACGTGACTGAGGTCGCGGGAAAGACGGTCCAGCCTCATGCCATAGCGCCGATCGAGTTCATTCTCGCCACGCCGCTCGATGAAAGCTTCTACGGCCTTCGCGACGACCGCGGATTTTGTGGTCGAGGGATCGCGGCTGAGGTTGTCCAGCTTCTCGCTCAATTCCGGTTCGAGCAGAAACTGGTGACGAATGCGGTGGGGCTTCATGCGCTTGTTCCAACTGGCCGGCGCTGGCGGGCCGGCGGCGGAACAAGCATTATCGAGATGCCCAAAATTGCTTACGGCCGTTATCTACGCTGAGATACGCCCGAGCTGCGGAAAGCGTTCAGAAGCCGGGGACGATATCCTTATCATCGCCCCTTCCCTCGTTGATGCCATAGGCACCTGCGACGGTGGAGATCCGGTCCATGACGCGCTTGTCCGCCATCGCCTCGCTATCATCGTCTGCGGGTCTGGACAGATCGTCCTGGTCCGGTTCCTGGGTGACGGCGGTATGTTCTTCGGGTAGGCCAGGATGGCGCTGCTGCTGAACACCTCCCTCGTCCGCAAGCGCGGCGCCAGCGCTTTCATCGTCGGACGCAAGACGACGGTCGACGCCGCGTACTTGCCCAGTCCAATCGTCCGGCCGCGACATCGGGCAGTCCGCGTAGGGTCCGTCGCGCAACACCGGCGAAGGCAGCACCCGCTCGGTGAAATTGTGATCCTCATAGTATCGCAGCTTTTTGGCCCGGATGGGGGGCAATCCCGAAACCAGCACCAGTTCGTCCGCGGGCGGCAATTGCATCACCTCGCCCGGTGTCAGCAGCGGGCGGGCGGTTTCCTGGCGGCTCACCATGACATGCGAGAGCCAAGGTGCCAGCCGGTGGCCCGCATAGTTGCGCATGGATCTGAGTTCCGTGGCCGTGCCAAGCGCGTCCGAGATTCGCTTGGCCGTGCGCTCATCATTGGAGGAAAAGGCAATTCGCAAATGGCAGTTGTCCAGAATGGCGTTGTTGTCGCCATACGCTTTGGAGATCTGGTTCAACGATTGCGCGATCAAGTAGGCACGAATTCCGTAACCGGCCATAAACGCGAGCGCGGTCTCAAAGAAGTCGAGGCGACCGAGCGCCGGAAACTCATCCAGCATCATGAGCAGTTGATGCTTGCGGCTCTTCTTTGGGTCACCCTCGAGGCGCTCCGTCAGCCGCCTGCCGATCTGGTTCAGGATCAGTCGCACCAAGGGCTTGGTGCGCGAGATGTCCGATGGCGGCACGACCAGATAGAGCGACATCGGCCACTCCGCATCCATCAGATCGGCAATGCGCCAGTCGCAGTCCGATGTTACCGCCGCCACGGTCGGATCACGGTAGAGGCCGAGAAAAGACATGGCGGTCGAGAGGACGCCTGAACGTTCGTTCTCCGATTTGTTCAACACCTCTCGTGCCGCCGAGGCCACGACGGGATGGACCTGAGGCTTATTGGCCGCGCCGAGATGGTTGGTCGTCATCATTCGCCGCAAAGTCGCGGCAAACGAGCGTTGCGGGTCCGACAGAAAGGTGGCGACGCGGGCAAGAGTCTTTTCCTCTTCGGCGTAGAGCACGTGCAAGATAGCGCCGACCAGGAGTGAATGACTGGTCTTCTCCCAATGATTCCGCCGCTCCAGCGCGCCTTCCGGATCGACTAGAATGTCGGCGATGTTTTGGACATCGCGAATCTCGTCCGAACCTTTGCGTACCTCCAGCAGCGGGTTGTAGCGGGCCGATCGCGGATCAGTCGGATTGAACAAAAGGCAATGCGAGAACCTCGACCGCCAGCCGGAGCTCAGCTGCCAGTTCTCGCCTTTGATGTCGTGAATGACGGCCGAGCCGGACCAGGAGAGAAGGGTTGGGACAACCAGTCCGACGCCCTTGCCGGAACGTGTCGGCGCAAAGGCCATGACGTGCTCAGGCCCGTCATGACGCAGATACCGGTCCTTCAGTTTGCCGAGGAAGACGCCTGCCGGCTGAAACAGCCCTGCTTTCTCGATCTCCCGCGTCGCCGCCCATCGAGAGGAGCCATAGGTGGTGACCAAGCCGCGCTGGCGCGCGCGCCAGAGGGAACCAGCGATCGCAGCGGCACAGCCCATGAATCCACTGGTGCCCGCAAGCATGCCCGCCTTGTCGAATACCTCGGGCGCATAGGCATCGAATTGGAACCACCATTCCAACAGTTTCCACGGCTCGTAGATCGGCCAGCCAGCCGCGACAAACCATGGCGCGCCGAGTTGTTCCTGAAAGGCTAGCATATGAGCGCACCATTGCGTGGCAGCCCACACGCCGAGGAGAACGATGGCGAACACAATGGCGATCTGCCCAATCAGAAGCTTCGTGGGCGTCACTGGCTTGCTCCGCTGTTCTGGAGAGATGGATCGAGCATCGCCCGGGACGGCCGGAACAGGAATGCGCCCTATGTACGACTTGGTGCGATGAGAGGCTGTTTGGCGCGCCGTTGCTCTCCTTCGAGGTGTATCAATATTCGCGCATTCCCGAGGACTGCTATGTCGGAGGGGACTCATATCGTTCGTGCCTATCGTGAGCACGTGGTCGGGGAGCTGGCGGTGGCATGCGGGCAAGCCGCTGAGGAAATTCGTAACATCGAGTCCGGTCTGAGGTACAACAAGCCTATCGAGATCGGATCGCGAGGTAGCCCTGCCCGCCATGGGAATTCCTCAGGCGAGTACCGACATATTGGGCGCTGCCTTATAAGTGGAAGGCGCCTTCCCGTTGCCTCTATCGCAGATAAGTTACCTTCCGGCCTTCGCGCTGGGTTTCCCAGCTGGACTGCGTTTCAGTCTCAATTCGCTGTGCTTCTCGTGAGCCAGACACCATTTCTCGGACTGTGAATTGACGACATTCATTGTTCGACAAGCCCTCGCCGGCGATCTGTTGGGCAGAGGCGGCTATCACCCCGGCCGTGGCACATCCGCGCGCTGCAGAACCTCGATGAGCCGCCTGCTCAAACGCCCAGGCGGGTGCAAAGATCCACAGACGCGTTCCGCCCTAGTTGCGAAGCATATGACCGGCATTTCGCAACGCGCCTAGGAAGAGGCCGGCATGGTGAGTGACATCGATTTTGGCCTGCATTGATACCGGCATGTTGGTCCAATTCTCCAACGGTGCAATGAAGCGGGAGAAGGTACCGTCGACGACGCAGTAGCGGCTAATAAGGCCTTGTCTGTCCAACGTCACCACACCAATCTGCCCACCTCGATATCGGATGGCTGCGAGCCGTTGGACCTCGGCGTCATCATCGATCCGCACATCGAAAAGCAGGTTTCCGCGGCTCCTCGCGGCTATCTCCGCCGCTTTGTCATTGAAGCTCAAGCAGAGTGAGCGGACGCTTTCCACTGCCATCTGGAAAACCAACAAATCCAGTTCATTCACGGCCATGTGGGCAGTTGAGCCAATAAATGGATGATTGCAATGTCGCACACGGCTTGTTCACAGGTGTCGGCGACTGATCGTTCGTGGCTTTCTGTCCGCTGCCGGCGATGGAATATTTGAAGGACGGCGGGTCCCGTATTTCCTGTCGCGTTGGCAACCGCGGCGGCCACCTGCCGGGCGGCAGCGGCAGAGATAATGTCATAGACAGGTGGAAGCGTGGGCTTTCTGCCCTTCAATAGTTCCCTGACCCTACAGATTTGCACGCGCGGCCGCAGCTTGCCGCCCGCCTCAACGGATTCGGCTTCTCTGGCAGCACGTTCCATTGCTGCGGTCGCCTTGTTGAGCGTCACCAGAACGCCAAGCTTCGTGGCTGGCAAGATCGCCAACTCGCTCAAGCTCACGACCTCTATTCGATGGACGGGCACGGCCGTGCATCGCCGCGGCAGGGGACAACATCGTCGTGACCGACCCTCAAGCCCTATATCGTGTCGGCGGGATCGTTCACCAGGAACGGCGAGATCGCCGTGGAGGGCAAGCCCTTCCACATCGTGGCCGTCGGCGGGAGCGGCAAGATCCACGATCAAGCAGCTGAGAAAGATCACGCATATAGCCACGATCCCGCGGTCCAGCCGATCTACATTTGAGGACGACCAGATCAAGCAGCGCGCCCTGTCGAATTTGGGTCCGGGATTGGCAGTTGGTCTATCCCTTCCTGACCATGGAACGCTCGATCCAGTCATGGCTTATAAGGCGGAGAGCGGCGACCAGAGCGCAGATGAGTACGCGCTACGAGATCGGCTATCGCACCAATTCGAGCGGATCACGATCGATGGCGACACCGTGGCTTTCTTCGAGGGCGGGAAGCCGCTTGAGGCCTGCTACGCCGGCGACGGCTGTGAAATCCTGACCTCGAAGAAAGGAAACCGCATGGGCGTCAAATTTCGCTTCGGCGTCGCCTTGGCCTCCTCACACTTGTTTGGCTGACTCAGCGGGCAACCCGGTCGAGAAAAGCGTCGAATGCGGCAGCGACAACGCGCATCGCAAAACGATGCTGCCGCCGTACGCGGACAAAACCCTTTTCGATGTCCACAATCCCGTCCTTGGCAAGCATCGCCAAGCGTTCAGCTGAATCGAGAAAATGGATTGGATCAGATCCGTGGGCGGCACAGATTGCCGGCACATCGGCCTCGAGATCGCACATTAGTCGCTCGATGATTGCGGCTCGCGCGCGGTCTTCGTCGGTGAGACGGTAGCCCTTTGACGTCGCCAGACGGCCAGCTGCGATGTGCCGGCAGTAGGAATCCCGTGTAACCTCGTTCTGGACGTAGCCCTCGCCGACACGCCCGATAGCCGACGCGCCGAAACCGATCAGGGTTTTGCAGGTGTCGGCCGAGTAGCCCAGCGAGTTGCGCCGCAGGCGACCGGTTTTCTGTGCCAGCGCGAGATCGTCGTCCGGCAAGGCGAAATGGTCGAGCCCGATCTCTCGGTAGCCGGCGGCAATCAGCGTCACGGCAATGGCCGCATCCTGTTCGGCGCGGGCAGCGCTGCCCGGAAGCGATGCCTCCTCGATGAGGCGCTGATTCTTAATAAAGGACGGAATGTGCGAGTAGCCGAACACCGCAAGCCGGTTGGGGCGCATGGCGACCGCCGCCCTCGTGGTCTCGACGCAAGACTGCACCGTTTGATGCGGGAGACCAAAGATGAGGTCGAAGTTGATGCTTGTCACTCCATGCCGACGCAGCATTTCGACGGCAGCCGCCGTCTGCGCCTCACTCTGGACCCGGTTGATCGCTTTTTGAACAATGGGATCGAAGCTCTGCACGCCGAGGCTCGCGCGGTTCACGCCGGCTGCTTGCAAGGCTTCGGCCATATCGGCCGTGAACGTGCGTGGATCGATCTCGACGGCGATCGTAGCTGTTTCCGCAAGCGCAAAGTGGCGGCGCAGGAATTCCGTCAGGGCGAGGAACTCAACTGGCCCCATGAGAGTTGGCGTTCCGCCGCCGAAATGCACATCGCTCACGGGCAGCGCCTGCGGCGCGTGCTCCGAGACCAAACGTATCTCGTCACGCAGCGCCGCCAGATAATTAACGATCGGCGCATCATGGCGGGTGATGGTGGTGGGGAAGCCGCAATACCAGCACTTTGATCGGCAGAACGGAACGTGCAAGTAGAGTGACGCCGGATCGTTAGCCGGTAGGTTCCTGAGCCATTCCTCATAAGCGTCGGCGCCGACCGCCCCAGAGAACTCCGCGACAGTCGGATAGATGGTGTACCAAGGCAGGCGGGCTTCGCGATGTTTTGTGGTCTGCAACAGTTACCGTCCCATGTTGTTGCCTTCCATCCTTACCACTGCGCTCTCCTGTGTCTTTGCGCTATATCAGTCCGGTCCGCTTTGGGCCTGATTATTTCGCAGCGATAGCCCCATTCAGCCTTGGCTGGACAGCGATGGTATGAGCACGCGCTGGTCAGCGACAAGCGCCATGGGTTTCCCGTCGAGACTTTCCCGCACACCGTTTGGTGCTACTATCCTATCCTATCCCCTCCCTTCAGCGTCCGATGGAACGCAGCATGCCCCGTCCGACCAGTCGATTCGGCGTTGGGACCAGACTTTTGCTCGCCGGCTGGTGCGTAAGACGGCGTCACGTAGCGATACCTGGCATCTCGATGAGTTCGTCGTATTAATTGCCGGCACGAGGCTTTGGCCGTGGCGCACCGTCTGTCAGAGCGGGAATTGTGCTCGAGGAGACCGTCCAGCTCCGCCCCTGCCAAGGCTGCAAGCCTGATGAACCAATTTAGAAAGTAGCGCTACGCCAGGCGCATGATCACCGACAAATCGCGCTCCTGTGGCCCGGCAAAGCGCCGGGGTGAAGCGCAACTCAAGCATCGCTCGCAACTGACAATCGAGCGAATTCGCATGTGCTTCCGTAAAAACAAAAATGGCCCATGCACGGCTTCCGATTCAGAGAGGGCCTTACAACGGCTCGTCTCGACCTTCCCGCCTTTCGGAACCACTTTGTCCGGACTAGCTGGAAAGCTGGTGCACCTCGCCACCGCCGAGGTGTGGCCCTTCGCCCTAACGAGGACGCTTACGCCTAGGCATGTCGGCATCAGTGGGGCATCTCGGCTGACGTACCGAGCGGTGCACTCGCATGATGTCAACAATGTCGAGGCTCAAAACAAACAAAAGCTATCGCCATTGAACGATACTGTCACGAAGCGAACAGACGAACCATGTCCGAAACATTTGCTTTTCGTGCTCAGCTTGACCCTCAGAGCAAAAAAGGAAACGCAAACCAAGGTCCGACGGCAAACTTGAGTGTCAATCGTAGCTTGGTCGTGAGGTTGGCACGTCATTTGCGGGGTGATTTTCGAAGCCGTTGTGACGGTACGCCCGCAGCTATCGGAGATCATCATGGCGATCGACTCGGAAGTGTTTGATTCCTCCCCGGGCATTTCAAGCAAGTAATATTAGAACAACCAACTTATTGTGTTGAAGTATGATTCAGCTTCATCGCCCCTGTTGTTGGATAATTATTATGATCCGTGTGTCACACTGCGATAGGCGCAGCGCGATGTGCATCGTTTTCGATTGTGGGGACAGGAAGGGCTGGCTCGTTCGTTGACGTCCCCTTCTTCAATATTTGAACGGAGATCAAGAATGAACATCAGGAGCCTCCTGCTCGGCTCAGCTGCGGCCCTGATCGCCGTTTCCTGTGCCCGAGCCGCCGACGCCATCGTCCTGGCCGAGCCTGAGCCCGTTGAATACGTCAAGATCTGCGACGTTTACGGCGCTGGTTACTACTACATCCCCGGCACCGAGACCTGCCTGCGCATCGGCGGCTATGTCCGTTACGACATCGGCCTCGGCGATGTCGTATCGTATGACAAAGCTAGAACCACGGATGTGAAGACTGGCGAGGCCCAGGGCATATGGCAAAACCACACGCGCTTCACATTCAAAACTTGGACCGGGCAAGAGTCCGAACTCGGTACATTGCAGACCTACATCGAGACCCGCATGAACTACGGCAAGCACACCGCCTATTCCGGTTCGGACAGTCCTCGATACTATGCCTTCAGCCAAGGCATCACGTTGACTTTCGCCTGGGTTCAGCTTGGTGGCCTCCGAGTTGGCAAGGACTGGTCCGCCTTCGACATGTTTATTGGCTACGCGGGCGACGTGCTCAATCAGATGCTTATCCCGTACGGCGCCTTCGATACTAATGTGGTTCAGTACTACTTTGACGCCGGTAACGGCTTTACGGCTGTGGTTTCACTCGAAGAAGGCTCGGGCCTGGTCGGCACCATCGACAGCTACGTTCCGCACCTAGTCGGCGGAGTGAAATACACACAACACTGGGGCGCGATCACCGGCGTTGTCGCTTATGATAGCAACTACGAATCGGTCGCCGGCAAGGTCCGCATCGACGTCGATGTTACCGACCAACTCTCGCTATTCGGAATGTTCGGCTATGGCTCCAGCGGCAAGCTCAACGATGACGTCACTAACGCAATCGACGCTCATGGTCGCGGTTTCTACAAAAGTTGGGGCGGTAACTGGGGTTTCTGGGCCGGCGCCACTTACAAGCTCAATGAGACAACTTCGTTGAATCTTCAGCTCTCGGGTGATCAGCTCAGGAACTATGGTGTCGCTGCAAACGTTGCCTATGCGTTTCTTGCAGATTTCACAATTACAGCCGAACTCGACTATGACCGCTACGGCGACTTCGCCGTCGGCAAGGTCGACCCTTCCATTAGCTGGGCTAATGCCAACAAAAAGAGCAGTGTCGGCGGCATCCTCCGTTTCGAACGTTCATTCTAACGGGAGGAAGAGCTTCATCTCGGTGGCCTCAGGCGGCGAATGACGATTATGCGGGGGACCTGCCACGCCTGCGGCAGATAAGCCCTGACACGTTTGCAATCGGATACAGCTGCGATTAGGGCGCGGCCGATGCCCCGCTTGCCGGGATGTGACAGCTGGTAAAGCGTTGCGGCAGGTTTGCTGGCGGTCCCGGCGCTTGCGCTGACGCGTGCGGCGCAGTCCGGCGACACGGTGGAGGCCGCCGGCAGATGGGTGGGCGCGTGATCGCCGAAGCAATCGCCGAACTCGCCCAGTATCCCAGCTTCGATAACGACTGAATCGGCGTTGACTCAATGCAACCTTGGCTTCCGGAGACCGCGCTGACCGCCGCCGGCCTGACCGCGCTCGCCGCGCAGGATGCCTTCGGACAAGCAAATCACCTGCGTCAAGGCGCCCTTTAAGTCGCTGATCGACCATGTCTTTATCTCGCCCAATCTCGTGCCGGGCGGCCACGATTTCATGATCCTCGCGCTCGACCGAACCATCGAGCGGTTCCTGGAAGTGTCCGATCATCGCCCGGTCCTCTTCCGACTGGCCGGGCCTATCGGTGAGCGTTAGATCCAGAACGAGGTTACACGGGATTCCTACAGCCCGCACATCGCAGCTGGCCGCCTGGCAAAGTCAAAGGGCAACCGTCTCACCGACGAAGACCGCGGCGAGCCGCAATCATCGAGCGAGGACGAAATAGGGACAGCGAAGGGTTTTATCCGCATGCGGCAGGAGGATCGCTTTGTGGTTAGCGCTATTGCTGCGTATTCGATGCTTTTCTCGACCGGGTTTGCCAGTAGGCACAGCCAAGCAGCGTGAGGGGAGGCCAAAGGGATAACCAATCGTCGCTAAACGGCATGCTCCAGCAAATAACGGCAAGGCGGTAGCGGCGCGCTTGAGCCCCGGTTGAAGTGCTTGGAGTTTTTTCCGAATGGGCGAGCGTTGCGACTAATGAAGGCGTCACATCATTCGACGGTGACTGATTTTGCCAGGTTGCGTGGCTGGTCGAGATCTGTGCCCATGAAGAGCGCCGTGTGGTACGCAAGAAGCTGTATCGGCAGCGAGAAGATCATCGGCGCGATAATCTCGTCGGTGGCCGGCAGCACGATCGTGTGCATCGTATCGAGTTTCGATGCGGCTGCCCCTTTTCCATCGGTGATGAGGATAATGCGCCCTCCGCGGGCGGCCACTTCCTGCATGTTGGAGAGGGTCTTGTCGAAAAAGCGATCATGTGGCGCGATGACGATCACTGGCATGTTCTCGTCTATCAATGCGATAGGACCGTGCTTCAATTCACCCGCCGCATAGCCTTCGGCGTGGATGTAGGAAATCTCCTTGAGCTTCAGCGCACCCTCCATCGCCAGTGGGAAATTTGTGCCACGGCCGAGATAAAGGACATGATGACACTTTGACAGTTCGCGCGACAGAAGCTCAATCTCCGGCTGGATGCTGTCCAGTACCTGCCTCATGACGCCCGGCATTTCGGCGAGGCTCTCGACGAGCGCCTGCACCTCATCTTCGGTCACGGTTCCGCGGGCCTTGGCTGCGTGGATGGCGAGTGCGGCAAGAGCGGCTAGCTGGCAGGTGAAGGCCTTGGTGGAGGCGACGCCGATCTCTGGGCCGGCAAGGATCGGGAAGACCACATCGGCCTCCCGAGCGATGGTCGATTCGCGCGCATTGACGACAGCGCCAATTTTCAGCCCAAGCTGCTTGCAGTACCTCAGCGATGCCAGCGTATCGGCGGTTTCGCCCGACTGTGAAATGAACAGAGCCGCAGACTGCGGCGACAACGGAATCTCGCGATAGCGGAATTCGGATGCAACATCTATTTCGACCGGCAGGCGCGCATAGCGCTCGAACCAGTATTTTCCGATCAGCCCGGCGAGATATGCGGTGCCGCAGGCAGAGATCGCCAAGCTCGGGATCTTGGCGAAGTCGATGCCAAAAACCGCATCGGCACCATTTTCGATGAAATTGATATAATGACCGAGCGCATCGGCGATGACCTCGGGCTGCTCGAGGATTTCCTTCTCCATGAAGTGGCGATGGTTGCCCTTGTTGGCCAGAGTGGCCACGGCCACGGAGGTCTGGCGCGGACGCGCGACGGGGTGGCCGTCGTAATCAAAGATATCAGCGCCCGTCCTGCCGACAACTGCCCAGTCACCGTCGATGAGATAGGTGATTTCATTCGTGAATGGAGCAAGCGCGATCGCGTCGGAGCCCAGGAACATCTCGCCGTCGCCGTGACCGATCGCCAGCGGTGGTCCATTGCGCGCCGCAATGATGGTCGACGGATCATCCTCAAAGAGGATGGCAAGCGCGTAGGCACCCCTGACGCTTTTCAGCATGGCATGCACCGCCTCACCACGCCTCATGCCCTCCCGGCGGTGCCTTGCCAAGAGATGCGCAAGGACCTCAGTGTCGGTGTCGGTCTGGAACTCGGCTCCCGTCGCCGCCAATTCGTCCTTCAGTTCGGCGAAATTCTCGATGATGCCGTTATGGACGACGGCCACACCATCCGTGAAGTGCGGGTGTGCATTGCGTTCCGTCGGTGGCCCATGGGTTGCCCAGCGGGTGTGGGCGATGCCGATGGTACCACCCAGCGGCTCTTCCTTGAGTCTCCTCTCGAGATTGACGAGCTTGCCCTCCGCGCGCCGGCGGTGCAAGGTGCCCTCGGTGATCGTCGCAATGCCGGCCGAATCATAGCCGCGGTATTCCAGACGCTTCAATGCGTCGACCAGGCGTTCCGACACCGGCTGTTGCCCAACGATGCCAACAATTCCGCACATGTTCTTCTCCGAATTCTTCCCGGCAGCCTTAGCCGACGCAGACGAGGGACGCCGCCCGGCATGCGCTCAGTTAGAGTCTTCTAATGGAATCCAGTAAGTTCGGTAAAATTGATTGTTGGGATAACCATCATCCACGCCATGGATGAACTAAACCTCAGTCCAATGCGGGTGATGTGAACCGGGGCGTACGCTTCCGCCTTCAACGGGCTGCGCATGTCATGGCCGGCGCCCTCACCTGCGTTAATAGCATGCAAGCCGGCCGGAGGAGACGTGGAATACTTGGGCCGAGTGCGAATGGGTAGCCCCAGCGCACTCTTTGATCTCGCCGTTCAATTGTGCGGACGCTGCTTCATGCATCATTCCTCGGCTTGCTTCTCCAGGCCGGACGCAATGGCTCCTTTCGGCGACGAGAAGCAAACCCTCTTCCGATCCCTGGGGCCACGCACCACGTCTTGGCTATCCGCATGGGCCGTGCGGCAGCCCGAGAATCGGTTGCCACAGTACCGGCCCATTCAGACGTCCCCTCCAGCGGATGCGCAACAGGCTGGCGTGAGAGATCTCGAGAAACCCGGCCACCGCCTCCGTTTTGCCGACGGGCTGCGGCTTTCCGATGCGCGACAATGGCCACGTTGCGAGGCGAAGGATCCGTTCCATACGCGTATCGGTCACCGTCACGATCCGGGTGAGATTGTTGGCCAAGCCGAATTCGATCATGCCGGCGAAGAGCTCGTAGGTTGCTTGGGCAAGGCCGCCTGCCGCCTTGGGCGTTGATGGGGGCAAATCGAGCGCGAAACGGCTGCTTTCCCATATGTCGGGACTCGCGGGCGCCACAGCCTCACCCAGCAGCGCCGGGAATGTGTCGCGCAACATGGTCGGCCCAGTGGTTGGCAAGAGGCGCACGCAGCCACGAATTCGCCAATCGGATCCCTTGAGCAGCAGATAGACAGGCTTCAAGTCGTCAAAGGTGTCTGTTTCCATTTCGCCTCCCGTCTGAACTTCCCAATCGAGCCTCTCCTTGAAAACCCGATATCTGAGCCCGTGCATCTCTTTGAGCTCGCCTGCGAATTCGCTGTAGAGGCCAGGTGTGATCAGCTGAATCATTCGTCGCCTCCGTGCGGGTTGTGTTCCCGCCATCGAAGGGCAAAGCGCACAGCGATGCAGCCTGTAGACGTTTACAGCTATCCTCGCGGAAGGATCCGGATCTCGCCTGACCGGAGGCAGCCAGCCTGGCAACCGCATGGATCGTCCTAACGCGAGCTTTGCTTGGCATTTTCCAGATGGAAGGTCCCCTTGGCCTTTGAGACCTGCTTTCCAAGGCGTATTCGCGAGTTTGATCCATGCCTTTATGGTCTTGGAGAGCGTGGCGGGCAGGCTACACAGTGGGTGGCCGAGAGGTCGGGAATCAGTTGGAATGGAGGAATTCGTCTCGCCAAAGAGGGGATCTTTTGCAATGCACTGCCTGCCCGACACTCCCGCTTCAACGTCACGCGCCACATACCGCCGAGTAACAGCCGGACCGGCGACGCCGGCTGTGCTGGTTGTTAGCCTGATCAGCGGCAGCACGGTGAATCTGAGCCACGTCGCCAGCCATTTCCACGGACCGGCGAGCGTAGCCTCCAACGATCGCCGGCGGCGACGCTTCTTCCAGTTTACCAGTTCGACGAGGACTGGCTGGCGTGTACGCTGGTGGCGCGGCTCAACCTACGCCCGCCCTTGCGGCTGTGCCTTGACTGCACCAATTGGAAGCAAGCACATAAGGTTCGCATCAAGGAGCGAGGCAATATGCATCGTCGTAACCTGATTAGAGGATTCATCGCGCTGGGCGTGTGCCCGATCTGCGCCCAGACCGCGCGTGCGGCCAGCGCCCATTGGGGATATGGCGGCTCGGTCGGGCCGGAGCATTGGGCCGATCTGGACACGAGAAATTTCGCCTGTTCGGCGGGCAGGCAGCAGTCACCCATCGACATCGCCGGCACGGTAAAGGCGGATATACCGCGCATCGACATCAGTTGGCTCAAGGGCGGCGGCAGGATGGTGAACAACGGCCACACCATTCAAATCAACATGCCGGAAGGCAGCACCTTGACCCGCGGGGATCGCGTCTACCAACTGGCACAGTTGCATTTCCACGCGCCGAGCGAGCATCACGTGGCGGGCATGAGCTTCCCGATGGAAGCGCATTTTGTCCATAAAGACACAAAGAGCGATACTCTGGGAGTGCTGAGCGCCCTTCTTACGCCTGGCGCGACAAATAAAAGCTTTGCCGGTCTCGCCAAGGTCTTTCCGGCCCGGCCCGGCGAGGAGATGGCAGTTGACGAGTTCGATCCCAACGGGCTTTTGCCGGCCTCGCTCGGCTACTGGACCTATGAGGGATCACTAACGACTCCGCCCTGCACCGAAAACGTGGAGTGGATGGTTGCAATGGAACCGGTCGAGGTCGACACCGCAGACATCAAGCGGTTTACGACGCTTTACGCATCTAACGCGCGGTCGATCCGTCCCTCCAATCGGCGCTTCATCCTGGGCCTCAGCTAAGGTCATCGCGCGCGTCAAGCAAAACCGCGGTAACAATCGGGGGGTTTCGAACAGTACGACGCCACCCTGGTGGCGCTGGCATCGACCATAATGCCCTAGGGTTCACAAAAGCATGACCGGATCATGGGGAACTTGTGGGCCGCTTGCTTGCGGAGAACTGGGTGGCGTCACCGACACCCGTACACTCCGGCCCGGATCTGCTTGATCAGGGATTGATAAATTCGACGCGTCGCTCCCGTGCTGCGAGAACCCTCCTTATACTGGACCAATTAAAATCTCCAAAAGTGGCAGTTTAGTTTGGACCAGTGAACTGCAATATTGGCTTGCAGTCAGGGAAGCGATCGTGACTGGTCGCGCCGGTCATGGATTGCTTGCGCTCGAACTGATGGAGTTGCCTGGATGTTTGAGGGTCCCATCATCGACGGTCGAATTAAGAATATTGCATCGGGATTTAGAGCCGTGAGCGTCTACGTCGATGCCACTTCAGCTGGAGAAGGACGTTTCGATCCCCGATTGCTTGGTGAAGCCTGCGATTGCGCGTTGGCGGATGGCCCGGCTTGGGCAGAAGCTCATCTGGCGAGTTGGTCCGACGCCTACGTCGTCTTTGGCGCGAAGCCTAACCGTACGCCGTGCTCAGCCCAGGCCCTCAGAAAGCGGGTTCTGAAAGACGGCACTCTTTCGACGATCAACCCGATCGTCGATCTCTACAACGCCATCAGCCTGAAATACGCAGTCCCGGTGGGTGGAGAGAATTTTGACGCCTATGTCGGAAGACCCCACCTGACGATCGCTGACGGGAGTGAGACGTTCGACACCATGATGAATGGAGAGGCGGTCAACGATCCTCCCTTGCCCGGTGAGGTCATCTGGCGCGACGACATTGGCGTCACCTGCCGACGCTGGAACTGGCGACAGGGCACTCGAACCCGCCTGAAGACCATAACAGGCCGGATGTGGTTCGTACTGGAGGCGTTGGAGACCATGCCGGACGATGCATTGGCAGAGGCGACGGATGCCATGGTCGGAGGGCTGAATGCCTTGATGCCTGGCTGCAAAATCGCGAGCCAAGAAATTGCCATCGCCGGATGAGGTTTCCGGTCGAGCGAGCGGATCGCTGGCCGCCCGGGGCATCCGGCGCGATCGATCCGATCGAGATTATCAAGGGCTGAGAGAATGAATGTCGATCTCCATCAGTTGCTCATCGTCTTTGCTGCATATGTCATTGCCGCGGGGAGCCCCGGCCCGAGCAACATGCGCATTATGGGGGTTGCGATGGCGCGCGGCAGAGGTGCTGCGCTCATGCTTGCCTCCGGCGTCGTCAGCGGCTCGATCTTTTGGGGTTTTATGGCCTCCACCGGCATCTCCGCCCTGTTGGCCAGGTACGCCCAGGCACTGCTCGTTCTGCAGGTTTTCGGGGGGCTTTACCTGCTATTCCTCGCCTTCAGGGCGGGACGGTCGGCGCTTACGTCGAACGAGAAGCTGGCGGTGCGCGCATCGACCGACCAAGTCGCTCTTTCGCGGGGTGAGCTCTATAGGAAGGGCCTCTTGATGCATTTGGCGAACCCAAAATCCGTGCTGGCATGGATCGCGCTCGTCACGCTGGGGATCGGTCCGAATTCATCGTGGCAAAGCATCGCGGCGATATTGGGTGGCTGCGCCATCCTAAGTGTCACGATATTCTGCGGCTACGCCATTGTCTTCTCCACACCGCCTATGGTGGCTCTATATCGCCGCTGCCGCCGCTGGATCGAAAGTCTGTTGGCGATGTTCTTCGCGTTCGCCGGGCTGCGTATGCTGCTTTCCCGTATGTAGTTTCGAAAGGAATGGATGATGACTTTGTTTCACGGCCTGTCGGCGTTCCCCCTTACGCCAACCGATGCGGAAGGGCATGTCGACACCGAGGGTCTGGCTCGTTTTCTCGAGCGTATTCAACGCGCCGGAGCGGACTCCATCGGCCTTCTGGGGAGCACGGGCGGTTATGCTTACCTCACCAGGGAAGAACGCAAGCGTGCCGTTCAGGCTGCCGTGGAATGCATCGGCGGCAAAACGCCTCTTGTCGTGGGTGTGGGTGCATTGCGTACCGATGAAGCTCAGGCTCTGGCGCGCGATGCCAAATCCGCTGGCGCTGACGGCCTGCTCCTGGCACCGATGTCCTACGTTCCCCTGAACGAGGACGAAGTCTTCCAGCACTTCGTCGCCGTGGCCGAGGCGGGGGAATTGCCTTTGTGCATATATAACAATCCAAGCACCACGCGCTTCACATTCAGCGACGCATTGATCGCCCGGCTGTCAGAGGTGTCCAACATCGTCGCTGTGAAAATGCCTCTGGCGGCGAATGACGATTACGCGGGGGAACTGGCACGTTTGCGGTCGATGACGACTGACACGTTCACAATCGGATACAGCGGCGATTGGGGCGCGGCGGATGCCCTGCTTGCCGGATGTGACACCTGGTACAGCGTTGCGGCAGGTCTGCTGCCGGTCCCGGCGCTTGCGCTGACGCGTGCAGCGCAGTCCGGCGACGCGGTGGAGTCCACTCGGTTGAACCGCGCTTTCGGGCCGCTCTGGACCTTGTTCAAACACTACGGCAGCTTCCGCGTTATGTTCGTCATCGCCGACTACCTCGGTCTGGCGCACGTCCAGCCACCGCGCCCTATTTTGCCGTTGCCGGAGGACGCCGGAGATGACATTAGGCAGGCATTGGAGAAGCTCGAATAGCCGAGCACAGGGCATGCCCAGTGCCACTGCTAGTTAGGCACCCGGCGCGCGGGCGTTCCGCGCACCGTTCGAGATGGAAGTTGGGCGGCGCAGAATTGGATCGGGTTGGTCGCGCTTTGGCTTTGCGGTCTCTTCGGTGGTGAAATGGTCGCAACGTTATCGTGCTCCGGTAGCGCCGGGAAGATGGGCGGCCATCGCAAACGCGTTCTGCAGCCGCATCGAACTTTCATCCGCGACCAAACGACCGGAAGTAGAATTTCGAGCTGATCGTAGGCCGCTCGCTGCCTGAAGAGGGTGCTCCGCGCTACATCGGTTTCGTCTATGGCTATGATCGCGAGCCGCAACGGCGCATTCTCGACCATCTCAAGAAGCAGCCCGTCCAAGCCAATCAGGATATCACCTTCATCACCGACGGTGGGGAAGAACGCCGACTGGTTCCATATCACCGTGCGCATCAGGGTCCTTCGGCAGTTCGTGCAAGGGCTCGAAAACCAGGATGAGCAGACCGGACAGGACCTGCTCGAAACTCTGCGCAGGATCAAATGGCATCTCTGGCATGTTGACGTCTATCGGGCCCGTCACGAAATCGCCGACCTGCAATTCGACGCGGAAGGTCTCGAAACAGGCTAGCCGAACATGCGCAAGTTCCTGACCGCCATCGGCGAGTTCACCAGGCCTACATCGCCTCCAACAGTGCCAGCCTGATTATTACGGCGAGCGTTAGCGGTCCGGAGATCGCATCTCTTCGGCCCTCGTCAAGGCCACCGTCAACGCCGTTCCAAGCGGTTCGCCAACAAGCGGCAGATGCAGTGGAGCAGGATCGGCGCACATCTTCTGCTGCAAACCCGCACGCAGATCCTCGATGACCGTCCCGACGCGCTTGGCGTGCAGCCCCTCACCTCGCCCGCGCCCCGCGGTGGTTCTTGCCAAGAGACGCTCGCTCGCATCTAACGAAAACCGCCGCTGCATTTAGCTGCATCCATTGTTCGGATGCGTGCGATCCAAACAATCAATTTGTTCAATCAGCTTCTTGAAAGCTAACCCTTGTTTGGTGGAACATGGGCTCTGGTCGTCGACGCTGGCTTAATGCAGGGGCTGCACGCAGGAGATACAATGCACAGAGATCGCAAGCGGGTTAGCGGCATAATGGCTGGCCGACCGGTGTCATCCCCAGGCTGCTGCAGCGTGCGGCTTGTCTGTCCCTCCATGATCTCTCGGAAGACAGTTCCGAATACTGCGACCGGTTGCCCGCCTTGTGTGTCGCCTCGATCTCATAACCGATGGTGAGCTGCTCAATGGGCTATCCTTCACCGGATAAGAGATGAAGTGCGAACGCTCCTCGGGGATCATGCCGATCGTACGTACGTCCTGCTTACTCTGGTCAAGCATAGAGCGCAATTTGTTGGCCCAGCTATGAAACTCTTGCCGGAAGTTAGCTCTGCCGCGTGCGTGATGGCTTGAGCGGACTGACGCAACGAAGGCTCACGAGTATTCGGTTCCTGCCGTCATTATGACGAGACTCAACGGTACCTTCAACATCGGCGTGGTTCGACTCGCCGCGCGAAAACAGGCAAATCTCGATTGAATCCGTCACGCGGTGTCAGCCTGGCATTGGTGCCTTCCCTTCTCAACAACTATCAAATCAGCATTCACGGATAGCCCAGTTTCTCACGTGCCGTAACGCCGTGCCTTCAGTTTCCACGTTCGCGTCGAGCTCGCGAGTGGCCAGAGTTCGGAACAGAACCGTCGAAGTCTAATCGCCGCGAAATTCAACGGAGGGTCAGCGGGGCCACGGGGGCAAAGTGCGACGGTGTCTAAGCCGTCTTTATGAGGGGAGAGGTATACATGGTTTTCCTGTTCCAGCAGCATCCGGCCGCACACCGAAGCAATGAGGAGCTAGAATTCAGATCAGACTTTCGCAAGGCGCGCACCGCGCATCAAACGCCGTTTCGTTGTGAAAAAAGGCTCAGTACCGACAACGTTTTTGTAATCGCCCTGGCGGCCTCGTTTGCGCTCTTGTTCGGGATACAGAGGCAGGACCCACAGGTCGACGAGGCGGTCCTAAGTGAACTGCGAACGATTCAGATCAACTACGCATTGCTCCAGCGCGATGTCGCCCGCGCTCGAACCGACATGGTATTGGACTTCCGCCCCGTTGATTCTACCCTCCAAGCATTGCAAAGGAACGTTACAAACTTGCAACGCCTTGCCGAGATTTCGCCCGATGAGAGCTCCGGAGCGCACTCCAGGTTGCTTGCACAGCTCAAAAAGTCCGTCGAGAACACAGAGGCTGCCATCTCGGCAGCGGCTGCGCAAAATGAGCTTCTGCAAAGCTCTCTCGTACGGTTTGCTCGCTCGGTTAATCGCCTTGAGGGGGCGCCGTCCAACAGGCTTGAACTCTCCAATTTGATCCTTCAGTTTTCGGCCAGACCGGGATTCAGCCTCGCATCACAGATCGATCAGTCTCTCAGCCGACTTCCTCCGAGCCAGGACCAAGCCACCCACGATGTTGTCCGCAACGGCCGCGCTATCCTGTCCGCGTTGTCGAGAGTGGACCGCGCAGCCGATCGGATCGCATCCTTTAACACGTTCGCCAAGGGCGCCGAACTGGAGCGCGAATATCTGAAAGACTACAGCTTGGCCAGCGCGCAAGCGCAGCGCACACGACTTTTCTTTGGCTCGGTGTCCATATGCCTCTGCTTGTTTGCGATCATTCGGGCCTTCAGGCTGCATGTGCGGACGAACCGGTTGGAAAGGCGGCTGGAGCTTGAAGAGGCAATGCGTGAGATCGAAGCTCGCTTCAACGAAAGTAAAGCAAAGAACGCGTCGCCGCGCTTTTCAACCGAAGCAGCGCTTAGACTTGTTCAACGCGCTTTCGACGCGGATCAATGCGCGCTTGCTCAGGTGGATCCGAGTCTCAGCAGGCATACCGAGTGCTTTGTGACGAACACGTGCATGCGTGTCTGGAACGTCGCGCTTCTTGATGAAGTCGTTTCACTTGTCCGCGCCGGACGGCCAGTGTTTCGCGTCGTTCCGGCGGCGGAAATGGTTCGCACCGCCCTAGACACTTCCGGTGTTTGTCAAATTGTTGCTTGCAGGGCCTCCGATCAGCAGGCTGTGGTTTGCATCCTTGTTTTTGAACGAGATCGCTCACTCCCCTCAGCAGGCGACCTGTGGGTTCTTGCCAGTGCCATTGGGCGTTTGAGCAACCATCTTGAAATGCAACGTGTAAATGCCGAACGCGACCTTCTGGTGAGTCGATGGGAGCAGGTGGAAAGGCTGAGGACCGTCGGCACGATCGCAAGCGGCGCCACACATGAGTTCAACAATATTTTAGGCGCAATAATCGGATATTCAGAAATTGCCCAAGGTCTGGTGCGTCGCCCCTCCAGAATACGGAACCACATCGACCAAATCATCTTAGCTGGACACCGCGCCAAGCTGATCGTTGACCAGATCTTGTCACTCAGCCGAAACCGCAAGCGCGTTGCATTGCCTTTCAACGTCTCCGAAATTGTCATGGATCTTGCGCCATTGCTGCGGGTTACAGTTCGTGCGGGTGTTCAGTTGAACTTCAAGATCAACGAGTGGCAAACGGTGGTCGAGGGCAGCCCAACCGAGATGCAGCAGATCCTCATGAATCTGTGCAAGAACGCGTCGGAGGCTGTCTTGAACGAGGGCCGCGTCGAGGTTAGCGTTTCTCGCGCCCAGGTGTGCCAAACCAAGCCGCTGGCTCAGGGCACCTTGAGACCTGGAGATTACGTCCTCCTCTCCATCAGCGACGATGGCCCAGGAATCGCAAATTCGATACTTCCGCATGTCTTTGAGCCCTTTTTTACCACGCGCTCTCTCGTCGGCGGGACCGGGCTGGGTCTTGCTGCGGTTGACAGGCACGTGAGCGCGCTCGCAGGATGCCTAGACGTCACCTCGGTTGTTGGCCGAGGTACGCGCTTTGATATCTACTTGCCAGCCTCCGAGGAGGAGCCAGTCAGCGCTGACGTCACTTTCGGCCCATACAACGGATCACCGGCCAACGGCGGAATCATTGCAGTCGTGGAGCCCGATCCAGCAGAGTTGGAGATTCACAAGGACAATATCGCCGCGCTGGGTTATGAGCCGATCGGCTTCGCGACCTTCGAAAGTCTTTGCGGCTGGATCGAGAGCGGGAAGGCAGCTGACCTGCTGATTTTGGCGAAGACGCCTTTCCTCGAGCGAGGACGGGCCGAGTCCGTATGCCCCACCATCATGGCGGTGCCTTTCATAGTCATCGGTGACATCGACCCCATGCCGGTCACATCTGACAATCAGGCCTTCGTCCTTCGGCTAGCGAGACCGGTCTCGTCCAGGACAATAGAGCATGCGATACGTATAATGATGATGGCGTGATGCCGCCGACTCGCTCATTCTATGCAAGTAATGTGAGAAGGCCTGGCAAAAGACATCGAAGCAGAACAAAACGACGCGTCGCATCACAATGGACTTATCGATCCCGAGACGTTGTTCTAGCCTTAGTGCTTGTTAAGGAGGTCGGCTACTGTCTCTCCCCGTCGCCGGGCATCGGCGGCGAGCCATACCTCTCCCACCTCGTACAGGTCACCTTGGGTGTGGAACGGCACAATGACGTCAACGGCAGCCGACAGCATGTCAAGAAGCGTTCGATCTTCCACAGCGGCTCCTTGCGGGCTGCTCTTGACGAGGGAAAAGAGCTTTTTGAAGCCCTGGACCGGATCGGCCCCATGGATCGTTGATATTGATCCCGCATGGCCGGAGACGACTTCGCTAAGGTAGGCCCATGCAGCATCATCGCGCATCTCGCCGAGCAATATTCGATCAGGGCGCATGCGCAAGCTCGCTTGCAGCAGTTGCTCGGCTGTCACCGCACCTACGCCGGCTCGGTCCTTTGGATAGAGTAACCGGACATGGTTCTCGTGCGGGATTACAAGCTCCAGCGTGTCCTCGATACTTATCAGTCTCTCTTGCGGGGGTATAGCGTTGATCAAAGTCTTGCTCATTGTCGTTTTGCCGCTTCCAGTAGGTCCGCAAAGCAGCATCGTGAGCCGTCCCGAAACACACGCTTGCAAAAACTTCTCCAAGTCACCATCGTCGTATTGCTGAAGAATAGTTTCGTCCTGCCGCTCTTGGCGCTGTTTTCGTGACCGCCATTGATTCCAACGTGAGTATTCGTAGCGAGAAGAAACTTCCTTCAGTTCGGTCACACGACTTGAAGGACGCCGTATCGTCAGGCTTACTGTTCCTGAGGGAACAGCGGGCGGCAAACAGATCTGTAGCCGCTCTCCGTTCGGCAGCTCAGTCGCACAGAGGGGGCTTTGCGGTCCGACATCTTGCTTGCGCAGCGCTCCAGCGAGAATCGCGATGTCCTCCAGATCGTTATAACCTAGCGGTAGCGGATGTTTCGTGAAGACGCCGGCTTGTCGCACAAACGCTTCCCCAGGCCGGTTGATAGCGACCTCTTCGGTCCTCGGCTCCTCAAGCCATTTCAGAACGGGGTCGAGAAGCAAACGCAATTGAGGGTCAGCCTCCGATCGCATTGTTGTCTCTCCGGCGTTGGCGATGTTGGGGGGCTGGCGCCACGACAGTTGCCGTGAGACCGTATACATCCGAGAAATCGAGGTCGCGAGCCACAAAGATGGATACAGCATCTCCCTGGTTTTTCTTCAGGGTTGGCGGAATGTTGACCGTCGCTCTCAATGTCGTCTCGACGGCTTGTCCGCCATTGCTCTGGAAGCTGTCGATGCCGCTTCCTCCGCCAGAGCTCGCCGCGTATTGACCGGCCGCCTGGAACGCGCCTTGAAGGACGCTCATCAGCATTGCTCCGCCAAAGCGTTCCCGGAAGTGATTATCCACCGTGCCAGGCACTCCGGAGCGGCCGAGCTCGTCAGCGCCCGGCGATGCTATCGAAACGAGGGCATGGTCAGGTGTTTCGATGCGCGTCCACAGCACGAAGACACGCGCATCCCCCTGTTCGAGACCGTGCTGGATCTCGCCAATCACCGTCGTCCCACGATCCAAGAGCACGACATTGTTGGTGGCGCCGCGGACGTCTTTAGGTAAGACGCACTTCACATAGCCGGGCAAATTTGTGTCGACCGCCGTTTGCAAAAGGCAAGGAATGATCGTTCCCTGAGTAATCACGAGATCAGGGTGCGGCAAAAGTGTGGCCCGGCTCGGCTCCTGTATATCTGGCTTCAATCGGCCTGACAGATCGCCACCGGTCGAGATCTCATCCGCGGTCGCGGGAGCATCCTTGTGGGCGTCTTCGCTCCGCTGAGCCACGTCGGGCTTTTGACTGCCGCTGCTGTAGGCGAAAATTGGTGATTCCTCGGGCGGCGGTTCAGCTGCTGCGGGTTGCGGCGTGGATGGCGCAGGATCTGACGCCTGCGCCGCCTTTGCAGGCGCTGGAGGTTCGGGAGCAAGCTCAATAGGCACGGGGCGGAACGGCTCGGCGTTGGGGGAAATTGGCGGGTTTGGCTGAGAGGGTTCGTCTTGTGTGCTGGGACGACTTCCGAGCCAGATGAGCGACAGAGATGAGATGAGAACAAGACCGGCGACGGCCAATTTCTGTGGTCCCGAAACATGCCGGCGGGCCGGCTCCGAGACCAACGATGCGGATGCATTTACATCGTGTCCCGACTGTGGGCCGGTTTCATTCATCGGCCCGAGCCTTTCAAAACGCGCCACACGTCGGGTCTCACTGTACCGGTGCCCGGCGCTCGTCCAACAGGATCATAAGCCCTGTTGAAAATCGACAATACCGTATTGCCATCTCTCAGACGCCATTCCCGGGCGACTGCGGATACTTCAACATAGTCGCCTTTGACTGTGAAGTTGGCAGCGGCTTCCTTGCCATCGGGATTGATGATGTAGAGGGAGGGTATACGGGAATTGCTTGCGAAGCCAAATACGGTGGTAAAGCCATTGTCGAAAACCTGCAGCGGCGCCAGCGATCGATCGCCCTTTGCGACGTAGTGAAAATTGCTTTCGTCGGAACTGGCAGTTGTACCGGGCCGATTCAACAAATCCTGAACCCTCTGTTCCTGCTGCACCTTTGCCCGGGCCTGACCAAGAATCGAGCGCTTTTCTGCTGCCTGTCTCAAAGCAGCGGCCTCATCACCGGGATAGGTGAACTGCACACTGTAGTATAAGTCAGGTTGCTGCTCATCTAATTTTGGCATCGCTCTCGTTGAAATGCTGAAGACATATCTGCGGGTACCGGACTCACTGTCGGCCAGAACGACGACCGGCTGCGGCGGCAGGATCCGGCTGGCCTTGAAGAACAGGTAGTTGGCGCGTGGGAGCGCAGCCAGGTCTTTGCTATTGGAAACGGCCACGGCTGCGACGGTCTCGTTGGCCGCGAATGTGACGACCAGCGTTGCCCCCACCGCGGTCGACAGGCGCACCACTTCGTCGGGACGGTAAGCCAAGTAGCGCATCCGTGCATCATGCTTGCCGGCAAGCGGGGTGTCTTCCGCGGAAGCCTCCAGCGTTAAGAGTAGTGAACAGGCCAGTGCGAGAAACGCTCTTTTTGTCATGGCTGCACGTCACCCAGGTTCGACACGCTATCTTCCGAGGTTTGATAGGAAGTGACGAGTAGACCTCCCGGATTGGTGAGCCTTGATTGGGCAGGCAGATCTGTCAGGCGCTCGTAGCGGATGGTTGCGGTCCAGGTGGTCACCAACGGCATCTGCCCATCGATGGAAAGGGTGCGTTTGTATCGGATCTGTTGAACGTCCGGACTGATGTCGTTTGAGGAAATATGCCCGACTTCGAGCTTGCCGAGCTTGCCGACTGTGACTTGCGGCGAGGTGGGATTCGGATAATTGAAGAAATCTTGATATTGCTGCCGCACAGCCGGTGCGCTGAAACTGGATACGAGGTCATAGCCGTATTGGGCGGAATCGGCTGTGTAGCTCTCGCGCAGGCGTACATATTCCCACAGCGAAGCATTTATGACGGCTCGCTCTTGGGTTGCCGGCAGTCGAGAGACTGACACTTCGCTGTCAACTGTTCCATCCGGGCGCACCCAGAGGAACACAGGTACGAGCTTGGCCAACGGGACCATGGCAGCGATGGTAAATGCCTGCGCAACATTTCCTAGGACCGCCGCTGCCGCAAAGGCTATGAGGGCCTTTGACAGGCGCCGCGCAGACTTCGCTCGTGAAGTTTGAAACGCTTCCACCTTCTTATAGTGGGCGGCTAGCGTTTCTCTCTCCACCAGAAGGGCATGTTCAGGAAATTTCACTTGGGCTCTTTCGCACATTCGACTTGAAGATCTTCAGGGGAGGTTTCCCATTGTCCCACGTTCAGTTGGAATGGCGAACCCGTGCAGGTCGCAAGCTTATCGGTTGTCTTGCAGGCCGCCAAAGCCAGTATTGACAAAAGTAGATAGTATTTCATGTTGAGGTACCGCGCTTGTCGATTGATTAACCACCTGCCGTTTTGGCAATGCGGCGATTGAGGCTGCTAAGAGATTGGTTCGCACCTGCCCAAGAACCGCCTGCTATGCTGCTGGCGATCGTCGGAAGCGCGACGATCAAAGCGTCACCAGCTAGGAAAAGCATATCGAGCTCGTAAAGCCCGATGATCTTGGCTGCTGTCGTACCCTTGTATTTGATCACCGCAAGCATGACTCCCAGCGCGACTGATTCTGCCGCGATAACTATCGTTGCAACGATGTTGAGGAGGACAAGCAGCAGCCCGTATGAGAGCAGTTGGCCGATCCATCTGGTAGCCATGTCTCGAGTGTGATCAAAAAGATAGCCTACAAGAACGAGGGGGCCGATCGCCAGGAGCACCTTCGTCAGAATTCCAACGGCATCATAGATCTCGAACGCTGTCCAGAGCGAGCCGTACAAAATCCATTGCGCTCCCTGGAAGGCAAGTATGTCCTGCTGATTCATTGGCCCAATTTCGGAAGCAATCCGCTGAAAGGCACTCTGACTTGAAGCGAACATTACGTCGAGCTTCTGGGGGATACCGATGAAGGGCAAGGTGCTTCCGCTGATCTGGTGGGCAAGCTTTGGAATCGTGTCGTCGAAGACCGATTCAATGTACAGCTGATAGTTGGCCTGCCCTAAGATGAGGGCGACGACAATCGATACCGTGACTACGCGCGAGATACCTCCGCGCGCGTCGACTTGACCGCGCATGACCAGAAAGCCTTGGATTATGATCCAGAGCGTGACGCACGCAACCAGAGGCGCACTGACCGCCTCTTGGACGTTTCCAATCACTTTGTGCAGCCCCGCCGTAAAGGCCACATGAAAGATCGCGTGTATGGCCGTGAATGGCGCAGGAATTCTGAAAACCATTGCGTGAACCTTATTTGCCCCTGATCAGCGCAGATGAGCCAGATGAACTAAGCGTCGCTACTCAAACATTCTGGCGGTGTCCTGGCGTTCGCGACGCTGCATCGCGGCCTCCTCTGCGGCGTGAAGGCTCGCTTGTGCAGTGGCCATCGTCAGCAGACTCGTGGCCTGGACATTTTGGATAATCGCATCATGAATCTGCTTGAGGACCAGACCGTTGGTGACGGTGGCCTGCACAATATTTCCCGAGCGGGAAAGCTGACCAAGCGTGTTGTCGTTGGCCTTAAGGCGCTTGTCCATTACGCCCAGAGTGTCGGACGCAAGAGCTGCGGCATTGATGGCACCAGCGATTTGTCCCTGTAACAGTTTCGCTTCTGAATCCGTGCCGTCGACTTTCCGGTTTGGGTTGTCCGCAATTGCACGCGCTTTAATCGAAGTTGGCGCCTGACCCTCAAACATCTGCCTCTCAAGCTGATAGCCCGACGGGTAGTGATTTCCTTGGTTCAGTGAACTTAGCAGCCCCGTGACACCGAATGACGACTTTAGTATCTCCACCATTTCCATCGTGGAAGCGAGCGTCTGGGCTGACTTTATCAGGATCTGCGCAGTGGAAACCGCTGTTAAGCCCGCTTGTGTTACTACCGCCGGGTCGATGACGACAAATTGCGACCGGGCCTGTCCGCTAAACAGAAAGGAAGCGGCAAGCGTCGTTGCTGCAAGCGTGGGAAATCTCATGAATATTCCTCCGTTAGTCTTGAATTTCGTTGTAACGAGCCATGAACTTGTCGAGCCACGCACTTGGGGCATCTCCGTGCTGGTCACGAAGCTGGTCGACAAAGCGCACGGTGTTGGCCCGTCCCGAGAGTACGGCTACATACTCGCGCATCTGGCCAAGATCGAATTCGCAAACAACACTCCCGCTCTCGCGCTTGAGCAAAAACTTGCGGCTGCCAATTGCCATTCCCTGGCGGATTGCTTCGAACTCCTGCGTGGTGCACTTCAAGCCATCGACATACGCGGCCCGGTCGGCCGTCGGTGATGGGTAGAAGATCTTGGTCATGCATTGTGCAACGAGACTGGCTCCGAGGGGCGATTCAAGCACGTGTTCAGGCTGCTGCGTTGCGAGTATCAACATGCCGTTGTTCTTGCGCACGGTGAGCAGGAACTTGTCGATAACAGCCGAGAACTGCGGGTTGAGCAGATAGAACCGAAATTCGTCGCAGCTCATGACGAACCGACGGCCATCGACAACAGCGCCCACGCGGTGCAGAAGATATGCGGCGGCCGGCGCACAGACCTCCTCAAATTCCAGGAGCTGCGTCATGTCGAAGCCGGTAATGGAGGCATCCAGCCTGACTTCGTCCTCATCGCCGTCAAAGGCCCATCCAAGCGCATTCCCTCTACACCACCGCTGCAGCCGTGCTCCCGCGCCCTCCGAGGGGCTGTGCAGCAGGAATTCGCGCAGGCCCGCAAGTGAGCGCATGGCGGGTTCGAACGAAAGTTGACGAAGAATGCCACGTTCCAGTCGACGGCTTTCTTCCGGCGAGATCGGACCACGGCCGTCACTCTCGATGAGGGCCATCAGCCATTCGCGCAGAAAATCCAACGAGGCGGAGGTGTTGTCCAGTCCGCGCAGAGGGGCCAAGCCGCTCGGAGCGCCTCTGCGCAACGCAAGGTATGTCCCTCCCGTGGCTCGCACCAGCAGTTCACCACCCCGGTCTTTATCGAAAAAGACGATGGCGCCATTGCGATCGACCACGCTTTGCTCAAGCATCGCGAGGATAAAGGTCATCAGCGTCGTCTTGCCTTTGCCGACGGGTCCGAATATCGCCGTCATGCCGACGTCATTCTCATGGGGGATGTAGTCGAAAGACGTTCCACCGTTTGTGCGAAAGCGCGCAACAGCTTTGCCCCAGTGGCCGGAGCTGGAACCGCTGGGGAAGTTCTCAAATGAGACAAGCCCGGCAAAATTGTACGAGGTGATCGCCCCGGGGCGCGTGCGCCACCTGTTGTTCCCCGGGAGTTGGGACCAGTACGCGGCCTCCATGCCGATACCCTCTTGGACGATAACGGCGCCTGTGTCGGCCAGCCTTGCGCGCGCATTTGCTGCGCGATCGGCAAGGCTATTGAGGCTGTCGCCATAGACGCACAGGCTCAGATGATGCGAACCCATGACGAACTCGTTGCTTGCCAGTGCGTCCTCTGCCTCGGCAAGTTCATTGATCTGGGTGAGAGCCTTGTCGCCGGCGCTCGTCATCTGGCTGGATTTAAGGCTAAGCTTCGCATGAGCTTGTGGCCGAGTGAGGAAGGAAAAGCTCTGGCTCAGGACAAGCGGGAAGTTGGCGGACAGTAAGGGATTTAGCATGCCTGGCCGCGTCGTCGCCGGATATTCACGGAACGAAAACAATGATCCCACGGAGCTATCCCCGGGTCTTCGAATCTCAAGCGCCCGCTTCCCGCAGATGACCCGATCAGTGTAGATCGAGGCGCCAAGCGAGCCGGTAACCATCGGAACCGGAAGAAACCGGCAAGTCATTATCAGCCGAAGCGCCTCACCAATTTCCGTGAAGAGCACGTTGCCTTTCTCGCGAATACCCAACCGGCGCAGACCGTAACCGCCGAGTGAGCCAGCAATGATCTGCCAGAGGTCCTCCAGGCTTCGCAGTTGTGTGGCCAGATCGTTGTCATTCCGTCTGGGGGATTTGGCAATGCGCCAGCCGATCTTACCGATTGCGGTGCGGGGGGACACGACGATAGTGAGGAAGTGATCGTTGCGAAAGAGCTTGCCCGACAGCACATGTCGCTCATAGGCCTCGCTCAGACTGCCAGCAAATGCACTTTGAAACTGGCGCGATGCCGGCTCCGGCACATCGTTGTTGCGCACAAGATGAGCGTATAGCGTGACATTGTCATCCGCGATGTTGCGCAAGAGAGTGTTGAACGCGCGGCAGCGCGAATTGCGCATCTCTGCGTCTTCCAAATCAAAGGGCAGGCCGTTCACGTGTGCCATGGCCATGATCGATCCGTCTTCCAGCAGGACAACCTGATCGCTGAGATGACCGACATACGGAAGATAGATCTCGCCAGATCTCTCGGTCCGGCCACTGGCGCCAAACATTACACCATTCCTCTTCCGCGTTTCGGCACTCTGATCGGATTGACGCTGACGCTCGCGCCACCCCAGACCGGCCCGTCCACGCTTCTGCCGGCCGTCTGCAAATAGAGGAGCGCGACGCTTGCGGCGTTATAGTCACGCTCAACCACCAGCCGTGCCCCGAACCAGAGTGGCACGAGCACGATTTCATAAAGTGGGTTTTGAAGGACAATGATGACGAGACCAGCCAACATCATCAGCAATCCGGCCAGCGTCAGCGGCACCCCCAGAAACAGTGCGGGACGTGTCGCCGCCACATAGAGGGTGCTCACTTCCAACCGGTCGCTCATCAGCCACCGCCTATGAGCGCCTTGCCCAGGAAGCTTGCGCCGAACATGATGACGATCCCTCCAACGACACCCGCAACCAAGCCAAGTGAAGCACGACCGAACATCCAAGAGATGCCGATGGCCACGAGTCCGAGCACGGCCAGTGATTGTCCGAAGGGGCCAAGTATGAAGGTGCAGATATTCTGGACCATCTTGGCGGGATCCGTCCCTCCGGTCACCTGAGCCGAGGCTGGCCCGATGGAGAAGACCGTCCACGCGGCGCCTGCAGCAGCGGCCGGTACATATTCAGCCGTCGTGCGCAGCATGGAAAAAGGCGAAGGAACACGCGTTTTAAGCGCACGAAGTATTTTGAATGGCTTCATCATTGTATCTCCATGGTTCAATCGAATACGAGTTTGTTCGGGTTCGAGGGTTCCCGCTCTTCCGCAGCCTGGCTGCCTGTCGGACCGGAGGGATCGGCCCCGGAGCGGTTTGACTCATACGAGCCCCAGATGTCCCAAGAATTTTGGTTGGGCTGCTTTCCATTGGCCTGTTGGCTCTGTTGGAGCAGAGGCGGCACGGCTTTCCGACCGGATGCCTCAAGGTGTGGCGCATCTGGGGCGGTCGGCTCCAGCGTTCGCTCGAGATGACTCGTGATGTCCTTTGCGGCCGACTCGACCTTGCGTACATAACCGTTGGTGAAGCCACGCGTGACGTCGCCCGTGTTGTAGGCCGAGATGGCACGGCGAAGCGCCAGTTGCTGCGCCGGAGCAGTCGTGCCGCCGGCATACCGGCTTTCAAGCAAGTGGGCGGCGGCCGATAGCGAGGCGCAGGGCTCGAAAGCCTTTTCCGGCGTGAGATTGAGGAAGGAAAAGTTCTTGCTGTTTATCTGCATCAATCCGACATCGACGGAATGTTGTGCTTCGAGGCGGTTCTTGATGCCCCGCGTCGCTTCCAGGTGGTCTGTCCAGCGAAGCTGCTCACCTGTGGTGTTGTCATGAGCCACCAGCGTTTCAAAGCCACTTTCAATTTTGGCAATCGCGGCGAGCGTGGACGGCGCAACCCAGGGAGCGCATTTGCGCGACAGGCGGTGGAATTCACGGGGCGAAAGTGGCGCGGGCTCGGCTGGGAATGACATGGATGTCAACAGGGCGATGGCCAGCGGCCAAGCTGCAATAAACATTCCTATCCCCTACCTTTCCAAGCGTCCGGACCGGTTCTGGCCCTGTCCGGCACGCGCTTATCGGGCAGGTTTGTTACTGCGTGATGTTCAAGTTCAGCTTTTCGGTTTCAACTGAAGCAAAGAGCTTGTTCATATCCGGGTGCATGGGCACCTTGCGCATGCGCGGGTTGCGCGGGCGCGATCAGCCGGCACATCTCGACCATCGTGGTGGATCATTCCTGCGCGGGATTGCCCGCCCCGGCCGTCCGTTGCTCCTGCAGCGTCAACCGCGACTTAGCATGGGCGGTGATGGAATCTTGTGTCAGCGCCTGGCCGAAGGACAAAATGGGGAGCTTGGCGGCTTCGTCTCAGGCTGCGGAAGCTGGGGTCGATCGAACGCGAGAACCGACTAGGGCGCCGAGCTGCCCAATGTTGCGGCATGCTGCCGTTGTTGCAAGAGACGGCCATGCGCCCTGCATACTCAGGCATTGGTTGAAACCGCGAGTTCGTCCGCGAAGCTCGTCGGAGGCGCAAATACGCGGGGACGAGGGTCAACTGGGAAGACGTGGCGGCGCAGCCGGCCTGGTGCGAGACCTGGTTCAGCTGTTCGGCCGCGCCGCGAACTGGTGGTCACGCACAATCCCATCGGCAGAAACCGCAGGCGGATTGACGCAGTCCGACAGCGCTCTCGACAAGTACAGTGACAGGCTCAAAAGGAAAGTATTGCACCAACTGAGAAATGTTAGCTCGCAAGGTAACCGTAACCGTAATCGGACCTGCCGATCGCCGGGAACAGGATTGGCGCCGCCGGCCACTGCCCAATGACCTGCCTTGGGCAGGAGACATAGCGTTGGCACAAGGCCACTATAGCGAATCACGGTCGTTCTTCGGCCAACCGCCTTTGCGATCAATCAAACGCCGCGCTGCTCCACCGCGTCCGAGCCGCACGCACGAGCGGGAGGATTTCGAGGTGATCCAGGTCCGCAAGCGCCAGAAACGCGAAGAAGATGCAAGGACATGGCAAGCGATCGGGCGTCCGTGCCGTCGTAATCAAGTGGTGTTGGCAGGCCTGCACCAACGGCGGAGCTCGCGAATAAGCGAAGGACCACACGGCAGGGTCATACCGGCGCTTGGAGATGTGTGGTGGCCACCGGCTGCCTGGATGCGGTCAATTCGCTGTGGATGAAAAGACCAGGCCGAGCAACGGCCTCACATTGGCCGCACGCACCGGCGAGTGGTAGCAAGGGGCAGCTGTTCTGCGTGGTGCCCCAAGGGTTGCTCGGCAACAGCTTTAGACAAGGGGATTCAAGATTGAAGGTGAGCCGTTGAAACATGTTCTTGTCATTGACGATGATGCCGCAATGCGACGCCTCATCTCCCAGTATCTCATGATGCATGCCTTGAAGGTGACCGCAGTCAACGATAGCAAGCAGTTTAACTACGTTCTATCGCATGAGCCAGTCGATCTCGTGGTTGTTGACCTCAACCTAGGCCGGGAGGATGGGCTTGCCATCGTCCGCAACCTGGCGACAAAATCGGATTTACCCATCATAGTGATCAGCGGCGACCGGCTTGATGAGGCGGAAAAAGTCGTTGCGCTGGAGCTCGGCGCAACCGATTTCATCCCCAAGCCTTTCGGGCTGCGCGAGTTCTTGGCCCGCATTCGAGTAGGGCTACGCCAGCGCATTTCCAGTCCGCGAACGAAAGATCATCGCTCATTTCGGTTCGGAGCCTGGAAGCTCAGCGTCAAGCAGCGGCGACTGATCTGTGCGGAGCGTGGCGAAGTCAAGCTTACCGCATGTGAGTTCAACCTGCTGATCGCGTTCCTGGAGAACCCCCGCAATGTCCTATCCAGAGAACGGCTTTTGCTCGCGAGCCGTGTGCGTGGAGAAGAGGTCTACGATCGAAGTATCGATGTCCTAATCTTGCGCTTGCGCCGAAAGCTGGAGGCTGATGCGGCCAATCCAAGGCTAGTCAAGACATGCCGTGGTGCAGGGTATTTCTTCAACGCTGACGTAGACGTTAGCTACGGAGGCACCTTGGCCGCCTGACAGGAGCTATTCTGGAGATTGGCTGACGAGGCTGATGAAGCGTGGCGGTGTTTTCTGGCGGCCTTTAGCTCGGCGCCTGGATGTCGGACCCAAGGCAGCATCTCGTCGATCTGGCTGGGATGGCTGTTGACGATCCTGGTGGTGAGGACGTCGGCGAGATAACCGAGTGACTCGACACCATTGAGCCTGCAGCTTTCGATCAGCGACGCAATGACCGCCCAGTGTTCGGCACCGCCGTTCGAGCCGGCGAAGAGCGCGTACTTGCGGACAGATTGAGCGCTCGACGGTGTTGTTGTCGATCTCGGTGCGACCGTCGTCAACGAAGCGCGAGAGGCCTTCGCAGCGTGAGAGCATGTAGCGGATTGCCCCGGCGACCTTGGTCTTCTGACCGATCAGGCCGAGCTTTCACGCAGCCAAGGTTCAAGATGGCGACAATAGCGCGGCTATTGTCCCGACGCGTCGCACGGCGTTCATCGGCCGATCGGCCGCGGATATCGTCCTCGATCTTATTGAGGTGGGCGATCGTCTCAGCGCCTCGCTGGCGATCGGCGAGTTCCAGGCCTACATCGCCTTCCAACAGTGCCAGTCCGATCAATTACGGCGAGAGCTACCGGTCCGGAGATCGCATCAGCCTCTCCGTCGCCAAAAGAGCTGTTCTGCTTAGCCGTCGAGCTCAACGCCCAGCGTCGGAGCGCTCTCTGCTCCTGAAGGAAGCCATGAGGTCCGCTCGGGCTTGATCGGAGGCTTGGCCGACGGACGTTGTGTTTGCGTCGCTCGGCTGCCGCCCGATGGCGAGGCTTTGCGAATTGTCAGTCCTTTGCCTTTTCGCTGGTCTCAACGGCGCTGTGTAACGTTCAGTGTTGATGATGACGCCCCCGCTGTTCACGCGGTTGCTCCTGTGCAGTGTACTCGTCAGCTTGTCCTCGGCCTCGCGCGTCTGGCCCAAGTGCCGTTCCAACGGCGCTGGCGCGACCTGTCTGGCTTGCTGCTCTTGCAAGGCGGCGTGTTGCACCTGCGACCCGGCTGCTGCCAAAGCTTCGGCGGGGCTTGCGGCAAGCTCGTGCGGCAAGCGCCCCTCTCTCAGTCGGTTTTGCAGCGCCTGCCGATCGGCGACGAGGTAGTTGAGGTGCAGCGGCAGCTGCTGGTCTGGCCGCTCTTCGTTCGCCAATCGACGAACCAGCTCGCGCGTGCCGTCCACCACGAAGACGCCGCAGTCAACAGCGTTTTTCTGCTGCGCCATGTCGGGTGTTACCAGGGTCGCGTCCAGTCTTGTAGCGAGCTTTCGTGCAGGCGCGTCGTTGTATCGCTGTTCATTTTGCTGGATGGAGTCGTAGTGATAGGCGACCGCTCTTTCCGGATCGCGGCGATCTACGAGGAGCAGCGACCAATGGGTGCCGCGGTCAATACCCACCCCATCGTTCACTGGCACGAACAGGAAGTCGGATGGGCCGGCGTTTCGATCATAAATCGACTGCAATGTGCCTCGCGCGTCTTGCTGCTCCATGTGGCGCAGCAGATGGGAGACCGACGGATCGACCAGCCGCGTCCGGGCGGCGAGCGCTGGATCGGCCTGCTGCAGCTGCTGCTCGAGGAATTCGTAATCCCTCTGGATATGTTCGTCGCCCAACAGTTCGGTGGCCCCGAGCACCGCCCCCCGGGGGAGATTGGACAAGCCTGACGGAAGGGCTTCGATGTGTGCATCGGAGGAGGTGGTCAGATCGACCAACGGAACCCCGAGATGGGTGTCTGAGAGCCTGGCGGTCGCTGGCAAGGCGGGTCCCGGAGCCCTTGCCGGTACTGCTGCCGCTCCAGCTTCCCTTATCGCTCCGCGATGGAGGAGCCAAACGTCATTGCCCTCCTCTGGCCTCCGGGCGGTGTAGCCGTGGCCTTTAATCTCGTAGTTCCATTCCGGCTTGTCCGCGTCCGGCAAGAGGCCATAATGGTACAAGGAAGAGAGCATCGCCTCTGGGACGCGTTGAGTCCCATGGGAGAAGCCTTTGGGCACGGCGAATGAGACGTTTATGGAGTTCTCGATGGCAGCGGGGGGTGCCTCAGACCTTGCAAAGGGCGCGGCCTCCGCATGCAGGCTTCCAATGTGTTCGGACCCTGGGCCTTGAACGGGTACCCCTGCCAATGGCAATTCACCCAACTGCTGCATGGGGGGCTGCATCGGCACGCGGCCGCCTTCGCTCGGCGGCTGCTGAATGGCGATGCTTTGCGGATTATCAGTCCCCTGCCTCTCCGCCGGCCGCAACGGCGCCGTCGAATGTTCATTGTTGATGATGAACCGCTCGGGTGGCAGGAGGTTGCCCTGGTCAAGCGCATCCGGCCAGGGCCGGTGTTGGCTGACAGCTAACGCTGGCGGGGCGGCGGCCTCAACTCCGGCGTGCCCAGAGCCGGCTGCTGCCAAAGCGTCCGCCACGATCCTGTCTGACGCAGGCTTCGCATCGCGAACCCGTTCAAGCGCCAAGCGGAGATAATCGTTGCCTGGAAACAACACCTCGGCGAATTCGATCCGCGAATCATGATCCAGCCCAGAGATCGTCTGGCCCCGCCTCTCAAGCGCCTCAGAAAATCTGCGAAGACTACGACCATAGGCAACACGGGTGCTTGGGGCCAAGCTGCTGTCACTGGTCACTTGTTCCAAGACATGCGCATCTGCCTTTGAAGGCACCGTCACTCGCCACCGGCCAGTCGCTGAATAGCCCGGCTCATGATACGCACGCAGGACGTTCAACGCCGGCCTTATATCCTTTATGTCAGTGTCTTTCGGAAAGAAGGTATCGAGGTGATCGACCAGGGATTGGTGATTTTTTAGATCAGTCGCTTGGCCACGAGCGCCGAGATCATTCGCCAATCGGCGAAGCGCATTCGAGTATATTCGCAGCGTCGGCGCGCTATGGTGTTGCTGAGCCTCAGCATGGGCGATCGCCTTATCAATCACGTCCCGGTGTTCGTCGGACAAGTGGGGATAGCGGTTAGCCGGGGCACCAACAGTCACTGAATAGCCCGGCTCATGATAGACACGCAGGACGTTCAACGCCCTCTTCATATCATCGTTTTTCGGAAAGAAAGCATCGAGGTGATCGACCAGGGATTGGTGATTTTTTAGATCAGTCGCTTGGCCACGAGCGCCGAGATCATTTGCCAATCGGCGAAGTGCATACCTGTATTTTAGGACCGTGCTCTCGCTATATTTTTGCTGAGCCGCAGCGTGGGCGATCGCCTTATCGATAAGGTCCCGGTGTTCGTCGGACAAATGGGGATAGCCGGTGGCACGGGCGCCACTCGCGACAGGTTCGGCTCGGCGCGGCTCGGCCACGTGCTGCTCAAAACCCGCTTGCCGCGATTGGCCAGCATCTGGCAAGAGGCCAGGGCGGTCCAAGGAAGAGAGCATCGCGTCTGGGACGCGTTGGGTCCCATGGGAGAAGCCTTGGGGGACGGCGAACGAAACGTTTATGGAGTCCTCGATCGCAGCCGGGGGCGCCTCGGACCTTGCTGAGGGCGCGGCCCCCGCATGCAGCCTTCCGATGTGTTCGGACCTTGTCCCTTGAACCGGTACCCCTTGCAATGGCAATTCACCCAATTGCTGCATGGGGGGCTGCATCGGCATGCGGCCGCCTGAATTGCCGATTTCGCTCGGCTGCTGCTGAATGGCGACGGCTGGCGGCCTATCCACGGCCCTCTGCCTCTTCGCTGGCCGGAACAGCGCTGTGGAATGTTCGTTGTTGAGGATGCCCCCCTGGGGTGGCAGGTGGTTGCGATGGTCAAGCGCATCCGGCGAGGGCCGGATCTGCTGTTGGCTGGCAGCCAAGACTGGCGGAGCGGGGGCCTGAACTCC
>NZ_JAIUHW010000009.1:0-329897 GCF_020165315.1 Mesorhizobium sp. BR115XR7A
GGGTGTGGAAGAGCGGCAACGCTTGAAGCTTACCGGTACTAATAGTTCGATCGGCTTGATCGTTCTCATTCCTAATACCCATTTGATGAAGTCAAATGGTCTGACCAGCGCTCACGCATGAGCGGCCCTTACGGGCCTATGCTCCGCGAGGGCGCCGGACGACCGGCGACGCGCAGTCGCGCTTGCGGGCTTTGCCCGGAAGCAAACTGCAAAGCATCGCCTTGGCGCGGAAAGACGGGCAACGGCACGGCCGGATGGCGAGCAGGTATCCCCTACTCACCATTCCCTACTGCTTAATCCCTAACCCAGCTTCTCGAATAACGTGCGTTTTGCCGACCTGGTGGTTATGGCGGAGCGGCTGCACCCGATCCCATTCCGAACTCGGCCGTGAAACGCTCCAGCGCTGATGGTACTTCGTCTCAAGACGCGGGAGAGTAGGTCGCTGCCAGGTCTGCAAAACGCACGTTCAAACTCTCATCCAATCGGATGACCGTGAAATCTTCTCTGCACGTCGTTCGATGCATGTCGTTGCCCCAAAACCGCTAACACTTTTGGGCGACACGCATAAAGGCCCGCCAAGGGATCCCGGGCCGCTCTAAGCGGCCCTTTCATTTGGTGGAGACAGAATACCGCAATCGCCAAGTAAAACGGCGATCGCAAATACCGCAATCGCCACAAGGCGATCATGGTGGTGACGCGGGGTGGAGCAGCCCGGTAGCTCGTCAGGCTCATAACCTGAAGGTCACAGGTTCAAATCCTGTCCCCGCAACCAAACAAAACGGCCCGCCTGGCTCAATGCCGGCGGGCCGTTCGCGTTCCGATCTGATAATGCTGCGGATGTCTTGTTTTGGGGTGCGGCAGAACCGCTTTATGTAAGCCATTACCGACCTTCTGCCGCGGTTGCATTCACGCCACGGCACTGCCGCGCGATCGCTTTCTCTCTGCGGCGGCGAGCAGGTCCACAAACGCGCGCACCTTGGCGGGCCTGAACCTTGCCGGCGGAAAGACAGCGTGGATACCGCCGTTGGGCAAGGCCCAGTCGGCAAAGACAGGAACCAGCCGCCCCTCGGCGATGTCGTCGCTGACGCTGTAGTCGGGAAACACACCCAGCCCTATGCCGGCAAGCACGCAGGCATGGGCAGCCGGGCTCTTGTCGCATGTGATGACCGGGTTGAGTTCAGTCAGCACCTTGTCGCCATCCCTGGAAAACAGCCATTGGCCGACGCCGCGAAGCTGGGCGTTTCCGACCCAGGCCAACGACCGCGCCTGCCGCGGGCTCACGTCCTGCGGCAGGCTTGCGGCGAACGCAGGGCTTGCCACCACAATCTGCCGGATCGTGCCCAAGCGCCGCGCCTGGTTGGAGGAATCAGCAAGCCAGCCGACGCGGATGCCGAGGTCGATCTGCTCGTCGACCAGATTGCTTACCGCGTCGTCGAAGATCACCTCGACGCGCATATGCGGATAAGTTCTCAGATAGGCGGCGATGACCGGTGCAACCACCTTCGTGCCGTAGTCGAGCGGCGCCGTCAGTCTCAACATTCCAGCCGGTTCGACGGCCGCGCGCGAAATCTCGCCATAGGCGGCCTCCGCTTCCCGCAGGATTATCATCGCACGATCATAGAAGAGGCGTCCCTCTTCGGTCGGCGCGACACGCCGTGTCGTTCGTCGCATGAGTGTCGCGCCCAACTCCTCCTCGAGCTTGCCGATCTGATGGCTGACCACGGCTTTGGCGACGCCAAGCCGGTCGGCCGCCGATGTGAAGGAGCCGGTCTCCATCACGGTGGTGAAGTAGACCAGTCGATTGAGGTTCAGCAGGTCAGCCACGGCGATCGTTTTGTATGAACTGGTCAGACAATCTATATTATTGGATGATGTTTATCGCAAGATCGTTGTCTGCCACATAGGAGCAACAGATTTTGGCAATCCAGACCGCTGCACGCCGCGCCAAGGGATATCAGGCAATCATGAGCAATTCGGATGTGATTTATCTTTTCGGTCCGCTCTGCGGCTGGTGCTACGGCGCCGCCCCGATGCTGGATAAATTGGCTGCCAGCGGCGTGCGCGTCGAATTGCTGCCGACTGGTCTGTTTTCGGGAGCGGGCGCGAGGCCCATGGATGAAGGTTTTGCCGCTCACGCCTGGGCGAACGACCAGCGTATCGAGCGTCTGACCGGACAAGCGTTCACGCAGCCCTATCAGCACAATGTCCTCGGCATCCGTGGCACCTTGCTGGACTCGCATGCCGCGACCCTCGCCATCAGCGCCGCCGGCCTGGAAGACCCGAGCCGCCGGTTGACCGCGCTCAAGGCAATCCAACGTGCGCGCTATGTCGACGGTCGCGATATCGTAACTGTGGAAGGCGTGGCTGCCGTGCTCGCCGGCGCTGGCATGATGGATGCCGCCGCGATCCTGAAGAGCCCGACCGAAACCTTGCTGACGGCGCACCTCGACCTGGTCAATCGTGGCCGCGCGCTGTTCCAGCGCTTGCATGCCAACGGCGTGCCTTCGCTGGCGGTCATCCGCAACGAAGCGCCTCGGCTCATCGGTTCGAACGCGCTGTTCGGCAGCTTTGACAATCTTGTCGCCCATATAGCGGCGGCGTGACCCCCAACTGACCTCCAACAAGGACTGGAAAAGAACATGGCAAACGTCGCTCTCATCGGTGCATCCGGCGCTGTCGGCTCGCGCATACTCAAGGAACTCTCCGATCGTGGCCACACGGTCACCGGTATCGCCCGCAGCCCTGAAAAAATTGCCGCGCTGCCCGGCGTGACCGCCAAGAAGGGCGATGTCTTCGATAAGGAAGGCCTTGCCGAGTTGATCCGCGACCATGATGCGGTGATCAGTGCGGTGCATTTCATGGATAGCGACCCCGACACGCTGATCGCCGCGGTGCGTGCCTCGGGCGTGAAGCGCTATCTGGTCGTGGGCGGCGCGGGCAGTCTCGAAGTCGCGCCCGGCAAGCGTCTGGTCGATACAGCCGAATTTCCTGCGATCTACAAGGCCGAGGCACAGAAGGGTGCCGACTTCCTGGACAAATTGAAGACAGTCAGCGACGTCGACTGGACGTTCCTGTCGCCGTCCGCGATGTTCGTCTCAGGTGAGCGCACCGGCAAGTTCCGCGTCGGCAAGGACACGCTTCTCGCCTCGGATAAGGGTAGCAGCATCTCGTTCGAGGACTATGCCATCGCCATGGTCGACGAAATCGAGAAGCCGACGCATGTCAGGCAGCGCTTCACCGTCGGTTATTGATTGAAAGGACCCACGCGTCGCCGGCCAGGGTCGCGCGGAGCCATGCGGCGATGGCCTCGAAGTCGATCGGCTGCGTCGTATCGACGTCGAACAGCGGCCCGCGCCGCAGCGGTTCGGCGCGCTTGGCCAGCTCGATCAATTCGGGGATATAGGCAGCGCCGGGATGACCCGGGAGGCGCTGACCTAGCCGGGCGCCGTAGCGTTCGGCCAGAACTTCGCCCGGCGCGTGGCACCAGATTTCGACCGTATGTTCGACGCCGGCGTCGCGCAGATGATCCTCGAGCACTTGCCGCGGCTGGAAGCCGAACCAGGCATCGACGATGAAGGTGCTGCCGGCAGGGGCGTCGCCGATGAGCGACCAGATTGCCTGGTAGCTGGCGCGGCCCAGCGTGCGGTTGAATTCGCGGTCGCCGCCGCCGAGCACTTCGAGGAACGGGTTCTTGACCGTATCGAGCGCGAGCAGCGGCCATCCCATGCGGTCGGCGATGCCGCGTGACACCGTGCTCTTGCCGCTGGCCGGGATGCCGTTGACGAGCACGGCGCGTCTGGCGCGGGCGGGCTCAACGGAAAGCGATGTCGATGTCGGTGCCGAAAGCGCCTGGAGACCCGCGCCGATCACTCCGGCGTCGTCGCCAAGCTGCGCCGGCGCCACCGGGCATTGGTACCACGGCGCCAGCGCCGGCGCGTGGCCGAGCGCTCTGTGTGCCGCCCGGCCAAGACCGCCGCCAAGCAGGACGAGGTCGGGGTCGAACACGGCAACGGTGGTATCGATGGCCGCGCGCAGTGGCCTCGCCCAGGCTTCCAATATGCCTCGCGCCTGGATGTCGCCGGCGGCGTCGCGGGCAAAGAATTGGTCGACCGAAACCTCGGGACCAAAGCCAGCCCGCCCTATGTGACGGCCGAGCGCCGTGCCCGAACTGGTGGTTTCGACACAGCCGCGCCGCCCGCAAGCGCAGAGTTCGCCGTTGACGTCGACGGTGATGTGCCCCAGTTGCCCCGCCGCTGCCCGGCCGCGCATGATCCGTCGGTTCTGGACGACGGCGCCGCCAATGCCGGTGCCGATGGTGAACATGGCGATGTTGTCGTGACCCCGGCCGGCGCCAAGCGCCATCTCGGCGGCCAGCGCCATGTTACAGTCGTTGTCGACGACGACAGGCTTGCCGGTCATGCTTTCCAGCCGCTGCGCGAGCGCGACCGAAGCGAGGTTGACATAGCCGCCCGACAGGACCGCGCCGCGCCGTACGTCGACGCGGCCGGGGACGCCGACGCCGATGGCCGCCACATCAGGCGTATCGAGAAGGCACACCATGTCGGCGATGCGGCCAAGCACCAGCTCCGCGTCGGGCGCGCTCTTTTCGGAAAGGCGTTCGAGGATTTCACCGGTGCCCGAGATGCGGGCGGCACGCAAATTGGTGCCGCCGATATCGATCCCTATGGCCATCGACTTTTGTGGCATGACGTCCTGCACGTGCCGGCGCTCAAAGGTGGATATCAAGCGGCAGCCTTCCGCCGATAGTGCCCGATCACCGCCTGGATCTCTCGCAGCCGCGGCACCGCGATGGTCTTAAGCCTTTCGCGCTGAATGTCACGATCGAGCGAGATGCAGTCCTTCCACAGCGATCGGCCGGCGATGACGCCGGAGGCGCCATTTTGCATGGCGATCTCGACCTGGCCAAGGAAAGTGGTGTGGTTGACGCCGGCCGAAAGTACGGCCCACGGCACTTCGCCGGCCATTTCAGTGATGTTGGCGCAGGCTTCCGGCGTTCCAGGGTAGGGAAGCTTCAGCACCTTCGCGCCGCATTCCAGCGAAATCCTCGTACCCTCCTCGACCAGCCAGGGCGTCTTGGCCGCATAGTCCTCGGGGCTTTCCCCTTCGAGCTGATAGGTCAGGAATTCGACGACGAGCAGCAGGTCCTCTTTGCCGAAGTCGGCGATGCATTGGCGCAGGATGGCGATGTTGTGTTCGTTGGCTTCAGGCTTGTCGGCCCTGAGATACACCATGATCTTGCCGCCCGTGCCGCCGAGTTCGCGCACGCGCCGCGCATCGATGCCGGGGACCAGCCGCGACAGCCGATAGCCCTCCGGCGAAACGTCGAAACCGGACGCGTCGAGGCCGATGAGCAGCGCGGTGTCACGGTTCAGTACGCCGTCGTCGACAACTCTCGGCACCGCGCAGAGCGGGTCGAGCAGCACGCAGGACGCCGCACTTGCGAGGTAGCGCGTGATGTCGGCCTTGGTGTCGCCGAGCATGTCGTTGGTGATTCTGGCCTGGTCCTCGGGGTCCGACGCCAACAAGGTGCGCATGCCGCCGCGCTGATCGCAAGCGATGGCCACCATGGCTCCGTCCTTGCCGCATATCTGCTGGTAGCCGCGCAGTTCCGCGGTGGTCATCCTGGTCATGGTTTTCTTCTGTCCGATGTTGGCGCGCCGAGGCGCTGATCCCGTGGAAACAAATGGTCAGTTTGCCCGCCTGCCGGCAGGAAGAGTTTGCCGCCTGATACATCGCCGGCTGCTGGGATAAGCAGCCCAACCGGCGTTTGGCCTGGTATGCCTCAAGTTGCGAGTTCACCGGATTTGCGCGATAACTCGCATCGGCGTATACGTGTGTAACACGTTGCTGAAAGGAATTGCAAGCTGTCTGTTTCTTCCGCCCAGGACGCGACCGCATCGCGCACGATGCTGCACACGGTTGCCAAGTTGCACTATGTGGAGGAGATGTCGCAGGTCGACATAGCGCGGCAGCTCGGTGTCTCCACCGCGACGATTTCGCGGCTGCTGCAGCGGGCGCGGGCCGAAGGCATCGTGCGCATCGAGGTGATCGACCTGGCGACGCCGGAGGATATTACCAGGCAACTTGTCGACGGATTGAAGTTGCGGGACGCCGCCGTTGTCGAAACGCCGGCAGCGGGTGCGCTGACTGCGCTTTCCGCCCCGCTTGGCGCTTTGCTCAGGCAGGCGCAACTGGTGGCCGGCTCCGTAGTCGCCATCGGCTGGGGACGCGCCGTGCGCGAGGTCATTCGAGCCGGTCTGCCGCGCATGCCGGGCGTGCTGACTGTGGCCGCGACTGGCGGCATGCAGCAGCACGCGGCGCATTTCCAGGTCAATGAATTCGTGCGGCTCGCCGCCGAAGAGTTTGGCGGGACACCGCACTTTATCCATGCGCCCTATCTGCCGTCCAGCGAACTGCGTGACGTCTTCCTCGGAGACGCCACCATCCGCGATGCCGTCGGGCTGTGGGACAGGACCGACGTTGCCATCGTCGGCATTGGCCTGCCGCACGCCATCAACCCACCCGAGGCGAGTGCCGCCACGCCGACCGAGCAGGCGCTGGTCCATGCGGCTGGCGACGTCCTTCGCCATTATTTCGATGCGGAAGGCGCCCTGATGGCCTGGGAAGGGGAGAGCCGGATGATCGCCATGTCGCCGGCGCAGCTTCGCGCCGTGCCCCTGGTGATCGGCGTCGCAGCCTCGCCGGAGAAGGCGACGGCAATCATCGGCGCCGTTCGTTCCGGGCTCATCAACACGCTGGTGACGGATACCAAGACGGCTCAGGCCATCCTCGCGGTTCTTGCAACGCGATAGCGGCAGATATGCGGACTGATGCGGCGCTGTCGGTGCGGAGAGAAGCCGCTGCGAAATCGATTGTGTCGCCGGGGAGTCGGGACGATAGTTCGCCAGGGCTCGGAGGAGCAGTCAGATGGCGTCTGGAAAAGCCGGCGTTGCGGTCGCGGAAAAACCGAGTTGCAATTTATTTCTGCAAAGTGTTACAAAATGCGGACCCATCGTGCAGGCATGTCGGCGCGATGGTTCCCGGACCTCGCGGGCGAGGAAAGTGAGCACGGGATCGTGCTGGTCGGTTCGACCGGCTGATATTTAGACGGAGGGCGCTTGGGAGGAGCTGCCCGCGAAAGGCAAACAGGCGTTCCCGGCCGTCGGCATCCTGCCTCTGAGCGGATAACGGCCATTCCAATGTCACCGAAAACGGCAGAACTGCCAACAATGAGGAGGATGTCATGAAGAAGATCGTTGCCGCGCTCGCGGCGCTTGCCGTCAGCGCAACGGTGCTGATGGCGCCCGCGCAGGCGCAGGACAAAAAATACACCATTGCGCTCATTCCGGGCCTCACCACCGACGGCTTTTACATCACCATGCGCAAGGGTGCCCAAGCGGCCGCCGACGCGCTCGGCGTGAACCTAGTCTTCCAGGGCGCTCCGGACTTCAACCCGGTCACCCAGGTGCCGGTGCTCGACGCGGTCATCGCCAAGAAGCCGGATGCGATCCTGATCGCGCCGACCGACAAGGTCCAGCTGGTCGAGCCGCTGCGCAAGGCCAACGACGCCGGCATTCCGGTCATAACAGTCGATACTTTCATCGGCAGCGGCGTCTACCAGACGGGTGCTGGCGATGCCGATTTCCCGCTGGCCTACATTGCTTCTGACAATGTTCTGGGCGGCGAGATCGCCGCGCGTGCGCTTGCCACCGCCGTCGGCGACAAGGGCAAGGTCTATGTGTCGAACGTCAAGCCCGGCATCTCGACCACCGACCAGCGCGAAGAAGGCTTCAAGAAGGAGATGGCCAAGCATACGGGCATCACCGTGCTGGAGACCCAATTCAATGACGACGACGCCAACAAGGCGGCCTCGCAGCTGCAGGCCGTCTTCGCGCGCAATCCCGATCTGGTCGGCGTGTTCGGCGCCAATCTGTTCTCCGCGCTGGGTGCGGCCAACGGCGTCAAGCAGGCCGGGCAGAGCGGCACCGTCAAGGTCGTTGCCTTCGATGCACCGACCAGCATCGTCGACAACATCAACACCGGCCTGGTGGACGTGGCGATCGCCCAGCATCCCGCCGAGATCGGCTACTTCGGCGTCGTCTCGGCCTATGCCCACCTGACCGGCCATTCCATCCCGGTCACGATCGGCACCGGCTTCACGATCATGGACAAGTCCAACATCGCCGACCCGAACATCTCGAAGTACCTCTACTCCGAGTAGGTCAAGACGAGCTTGGCTCCTCCCGGTCCGCCGGGGGGAGCTCGTGCCGGGTTCCCAAAGGCGGGGCCTGTTTGAACGCAGCCGCGCCGCGGAGTATTCATGACCTCGACATCACCAGCCCAGCCGGCCGAGAAGCATGTCGCCCCCCAGGCCGATCATGGCGATCCGGCCAGGACCCTGATCGGACGCATCGCCGAAGGGCGCGCCTGGTTGTTCCTCGCCGGTCTGATCATCTGTTTCGAGGTATGGTCGAGGTTCGCCTTCGGCGCGACGTTCGTGCTCAACCCGTTCAACCTGCAATCCATCGCAATCTTTGCCATAGCGCCGCTGCTGCTTGCGACCGGACAGACCTTCGTCATCATTTCGGGCGGCATCGATCTGTCGCTGGGGTTCATCATGGGGCTTGCCGCCGTCGTTGCCGCGCATGCCACCAATATGGCGGGCGCCGCCATTCCCTTGCCGCTGGCCATGCTGGCGGGCATCCTCGCCGCGGTGATCGTCGCCGGCTTGCCCGGCATCATCAACGGCCTGCTCATCTCGCGCCTCAGGGTGCCGCCGTTCATCGGCACGCTCGGCATGTTCGGCGTCGCGCGCGGCGTTGCCTTCCTGCTTGCCGGCGGCACGACGGTGCCGGTTCAGAATTCCTGGTTCGCGCTGCTCGGCAATGGCAAGTTCTACGGCGTGCCCTATCTGGTCATGATCGCTGCCGTGTTCGTCATCGTGATGCATTATCTGCTTAGCCAGACACGGTTCGGCCAGCACAATTATGCCATCGGCGCCAATGTGCAGGCGGCGCGGCGCGCCGGCATCGATATCAGGGGCCATATATTGCGGCTCTATGTGCTGTCGGCGATGTGCGCCGGCCTTGGCGGGGCGCTCTACGCGGCGCGCTTCACGGCCGGTGCGGCACAAGCCGGCGAGCCGCTGCTGCTCGACAGCGTCGCGGCGGTCGTCATCGGTGGCGCCAGCCTGTTCGGTGGCTCCGGCACCATCCTGGGCACGGTCGCCGGCGCGCTGGTGATCGCGGTCATCCAGTACGGGCTGGTCTTCGTCAATGTCGAGCCGTTCTGGCAGTTCATCGCCGTCGGCGTCGTCATCATCATTTCCGTGCTCATAGACCAGGCGCAGCGCCGGTTCAGTGGAGGCCGCCAGGATGAATAGCACCGACCAGAACACCCCCTTGCTCGAGGTCCGCAACCTGTCCAAGCATTTCGGCGCCGTGCGCGCGCTCAACGATTTCTCCATGGCCGTGCGGCCGGGCGAAGTGGTGGCGCTGGCCGGCGACAATGGTGCCGGCAAGACGACGCTGATCAAGGCGATCTCGGGCGTGTTCCAGCCGACAGGCGGCGAAATCCTGCTCAGGGGCCAGCCGGTGGCATTCGCGACGCCGCAAGAGGCGCGCGAAAAAGGCATCGAGACGATCTACCAGGATCTGGCTCTCGCCGACAATCTGTCGATCGGTGCCAACATTTTCCTTGGCCGCGAACCGATGCGCAAGGCGTTCGGCTTCCTGCCGGTGCTCGACCGCAAGGCCATGGCCGAGGCGGCCAGGGAGACGATGAAGCGGCTGGATTTCCACGTCAGCCGGATGAACGCCCCGGTCAGCAATTTCTCCGGCGGCCAACGCCAAGCCGTCGCCATCGGCCGCGCTGTCTACTGGGATGCGCAGATCCTCATCATGGACGAACCGACCGCGGCGCTTGGCGTGCCGGAACAGCGCAAGGTGATCTCGCTCATCCACCAGCTCAAGGCGCAAGGACGCGGCGTGATCTTCATCTCGCACAATCTGCAGGATATCTTCGCGGTCTCGGACCGCATCGTCGTGCTGCGCCGCGGCGTCCAGGCCGGCGAGCGCAAGATTTCCGAGACCAACCATGACGAGGTCGTCAGGTTGATGGTTGGAGGGTAGGCCGTCCTGTCGGTGTGATCTTGTTCGAAGAGCGGATCATGGTCTGTTTCTGTTCAATCTGGGCGCAGCCGCCACCAGTGCCTTGCCGATGGCCGATCGCGGCGCGTCGATGACGGTTCGGGCATCGCCGCTCTCGGCAATCCGCCCGGCATCGAGAAGGATGACGCGGTGGGCGACCGCCCGGACGACGCCAAGATCATGCGAAATGAAGAGATAGGCGATCCGTTCCTCGCGCTGCAGGTCCAGCAGGAGATCGAGGATCTGGCCGCGCACCGAGACATCGAGCGCCGACACCGCTTCGTCAAGCACGATCAGCGACGGCTTGGTGGCGATGGCGCGGGCAATCGCCACACGCTGCCGCTGACCGCCGGAGATTTCATGGATTGCGCGGGGCGCGAGATCGGCCGCCAGGCCGACCCGCTCCAGCAAGGCGGCGATGCGGCGCGGGCGCTCCGTGCGCGGGGCGACGCCATGAATGCGCAAGGGGTCATCGAGGACGCGCGCCACCGTGGCGCGCGGGTTGAAGGCGGCCAGCGAATCCTGGAACACCATTTGCAGGCGCGCGCGACGGGCTCGAAGTGCCGAGCCGCCCAGAGCCAGGAAATCATCGCCTTCGAATTCAATGCGTCCGCCATCCGGCTCGATCAGGCGCAGCACCAACCGCGCGATGGTCGACTTGCCGCTGCCGGAAGGGCCTGCCAGCGCCAGCGTTTCGCCGGGCTCGATATGAAAGGAGACATCGCTCACCGCAGCAAGGGTCTTGCCGCCGCGACTGTAGCGTTTGGTGAGATTGGACACTGTCAGCAGGCTCATGCATTCAGCCTGCTTCGGTGCAGCAGCGGCTCGGCGTCGAGGTCGATATGGGCGTCGAGCAGCGCGCGGGTATAGGCTTGCGTCGGGGCTTCGACAATCTGCTCGGTCTTGCCAAACTCCACCAACTGGCCGTGGCGGAACACGGCGATGCGTTCGGCAAGCTCGGCGGCGAGCGCAATGTCATGGCTGATGAACAGCAGCGTCATGCCGTCCTCGGCCACGAGCCGTCGAATCAAAGCGACGATCTCGGCCTGCACGATGGTGTCGAGCGCGCTGGTCGCCTCGTCGGCGATCAGCAGTTTGGGTCCGGCGGCAATCGCGGCGGCAATCGCCACGCGCTGCTTCTGGCCGCCGGAAAGCTGATGCGGGAAGGCACGCAGGGCGGAGTCGGGGTCGGGCAAGCGGACGCGTTCGAGGAGGGTTTTGGCTTTGGCATATGCCTGGGCCCATGTGAGGCCGAGATGCGTGCGCGCGACTTCGGCGATTTGTTTGCCGACCGCCATTACCGGATCGAGGCTTGCGGACGGATCCTGGAAGACGAAGCCGATGTCGCGGCCGCCAAGGGAGGCTTGATTGTGACGGTTGAGAGATAGGCGATCCTTCCCACCCCCCTCTATCCTGCCGGAGGGGGGTGCCTTGGCCCCCAACGTTGGCGGTGATCGCATGAACCAGTCGATACTCCCCTCAATCCTGGCGCTCGCCGGCAACAATCCCGCGATCGCCAGCGCCAGCGTGCTCTTGCCCGAACCGCTTTCACCGATGATGGCCAGCCGTTCGCCTGGCTGGATATCGAGAATAATATTCTTCAGCGCGGCGACCTCGCTGCCATCACGGCGGTAGGTCACCGTCAGATCTCGGATCGACGCCAGTACTGTCACGACAGGCCCCTCCGCACGGCCGTCGTCTCGACGATGCCTTCGCCGGCGAGATAGACGCCGAGCACCGTCAGCACCAGCGCAATGCCCGGGATGATCGAGAGGAACGGCGCGGTGCGCAAGACAGCGCGACCTTCCGCGATCATGCCGCCCCAGGTGACCCGGTTGGGATCGCCAAGACCAAGGAAAGACAGGGCTGCTTCGGTCAGGATCGCGGCGGCGACGATCACCGATGACATCGCCAAGATCGGCGGCAAGGCATTGGGCAGCACCTCGCGAAAGGCGATTTCCAGGGGATGCATGCCAATGACGCGGGCACTGGCGACATAGTCGCGTTCGCGAATGGAGAGGACTTCCGCGCGGGCGACCCGCGCCGGTCCTGTCCAGGTGCCGAGCGTTATTGCAACGACGACGACGCCGAGCGAGGTCCCAACCACGCTGACGAAGGCCAGCGCCAGCAGGAAGCCCGGCACGGTCTGGAAAGCATCGGTGACGCGCATCAGCACCTCGTCGATCAGGCCGCCGGCGAAGCCGGCCAGCGTGCCGATCACCGCGCCGACGGCGAGTGCCGCGGCCGCCGCCGCCAGACCGACGGCCAGCGACGTACGGGCGCCATGGAACAGCTCGGCCAACACGTCGCGGCCGAGCCGGTCGGTGCCGAGCGGCAGCGACCAGTCCTGGAAGGGCGGCAGCAGCGCCGCGCCGGCAATGGCTTGCGGGTCGCCGGGAAACAGCAGCGAGGCCGACAGCGCCATGGCAAAAAGCGCCGCCAGGATGATGGCACCGGCGGCCGCCTCGGGCGTGTGCAGAAAGCGGCGCAGACGGCTCATGCACCGGCCCCGCTGGCGCCGACGCGCGGGTCAAGGAACGCGTAGGCGATGTCGACGACAAGATTGATGACGATGACCAGGACGGCGCTGGTAAGAATGATGCCGAGCAGCAGCGGCGTGTCGCGCGCGGCGACCGCTTCCTGCGCCAGCCGACCAAGGCCGGGCACGGCAAAGACGCTCTCGATGACGACACTGCCGCCCAGCATCTGCGCCGACTGCAGGCCGAGCATGGTGACCAGCGGCAGCAGCGCATTTCGGGCGACATGAGCAAGCACGATGCGGCGGCGCGACAACCCCCGGGCGCGGGCGGCCAGCACAAAATCCTGGCGCCAGGCCTCGGCCATGCCGGCGCGCATCATGCGCAGATAAAGCGCCAGATAGATGAAACCGAGTGCGCAAACCGGCAGCACCATATGGATGGCGATGTCGGCGCCGCGGTCGAGGCCGGTCTTGTCCGAGGCCAGCGTCTCGACGCCGCCGATCGGCAGCCAGCGCAGGTCGACGGCGAAGATCACGATCAGCACCAGGCCGAGCCAGAAGCCGGGCACCGCGTAGAGAGCCAGCGAGGCGACGGAGAGAAAACGGTCGCGGAAGCTGCCTGGCCTGGCCCCGGCATAGATGCCGAGCACCGAGCCGAGGCCAAAGGAGAGCGCGGTGGCGCTGACCATCAGGATGAGCGTGGTCGGCAGGCGCTCGAGGATGACGTCCCGGGTCGGCCGGGAAAAAGTGACAGACTGGCCGAGATCGAGATGCAGCAGTGCCCAGAGGTAGTTGGCGAGCCGCGTCAGCTCCGACTGGTCGAGACCCCAGCGGTGGCGCAACAGCTCGATCATGCCGGCGTCGCCGCCGGTCGAGACGATGTAGGCGTCGACCGCATCGCCGGGCGCTGCTTCGAGCAAAAGGAAAGTGCCGATGACGACGATCAAAAGCACGAAGATGCTGCCGACGAGGCGACGGCGCAGGAGGACGAGGGCGCGATTCATGCGGACCTCGAATGCGCGATAAGGGACATAACGAAATGTCGAGCCCAGGCGCGCCCCTCTGTCCTGCCGGACATCTCCCCCTCAAGGAGGGGGATTGGCTGCTGCCGACGGCTTTCCTCGCGAATTCTCATCCGCGTGAGTGTGTCACGATTCCAAATATGTGTCCGCCCAGTTCGAGACCGCCCAGCGCGGGTTGTTGGCGATGTTGCCGACCTTGTCACTGGCGACGCTGATAAAACTCCATTCGGCGACGTTGATCAGCGGCAGGTCGGCCGCGACCTGTTTCTGGAACTCCTTGTAGAGGTCGGTGCGCGCCGTGGTGTCGAGCGTTTCGGAGGCCTTGGTGATCAGGGCGTCGAGCGCGTCATTCTTGTAGCCGCCCTGATTGGAAAACGGCACGCCATCGGGAATGCCGCTCTGCACCAGGATGGTGGTCGAGATCGCCGGGTCGCCGCGGAAAACCGGCGGACCGACCGCAAGGTCGAAGGCGTGGTCGGTATAGACCGCCTTGATGTGGGCGGCCGAGTCGTTGTTGACCAGCTGCGCGTCGATGCCTATTGCCGCGAGCGCCTGGCGCAGGTAGTCGCCGAACTGTTTCGTCTCATTGAAATAGGGGGCAGGCAAGAGCCTGAGCGAGAAGCGGTTGCCGTCGGCGCCTTTCTTATAACCAGCTTCGTCGAGCAGCGCGTTGGCCTTGGCGACGTCGAAGGCATAGATCGGCACGTCGGCGGTGTAGAATTGCGGATCGTTCTTCGGCACCGGGCCGGTGGCCGTGGCGGCGTAGCCGAGGAACACTGTCTTGACGACGAAGTCCTTGTCGATGGCGTGCGCGATGGCCTGGCGCACCTTGAGGTCGGCCAATTCCTTGCGGCGATGGTTGATCTCGACCACGAGCTGGTAGGTCAGACCTTCATAGCCCTTGGTGATGACCTTCAGGCCGGGAACCTTGGAGATGCGGTCGAGATCGGCCAGCGGCACGGCCGAGAAAGCCGCGAGTTGGATTTCCTCGGCCTCCAGCGCGGCGGCGGCCGAGGTACGGTCGGGCAGGACCTGATAGATGATCTCGTCAAGATAGGGCTCGTCCTTGCCCCAGTAGTCGGCGTTCTTCGTCAGCCGGTAGTACTGGCCGGCCTTATACTCGCCGAACTTGAACGGACCCGTACCGATCGGTGCGTTGTTGGCGGGGTTGTCCTCGATCTTGCCGACTTCGTAGATGTGCTTCGGCACCACGCTCGACAGCGCCGGCAAGGCGTTGCGGATCAGCTGGAACGGCGTCGGCTTGGCGAATTTGAACACGGCGGTCAGATCGTCTGGCGTGTCGACCGTGCTGAGGTCCTTGAACACGGTGCGGCCGAGATTCTGCAGCGGCTTCCATATCTGCAGCGCCGAGAAGGCGACGTCGGCCGAGGTGAACGGCTTGCCGTCATGCCATTTGACTCCTTCGCGCAGCTTGAAGGTCGCCGAGAGACCGTCGGCGGCACCTTCCCAGCTCACCGCCAGCCGAGGCGCGAGCCCGTCCTTGCCGTCGAAGGAGGCTTCGGCCAGCGTCTCGACGATCTTGCTGGAGATGAAGAAAACGCCGTTGGAGGCGACGATCGCCGGGTTGAGATTGCGCGGCTCGGAATCGGCGGCAAGCACGAGCCGTCCGCCCTTCTTTGGCGTCTGCGTCCAGCCCAGGGCCGGCATGGCGGTGGTGGCCAGCAGCATTGCCGACCCGGTAAGCATGGTGCGTCTGGAAATGGTGAAACCTGACATGATTGAACTCCGTCCTCTCCTCCACCCGACCGGGCGCGGCCTCGAACGCCGGCGCGCGCATCGGCATCCTTGCGGCGGGATTATGGGCCTTGCCGAGGGTTTCGCCAGAGACGGAATTGGCGCATCCTTGCTTGGCTTTGAAATTTCCGTCCGCTGGACCAGTTTAGCACAAGTCCAGTCAATTCGGTTGGCTGGTAGGACCAGATTTCCGGATATGTGAACAAATGACGCTTTGGTGACCGCCCTGGCGCTGTGTTCGTAAACATTCTGGCTGGACCAGAGCGAGAAAAATGGTGCAGATTTGACCGAGCCGGCGGATCGGGTGCGAAACAGCGCCGATCCCGGGCAATTCAGGGAGAGAGTGATGAACATTGCGCCGGGCAAGAGTGCCGTCAGCAATATCCCGTTCGAGCAGGCCAGGGTCGACCGGCTGATGGAGGAGGCCGGCATCGACGTGCTGCTCGCGACCTCCAAGCACAACACGCAATATCTGCTGGGCGGCTACAAGTTCATCTTCTTCGCCGCCATGGATGCGATCGGCCACAGCCGCTATTTGCCGATCGTGGTCTACGAGAAGGGCGGTCCGGATCATGCTGCCTATATCGGCAATCGCATGGAAGGCGGCGAGCACCAGAACCACCCGTTCTGGACGCCGACGCTGCATGCCGCCTGCTGGGGCACCCTCGACGCCGCCAATCTTGCCGTCGAGCATGTCAGGAAGATCGGCAAAGGCGATGCCCGCATCGGTATCGAGCCCGGTTTCCTGCCGTCGGACGCCTATGCGCTGATCCGCAAGGCATTGCCCGACGCGAAGCTGATCGATGCGACCGACATGCTGGAACGCATGCGAGCCATCAAGACCGACGCGGAGTTGGAGAAGCTGCGCACGGCCTCCGAGCTGATCACCGATTCCATGCTGGCGACCATCGCCTGGGCGCGCGAGGGCACGACCAAGGCCGAGATGATCGAGCAGATCAGGCGCGAAGAGACCAATCGCGGTGCGCATTTCGAATATTGCCTGCTCACGCTGGGCTCCAGCCACAATCGCGCCACCTCCCCGCAAGCGTGGAAGAAGGGCGAGGTGCTGTCGATCGATTCCGGCGGCAATTATCACGGTTATATTGGCGATCTCTGCAGGATGGGCATTTTGGGCGAACCCGATGCCGAGCTCGAGGATCTGCTGGCCGAGGTCGAGACGGTGCAGCAGGCGGCCTTCTCGAAGGTGAAGGCGGGCACGCTTGGCGGTGACATGATTTCTCATGCGGAGAGTGTGCTGAAGACATCCAAGGTCGCGCCCTATACGGATTTCTTCGCCCACGGCATGGGCCTGATCACGCACGAGGCGCCGTTCCTGATGACCAACCACCCAGTGACTTATGAAGGCACCTATGCGGCCAAGCCGCTGGAGAAAAACATGGTGCTGTCGGTGGAGACCACCATGCTTCACCCGACGCGCGGCTTCATCAAGCTGGAGGATACGCTGGCGGTGACCGAGAGCGGGTACGTGATGTTTGGCGATCGGGGCCGGGGATGGAATAGGGGTGGGACGGCCTAATTTTGGAGGCAGGCGCTGCCCCTCATCCGCCCTTCGGGGCGGCGCTGCCTCTAGCAGAATAGATTGATCAACTGCCTGGCGGGATCAGCCTGAAATCCGGCAGTTCGCGCAGGCCCAGTTCCGGCCCGGCCGGCGAATAGACGACGAACAGCTGCATGGGCCCGTCGCCGGTGTTGAGCGTCGAATGGAAGCGGCTTTCCGGCACGTAAATGGTGCAGCCGGGGCCGACCTTCTCCACCACTGGATTGCCCTTCTCATCCTCGACCATCTGCTCGCCATGGCCCGAGATGACGAAGATGATCTCTTCCGCGCCCGGATGGTTGTGGCGGGTATGGCCCTTGCCTGAGGGCAGGTCGACGACGCCGCCGGAAAAGCGGGTCGCGCCGTTTACTTCAGGTGCCACCGTCAAAGACAGTTTTCCCCAGTCGAAGCCGAAGGCGCTGACGTCCTTCGGGTAGACAAACACCTTGCTCCTGTCGGTCATCTCTCTCATCCCTTCTTGTTCTTTGCGGCGGCGCCGAGCGTCACCGCCTTGAAATCCACCGTCTGCCTGGCGATCGCGGCTTCCGCCGGCAGCCGTTCCATCGAGCTCGCGCCATAAAAGCCGTGCAGGCCCTTGGCGTGGGAGAGGATGTAGCGGGCGTCATCGGGCATCGAGATCGGGCCGCCATGGCAAAGCAGGATGACATCCTTGCGCACCGAGCGCGCCGCCTCGGCAATGGCGTCGATGGCAATGACGCAGTCGTCGAGCGACTTGGCCGAGGTGGCGCCGATCGAGCCGCCGGTAGTCACGCCCATATGGGCGACGACGACATCGGCGCCCGCCTTGGTCATGGCGCGTGCTTCTTCGGGGTTGAAGACATAGGGCGTGGTCAGGAGGTCGAGCTTGTGTGCCTCGGCGATCATGTCCACCTCTAGGCCGAAGCCCATGCCGGTCTCTTCGAAACTCTGCCGCATCTGGCCGTCGAACAGGCCGATGGTGGGAAAGTTCTGAACGCCGGAAAAGCCCATCGTCTTCAGTTCCGCCAGCAGCAGCGGCATGATGACGAAGGGATCGGTGCCGTTGACGCCGGCCAGTACCGGCGTCTTCTTGACCACCGGCAGCACCTCATAGGCCATCTCCTTGACGATCTCGTTGGCGTTGCCATAGGCGAGCAGGCCAGCGGCCGAGCCGCGGCCAGCCATGCGGTAGCGGCCGGAATTGTAGATGATGATGAGGTCGATGCCGCCGGCCTCCTCGGCCTTGGCCGACAGGCCGGTGCCGGCGCCGCCACCGACGATCGGCACGCCTTTGTCGATCATTCCCCGGAACTTTTTCAGTATGTCCTTGCGCGGTATGGCTGGCATGTCTGGGTCTCACTGTCTGGCGATGTCGAGAAAGGCCGCGACCGCCGCCTTGGCAAAGTCCGGATCGTTGATGTGCAGCGGCAGGCGGGTGACGCGGCGCGTCGCACCCGGCCTGATGGTGCGCTCGACGGCTTCGAACAGAGCTGCGTCGGCTTCCGGATCGAAGAAGGCGCCGCCTTCGATGTCGAGCGCGGAAACGCCTTTTTCCGGGATCAGGAAATGCACCGGGCCTTCGCAATGGGCGAGCCTTGTGCCGATCCATTCGCCGATCGCGCGGCATTCCCGCGCGGTCGTGCGCATCAGCGTGACGTTCGGATTGTGCTCGTAGAACAGCCGGCCACGATAATGCTCCGGAATGGTCGATGGCGCCCAGAAATTGACCATGTCGAGCGCGCCGACCGAGCCGACATAGGGTAGCTTGGTGCGGGCAATGGCACCGAAACGATCCTGGGTCGCCGGCAGCACGCCGCCGAACAGCAGGTCGCAGACCTCGGTCGTGGTGATGTCGATGACACCCGACAGCAGGCCGCTGTCGGCCAGCTTCTCCATGCTGCGGCCGCCGGTGCCAGTGGCATGGAAGACCATGCAATCATAAGTCGAGCGGAGGTGTTCAGCGATTGCCGTCACGCAAGGCGTGGTGACGCCGAACATGGTGAGGCCGATCGAGGCCTTGCCGTCCGCCGCAGGCGCCGGATTGACCGCCATGCCCGCTATCGCCTGGGCGGCGTTGTGCAGCACGACACGAGACAGCCGGTTGAGGCCGGCCATGTCGGTCACCGATGGCATCATGATGATGTCGGACACGTCCACATAGGGGGCGGTGTCGCCCGAGGCCAGCGTGGAGACCATGAGCTTGGGCAGACCGAGCGGCAGCGCGCGCATGCCCGCTGTGATGATCGAGGTGCCCCCGCCGCCGCCAATGCCGATGATGCCCGATATGTCGTCGCGGGACTGGACAAAGCGCGTGAAGGCCCCAGCCATTGCCGCAACCGATCTGCCGCGGTCGTCGATGCCGAGCACCGCACCGCGGCCATCGGGATGATGGGCGGCGACCTCTTCAGCCGAGACGTCGACCGGCACGGTCGCGCCTCGCGTGCCGACATCGACACGGCAGACGACGGCACCCGTCGCGGCGATCGCATCGGCCAGGAATGCGAGTTCCTCGCCCTTGGTGTCGGCGGTGCCCACCACATGGATGCGCTTCATCCGCGCCTCCCTCTGCTGGTTGGTTCGAAGGTGGTGATGTTCATCAGATGAAAGCTTTGTGCGCCGTAGAGCGTCAACGTGGCCACTCCAGGAAAAGGGCTGCCATTGCAAATTTTTGAGACGCGCGTATCGTATTGGCATGGATGTCTCACGTCAACAACCCGCAACGGACGACAACGCCGGGGAGAGAGCAGAGCGCGGACCGCGGGCGCGGACAAAGCGGCTGATGCTGGAGACGGCCACGCGGCTGATGCAGGCGGGTGGGACGCCTTCGGTCAGCGAGGTGGCGGAGGCAGCCGAGGTCTCCCGGGCCACGGCCTACCGTTACTTCCCCAGCCAGGCAGCCCTGGTGCAGGCCGTCGTCGACGAGGGGCTGGGGCCAATCTTGACCTGGAAGTCCACCGCCGCCGATGCCGAGCGCCGCGTCGCCGAACTGTTCGATACGGCCATGCCCCGCATCGAGGCTTTCGAGGCGACGTTCAAGGCTGCGTTGAAGCTGTCGCTCGATCAATGGGCGCGGCGCCAGGCGGGCACGCTGGGCGGAGAGCCGGCCTTCACGCGCGGCCATCGCGTCGAATTGCTGAAGGAGGCGCTGACGCCGCTCAAGGGCCGCTTGCCGCCGCGCGACTTCAAGCGGCTGGCGCAGGCTCTGTCGCTGATCTTCGGCGTGGAGGTGCTGATCGTGCTCAAGGATATATGGGGGCTGGACAGCCGCCGGATGATGTCGGTGGCGCAATGGGCGGCGAGTGCGCTGGTGCGCACGGCAATCGCGGAGTCGGCTTATGGTGGTGATGAGTCCGCTTCAGGAGCGGCGAAATAGCCCCAATCTGGTTCGACCAGATTTGCCTGCATACCGCTGATCCTAGCCCAAAATGCGATCATAGGGCAAGGTCAATGTATATCATTGAGTAGGAAAATCATGGGAAAACAGGCAGATAAAGCTTTAATTCGACAGTAACGGCCCATGCCGGCTTTCAAGAAAGGGCTTGACGTCGCCGCAGGATTGGTAATACCAGATCAAGGAAGATAAGCGGATCGAAAGTGAGGGCTGCGATCCATTTCCGGACAGAGCGAGGAGGCTCCGAATTCGGAAAAGCGCGACCACGGGAGGAACTACCAGGGCCGGCTCCGTCGCTGGCTCGTACGACAAGGTAGAATGCGCACAAGGGAGGAAATCATTATGCGCAAGTTAGTGACCAGCATGCTTGCTGGTATCGGCTTAACGCTTGCCTGCGGAACGTCCGTCTACGCGCAGGAAAAGTCGCTCACCATCTTCTGGGCGGAATGGGATCCGGCCAATTACCTGCAGGAACTCGGCAACGAGTACGAGAAGGAAACCGGCGTCAAGATCACGGTGGAGACCACGCCCTGGTCCGACTTCCAGACCAAGGCCTTTACCGAGTTCAACGCCCATGGCGACGCCTATGACCTGGTCGTCGGCGACTCGCAGTGGCTCGGCGCCGGCTCGACCGGCGGCCACTACGTCGACCTGACCGACTTCTTCAAGAAGCATGATCTCGGCAACGTCATGGCACCGGCGACGGTGAAATATTATGCCGAGTATCCCGGCAACAGCGGCAAATACTGGGCGATCCCGCTTGAGGGCGACGCCGTCGGCTGGTCCTATCGCAAGGATTGGTTCGAGGATCCCAAGGAAAAGGAAGCCTTCAAAGCCAAATACGGCTACGACCTCGACGTGCCGAAGGATTTCAAGGCGCTGCGCGACATCGCCGAGTTCTTCCACCGGCCGGATCAGAAGAGATACGGCATCGCCATCTACACCGACAATTCCTACGACGCGATGGCGATGGGCTTTGAGAACGCGCTGTTCTCCTATGGCGGTGAGCTGGGCGATTACACGACCTACAAGGTCGACGGTCACATCAACTCCGACAAGGCGGTGGCCGCGCTCGATGCTTACAAGGAGCTCTACAAGTTCACGCCTCCGGGCTGGGCCAAATCGTTCTTCGTCGAGGACAACCAGGCAATCACGGAAAACCTGGCCGCGATGAGCATGAACTTCTTCGCGTTCTTCCCCTCGCTGATCAACGAAGCGTCGAACCCGAATGCCAAGAACACCGGCTTCTTCGCCAACCCTCCCGGCCCAAATGGCGACCAGTTCGCCGCACTCGGCGGGCAAGGCATCTCCGTCATCTCGTACTCGAAGAAGCAGGACGAGGCGATGAAGTTCCTCGAATGGTTCATCAAGGACGAGACCCAGAAGAAGTGGGCGGCCCTTGGCGGCTATACCTGCAGCCAGGCGGTGCTCAAGTCGCCTGAGTTCCAGAACGCCACGCCCTACAACAAGGCCTTCTACGAGACCATGTTCAAGGTGAAGGATTTCTGGGCAGTGCCGGAATACGCAGAACTGCTGCAGCAGCTCAACCAGCGCGTCTACCCCTACATGATCGGCGGCAGCGGCACCGCCAAGGAAACGCTGGACGCATTGGCTGGAGACTGGAACGCGACCTTCAAGAAATACGGCCGCGTCCAATAATCCTTCATGTCCCGCGGAGGGGGCGGTGTCGCCTCCTCCGTTTCTTTTTCTTGAACCGGGAGCAGGGTCTTGGCGACCACGATGATCACCACCCTCGACAGATCCTCGCGCGCCGCGGCACGCGGCCTAAGCGATATCTCCATCCGCAATCTCTTCATCATCCCGACGGTTCTGTTCCTGATCGTCTTCAACATTTTTCCGCTGATCTATTCGCTCGGCTATTCCTTCACCGACTTCCGCGCGTCGACCAATGCGCCGGCGAATTTCGTCGGGCTGCAGAATTATCGCGACCTGCTCAACGACCCCTATGTCTGGTCGAACTTCGCCATCACGGCGAAATACGTGATTGTCTCGGTCGTCGGACAGCTGCTTGTCGGCTTCGGCGTGGCGATGCTGCTCAACCGGGACATTCCGCTCAAGGGTCTTATCACCACGCTGCTGCTGCTGCCGATGATGCTGTCGATGGCGGTGGTCGGGCTGTTCTGGAAACTGCTTTACGATCCGTCATGGGGGGTTATCAACTATGCGCTCGGGCTCGGCAATTTCGAGTGGCTGGCCGACCCCAAGATGGCGCTCTACGCCGTTGCGTTGACCGACATCTGGATGTGGTCGCCCTTCGTCATGCTGCTGTCGCTGGCCGGGCTGTCGGCGGTGCCGAAGCATCTCTATGAGGCCGCCGCGATCGACCGCGCCGGGCCGTTCTACACCTTCTTCCGCATCACCCTGCCGCTGGTCGCGCCGATCCTGATGATCGCCGTCATCTTCCGCACCATGGAAGCCTTCAAGACCTTCGATCTCGCCTACATCCTGACCAGCCAACCGACGGCGGAGCTGATCTCGATCCGGCTCTACAAGATGGCGTTCCAGGAATGGCAGACCGGGCGCTCCTGTGCGATGGCCTACATCGTGCTGATCATGGTGCTGGCGATCACCAACATCTACGTCAAATATCTCAACAAGGTGAAGGAGCGCTGAGATGGCCGCCGTCCGCACTTCTTCCGAAATCACCTTCAACCGCGTCGCCATAGTCGCCGTGCTGCTGGTGACGATCATCTTCCTGGCGCCGATCTACTGGATCGCCTCGACAGCGTTCAAGCCGCGCAATCTTGCCACTACGATTCCGCCGACCGTTGTCTTCCAGCCGGAGATATCGCCGTTCGTGAAGCTGTTCACCAAGCGCTCTCAATTGCGCAGTCCGCCGTCGCCGGAAGAGTACGCGGCGGCCCCATGGTGGGAGCGCGTCGTCTTCGACGGTGGCGAAAAGATCGTGCGCGACGGCAAGGGCCAGGTGCAGTGGTCGGGCTATCCGAGCCGCTTCCTGAACTCGCTGATCATCGCCATCACCTCGACGGTGCTGGCCGTCGGCATGGGCACGTTCACCGCCTATGGCTTCTCGCGCTTCAGGGTGAAGGGGGAGGCGGACCTGCTCTTTTTCATCCTGTCGACACGCATGCTGCCACCGGTGGTGGTCGCGATCCCGATGTTCCTGATGTACCGCGCGGTCGGCCTCAACGATACCCACGTCGGGCTGATCATTCTCTACACCGCCTTCAACCTGTCCTTCTCGGTGTGGCTGATGAAGGGTTTCATGGATGAAATCCCGAAGGAATATGAGGAGGCGGCACTGGTCGACGGCTACACACGCATGGAAGCCTTCTTCAAGATCGTGCTGCCGGAGGCCGCCACCGGCATCGCCGCCACCGCTGTCTTCTGCTTCATCACGGCGTGGAACGAATACGCCTTCGCGCTGATCATGACCAACCGCCGCGCCCAGACGGCGCCGCCCTTCATCCCGAGCCAGGTCGGCTCGGGCCTGCCGGACTGGACTGTGATCGCCGCCGGCACCTTCCTGTTCCTGCTGCCGGTCGCCATCTTCACCTTCCTGCTCCGCAACCATCTGTTGCGCGGCATGTCCTTCGGAGCGATCCGCAAATGAGCTTTCGCGCCATCAATCAGAAATATCTGGAACCGGGTTCGCAGATCCTCATGGTGCTCGGCATCGTGGCCCTCTGCCAGCCCTGGAACATGACCCTGCACACCTACGGCCTGACCATCATCCTGATCGGGCTGATCGGCTTCAACATCACCTCGAAGATCGCACCCGAGGAACAGGCCGGCACCGGTCATGCCGGGGACGCGCGAAATCCGGGAGCACAGCATTGACCCAGATCGAGCTTCGCGGCGTCCAGAAATTCTTTGGTGCCGTCCAGGTCATCAAGGATCTCAACCTCAAGATCGCGGACAATGAGTTCATCGTCCTGCTCGGCCAGTCCGGTTGCGGCAAGACGACGACGTTGCGCGCCATCGCCGGACTGGAAACCATCGACGAGGGCGACATCCTCATCGACGGCAAGCCGGTCCAGCATCTGAAGGCAGCCGACCGCGACATCGCCATGGTGTTCCAGTCATTCTCGCTCTACCCGCATATGAGCGTCTACGAGAACATCGCCTTTCCGTTGCGCGCCACGCGCAAGAGCAAAAGCGAGATCGACCAGGAAGTGCGCTCGGTCGCCAAGACGCTGCAGATAACGGATCTGCTGGCGAAGAAGCCGTCGGCGCTTTCGGGCGGCGACATGCAGCGCGTTGCGATCGGCCGGGCGCTGGTGCGGCGGCCGAAGGCGATGCTGATGGATGAGCCGATCGGCGCGCTCGACGCCAAATTGCGCGAGGAGATGCGGGCCGAGATCAAGCGGCTGCATATCAAGCAGGGCTCGACCACCATCTATGTCACGCACGACCAGATCGAGGCGATGAGCCTCGCCGACCGTATCGTCATCATGCATGAGGGCGTGCTGCAGCAGGTGGGAACGCCCGACGAGGTCTATTCGCGGCCGGCCAATCTGTTCGTGGCCCAATTCGTCGGCAGTCCGGTGATGAATGTCGCCGACGCGGCGGTTGCCGAAACAACGTCATCGGCCTCGGTCACCGTTGGTGGCGCGGCTTCCGGCTTCGAGTTTCCGCGGGCGCTGCTGTCGAAACTCAACGGCCACGCTAGCGGCCAACTCGCACTTGGCATCCGGCCGGAAGGCGTCCTCATTCGTCGTGACGCGGCCGATGGCTTCATGGCCGTCGAGACGCAGATCGTCGAACCGCTCGGCTCCTTCGACATCGTCGACCTCAAGGTTGGCTCGAAAATGCTGCGGGCCCGCACCAAGAGCGGCTTCGTTGCCGGACCGGGCGAGAAGGTGTTTGCCCGAATCGATCCGACCCAGGCGCATTTCTTCGACAAGGCAAGCGGCAAGTCGCTTGAGGTGAGGCTCTGATGGCCCATATCCAGCTCAAGAACATCTCCAAGACTTTCGGCAACCACACGGCCTTGACCGGGCTCGACCTCGACATCGCCGATGGCGAATTCTTTGTCCTGCTCGGCGAGACGGGCGCCGGCAAGACGACGACGCTGCGGCTGATCGCCGGCCTGGAGAAGCCGAGCGAGGGGCAGGTCTTCATCGACGGCGTCGACGTCGCCGACTGGGGTGCGGCCGAGCGCGACGTGGCGCTGGTGCTGCAGCAATATTCGCTCTACCCGCGCTACACGGTGCGCGAAAACCTCGAATTTCCGCTGAAGCCGAAGATCCGCCGGCTGCCGGATGCCGAGATCAAGGACCGCGTCGACCGCGCCGCCCGCACGCTGCGGATCGAGCATCTGCTCGATCGCAAGACCGACCGCCTGTCCGGCGGCGAGATGCAGCGCGTCTCCATCGGCCGTGCCATCGTGCGCAAGCCGCGCGTGTTCCTGATGGACGAGCCGCTGTCGGCGCTCGACGCCAAATTGCGCGAGGCGCTCCGCACCGAATTGAAGAACCTGCAGATACAGCTTGGCGCCACCTTCCTGTTCGTGACCCACGACCAGATCGAGGCGATGTCGATGGGCGACAAGGTCGGCGTGCTCAACCATGGCCGCATCATCCAGACCGGCACGCCGCACGAGATCTACAACAATCCGCGCGACACCTATGTGGCGAGCTTCGTCGGCTCGCCGCCGATGAACCTCATCGACGGCAGGCTGGTTAACGGCCGCGCGGTGATGGCGCCATTGAATTTCGAACTGCCCTTCGCGGGGGCGGCCAAGATTTTTACGGGGGCTGGGGCGAGTGCGGCGACCGACGGTCGCCCGCTCGTCTTCGGCATTCGTCCGGAGGATGTCTATCTGGAAAGCGGCGCACCGGTCGAGGCGCGTGTCCACGACGTCGAGAACCATGGCGTGGAAAAGATCCTGACGCTGCGGGTCGGCGATACAACGCTTCGCGCCACGGTGCCGGCCAGGACCGATGTCGCGATCGAGCAACCGGTGCGCTTTGCCTGGAATCCTGACAAGGTGGTGCTGTTCGACAAGGGCAGTGGTGTCAGCCTGCGGCACGCGTCATAGGGCGCGGCTATTTCGGCAGGTAGGTCTCGTAAGGCGTGTCGTTGATCAGCAGGATCACGCATTCCGTCTCCGAGAGGCAGGCGTCGTCATGCATCTCATTGGCTTTCTGGGTCCAGTAGGATCAAGGTGGCAGTTCGCCCTTGGTCGCTTCACCGCCAGTTGCCGGGACTTTCAGCAAGGTTCCGGCAGCGCCTTTGGCCCTTTCGCCCCACAGTGATCCCAAGCGTGCCGCTAGAGCTGCAGAGCTGGCTGGTGCGGGCAGCGCCCGACCAGGCTGAAAGCGCCGGTGGCCTGATGGTGGCGACCTTCCAGGGAGCGATTGCGATGGGCGCCGTCTTCGCTGGTGTCCTCGGCAAAAGGATGGATGCCGCAGGTTCGACAGAAGCGGTGCGCTATCTTCGTTTCGCCGAATGTGTAGCGGCCGAGGTCATCGCCCCAGGCGACGAGCGTAAGCTTGTCGTGTGGCACGGCCCATAGCAGCGCACCCTTGCGGGCGCAGATCGAGCAATTGCAGCGCACGACGCTCTCAAGTTCCCCCTCCACCTCGAACGCAACCTTGCCGCAATGGCAGCTGCCTTTGTACAGCATCAGTATCTTCCTGTCGCTGGCAGGTGCAAAGGCACGCTGGCCGGGTTATCCCTTCGGCAGTCCCCACGGCTGCTTGCCTTCAAGACGTTCCATCCTGGCGGAGTCCGACACCAACATGCAACCAATCCGCGACCGCCTCGAAATCATCCTGTCACGTCTTGCCAATCGTGTGGCCGACGAGAAGGTCTTCACGAAGCTCTATGCCGAAGCGGCGCGGGTCGCGGCTGACGCCAGCGATGCCCGCAAAAGAGTGGGCGTGACACTCGGCCCGCTCGACGGCACCATTGTCTCGATCAAGGACCTGTTCGATGTCGCCGGCGAGCCGACCACGGCCGGGTCGCTGATGCGCGAGGCCGCCGCGCCGGCACAGCGCGACGCCGCCATCGTCAGCCGGCTTCGGCAAGCCGGTGCGGTCGTCATCGGCAAGACCAACATGACCGAGTTCGCCTTCACCGCGATCGGCGACAACATGCATTACGGCACGCCAGGCAACGCCGTTGATGCCAGCCGCATTCCAGGCGGGTCGTCCTCGGGCGCCGGCGTGTCCGTGGGCGAGGGGACGAGCGACATCTCGATCGGCTCCGACACCGGCGGCTCGATCCGCATTCCGGCGGCGCTCAACGGCGTCGTCGGTTTCAAGCCGACTGCACGGCGCGTCCCGCTCTCTGGCGCCTTTCCGCTTTCGGGCACTTTGGACTCGGTCGGACCGCTTGCCCGAACCGTCTCGATATGCGCCGCCGCCGACGCGGTGATGGCCGGCGAAGCGCCGAAGGAGTTGGTGGCCATTCCACTCGCCGGGCTTCGCATCGGCATTCCGCGCGGCGTTCTTTTCGGCGACACGGAAGGCGAGGTTGGATCCGCCTTCGAGTATTGTCTTGGCAAGATCGAACAGGCTGGCGCACACATTACGGATCTGTCGATCGACGACATGATCGCGGATCTGCGCGCGGCCACCAAGCGCGGTTCGATCGCGGCGATGGAGGGCGCGGAAGTGCATGCCGACTGGCTGGCGACAGGCGCATCCGTGCCGGTCGACCCGCATGTCAGCGGGCCATTGTCGCGGGCGGCGCTGCTGCCGACGCCGGTCTATATCAGGGCGCTCCGCCGCCGTACCGCGCTGGCCGCCGCCATGGATGAGCGGCTGGCATCGGTTGACGTGCTGGCGTTGCCAGCCACACCGGTGACGGCGCCGGCCATCGCTTCCATGGCCGAGGATGCCGAGTTGCGTGACCGCACCGAAGGCCTGCTGCTGCGCAACACCCAGGTCGCCAACCAGTTCGACCTTTGTGCGATCTCGTTGCCGATGCCGGGGCCATCGCTGCCAATGGGGCTGATGCTCGTGGCGCGCAATGGCCATGACCGGCATCTGCTGCGGATCGCCGTGTCGGTGGAGAGGCTGCTGGGGCGGCAGTGAGTCGCGGATGACGGATCAGTGCGATGAACAGTGCTTGCGTTCGCCGTCCTTGGCGGTGCGCACGATGCGGGTCGCGACCAGCCAAGGCAGGCTGTATTCCTTGCCGGTGAAGGTCTGGATGCGGTGCTCGATCGAGCCCCTGAGCACGATCTTTCCGCTATAAAGCACGTCGGACTGGGCCGTTATCGCCTCGTCGGCCTGCGGCAATCCGCTGGTGTCGATCGACACGCCCTTGGTGATGGTGCCGGTGGCAAGGTCGAGCGCGCTGTTCGACGGGCAGGGCGCCTTGAAGCAGCGTAGTCCGTTGTCGCAATAGACATAGCTGCTGTCGGCCGCTGCGAATGCCGGCAAGGTGCAGATGGACGAAGTTGCGACAATCAGAACTGCAAGGCGAAGACCGGACATGGCTCGCAACGTCGCGGAGAATTGGGGGCGAAACCGCGATGCTATATCTGCGCCGGAAAGCGACGCCGGTAGTGATCGACCACTTCGGGATTGCGCAGATTGATCGGCAGTTTGCCCGCCAGCACCAGCAAGGCTTCACCAGCCGCGCCGACACCCATGCGCATCATCGATTCCTCGGTAATCCCCGCCATATGCGGGGTGACGATGACGTTGTCGAAGCCGAAATAGGGATGGTTTGGCGGCAGCGGCTGCGTCGAGAACACGTCGAGCGCGGCGCCGCCGATGCGACGCTCCCGCAAGGCCTCGATCAGCGCGTCGTCATCGACGACCGGCCCGCGCGACACGTTGATCAGCAGTGCGTTGGGTTTCATGCGGGCGATGCGTTCGCGCCTGATCAGGCCTCGCGTTTCCGGCGTCAGCGGACAGCAGAGCACGATGATGTCGCTCTGCTCGACCAGCGCGTCGATCGACAGGAAGCCGACCTTTTCCGGCGCCGGCTGCATGCTGCGTGTCGTTGCCACCACTTTGAGGTCGAAGCCGTGTGCGGCGATGTGGCCGACCGCCTGCCCGACGGCGCCGAGACCAACGATGCCGATGGTCTTGCCGGCGAGTTCGATATTGGCATTGGCATGCTCGCGTCCGGCCAGCCAGCCCTTGGCGCGCAGGTCGCGGTCGACCCGGCGGAACTGCCGCAGCAGTGCAAGCGCGGTGAACATGACATGCTCGGCCACCGAGCGGGCATTGACCGCCGGCACGTTGGCCACGAGCACGCCGGCCGCCGCGGCCGCTTCCATCGGGATCATGTCGAGCCCGGCGCCATGGCGGATCGCGGCCCTCAGCTTCCATGCACCCTCGAACAGCGCCGGCGGCAGCGGCGCCCGCACGATGACGATGTCGGCATCCTTGGCCTCCCCCGCCAATGTGCCGGGGTCGAGTGCCGAAGCGATGACCAGCTGGCCGGCGCCGGCCAGCTTGGCCGTGGCGCGCGGGTGCAGCGGATGCGTCGACAGGATCTTTGGCACGGTCTGGGTCACGGTCAGGCCTTTTCGAGTGCCGCGCCCGCGGGCGAAGCCGCCATGCCGCCCTCGATCAGGCCCTTCCAGTAGCTTTCCGCGCCCTGCAGATGGGCGCTCATGAGCGCCTGGGCGAGATTGCCGTCGCGGCGCAGCAGCGCCTCGTAGATCTGCACGTGCTCGGCATGCGAGCGCACGCTGCGTTCAGGATCGTTGAAATAGATCGGCAGGCGCTGCTCGCCCATCAGATAGTAGACGCTGCAGATGTTGTGGAAGACGCTGTTCTTGGTGGCGCGCACGATCTCGAGGTGAAACTCGCGGTCTTCCTTGGCCAGACCTTCGCCAGCGGCGATGCGGTCTTCCGAGGCTTTGAGGATTTCGCGCAGGCGCTCGAAATTCTCCTCGGTGGCGCGCGAGCAGGCAAGCTCGGCGGCCTTGATCTCATGGATCTTGCGCAACTCGACCGTTTCATAGATCTGCAAGGGATCGAGCGGCAGGCCGGCACGTGCGAACAGCGCCAGCGCCTCGACGCTGGCCTGCTTGGTGTCGATGTAGATGCCGGACTTGGCGCGGCGCTCGACGATGCGCATGGCCTCGAGGATGGCGAGCGCTTCGCGGATCTGGCCACGGCTGACGCCGAAATGCTCGGCCAGCTCGCGTTCCGACGGCGTGCGGCCGCTCTCCTTGTCCGAGTGGGAGAACAGATAGGCGGCGAGTTCCGCGAGAAGGTTCTTTTCTTTCATCGTCAATTGCGTTGCGCGTGCGCCTCCAGGAATCGCTCCGAAACGGTGAATCCCAGTCCGGGCTTTTCCGGGATCGCTATCATACCGTCCTGGGCTTCGACAGTCTCTTCGACCAGATCGTGGATCATCGGGTTGGCGCCGAGCGAATACTCGACGGTGAAACTCGAAGGCGACGCGGCGCAGACATGCAGCCCGGCGAAGAAGCAGGGCGCGCCGGCCCACAGATGCGGCGCAAAGCGCAAATTGAAGGCGCTGGCGATGGTGCCGATCTTCATCGCCTCGCTGATGCCGCCACAGAAGGCAGGATCGGGCTGGAAGATGTCGGCGGCCTTGAGCACGGCGAGATCGCGGAAGGCATAGCGTGTCGCCTCGCTTTCGCCGGTGGCGATCGGAACGGCGCCGGAGGCGCGCACTTCGGCCATGCCTGGCTTGTCGTCGGCGATGACAGGCTCCTCGAACCAGGCGAGATCGAGGTCGTTGACGAGATGGATAAAGCGTTTGGCTTCCGCCACCGTGTAGGTGCCATGGGCGTCGACCATCAGCTCGACGTCGGGGCCGAGTGCCTGGCGCGCGGCGCGCACGCGGGCGGCGGAAATATGTGCCGCGCCGTCCATGGCGCCGACCCGCATCTTCAGCGCCTTGAAGCCACCTTTGGCGATATAGGATTTCAGCTGTTCCCCGATGGCATCGGCGGAGGCCCAGCCGCCCGAGGCATAGGCCTGCATGCGATCGACCTTGCGGCCGCCAAGGAGCCGCCAGACCGGCTGGCCCAGCGACTTGCCCAGTATGTCCCAGAGCGCGATGTCGACCGCGCTGATGGCGGCGACGCTCATGCCGCGCCGCGCGAGTTGCGGCATGGCGTGGCCGGCGCGGGCGGCGCTCTCATGGCGCACGCCGTTGTAGAGCATCTCCCAGATGACGCCGATGTCGGCCGGATCGCGGCCGATCAACTGCGGCCCGACCTCGTGATTCAGCATGTGAACGAGTGCGCCGTAGCTGCCGGCACTGCCGGCTGCGTTCTTGCCTTCGCCCCAGCCGACCAGCCCGTCATCGGTTTCGACGCGCAGGATGGCGGCGTCGAAGGTCGTCACCTGGCCGAAGTCGCTGCGATGCTGCTTCGCGGCTTCGATCGGCACGCGGACCCACCAGGCCTGGACTGTCTTGATGCGCATGTTTTTCCCCAGCCCTGCCGCCGGTCGGGGCGGAAGGGCAAATTTCCCAGCGGCAGTCGACTATTTGATCAGCGGCAGCAGTGTTTCGGCGGTGATGCGCATCTGGTCGGTGTAGAATTTCTCGGTCAGCACGCTGGAGCCATGGTCCTGGATGAACTTCAGCTGCTCGGGCGAGATATCGACCGGATGGCGCTCGACCATGTCGGGATAGGGTGCTGCCGGCGTGCGGTCGACCGGGGCGACGAACTCGTTGGTCAGTGCGCCGTCGTAGCCGACCTCCTTCAAGGTGGCGACGATCCTTGGCCAGTCGATCTGGCCGAGGCCGGCGGCAAAGCGGTTGTTGTCGGCGACATGGAAGTCGAACAGGCGCTTTCCGACCTGGCGGATAGCGTCATGCACGTTAAATTCCTCCATGTGGATGTGGTAGGCGTCGAGGCAGACGCCGCATTCGGGGCTGACCGCGTCAGCCAGCGCCAGCGCCTGGGCGCCGCGGTTGAACAGATAGGTTTCGAAGCGGTTGAGCGGTTCGACGGCGATCTTGACCCCGACCTTCTTGGCGTGGGTGAAACATTCGCGGGTCGCGTCGACCACCCACTTCCATTCCTCTTCCTCGGTACCGTCCGGGACCACCTTGCCGACGGTCGCCGGAACCAGCGTGATGATCTCGCCGTCGAATTCGCCGACCATCGTCAGCACGTCCTTGACGTATTGCACGGAGCGCTCGCGCTGGCCCTGGTCCCTGGCGGCGAGGTTGCGTTCACCCAGCATCAAGGTCACCGCGCCCCAGCAGCGAATGCCATGCTCCTTCAGCAGCGCCCGCGTCTCCTTGGTCTTGTACTGCGCGGGCTCGCCGGAAATCTCGATCGACTCATAGCCGAATTTCTTGATGCGCTTCAGCGTCGTCTCAAGCGGTTCCGCGCGCATCCAGTTGTGCGTCGAAAGATGCATGGTCTGTCCTTCCCAGATTCGTCCGTATGGTTTGCCTGCGACATGCATCGCCGGAAGACGACGCAAGGGTTCCTCCCAAGGCATCCCCAGCCTTTTACTGCAAACTGGTTAGACCAATTGGGTCTGAAATGAGGTCTACAGCAAATTCCTTGAGACGGCAACAACTGTGGCGACGCAACTTTCAGGGTGAATTAGTTTATTGATTACATTGCGATATGTGCCGTTATTTTGGGCTTTCGGGGTGCCTTTTCGGCGCATTCCAAGGCTTGACCAGATTGCCTTATTTGGTCATACCAGAATGGCGGTGTCGGCAGAGCGTCCGACGCGATAAAGACCAAAGTGACTGGCCCTGCTTTCATCAGGCGCTATGCTTGGTCGTGACAAACGAGGAGGATGCCGATGCCGACGACAATGAAGGGCCCTGGACTGTTTCTGGCGCAGTTCGCGGGTGATGCCGCACCGTTCAATTCGCTGGCGTCGATCACCAAATGGGCCGCCGGCCTCGGCTACAAGGGCGTGCAGATCCCGACCTGGGACGCGCGCCTGTTCGACCTCAAGAAGGCGGCGTCTTCCAAGGCGTATTGCGATGAGGTGAAGGGCATCTGCACTGACGCCGGGGTCGAGATCACCGAACTGTCGACGCATCTGCAGGGGCAATTGGTGGCGGTGCATCCGGCCTATGACGCGCAGATGGATGGGTTCGCGCCGCCGTCGGTGCACAACAACCCGAAGGCGAGACAGGAATGGGCTGTCGAACAGATGAAGTTCGGTGCCAAGGCATCGCGCAATCTCGGGCTGAATGTGTCGGTGTCGTTCACCGGCTCGCTGGCTTTCCCTTACCTCTATCCCTTTCCGCAGCGCCCCGCCGGACTGATCGAGGAAGCCTTCGGCGAACTCGGCAAACGCTGGAAGCCGATCCTCGACGCCTATGAAGACAATGGTGTCGATGTCGGCTACGAAATCCATCCTTCGGAGGACGTGTTCGACGGGGCGACCTTCGAGATGTTCCTCGACGCGGTCGGTGGCCACAAGCGCTGCAACATCAATTACGACCCTTCGCATTTCCTGCTGCAGCAACTCGATTATCTCGAATTCATCGACATCTATCACGAGCGGATCAAGGCGTTCCACGTCAAGGACGCCGAGTTCAATCCGACTGGACGGCAGGGCGTGTACTCTGGTTACCAGAGCTGGACGAACCGCGCCGGCCGCTTCCGTTCGCTCGGCGATGGGCAAGTGGATTTCGGCGGCATCTTCTCCAAGCTGACCCAGTACAATTACGATTCCTGGGCGGTGCTGGAGTGGGAATGCTGCCTGAAGCATCCGGAGGATGGTGCGGCCGAGGGGGCGCCCTTCATCCAGCACCACATCATCCGGGTGACGGAGAAGGCATTCGACGATTTCGCCGCCGGCACCACGGACAAGAAGCTGCTGCGCGCCATGATGGGATTTTGACACGGCTTTCCCTCTCCCTCGGGGGAGGGGTATCTCACACGAGGGAGAAAAACATGGTTGGTGCATCGAAGTCGGAAACGGGAGGCGGCCCGATCCGCTACGGCATGGTCGGCGGCGGGCAGGGTGCATTCATCGGCGCGGTGCACCGGATCGCGGCGCGCATGGACAATGATTTCGTGCTGGTCGCCGGCGCCCTGTCGGCCGATCCGGGGCGTGCGAAAGCCTCGGCTGCCGAACTGGGGCTCGATCCCTCGCGCAGCTATGCGTCCTACGCCGAAATGGCCAAGGCCGAGGCGAAGCGCTCGGATGGCATCGAGGCGGTGGCCATCGTCACTCCCAACAACGTGCATGTGCCTGCGGCCAAGGCCTTCCTGGAAGCAGGCATCCACGTGATCTGCGACAAGCCGCTGGCAACGACCCTGGCCGAGGCGAAAAGGCTTGCGGCGATCGTCGAAAAGACCGGCAAGGTGTTCGTGCTCACCCACAACTACACCGCCTATCCGATGGTGCGGCAGGCGCGCGAAATGGTCGCCAAGGGCGTGCTCGGCGACATCCGCATCGTGCAGTCGGAATATCCGCAGGACTGGCTGACCGAGGACCTCGCCGCCACCGGCCAGAAGCAGGCTGCTTGGCGTTCAGACCCCAAGCAGGCGGGCGCCGGCGGCGCGCTCGGCGATATCGGCACCCATGCCTACAATCTCGCCCGCTTCGTCTCCGGGCTCGAACTCGACTCCCTGTCGGCCGATCTCGACGCCTTCGTGCCGGGCAGGCTGCTCGACGACAATGTCAACGTCATGCTGCGTTTCAAACCGACGGGGAAAACGCATCCGGCCAAGGGCATGATCTGGGCGAGCCAGGTGGCGCCCGGGCATGAGAACGGCCTGAAGCTGCGCATCTACGGTTCGAAGGGCGGGCTGGAATGGGTGCAGGCCGATCCCAACTATCTCTGGTACACGCCCTTCGGCCAGCCGAAACAGTTGATCACCCGCAACGGCGCCGGTGCGCTGCCCGTGGCGGGCCGTGTCAGCCGCGTTCCGTCAGGCCATCCGGAGGGTTACCTCGAAGGCTTCGCCAACATCTACCAGGAGGCCGCACGGGCCATCCGCGCGGCACGCAAGAAGGGTGGCAAGCCAGCAAAGGATGTCGTCTTCCCGACCATCCAGGACGGCGTCGAGGGCATGGCCTTCATCGAGGCCTGCGTGAAGTCGTCGAAGAAGAACGGGGCCTGGACCAAGCTGTAAGAGGCGCCGAGTAACGAGGGCCCCTCACCCGGATAGCCAACCGAATTGCGAAAGGCAATTCGGGGCAATCCGACCTCTCCCCGAGGGGGAGAGGAGGCGTTGGCGCATATCTCTTCTCCCTCTCGGGGTGAAGGTGGCCGCGAAGCGGCCGGATGAGGGGGGTGGCGAAAACCGGCGGTGCAATCAGCCGGCCGCCAAAAAGAGGAGGGCGTCGATGAAGATCGGCATGTGCATGTTCTTGTGGACGACGGCGGTATCGAAGAAGCACGAGCCGCTGCTTCGAGACATCAAGGCAACCGGCTTCGACGGTGTCGAAATCCCGATCTTCGCCGGCATGCCGGACGACTACAGGAAGCTGGGCGAATTGCTCGACCGTATCGGGCTGGAGCGGACCGCTGTGTCAGCCATGGGCGATCCGGCGATGAACCTGATTTCGGCCGATGCGGCAACACGCAAGGCCGGTGTCGACTACATGAAATGGGCGATCGATTGCGCCGATGCGCTTGGCGCCCGCACGCTGAGCGGACCGCTGCATTCGACGCTCGGCGGATTTTCCGGGTCCGGACCGACCGCCGCCGAAAAGAAGCGCTCGATCGCCTCGCAGCGTGCCATCGGCGACCATGCCGGAAAGCGCAACGTCACCGTCGGGCTCGAGGCGCTGAACCGCTTCGAATGCTACCTCCTCAACACCATGGCCGACCTGTCGGAGCATATCGATGCCATCGACCGGCCGCACATCAAGGCGATGTACGACACGTTCCACGCCAATATCGAGGAAGCCGACCCGATCGGCGCCTATACGAAGCACCGGGGCAATGTCGTGCATATCCATATATCGGAGAACGATCGCGGCGTGCCGGGGCGTGGCAACATTCCGTGGAAGGAAACTTTTTCCGCCATTCGCAAGAGCGGCTATGACGACTGGCTGACGATCGAAGCGTTCGGTCGCTCGCTGAAGGATCTGGCGGCGGCGACCAAGGTGTGGAGGGATTTTTCCGAGACGCCGGAAGCCGTCTATCGCGATGGGTACAGGCATATCAGGGACGGGTGGAGGAAGGCGGCTTAGGCGTCTACGTCTGGTCCATTTTCTATTTGTGTTCGCGTCGCTTGCCAGGTGGTTCCCCCACTCCGTCTCGGCTTCGCCGAGCCACCTCTCCCCCCTCCGGAGGGAGAGGAAGGGGCTTGGTGGCGCCGGGACACGAAGAGAAGCCTCGGCCTTCGGGGACAAGCGCGGATCGGACAGTCTGGTGCCTTTCCTCTACCCCGTCGACCGGGGGAGAGGTGTCGAGCGAAGCTCGACGGAGTGGGGGTCGACCCCTCGGCGCCGGGCGAGACGATGCTTGCGCTTCTGCGTCACAACACTAACCCTCCCTGGCCTGCAACCTGTTGTAATCGTGGATCGTCCGGCTCAGCCGGCGGCGCAGGAAGTTGGAGATGTTGTCGAAGATAAAGACGACGGCCAATGTCAGCAGCACCATGTAGAACACGTTGGCCCAGTTGGAATTGGTGCGCATCGCTTCCCACAGTTTCAGGCCGATGCCGCCGGCGCCGACGGCGCCGATGATGGTGGCGCCGCGGGTGTTGGATTCCCACTGGTAGAGTGTCTGGCTGATGAAGACCGGGATCACTTCGGGCATCACGCCGTAGCGCTGCACCAGGATGCCGTTGGCGCCGGTCGAGAGCACGCCTTCGCGCGGCTTGTCGTCGATGTTCTCCAGGCCTTCCGAATAGACTTTGCCGAGGGTGCCGATCTCGGTGAAGAAAATCGCTGCACTTCCCGCCAGCGGGCCGGGGCCGAAGGCGCGGGTGAAGAACAGCGCCCAGATCAGCATATCGACCGAGCGCATGAAGTCGAAGAAGCGCTTGAGCACCTGGCTGAGCACGCCGCTCGGCGTGATGTTGCGCGCCGCGAAGAAGGCAAGGGGGAAGGCGACGATGCCGCCGAGCAGCGTGCCGAGGAACGCCATGACGATGGTCTGCAGGAGCTTCGTCCAGACGTCGCCATGCTGCCACTGGGCGTTGTTCCAGATGTTGTCGCCGGCAAGAGCAAGGTTGGTGGTACCTGGTTTCAGCTCTGGTCCCGAGACGATCAGCGAGATCACTTCCCGCGCTGATTTGCCGAAGAAGGGCGAGCGCGTGTCGAAGACGAAGTTCGCCCAGCCGAGGAAGCGCTTGCGCACCTTCACGCGGTCGACAGTGACGCGCACCTCGCCAGCGAAGCCCATCTTGGCCACCACCTCGTCGTCATGGGCGGTGATCCAGTCCGGTACCGTACCCGAGACCACCGGCTTGCCGCTGGTCAGCGCCACTGGCACCGTCTGTCCATGCGCGGCAATCGTCGCATGGGTTTTGTCGAAGGTGACGGATTTTGCTGGACCGTCGATCAGCACAGTGAAGGTGCCGTCTGGATTCCTGACCACCCAGTCGGGATTCGGGTTATCGCCCAGGGCGGAAAAGCGCGGGTATTTGGGCGTGATCTCCGGCTGGTCGAGACGAAATTCCGGCTGCAGATCGTAGCTGATCCATTGCGTCAGGAAGAGCGGCAGGCGCTCCCAGTGCGATTCCCGCAGCACCTGCGGCAGGTTGAAGAACCACAAGGCATAGATCAGATACAGGAGAGTCCCGACGAACAGGAGCAGCGGACCAAAGCGCTTGTATGCCGGGCGCCGGAACACCTGCGGGTGGCGCGCCTCGATCGACAGAATCTCCTCGGCGGTCATGGTCGCCATGATTTACGCCCCCATCATAAAGGCTTGTTCGCCGACCAGCTTGCGACGAAGCCAGGCGGAAAACTGGTCGATGATGAAGATGGTTGTGAACAGCAGCAGCACCAGCGCCAGCGTCTTGGCGCCGAAGCCGCGCGAGATGGAGAGCTTCAGTTCCTCGCCGATGCCACCCCCGCCGACGGCGCCGATGATGGTCGAGGCCCGCACGTTGATCTCGACGCGCAGCAGCGTATAGGAGACGAAATTGGGCAACACCTGAGGCAGGTCGGCGAAGCGCACCCGTTCGAACCAGTTGGCGCCGACCGCCGTCAGGCCTTCCTCGGCACGCATGTCGATGTTCTCGTTGATCTCGTAGAACAGCTTGCCGAGTGCGCCGATCGAATGCAGGCCGATGGCGATTATAGCGGCGATCGGACCGGTCGAGACGATTGCAGCGAACAGGCCGGCGATGACGATTTCGGGAAAGGCACGCAGCAATTCCATGAAGCGCTTGACCACTAGCCTCAGTGCCGGATGAGGCGTCAGGTTGCGCGCCGCGATGAAGGAAAAGGGCACCGCGAAGACAAAGCCGATGAAGGTCGAGACCAGCGCCACGTTCACGGTGGTCAGCATCAGCTCGAAATATTCGGGGATGTAGAAACCGCCCCAGACGTAGACGCGGCCAAGCGGGAAGTTGAATTCCTGAGTGCCGGCGTCATGCGGCGAGGCGATATCGAACAGCGCCCGCCAGACGTCGTTCCAGTCCCTGGGGACCAGCCAGCTCAGGAAATCCAGAATATGCGGCAGCCGGTCGAAGAAGTGCCCGGCATTGGCTTCGTCGGCGAACCACATGCTGGCGAACATGGCGGCGAGCAGCAGGCCGACGCCCAGCACGGTATAGAACCGGCGCAGCGACGTCTGGCGTCGCCAGGCATCGGCCATCTGGTGGGTGGCGCCGGAGGGGGCTGTCATGGAAAGGGTCATGATCGGAGATGCAAAAAGGGCGGTACTTGATGAGGTACCGCCCTTTTGCAATTTCGCCGTTAGCCGCCGATGGCTGCCTTACGGGCTTCGACGATGACGCTGTAGAAGTCCGGCTTCACCGGAACGTAGCCGGTGAAATCGCCGCCTTCGACGCCTTCGAAGCAAGCCTTGTCCTTCTTGGGCAGGTCAGTGAAGAAGGCGGCCAGCTTGGCGGTCATGTCGTCGCCGATCGCGGTGCGAACGACCAGCGGGCCATTCGGGATCAGGCCCGAGCGCCAGACTTCGACGAAGTCGTTGGGGTCGACGGCGCCCTTGGCGACTTCCTTGTGGAAGGTGCCGGAGGTGTAGCCGTTCTTGAAGTCGCCGATGCCCGAGGAATCGTCGACCGCGACATCTACCTTACCGTCACGCACGGCCAGAACGTTGTTTTCGTGGCCGCCATTGAACTGGGTCGACGCGAAGTAGGTCTCGTTCGAGGCGCCGGTGGTCTTCGGAATCTGGGTCAGCGGGATCAGATAGCCGGAGGTCGAATCCGGATCGGCATAGCCGAGCTTCTTGCCCTTGGCCGACTTGATGTCGGTGATCCCCGACGTCTTCAGCGCCAGGCCGATCGAATAATAGCCGGTGGAGCCGTCGGTCTGCTTGGTGGTGAGGATCGGGGTAACCGCCTTCGGATCCTTGAGATAGACGCTGGCGTAGCCGGAAGCGCCGAGTTCGGCGAAGTCGAGCGTGCCGCCGAGCAGGCCCTGGATGACGCCGTCATAGTCAGCGGCGGGGAACAGCGAAACCTTCTCGAAGCCAAACTCTGCCTTCAGGTGATCGGCCAGGCACTGGTAGTTGCGCAGCCGGTCGGTTTCGTTTTCACCGCCGAGAATGCCGACGCGAAATTCCTTCATGTCGGCGGCATGGGCCATGCTGGTGGCCATGGCGAGCACCGAAACGGCACCGAAAACCATCTTCCTGAACATTGATATCTCTCCTGTAAGTTCCGGCCCCGCGCCGGCAGCGTTCTTGATCTTGACAAGTGCCCTTGACGCGGACGGACGATCCAGGCTGCTCGCTATTGGCCCTTACTGGGCTCAGTATCCCGGGAATGCGGGTTCGAGCGGTCCGGCGGATGCGGCGATCTTCTGCTTGAAGGCAACACTGGTGGAGGTGATGACCTCCGATATCTCGCCGCCATTGCTGTCGGCGCCATAGACAAGACGCACGGCTTGGCGGTCGAGCTCTTCGGGCGGCCCGTCGAAGACGACCTTGCCGGCGGCCATGCCGATGATGCGGTTGCAATAGGTGCGGGCGGTATCGAGCGTATGCAGATTGGTGACAACGGTGATGCCTTCGCGCAGATTGATGTCCTGCAGAGAATCCATCACCACCTTGGCGTTAAGCGGGTCGAGCGAGGCGATCGGCTCGTCGGCGAGGATCACCCTGGGCTGCTGCATCATGGCGCGGGCGATGGCGACGCGCTGCTGCTGGCCGCCCGACAGCGTGCCGGCGGGCTGAAGTGCGGTGCGGGCGATGTCGAGCCGCTCGAGCGCGGCGACCGCCTCCGCGCACTCGGCGCGCGAAAACATGCCCAGAAGATTGGACAGGGTCGAACGGTGGTTCAATTTGCCGAGCAGCACGTTGGTCAGCACGTCGAGGCGCGGCACCAGGTTGAACTGCTGGAAGATCATGGCGCAGTCGCGCTGCCAGCGCCGCAGCGGCGAGCCGCGCAGCCGGGAGACCTCGGCGCCGTCAAAAAAAATCGACCCCTGGCTGGGGTCGACAAGACGGTTGATCATGCGAAGAAGAGTGGATTTGCCGGCGCCCGAACGACCGATGACGCCGACCATCTGCCCTTGCGGGATCGAGATGTTGACGTCGCTGACGGCGGTGTTCTTGCCAAATCGTCGGCTGACGCCGCGGATTTCGAGCGTGGCAGAGTTTGCTGACATGGGCTGGCTCCAGTCCGGTCCATATTGATCGTCAGGCATTCGCCTAACGCAGCCACATGAACCTGCCGTGTCGCGATGATGTCAGTTTTGTTACGCTCCACAGGCGCGGCGACTGGCGCCTTGCGGGCGATCAGCCGAGCACCAGCAATTCCTCGAAATGCTTCATGTCGCGGAACGCGCAGAAGGCGGGAGCCTTGATCTCGATCACCGGCGCCTGGCGCGCGAAAAGCGCCAGGCAACCGTCAAACAGCGCCTGCCACGCGGCGGCCCTATCATCATCAAAGCGCTGGATCTGATAGGCGAAGGTGATGTGGAAGACGTAGGTGTCGTGATCGGGATGCCGGCAGCCGAACGGCACCGCGAGCGCATCGCGCCATGCACGCATGATGCGCGCATCCTCGTCGGTCGCGCCGGCAACGGTGAGGCCGGTCGGCAGGACCTCGGCCACCTTGATGTTGAAAGGGCCGAAGCCCTGGAACCCCTTCAGGCGCTCCAGATAGAGGCGGGTCATGGCGTCGATGCTGGTGTCGAGCGGCACGTCCCGCGGCCAGAAGGGCAGGCGACGGCGATATTCGATTATGCCCTGGAAAAGGGTCATGTGCAGGCTGGAAACGGGCGTGAAGGCGAGGCGGTCGGCATCAGGCATTGCCAGCATCTTCTCGCGGACGGCCAACACCACCGCCTCCGACGGCGAGCCCTCGACAAGATGGCTGACCACCGTGTTGCCGGGCTCGAAGAGGAAGTTGCCTGACGTGTCATAGCGGGTGCCGAGATGCACCGGCGGCGTCGGACTGGAACCTTCGAAAAATCCGGTAAGCGAGGGTCTGACGGTCATGGAAATCTCCTTTGGGAGAGATGCCTCCTGTCCGAGTCACATGTCAGGGATGTGAACGGTGCCCTGTATGAGCATCGTGCCGAACAGATGAGTAGGAACCAGCGCGCTTAGGATAGACGCAATCCCAAGATCATCAACATGGCAGCGGAAACGGCGTCCGACCATCGCCTGCGCCCAACTGACGTTCCACGACCCCGGTGACCATCGCCAGCCCGCAAAATATGATGGAAACGGTCTCCGGTTTACAGGAAGGCTGTTAGCCTGGCTTTCCGGTAAGGTTGGCGAGGAACCATAAAATATAGAGTGGTACTAATCCTGTCGCCGATAACCCCAGCCCTACCACTATCATAATGATTGAGGAGACTACGTCAGACTGGCCCCAGCGATTAATCTCACGCTTCACTGCCAAAATTCCCAGTACCAACAGGGCCATTCCAACACAAAAAAGTATTAAGACGATAAAGCCCATTCCTGCCCTGTGCCGCTGAGTTTTCCAAACAATACTTTGGCAAAAACATCAATGGCGTCAACCGTATTTCTCCAGGAACGCCTCCGCCGACAACTCTCGGAAATCGTCCAGTGCCGCGCGCAGCCTCGCGTGATCCCAATCCCACCAGGCAAGCGCCTGGTAGCGCTCGGCGGTGCGGCGGTCGAAGCGCTCGCGGATCGGTTTTGCCGGTACGCCGGCGACGATCGTGTAGGGCGCGACGTCCTTCGAGACGACCGCGCCGGCGCCAACGGCGGCGCCGTCGCCGACGGTGACGCCGGGCAGGACGGTCGAGCCGTGGCCGAGCCAGGTGTCGTGGCCGATGATGACGCGCTTGGCGCGGCGCTCGGCGAAGAATTCGCTCTCATGCTCGGCGTCGTCCCAATAGTCGGAGGCGCGGTAGGTGAAGTGGTGCAGCGTCGGCCGCCAGGTCGGGTGGTTGGTGGCGTTGAGGCGCACGCTGGCGGCGATGTTGGCAAATTTGCCGATCGTCGCGCACCAGACCGCGCAGTCCTGCATCATGTAGGAATAGTCGCCGATCTCGCTTTCCGAAACCCGGCTGCGGTCGGCGATCTCGGTCCAGCGGCCGAGTGTCGAGTTGTGCACCTCCGCCGTCGGGTGGACCAGCGGCGTCTCCGATAGCTTCCTGGTCATGCGGCGATTTTTCCCGGAGCGAAGGCGGTGACGTCGATGATGCGGTCGGCCACCGCCTCGCGCACATCGTGATCGTGGAAGATGCCGAGCAGGGCGACGCCCGCCGCCTTTTTGGCGGCGATGAGTTCGATCACCACGTCGCGGTTCGTCGCATCGAGCGATGCGGTCGGCTCGTCGAGCAGCAGGATGGGGTGCTCGGTGATGAAGCCTCGCGCGATGTTGACACGCTGCTGCTCGCCGCCCGAGAAGGTTGCCGGTGGCAGCATCCAGAGTTTTTCCGGCAGGTTGAGCTGGGCCAGCAACGCGCGTGCCTTGGCTAGGGCTGCCTCGCGCTCCTCACCGCGTTCAACCAGTGGCTCAGCGACGACGTCGAGAGCCGAGACGCGCGGCACGGTGCGCAGGAACTGGCTGACATAGCCGATCGTTTGCCGGCGTACGGCAAGCACGGTGCGCGGGCTGGCATGGGCGAGATCGATCAGTCCGTCCTCGTGCCTGACGATGATTTGGCCTTCGTCGACGGCGTAGTTGCCGTAGAGCATCTTCAGTATCGAGCTTTTGCCGGCGCCGGACGGACCACCGAGCACGGTGCATTCGCCCGCCTTGATCGAGAACGAGACACCCGCGACGACAGGGAGTTTGATGCCGTCGCGCAGATGCATGGTGAAGCTTTTGGCAACGTCGGAAACAACGAGTGGGGTCGGCATCAGAAAGTTCTCCAATCGTTGATCGTCGGCGGGACACGCGCCATCATCACACCTGCAAAATCGAGGATACGAGCAATTGCGTGTAGGGCGCGCGCGGGTCGTCGAGGACGCGGTCGGTGAGGCCGCTTTCGACGACGCGGCCATCCTTCATCACCATCATGCGCTGCGACAGAAGCCGCGCCACCGCGAGGTCGTGGGTGACGACGATCGCGGCAAGGCCGAGATCGGTGACAAGGCCGCGCAACAGGTCGAGCAGGCGGGCCTGCACCGAGACGTCGAGGCCACCTGTAGGCTCATCCATGAACACCAGCCTTGGCCCGGTGACGAGATTGCGGGCGATCTGAAGCCGCTGACGCATGCCGCCGGAAAAGGCGCGCGGTTCGTCGTCGATGCGGTCTTCCTCGATCTCGACGCGCGACAGCCAGTCGACCGCGGTAGCGCGGATCTTGCCGTAGTGGCGGTCGCCGACCGCCATCAGCCGTTCGCCGACATTGGCGCCGGCCGAGACCGTCATGCGCAGGCCGTCGGCCGGGTTCTGATGGACAAAGCCCCAGTCGGTGCGCATCAGGAAGCGGCGCTCGGCCTCGCTCATGCGGTAGAGTTCGCGGAACTGGCCGTCGCGCATGCGGTAGCTGGCGGTGCCGGAGGAAGGCAGCAGCCGCGTCGACAGGCAGTTGAGCAGCGTCGTCTTGCCGGAGCCGGACTCGCCGACGACAGCCAGAACCTCGCCCGGCCACAGGTCGAAGGAGACATTGTCGCAGCCGACCCGGGAGCCGTAGAACTTGGAGAGCGCCGAGACGCGCAGCAGCGGTTCGTCGGTCATTGCGCCGGCTCCATGTTTCCTGCGGCAAGATCGGTTTCGGGGGCAAGGTGGCCGCGATGGCCGTCGGCGCGCCGCTTCTCGCAATAATCGGTGTCGGAGCAGACGAACATGTGGCCGCCATGGTCGTCTAGGATGACCTCGTCGAGATAGACATTCTCGGCCGCGCATAGCGCGCAGGGCTGATCGAAAGTCTGCACCTCGAACGGATGATCCTCGAAGTCGAGGCTCACCACTTGGGTGAAGGGCGGCACAGCGTAGATGCGCTTTTCGCGGCCGGCGCCGAACAGCTGCAGGGCCGGCGAGCGGTGCATCTTGGGATTGTCGAATTTCGGTGTCGGCGACGGGTCCATCACATAACGGCCCTCGACCTTGACCGGATAGGCATAGGTGGTGGCGATGCGGCCGTGCTTGGCGATGTCCTCATAGAGCTTCACATGCATGAGGCCGTATTCTTCCAGCGCATGCATTTTCCGCGTTTCGGTCTCGCGCGGCTCGAGGAAGCGCAACGGTTCGGGGATCGGCACCTGGTAGACCAGCACCTGGCCCGCCGTGAGTGGATGTTCGGGGATGCGGTGACGGGTCTGGATGATGGTGGCGGTGGCGGTATCGGTGGTGACCGCGACGTTAGCGACTTTCTTGAAGAAGGCGCGGATCGACACGGCATTGGTGGTGTCGTCGGCGCCCTGGTCGATGACCTTGAGCACATCGTCGGGGCCGATAACCGACGCGGTGACCTGCACGCCGCCAGTGCCCCAGCCATAGGGCATCGGCATTTCGCGCGAGGCGAACGGCACCTGGTAGCCCGGAATGGCGATGCCCTTGAGGATCGCGCGGCGTATCATCCGCTTAGTCTGCTCGTCGAGATAGGCGAAGTTGTAGGTGGCGATGTCTGTCGGTTGCGCAGTCATTCCGCTGCCTCCTTTTTTTCTTCCGCCTTCGATGGATTTTCGCGTGCTTCGTACTCGGCGCGCATGCGACGTACGAGATCGAGTTCGGCCTGGAAGTCGACGTAGTGCGGCAGCTTCAGGTGCTCGACGAAGCCGGTGGCCTGGACATTGTCGGAGTGCGAGATGACGAACTCCTCGTCCTGGGCGGCGGCGACGATATCCTCGCCGAGCTCCGCGGCGCGCAGGGCCCGGTCGCAGAGCGCCATGGCCATCGCCTTGCGTTCGCTCTGGCCGAAGACTAGGCCGTAGCCGCGGGTGAATTGCGGCGGCGCCTTGGCCGAGCCCTTGAACTGGTTGACCATCTGGCATTCGGTGACGCGCACCGTGCCGAGCGGCACGGCGAAGGGCAGTTCGGGAACGTCGAGTTCCAGCTCGACCTCGCCGATGCGGATTTCGCCGACAAAGGGATGGTTGCGGGCATAGCCGCGCTGGGTGGAATAGCCGAGCGCCAGCAGAAAACCTTCATCGCCGCGCGACAGTGCCTGCAGGCGGATGTCGCGCGCCATCGGGAATTCCAGCGGCTCGCGAGTGATGTCGCCGGGAACATGATCGCCAGGCATGTCGCCATCGGGCTCGATCAGGCCTTCACGGGCGAGGATCGCCGAGACGCGCGGCATTGCCTGCGCTTCCGTCTCGCGCTGCAAGGGCTCGGCGACATCGGCGCCAGCGGCAAGTTCAGGGTCGAGCAGCCGATGCGTGTAGTCGAAGGTCGGACCGAGCAACTGGCCGCCTGGCAGATCCTTGTAGGTCGCCGAGACGCGCCGTTCGACCAGCATGGCGCCGGTGTCGATCGGCTTGCTGTAGCCGAAGCGCGGCAGCGTTGTGCGGTAGGCGCGCACCAGGAAGATCGCCTCGATCATGTCGCCGCGTGCCTGGACAATGGCGAGTGCGGCCAGTTCCCTGTCATAGAGCGAGCCTTCGCTCATCACCCTGTCGACGCCGAGCGCCAGCTGTTCGACGACCTGGTCGAGGCGAAGTGCGGGCACCGAGCGGTCGCCGCGCCGGCGGTCGGCAAGCAGGCTGTGGGCGTTGGCAATGGCGGCTTCGCCACCTTTTACCGCGACATACATCTTACGCCTCCATCGTCTTGATACGCGTCGTGCGCGGCAGGCAGGCTATGCGGTCCGATGTGGCGAGGATGATGTCGACGCCGCGCGGAAAGCGCCTGATATTCTGCTTCCACTGCTCGACGAAATGGCGCGGCATCTGTGCCGGCGCGATCGTGGCGCTGGTTTCGATGCCCGGGCCTTCCAGCAGTAACGGAGTGCCTGAAACGAGGTCGCCGACCTGCAGGATCAGCGTCGTCGATCGGTCGGGATAATCCTGCGTGCCCTGCGAAAAACCGTCGAGCGCCATCATCTCGGCCGGCGTGGCAACAAACGCGAAATGCGCGTCGGCCGGCGTGTTGGCCAGCGGCGCGCCTGTGTGGAAACCAAGCCAGGACCCGATCGCGGCGGAGGCATGCAGGGGAGGGTCGAGCCAGAGCGGCGTGTCGTTGTCGCATAGCGCCAGTGCTACGGCGCCCGACGTCGCCGAGAGCGGAGCCGGTGGGCGGGCCAGGGGTGGCAAGGGGTGGACACTGCCCGGCCGCGCTATGGCATCCATGACGGCCCGAAACACGGTCTGAGCGTTGAAGACCGGATCGGCGAAACCGCCCTCGATCGATTGCGCAGCGATATCCATCAATCTTCTCCGCGAACCATGGTGAAGAAATCCACCTTCGTTGCCGCCGTCTCGGCGCGGCGTTTTTCCTGGGCAGCGGCAAGCGCCGACCGCAAAGGCGCGATCAGCCTGGTCTCGACCTCGGTGCGGCGGGCAGGGTCCTGCCAGAGCGCGTCGGCTATTGCTCCCAGCTTCGCCTTCTGCTTGTCGCGGCCAAGCGCGTAGCAATGGCCGACCTGCCCGGATGGCAGCCGGACAGTGGCACGCGTGACGGTCGCCTCGCCGACATTGAAGGGCGCGCCGCCGCCGCCGATGCGGCCACGCAGCGTGACCAGGCCCGTCTCGGGACCGCGCAGAAGTTCGGCTTGCGAAGGCAGGCCGGACTCGTTCCAGAGCCGCACGATGTCGTCGCCGCTCGATTGCGCCAGCGTCGCCATGGCGGCCTTGCGCTCGGCCTGGTCGCGGCCTTCCTGTCCTCGCATCGCCAACTTCCTCTCAGCTAAACTTGTCTATTGATATAGACAACTATACAAATTATACATATTACCTAACGCGAGTCCATGACGGGTGCGTGACAGGCCGGGGGGCAAAACATGATCGGGTATGATGTGGCCGACAGCATCGAGCGGCGCAGCGGCGTCTCACTGTGGCGCCAGATCGCCGACAGGATCCTGCAATCCATCGCCGCCGGCGAGTTCGCCGAAAACGCCGCGCTGCCGCCCGAAGTCGCGCTGGCCGAGCGCTACGGCGTCAACCGTCACACCGTACGCAGCGCCATATCGGCCCTCGTGCAGGAGGGCGTGCTGCGGGCCGAGCAGGGACGCGGCACCTTCGTCCTGTCACGCAAGCGGCTGTCCTATCCGATTGGCGCGCGGACACGCTTTTCGGCTGGCCTGCAGGGGCAGACGTCGGAACGGCACATCGTGCTGCTCGCTTCGTCGGTCGAGCCCGCCAGCCAGCGCGTGGCCGAAGGCCTTGGCCTTGCCAGGGGTGCCGAGGTGATCCGGTTGGAGACACGCGGCGAGGCTGACGGACGGCCAGTGTCGCGCGCCGCTGGATGGTTCGATGCCCGGCGCTTTGCCGGCATCGACAAGGCGATGGCGCAAACCGGTTCTATCACCGCCTCGCTCGCACGTTTCGGTATCGACGATTATCTCAGGCAATCGACCGTGCTCTCGGCGCGCCATGCCGACGCCGCCGATCTCGCCGATCTCGATCTGCAGCCGGGCGCCATCGTGCTGGTCACGGTTGCGGTCAACGTCACACCTGACGGCCAGCCAATCCAGTTTTCGGAGTCGCGTTTTCCGGCCGAGCGGGTGGAGTTGAAGCTGTCGGCGCTGTAGGGCTATCCGATCTCGATCACGGCCTTGATCAGGCCCGACTTTTCATGCGCCCAGCGTGCGAGATCTCCTGGCGTATCGGCCAGCGTGGTGCGGTGGGTGACAAGCTTGGCCAACGGCACGGCACCATTGCGGATCGAGGCCGCGACATGGTCGAAGTCGGCGCGCAACGCATTGCGGCTGCCGATCAATGTCATTTCTCGCTTGTGGAACTCGGGATCGGAAAAAACAATATCGTCCTTGACGACGCTGACCAGCACCAGCGCTCCGCCATGCGCGACGTGGGCAAAGGCCGATTGAACCGATCGCGTGTTGCCGGTGGCGTCGAAGACTACGTCGAAGCCTTCGCCGTCGGTCGCATCACGCACCAGATCGGACACGGGTCCTTGCGAGCCGTCGAGAATCGAAAAGCCGAGTTCACTCGCCGCGAAGACCAGTCTTTCGGTGCTCATATCGAGAAGTGTCACATCCAACCCGGCAATGCGGGCGAAGATGGCGGTGCCGAGCCCGATCGGGCCGGCGCCGATGACCAGGGTGCGGGCGCCAGGCTCGGCCCGGGCGCGCCGGACGGCATGCGCCCCGATGGCCAGGAATTCGACGGCGGCGGTGTCGGCGAGCGACAGGCCGTTGGTGGGATAGAGATTCTTAGCCGGCACCAGGATCTGTTCGCACATGGCGCCGTCGCGGTGCACGCCGAGCACTTCGATCCTGACACAGCAATTGGGCTTGCCGTGCCGGCAGGCGATGCATTTGCCGCAGGAAAGGTAGGGGTTGATGATCACCGGTTCGCCAAGGGCGAGGTCGACGCCTTCGCCCCGCTCGATCACTGTGCCGGAGACTTCGTGGCCCATGATGCGGGGATAGGCGAGGAAAGGGTGCTTGCCCTCGAAGATATGGTAGTCGGTGCCGCAGATGCCAACATGGCTGACCGCCACCAGAGCCCAGCCGGGAGGTGGGGCGCCGGGAGCCGGGTGGTCTTCGACAGCAAGGTCGCCGGGCGAGCGGCAGACGACGGCTTTCATGCTTTGATCCAGTCTGTTCAAGAAATCGCCGGCCCGCGCCAGGCCGGCGATCGATTGGAATGCGTCATTTGCCGCGGCGGCGCAGTCCGTCGAAGTAGACGATGATGATGATCAGCGCGCCGGTGATGATGCGCTGCCAGAACGAGTTGACGTTGAGCAGGTTGGCGCCGTTGTTGATGGTGGCCAGGATGAAGGCGCCAAGCAGCGGCCCGTGCACCGAGCCGACCGCGCCGAACAGCGAGGTGCCGCCGATGACCGAAGAGGCGATCGCCTGCAGTTCCCAGCCCTCGGCCTGGGTCGGGTTGCCGATGCCGATGCGGGCGGCGAGCAGCACGCCGACGAAGGCCGCGCACAGGCCGGACAGCGTGTAAGCCATGTAGATGGTGCGCTGGACATTGACGCCGGACAGGCGCGAGGCCTCGGCGTTGGAGCCGACCGAAAAGAGGTAGCGGCCCCAACGGCTGTGATGCAGGAAGACATAGGCGGGCACACCCACCAGGATCACCATCCAGAACAAATTGGGGATGCCGATAAAAGAATTGCGCGAGAAGGCGGTAAAGCTGTCGCTGTTGATGTTGATCGAGTTGCCGTTGGTCATCAAAAGGCCGATGCCGCGCAGCGAGGTCAGCGTCGCCAGCGTGATGATGAACGGCGGCAAGCCCATCTTGACGATGCCGAAGCCATGGAAAAGGCCGATGGCGACACCGACGAGCAAGGTGATCAGGATGGCGACCGCGATCGGAACGCCGGCATTGATCAGCATGGCGACGACGACGGTGGCGAAGCCGACCACCGCGCCGACCGACAGATCGATGCCGCCGGTGATGATGACGAAGGTCTGGCCGACCGCCATGATGGCGATCATCGAGCCCTGCCGCAGAAGATTGGCGATGTTGTTGCCCGAGGCGAAGCTTGGCGTCGCCAGGGACAGGACGATCCAGAGCAGCACCAGCAGCGCCAGCAGCGTCAGCCCGAACAGGACGTTGTAGTTGCGCTTCGGTTTTTCGGCGGGGATCGCCTCGATGCTCATGTCTGTCCTCCCAGTTTTTCTTGTTTCTCGGCGAGCGCCTGCGTGAGAATGTCCTCGTGACTGGCGGTGTGGAACCCGTGCGTGGCCACCAGCTTGCCGCGCCGGAACACGTGCAGCGTGTCGGCCAGTTCGTAGACCTCCGGCAAATAGGACGAGATCAGGATGATGCCGGCGCCCTTCGACAACAGCTCGCCGAACAGGCGATAGATCTCCGCCTTGGTGCCGACATCGACGCCGACCGTCGGTTCGTCGAAGATGAACAGCTTGGCGCCATGCGCCAGCCATTTGCCGATGACGATCTTCTGCTGGTTGCCGCCCGAAAGGCTCGACGCCAGCGCCCCGCGCGTCGGCGTCTTGATCCTCAGGCCGGCGATCTGACGGTCGGCCTCGGCCTTCTCTTTCGCATTCGAGATCAACAGATTGCTGGAGATGCGCTTGTAGATCGGCAAATTGAGGTTGAGGCCAACCGGCAAATTGAGGCAAAGGCCTTGGTCGCGGCGGCTTTCCGGCGCCAGTGCCATGCCGAGCTTGATCGCGTCGTGCTCGGAGTTGATCTGGACGTCCTTGCCTTCCCACAGGATCTGGCCGGCCGACTTCTTGTGACGTCCATAGAGCGAGGTGACGAACTCGCTGCGGCCGGCGCCGATCAGTCCATAGAGGCCGACGATCTCACCGGCACGCACCGTCATCGAGATGTTCTCGAAGCCTTTGCCCGACAGGTTCCTTGTTTCGACGATCGGAGCGCCCGGCGTGAAATGCTCCTTGTGATAGACCTGTTCGATAGAGCGGTTGATCATCATCTTGACCAGCTCGGCATCATTGGTCTCGGCGATATTGCGTGTGCCGACCAGCGTGCCGTCGCGCAGCACGGAAACCCGGTCGGCGAGTTCGAAGACCTCCTCCATGCGATGGCTGATGTAGATGATCGTCACGCCTTCACCCTTCAGGCGCCGGATCAGCGTGAAAAGCTGGTCGGCCTCCTTGCGGGTGAGGTAGGCCGTGGGTTCGTCGAAGATCAGGAATTTGGTGCCGCGCACCGTGGCGCGGGCAGCGGCGATCAGCTGTTGCTGGCCGATGGTGAGATCACCCAGCACGACATGCGCCGGCAGGTCGAAGCCGAGATCGTCGATGATCGTCTGCGCTTCCCTGACCATGGCGCGCTGCTGCAGGATGCCGAAACGGGAATTTTCCTCGCCAAGGAACATGTTGGCGGCGACCGTCAGGTGACGGCACAGCACGACTTCCTGGTGCACGGCATTGATGCCGAGCGCCATCGCTTCATGCGGCGTCGCCAGGGCTGCCGGCTGGCCTTCCCAGAGGACCTCGCCAGAGGTGCGCGGCATGACGCCGGTCAGGAGTTTGATGAGGGTCGATTTGCCGGCGCCGTTCTCGCCGACGATGGCGTGGATTTCGCCTGACTTGAAGGCGAGATTGACCGGCTTCAGCGCATGGGTGCCGGGGTAGCGTTTTTCCAGCCCGCGCAGTTCGAGGATGGTCCTGCCGGGTTCCAGCACGGGGGCCGGATGCAGTTCCTGCGCCGTCGGCGTCATGACAATCCTCCCAGATTGGCCTCGCGGTTGGCATTCGGCGAGGCTGCGGTCGTCTTTCAGGCGAAGGCCAAACGGGCTGATCGCCAAGCCGCTTTGGCGGCGGATGCTTCCGGGGCCTCTGGCCCCGGAAGCGGTTTTGAACGCCGGCTGCTTAGAGCTTGGGATTGAGCAGCGCGTCGATCTTGGGGTCCTTCATATTGGCCTTGGTCACCAGATTGGCGCCGGTGTCGACATTGGCCTCGACCTTTTCGCCCTTCGAGGCGGCGAGCGCGGTCTTGATGCCGTCGTAGCCCATCCGGTAGGGATCCTGGACGACGAGGGCGGAAATGACGCCGTCGTTGAGGAACTTGATCAGCTTCTCGTCGCTGTCGAAGCCGACCAGCGCCAGCTTGCCGCCAAGGTTGTTCTCGGCGACGGCCTGGCCGACGCCCTGCGCCATGATCAGGTTGGAGGCGAAGATGCCCTTGAGGTTCGGATTGGCGGTGATCAGGTCGGTGGCGATGTTGAGGCCGGTGGTGGCCTGGCCGTCGGCGTATTTGTCGGCGACCAGCTTCAGGCCGGGATATTTTGCCTTGAGCTGCTCGGTGAAGCCCTGCTTGCGCTGTTCGAGCGAGCCGGCGCCGGGAGCGTTGGTGATCAGGGCGACGTCGCCCTCGATTTTGCCGCCATTGGCGGCGCCGATGGCGGCGGCAAGGCCGTCCGCGGCGACGCGTCCGCCCTGCACGTTGTCGGTGGTCAGGAACGAGGTGAAGGCCTTGGAGTCGGCGCCGGAGTCGATGCCGATGACCTTGACCTTGGCGGCTGCTTCATCGATCGGCTTGCCCAACGCCTTGAACTCGGTGGGCGCGATCACGATCGCGGCCGGGTTGCTGGCGACGGCGTTCTCGAGGATCGAGACCTGGCCATTGACGTCGGTCTCGGCTTGGGCGCCGAGTTCCGGCACGTTGATGCCGAGATCCTTGCCGGCCTTGCGGGCGCCGGCCAGAACGATCTGCCAGTAGAAGGACGTGGTGTCCTTGACGATGATCGGGATGGTCACATCCGCCGCCGAAACCGGTGCGGTATGCATGACGCCGGTGAGCATCGATGCTGCCGCCAGGGCCATGACGGCGCGGCGGTTGAGAATGCTGGTCACGAATTTCATAGGATCCTCCCTAAGTCGCCCGGTGAACGTTAACGGAAGCTCCGTCCGGATAGGCGTGGCCCAAACAGAACTTTATCAATAAAAAACAGTTGCACCGTTTTGATAGTGCATCGATCCAGCCGATGCAAGCGGTGTTTCAGCCAGTTCTTCCAGACAATGACTCCCCTAGCGGCGGCTTCTCCCTTGTCGCGGTCAGGCGCTCCCGTTTCCGTTCTGTAAAGCTATGGAATATTAATTCCATAGCTCAGTCAATATGGAATGTTCATTCTTCTTTGGATCGCGACATCGCGAAGGCGGGTCGCGCGCCCGTGCACATCGCGACGATGCGCTTCAATGCAGTTCCTGCACCACCGTGTAGGGACGATACCTGGCATAGTCCGTCTCCGGCACGTCGATATCGAGCAGTTCGAGGTTGCGCGTCAGGTTTGCCAATTTTGCGGTACCGGTCAGCACAGTGGCGACCGCGGGTTCGTGCAAAGGAAACTGAAACGCGGCGGCGGGCAGCGGGTAGCCACCTTCAGCGGCGATCTTCTCCATGGCGTCGACACGGTCGAGAACATCGCGGCTGGCGGGCTGGTAGTCGAAATGCGCCCCTTGCACCGGCCCGGTCGCCAATATGCCTGAGTTGAAAACCCCGCCAATGACAAGCGAGGTCCGTTGCGCCCGGCACAGCGGCAGCAATTCGGCTTCCGCGCTGCGGTCGAGCAAGGAATAGCGGCTGGCGAGCAGGATGCAGTCGAGCGGCGCGCGGCGCATCACGTCGAGGCAGATCTGGACTTCATTGACGCCGAGCCCGTAGGCGGAAATCGTGCCGGCCCGCTTCAGCTCCTCGAGCGCCTTGAGGCCGCCGTCCATCAACTGGCGAAAGTGCAACTTGGTTTTCTCGACACCGTGCGTGTAAACGCCGATATCGTGGACAAACAGGATGTCTATCCTGTTTAGCCCAAGGCGCGCATAGCTGAACTCGACCGAGCGCATGATGCCGTCATAGGAATAGTCGTAGTCCAGCGCGAAGGGCAGCGGATCGACATAGGAGTGGTCTGGCACCTGATCTTCGGGCACCGGGTGAAGCAGGCGGCCGACCTTAGTCGACAGCACATAGGAATCACGCGGCTTGTAGCGCAGGAAATCGCCGAAGCGCCGTTCCGACAGGCCGAAACCGTAGAAGGGCGCGGTGTCGAAATAGCGCAGGCCCGCCTCCCAGGCACCCTGCAGCGTTTCCATTGCCGCTTCGCGCGAACACGCCCGGTAGAGGCCGCCGATCGCGGCGCCGCCGAAACTGACTTCGGTGACCTCCAACGCGGTCTGGCCGATGCGGCGTTTTTCCATGCGCAACCTCCCTATCCCGGCCACCTGTCCGGCCGGGCAGTCTACCAGACATCAATCGAAATCAGAGCGTCGCGCCGAGATGCCAGGGCACGAATTCGTTGTCCCCGTAGCCAAAATCCTCGCTCTTGGTCTTGCGGCCCGAAGCCGTCTCGACGATCAGTTCGAAGATCTCCCGGCCCATGCCGGCGATGGTCTTTTCGCCGGAGGCAATGACGCCGCAATTGACGTCCATGTCCTCTTCCATCTGGTGATACATGGTCGAGTTGGTGGCGACCTTGATCGAGGGAGTCGGCCGGCAGCCGAAGCAGGAGCCGCGGCCGGTGGTGAAGACGATGACATTGGCGCCGCCCGCGACCTGACCGGTGGCAGAGACCGGGTCGTAGCCGGGCGTGTCCATGAACACCAGCCCATTGCCGGTGACCTTCTCGGCGTAGCCGAAGACGCCGTTAAGCGGCGTCTGGCCGCCCTTGGCGACCGCGCCCAGCGACTTTTCCAGGATGGTGGTTAGGCCGCCGCGCTTGTTGCCAGGCGACGGATTGTTGTCGATCGAGGCGCCATGCTTGGCGACGTGATCCTCCCACCATTTCACGTAGCCATCGAGCTTCTTGGCGACCTCGGGGCTTGCGGCGCGATAGGCGAGCAGGTGCTCGGCGCCATAGATTTCCGTCGTTTCGGAGAGGATGCCGATGCCGCCGACGCCAGCGAGGATGTCGACGGCCGCACCCAGCGCCGGATTGGCCGTGATACCCGACATGCCATCGGAGCCGCCGCATTGCAGGCCGACGACGATCTCGCTGACGGGGATCGGCTCGCGCTTCAACTGACCGACTTCCTCGGCGATCTCGGCCAGCACGCCCATCGCCTTTTCGACCGATTTGCGCGACCCGCCGGCATCCTGGATGTTGAAGTGGCGCTTGCCGGCGGCGGCACCCTTCTGGCCGTAAAGCGTGAGCTGGTTGACCTCGCAGCCGAGCCCGACCATCAGTACGCCGCCGAAATTCGGGTGGCGGGCATAGCCCGCAAGCGTGCGGTGCAGCACCATCATGCCGTCGCCGGTGCCGCTCATACCGCAACCCTGGCCATGGACGATGGGCACGAAGCCATCGATCCCGGGATATTTCGGCAAAAGGGTCCGGTTGGCGGTGTCGGCGATCGAATGGCAGACGGTGGCCGAGCAATTGACGCTGGCGATGATGCCGATGAAGTTGCGCGTGCCGGCGCGGCCGTCGGCGCGGCGATAGCCCATGAATGTCCGGGCGCGGTCCGCTTCCGTCGCATGCTCGGCCTCGCTTGGCGGCACCACGGGGAGGCGGCCGGCCTCGAAGACCAGATTGTGCGAATGGACATGCTCGCCCGGCGCGATGTCCTGCGTGGCGCGACCGATCGCCTGAGCGTATTTGACCACGGCTTCACCCGCGGCAATCGGCTTGATCGCCACCTTGTGGCCGGGCTCGATGACGGTGGCAGCGAGCGCGCCACCCGGCAGCGCGGTGCCGATCTCGATGCGCCCATTGGCAACGGCGACATTGTCGGCGGGGGACAGAAGAATGGTATTCGAGACGTTCACGGGCGGTTTCCTGGGTGATCCTGGGATGCGCGGATTGACACGCGCCTGTTAAGAGTTAATGTCTTTTATCGTGAAAAAACAGTTTTGCGTCAATTGTTTTTTCACGGCGGTTCCGCCCTGGGTAAGTGGTGGCGCTGCAGACGATGGAACGTCATATTGCGCTTCAAGCCGGCCGCCGCAAGCGCTGGCGTGCAACGGGTCAGGGGATGTCGAAGAGCAACAACGTCTACAAGGACGCCTATAACCGTTGTCTGAGGCTGCTCGATGAGACGCGCAGCCTGCCCTCGGAACCGGAACTTGGCGCCTTGCTGGGAGTCAGCCGCACGACCGTGCGCAGCATCCTGGCGCGCATGGAAGAAACCGGGTTGATCGCCTGGAACAAGCGCGCCAAGACGGTGCTGCGCGACCCACGTGTGGATGATTTCTTTCCCGAGGAAGAGACCGACACGCTGGCCGAGATCATCGAACGGTCGTTCATGCGCAGGCTGCTGGCCGGCGGCGCCGAGGCCGGCATGCAGATCAACGAGCTCGAACTGGCGCGCGAGATCGGCGTCGGCACCACCAGCGTACGCGAGTTCCTGATCCGCTTCTCCCGCTTCGGCCTGATCGAAAAACGCCGCAACAGCCATTGGGTGCTGAAAGGCTTCACGCGGGCCTTCGCGCTGGAACTGACCGAGATCCGCGAAATGTTCGAATTGCGCTCGGCCGCCGCCTTCACGGCGCTGCCGCAGGACAGTCCGGTATGGAGCGATCTCGATCGGCTGGAAGGGGAACACCGCGTTCTGGCACGCGAGATCGCGACGCGTTTCAATGAGTTCTCGGAGCTGGACGAGCGCTTGCACCGGCTCATTCATCGCGCCTCACGCAACCGCTTCATCGTCGATTTCTACGACGTCATCGCCATGATCTTCCACTACCACTACCAGTGGAACAAGGCACAGGAACGCGAGCGCAACGAAGTCGCGATCGGCGAGCATCTGGCCTATATCGAGGCGCTCAAGTCGCGCGATCTCGGCAAGGTCGATGCCGCCTGCCGCAAGCACCTGAAGTCGGCCCGCCAGACATTGCTGACCTCCATCCCGGAAAGCCGGCCATCCCAAAAGAACTGATCCTGCCGTGTTGCCGCAGCATGGAATTGCCGATTTTCGACCTCTGGCTGCCGTGGTAGGGATAGTCATCGATCGTTTGAAGAGGCAAATGGTGAACCGCCGGGAGAGACGCTGGAGCATGCCGGTCGCGCTTGTCGCGGCCTGTCTGCTGTTGCTCCAGTCGACACTTGGTACGTTCGCCTTCAGCATCGGGCCTGATACCGCGCAGCTCGATGCCTTCGGCAACGTCATCTGTACCCACGATGGCGCCACACAGCTTCCCGGCGGCGACCAGCACCCGTCCCATCCGCCGGCCTGCTGCACACTCGGCTGCAGCATGTTTTCGCCGGCCTATGCGCCGCCGGCCGATGCCGGGCTTGCGCTTGCGTCCCTTTCCTTCGAGACCGTCGCCTTCGTCTTCCCGGCGACCACGCACCTCGACTTCGCCCGCGAACGCTCCCCATCGAACCCGCGCGCGCCGCCATTGGCGGCTTGAGCCTGCTTGCTTGCGGAACCTTTCGCGAGCGTACTCATCCAAGATCAAGCATTCGCGACCGGCGACGGCGCGATCATCACGTCATGGAGCAACCATGTCCCATTCTTTCCGTATATCGGCGGGCACTGTGTTCGGCCGCACCCTGTCTCGCTTCAAAGCCGATCTCGGCATTGCCGCGTTGGCCCTCGCGCTTGTCTTCCTGGGCGCCCAGGCCGTCCTGGCGCATGAGTTCAAGGTCGGCGATCTCGAAATCGAGCATCCCTGGTCGCGCGCCACGCCGGCCGGCGCCAAGGTGGCCGGCGGCTATTTCACCATCGTCAACAAGGGCAGTACACCGGACCGGCTGCTGTCGATTTCCTCCGACGTCTCGGAAAAGGCCGAGCTGCATCAAATGGGCGTCAAGGACGGCGTCATGACCATGCGGCCGGTGGATGGTGGCCTGGAAGTCCCGGCAGGCGGCAAGGTGGCGCTGGCGCCGGGAGGCTACCACCTGATGTTCATCGGCCTGAAGCGGCAACCCAAGCAGGGTGAAAAATTCGCCGCCACGCTGACCTTCGAGAAGGCCGGCACGGTCAATATCGAGTTCGCCGTCGAAGGGATGGGCGAAATGGGCGGCATGGACGACCACGCCAATTGATCGCGCCGATCACCAATTTTGAAATCAGAGGGACCATCATGAACAAATATCTTTTGGCGGCCGGAGCGTTTCTCGTGCTGGGGACAAATGCCGCCTTCGCGCACATCACGCTGGAGACCCAGGAGGCGGCAGTCGGCTCGACCTACAAGGCTGTGCTGCGCGTGCCGCATGGCTGCGACGGCAAGGCGACGACGGCCGTGCGCGTGCAGATCCCGGAAGGGGTGATCGCGGTGAAGCCGATGCCGAAGCCAGGCTGGACGCTGCAGGCCAAGAAGGGCAAATATGAAAAATCCTACCAGCTCTATGGTCAGGCGGTTGCCGATGGGGTCAAGGAAATCGACTGGAGCGGCGGCAATTTGCCGGATGAATTCTACGACGAGTTCGTCTTCCGCGCGACGCTGACGGCCGACCTGCCCGTCGGCCAGAAGCTGTACTTCCCGGTGGTGCAGGAATGCGGCGATGCCGCGGCCCGCTGGATCGAGATTCCGGCGGCCGGACAGGATGAGGACGCGCTGGAGAACCCGGCGCCCGGCATCAAGCTCACGCCGAAGAAATAGCTTTTCTCCCTGGCGCTCTGCCTGTCGGAGCGCCGCATCCCATGGCACGGCATGATCGCAATACCTTCCTGGATGGTCGATACGAACAGCAAGCTCGTCGGCTGGATTGCCGGCGGGCTGCTCGCCGCGGCCATGGCGCTCATCGTCATGGCCTCGACAAGCCAGGCCCTTGCCCATGCGGCGCTGATCAAGACCGATCCGGCCGACGGTGCGGTGCTGGCGCAGGCCCCGGCGCGGTTCTCGCTGACCTTCAGCGAGCCGGTCTCGCCGCTGGTGCTGACGTTGGTGATGCCCGACGGCACCCCGGTTCCGCTGACCGACTTCCGTCTCAGCGACCAGACGGTCGAGATCGACAATCCGCGGGCGCTCAAATCCGGCACGCATGTGCTGAGCTGGCGTGTCATTTCCGCCGACGGCCATCCGGTCGGCGGCTCGCTGCTGTTTTCCGTCGGCGCGCCAAGCGAGCCGCCGGCCGTCTCCGAGGCGATTGACTGGCCGCTGCGGTCGGCGATCTGGATCGGCAATGTTTTTCTCTACATGGGCCTTTTCTTCGGCATTGGCGGCGCGTTCGCCTTTGCCTGGCTGGCCGGGGATGGCCGTGCCGGCCGTCGCTTTGTCACGGCCGCGATCTTGTGCGGGCTGGTGGCGGCACCCTTGTCGCTGGGCTTTCAGGGTCTCGATGCGCTGGGGGCGCCGCTCTCCCATCTGGCGCAGCCGGTGATCTGGCGCACCGGGCTCGGCACCAGCTTCGGCTGGACGGTGCTGATCGCCCTGGTCGCCTTGGGACTTGGCCTGCTGTCGCTGGCCGGACCGCGCGCGGCCGCCAGGCCGCTTGCCCTTGCCGGACTGGCTGGCGTCGGCGTCGCACTCGCCGCCAGCGGCCATGCCAGTGCCGCCGAACCGCAATGGCTGACACGGCCGCTGGTCTTCGTGCATGGCGTCGGCATCGCTTTCTGGGCGGGCGCTTTGGTGCCGCTCGGTCTCGCGCTGAAACGTCAAGCGGCGGGCGCCGTCGAATTCCTGCACCACTTCTCATGGGCAATCCTGCCTGTGGTGGCCTTGCTTGCCGCGGCAGGCATCGTGCTGGCCGTGATCCAGGTGCAGATACCCTCGGCGCTGCTCGACACAGCCTATGGCCGGCTGCTGCTGGTCAAGCTCGTGCTGCTGGTCTTCCTGTTCACCCTTGCCGCAGTCAATCGCTGGAAGCTCACCGCTTCGGCCGAGGCGGGAGCGACCGAGGTGCAACGCAGGCTCACCCGCTCGGTCAGCGTCGAAGTGCTGATCGTGCTGGCGATCTTCGGAGTCGCCGCGGGCTGGCGCTTCACGCCGCCGCCACGAGCACTGGCGATCGCGGCGGCGCAGCCGGTTTCGGTCCACATCCATGCGCTGCAGGCGATGGCCGATCTCAGCATCACGCCAGGCCATGCGGGGCCGGTGGTCGCCTCGATGATCATCATGACCGGCGATTTCGGACCGCTCGACGCCAAGGAGGTGACGCTGGTGCTGTCGAAGCCCGATTCCGGCATCGAACCGCTGAAGCGCGCGGCGACCAGGCCCGGCGACGGCAGCTGGCGTGTCGACAACCTCATCATCCCGGTACCCGGCCGCTGGATGGTGCGCATAGACATCCTGGTCTCGGACTTCGAGATGGTGAAGATCGAGGCGCCGGTCGACATCAGACCGTAACGCCCCAGCCACACAATCGGGCGAGGCGGTTGACGCGGGCCTGAAGGGCCGTCAATCATTCAAGCAACAATGAGCGCAAGCTCGAAAACACCAGATCCGAAAGCAGGGAAGAAACGATGGAAAAAGCCGAAATCGGCCTGATCGGCCTTGGCACTATGGGCTCCAACCTGGCGCTGAACATCGCCGAGCACGGGCACCGCATCGCCGTCTTCAACCGCACAAGGGCACGCACCGACGCTTTCGTCGAGAATTCCGGTGCGCTCAGGGACATGGTCGTCCCCTGCTACAGCCTGGAGGAACTCGCCGCCGCGATCCGGCCGCCGCGTCCGATCATCATCATGGTGCTGGCCGGCAAGCCGGTCGACGAGCAGATCGAAGCGCTGCGTGGCGTGCTGTCCGACAACGATATCGTCATCGATGCCGGCAATGCCAATTTCCGCGATACGATGCGGCGCTTCTCCGAGCTCTCTGGCTCGGGTTTGACCTTCATCGGCATGGGTGTCTCCGGCGGTGAGGAGGGCGCGCGCCACGGACCCTCGATCATGGTCGGCGGCACGGAAGACTCCTGGAAGCGCGTCGAGAAGGTGCTGACCGCGATCTCCGCCAAGTTCAAGGAGGAACCTTGCGCCGCATGGCTCGGCACCGACGGCGCCGGGCATTTCGTCAAGACCATCCATAACGGCATCGAATATGCCGACATGCAGATGATCGCCGAAATCTACGGCATCCTGCGTGACGGCCTGGGCATGGGGCCGAAGGAGATCGCCACGGTATTTTCCAACTGGAACAAGGGCCGGCTCAATTCCTACCTGATCGAGATCACCGCCAAGGTGCTCGCCGCCGACGATCCGAAGACCGGCAAGCCGGTGGTCGACATCATCCTCGACCGCGCCGGCCAGAAGGGCACCGGCAAATGGTCCGTCATCGAGGCGCAGCAGCTCGGCATTCCGGCAACCGCGATCGAAGCGGCGGTGGCGGCGCGCGTGCTGTCGTCGATCAAGGACGAGCGGCAGGCGGCGGAAAAGGCCTATGGCAATATCGGCGTGACCAGGATTTCCGGCGACAAGGACGCGCTGCTGAAAGACCTCGAACTGGCGCTGTTCGCCGGCAAGATCGCCGCCTACGCGCAGGGCTTCGTGGTGATGAGCGGCGCTTCGAAGGAGTTCAACTGGAACCTGCCGATGCCGACGATCGCCAAGATCTGGCGCGCCGGCTGCATCATCCGCTCGCAGATGCTCGACACGATGGCCGAGGCTTTCAGTGGCGGCGCTTCGACCAACCTGCTGATGGCGCCTGCCTTCGTCGGCCTGATGCAGGAGGCGCATCCGTCGCTGCGGCGCGTCGTGGCGAGGGCTTCCGAAGCCGGCGCGCCGGTGCCTGCACTGTCTTCGGCTCTTGCCTATTTCGACAGCTACCGCCAGGGCCGCGGCACCTCGAACCTGATCCAGGCGCAGCGCGACTTCTTCGGGGCGCATGGTTTCGAGCGCATCGGCGAGCAGGGTGCGTTCCACGGACCGTGGGGCAGCGGCGCGGCTGGCTAGATCACGCTCATGGAGACATCCGGCTTAGCTTGGCTGCCGTGCCGGAATACTTATCGCTCCACATGCGGCTTCTCGATCCCGGGGATGCCGCCGACCTGTTGGGCAAGAAAATCGACCAGCAGCCGGACCCGGGCGATGCCCGCCCGTTCGGGGACGATCAGCATGCTGAGCGGAACCGAAGGCAGCGCATAGTCCGGCAGAATCGCTTCAAGCCGGCCGGACGCCAGGAGATCGCCGACAAGCCATTGGTGGGCGGGCGCAATGCCGCGCCCGGCGAGCAGGGCTTCGCGTGCGGCAAGCCCGTGGTCGACCCGGAGGCGCCCTGCAAACGGCACTGTATGGCGGTTGCCGTCTGGTCCTTGCAGCACAAGGGTGTCGCTGCCGGCAACGTTTGACATCCGGATACCTTCGTGATCGGCCAGGTCCCCGGGACCTTCAGGCCTGCCGCGTTCAGCGAGATAGTCGGGCGCCCCCACGAGCAGTCGCCGGGATTGGCCGAGCGCTCGCAATTTCATGGAACTGTCGGTGAGCGGGCCGAGACGAAGCGCGATGTCGACGCCTTCCATGACGAGGTCGATGCGTTCGTCGGTGAGGCTGAGATCGACGCCGATGTCGCGATAGCGGTCCTGAAACGCGAAGATAAGCCGGCTGACATGCAGCACCCCAATGGCGGCGGTGCAGGAGAGCCGGATCGTGCCCGCGGGCGCCGCGCGCGTGCCGCGAACCTCGTCGCCCGCCTGTTCGACAAGGCGCAGGATCTGCACGCTGTCTGCATAATAGCGGCTGCCCTCATCGGTCATCGTGACACGCCGGGTGGTCCTGCTGAGCAGGGCGACGCCGACGGCCTCCTCCAGTTCCCTCAAATGGCGCGTGACTGTCGACTGGCCGATCCCGAGTTCACGCGCGACCGCCGACAGACTGCCTCGTTCAGCAACGCGCACAAAGGTGCGCATGCGCTCGAGCGTGACAGCTGATTTATCCATTAATCGGCAGAATATTATGCATTCTCGACATGTAGCGGATGATGCGGCTGTTGGCTATCTCAGGGTCAATGTTTCCAACAGAGGATCGACGAATCATGAAAGTCCTACTTGTCTTTGCCCATCCCGAGCCACGGTCGCTCAACGGCACGCTGCGTGACGTCGCCGTCAAGGAACTCACAGCTCAAGGCCACGAGGTTCGGGTGTCCGACCTCTATGCGGACGGTTGGAAATCGGAGGTCGACCGCGCTGACTTCCCCGAGCTTTCGCCAGACGCGCGGCTGGTGCCGGTGGGGGCCTCCAAACAAGCATACGAGTCCAATGCTCTGACCGCAGACGTCAAGACCGAGATCGAGAAGCTGCTTTGGGCCGATGCGCTGATCCTGCAGTTTCCGCTGTGGTGGTTCACCATGCCGGCGATTTTGAAAGGCTGGGTCGATCGGGTCTTCGCCTACGGCTTCGCCTACGGCGTCGGCGAACATAGCGACAAGCGATGGGGTGACCGGTACGGCGAGGGCACACTCGCGGGCAAGCGAGCGATGCTGATTGTGACAGCCGGCGGCTGGGAGGATCATTACTCCCCGCGCGGCGTCAACGGACCGATCGACGACCTGCTGTTCCCGATCAATCACGGAATCCTCTATTATCCGGGCTACGACGTGCTTCCGCCGTTCGTGATGTACAGTGCGGACCGTCTCGATGCGGCGGGCTTCGAGCTTGTCGCCGAACGCCTGCGCGAACGGATGCGGACACTGGCGACCACGGCGCCCATTCCCTATCGGCGGCAGAATGGTGGCGATTATCTGATCCCGAGCATGCGGCTTCGTGCCGAACTAGCCGATCCGGGAGCAACCGGCTTCGGACTTCATGTGAACCGCGGGGCTACCGACCAGAACGGTTCCTGGTTTGACGGGATGCATGTGGACTTGCCCGATCAGATCCGGGCAGACGCTCAGTCAGAGCGCCGATAGGCCACGACGCCCTTCGGTTCGCTCAGGCTCTGCAGCGAGCCGGGCGCGGCGCCGCCGATCCAGCCGAGCACCGAGCGGGCGAGTTCGGACCCGGCCAGGCGGAAGTCTTCGTTGACGACCAGCAATTCATGCCTGAACAGATGCAGCAGTTCCGACGACTGCTTCGACACCACGTCTACGTCGCGGCCGAGCTTGAGGCCGGCGTCCTCGATGCCGGCGACGATGGCGAGGGTCGCGGCGGCGGCGCTGCTGACGATGCCGTCCGGCCTGATGTCGCGCCGCATCAGCTGCGCGGTCCTCCTCCTGATCTGTTCGATCGAGTGGTCGATCGAAACGGTGTTGAACGGTACCTCGCTGGCGCCGACTTCGCTCAGAGCGTCGGCAAAGCCGTCGACCGTGTGGCGGTAGTAGCTCAAACCCACCGGCGGCGTCACCAAAGCGAGCCGGCGGCGGCCCAGGCCGGCGAGATGGCGCACCGCCTCGGCCGCGAAGGCGTAATTGTCGAAATCATGATAGGGATGCACGAGCCCCATATCGGTGCGGCCGTGGGTCGCGAAGGGAATGCCGCGCTCCAGCATGTAGCGGGCCCGGGGATCGTTCGGCTGCGTGCGTGAAATGATGACGCCGTCGGCGGAACCGGTCTCCACGAGATAGCGCACCGGATCCAGCGGATCCTGCGAGCGCGAATAGGGCGTGACGATCAGGTGGTAGGGCGTGTCGGCGATGACTTCCGTGACGCCATAGATGATGTCGGAAACAAAGCTCATGAGTTCGTGCTCGGTGTTGAGCACGAGGCTGATGACATTGGTCTTGCCGGTCCTGAGGCGCACGCCGGCGCGGTTCGGCCGATAGCCGATCTGCTTGGCCACGAGCTGGACTCGGCGCCTAGTCTCGGCGCCGATCTCGGGCGCGTCCTTCAAGGCCCGCGAGACGGTGGTGACACCGAGCCCGGTCATGAAGGCAAGCGTCCTCAGCGTCGGCCGCTCCTGTGCCGTCGCCTCGTCACCCTTGGCCGTGCGCTGTCTGTTCATCCGTCCCGCCCATCAGGCGCATAGCAGCCGCCGGGCAGCCCGGCAATGTTGCGGCCGCTCCCCATGGCGCGTCACCTACAGTGGAAGTAGTATACTGAAACGTTACAGCTTGTCACGATCGGTGTAAACGGGCGCGGGCGGACGCAAAAAGACGCCGTCAAACCGCAGGCCGAAAAAACGTTGGGATTCAGAGGGAAGCGTACTCCTGGCAAGTTTCTTGCTGCTTTTGCCTAGAGAGCGGTGCAGTTTTGCATATTGCGCCGCACAACGCCGCAGCAGCGAGATGATTTTGTTCGCAGCTCGAAAAATGTCAAAGTGACACTTGCCGGAAGGGTTGCGTATGGTCTTCAATTGCCGTATCGAAAATCTGTAACGTTTCAGATTTCTGGGAGGAAGCCGAAATGCGATACAAATTCCTGACCGCTGCCTTTGCCGCGACGGTTACTTTCAACTTTGCCGGGCCGGCGGCCGCGACCGATCTGGAAGTCACCCATTGGTGGACCTCCGGCGGCGAGGCGGCGGCGGTCGCCGAACTCGCCAAGGCATTCGACGCCACCGGCAATCACTGGGTCGACGGCGCCATCGCCGGATCCGGCGGCACGGCGCGGCCGATCATGATCAGCCGCATCACCGGCGGCGATCCGATGGGGGCCACGCAGTTCAATCATGGCAGGCAAGCGGAAGAGCTGGTTCAGGCTGGCCTTATGCGCGACCTCACCGATGTCGCCACCAAGGGCAAGTGGACGGAAGTGGTACGGCCCAAGAGCCTGCTCGATTCTTGCACCATCGACGGCAAGATCTATTGCGTGCCGGTCAACATCCATTCCTGGCAGTGGCTGTGGCTGTCGAACGCGGCGTTCGAGAAGGCCGGCGTGCCGGTGCCGAAGAACTGGAACGAGTATGTGGCCGCCGCTCCGGCGCTGGAGAAGGCAGGCATCGTGCCGCTCGCGGTCGGTGGGCAGGCCTGGCAGGCATCGGGCGCCTTCGACGTGCTGCTTGCCGCGGTCGGCGGAACCGACACCTTCCTCAAGGTCTACAAGGACAAGGACGCCAAGTTCGCAGCCGGTCCCGAAGTCGCCAAGGTGTTCAAGGCGGCCGACGATGCACGCAAGATGGCCAAGAACACGAATGTGCAGGACTGGAACCAGGCCACCAACATGGTCATCACCGGCAAGGCCGGCGGCCAGATCATGGGTGACTGGGCGCAGGGCGAGTTCCAGGTCGCCGGCAAGACCGCCGGCAAGGACTACACCTGCCTTCCCGGCCTCGGCCTGAACGAGGTCATCGCAACGGGCGGCGACGCCTTCTATTTCCCGCTGCTCAAGGACGCCGACAAGGCCAAGGCGCAGGAGGTGCTGGCCGAGACGCTGCTCGATCCCAAGACCCAGGTCGCCTTCAACCTCAAGAAGGGCTCGCTGCCGGTGCGCGGCGACGTCGACCTCAACGCGGCCAATGACTGCATGAAAAAAGGCCTCGCCATCCTGGCCAAGGGCGCGGTCATCCCATGGACGGACCAGCTGCTCTCGCAGGACAGCCAGAAGCAGAAGGAGGACCTGTTCTCGGAGTTCTTCGCCAAGCCCGACATGAGCCTCGAAGAGGCGCAGAAGCGCTTCGCCGACATCATCGCTTCGGCTGATTGACGACCGACGAGCCGCCCGCTCCCGACCTTGCCAGACAGGGCCGGGAGCCAAGGCGTGCTGACTTTCCGCCCTTATCCGATCCAGCACGGCTGTACCGATGAGCAAGAGCGAACGCCCGAGCCAACTCTTCCGCAATCTCAACGCGAAGGTCGCTTCGATCCCGATGATCCTCACCGCAATGGTGGTCTTTGTCGGCGGCACCGCGTGGACGGTGCTCTATTCCTTCACCAATTCGAAGCTGCTGCCGCGGCTGAATTTCGTCGGGCTCGACCAGTATTACCGGCTGTGGGCGACGCCGCGCTGGCTGATTTCGATCGAGAACCTCTTGATCTACGGTGTGATCTCACTGGTGTTCTCGCTGGTGATCGGTTTTCTGCTGGCGGCCCTGCTCGACCAGAAGATCCGTTTCGAGGACACGTTCCGCACCATCTTCCTCTACCCCTTCGCGCTCTCCTTCATCGTCACCGGCCTTGTCTGGCAATGGCTGCTCAATCCGGATTTCGGCGTCCAGGGCGTGGTACGAAGCCTCGGCTGGGCCAGCTTCGATTTCAATCCGCTCTACAATTCCAGCATCGTCATCTACGGCATATCGATCGCGGCGCTTTGGCAAGGCACGGGGCTGATCATGTGCCTGATGCTGGCGGGCCTGCGCGGCATCGACGAGGACATCTGGAAGGCCGCACGGGTGGACGGGATTCCCATGTGGAAGACTTATCTGTTCATCATCATCCCGATGATGCGGCCGGTGTTCATCACCACGCTGGTGATCATCGCGTCGGGCATCGTCAAGGTCTATGACCTCGTCGTCGCGCAGACCAGCGGCGGGCCGGGCATCGCCTCCGAAGTGCCGGCCAAATACGTCTACGACTACATGTTCTTCGCCCAGAATCTCGGCCAGGGCTTTGCGGCCTCGACCATGATGCTGCTGTCGGTGATGATCGTCATCGTGCCGTGGGCCTATCTCGAATTCGGAGGCCGCAAGCGTGTCTGATCATGCCGTCTCCTTGTCCGCCACGTCGTCAAACCTCCGGGCTGGCGCCTCCGGCCCGAGCGGACCAAAGCCGCGGCACGTGTTCTCGCGCCGGAACATTTTCCTGTACGGCACGCTCATCGTGGTGGCGCTCTACTATCTCCTGCCGCTCTATGTGATGGTCGTCACCTCGCTGAAGGGCATGCCGGAGATCCGCCTCGGCAACATTTTCTCGCCGCCGCTCGAGATCACCTTCGAGCCCTGGGTCAAGGCGTGGTCGCAGGCCTGCACCGGACTCAATTGCGACGGGCTCTCGCGCGGGTTCTGGAATTCGGTGCGCATCACCGTTCCCTCGGTGATCCTGTCGATCGCAATCGCCTCGGTGAACGGCTACGCGCTGGCCAACTGGCGCTTCAAGGGCGCCGACACCTTCTTCGTCATCCTGATCGTCGGCGCCTTCATTCCCTACCAGGTGATGATCTATCCCATCGTCATCATCCTGCGCGAGATCGGCCTCTATGGCAGCCTTACCGGCCTGGTGATCGTGCATTCCATTTTCGGCATGCCGATCCTGACGCTTCTGTTCCGCAATTATTTCACCTCCATGCCGGAGGAACTGTTCCGGGCGGCGCGCGTCGATGGCGCCGGCTTCTGGGGCATCTACCTGCGCATCATGCTGCCGATGTCACTGCCGATCTTCGTCGTCGCCGTCATCCTGCAGGTGACCGGCATCTGGAACGACTTCCTGTTCGGCGTCGTCTACACCCGTCCCGACACCTATCCGATGACGGTGCAGCTCAACAACATCGTCAATTCGGTGCAAGGCGTGAAGGAATACAACGTCAACATGGCCGCCACCATCCTGACCGGGTTGGTGCCGCTGATCGTCTATTTCATTTCCGGCAAATTGTTCGTGCGCGGCATCGCCGCCGGCGCGGTGAAAGGGTGATGGCGATGGCGGCGAACGGCACCAGCGTTTCGATCCAGGACCTGTCGCTGAACTTCGGCGCGGTCTCGGTGCTGCAGACGCTCAATCTCGATGTCGCCGAAGGCGAGTTCATCGTGCTGCTCGGACCCTCCGGCTGCGGCAAGTCGACCTTGCTCAACTGCATCGCCGGCCTGCTCGACATTTCGGAAGGCCGCATCTTCATCAAGGGCAAGAACGTCACCTGGGAAGAGCCCAAGGACCGCGGCATCGGCATGGTCTTCCAGTCCTATGCGCTCTATCCGCAAATGACGGTGGAGAAGAACCTGTCCTTCGGGCTGCGTGTCGCCGGCATCGCCAAGGACGAGATCGCCAAGCGCATCGCGCGCGCCGCCGAGATCCTGCAGATCGAGCCGTTGCTGCAGCGCAAGCCGGCGGCCCTTTCCGGCGGCCAGCGCCAGCGCGTGGCGATCGGACGGGCGCTGGTGCGCGATGTCGACGTCTTCCTGTTCGACGAACCGCTGTCCAATCTCGATGCCAAGCTGCGTTCAGAGCTGCGCGTCGAGATCAAGCTTCTGCACCGCAAGCTGCAGAACACGATGATCTATGTCACCCACGACCAGATCGAGGCGATGACCCTGGCCGACCGCATCGCGGTGATGAAGGGCGGCGTCATCCAGCAGCTCGACGCGCCGCAGACCATCTACAACCGCCCGGTCAACCGGTTTGTCGCCGGCTTCCTCGGTTCGCCTGCGATGAATTTCGTCGAGGGGCAGCTGGAGACCGGCACGACGGCGGTGTTCAAGACCGGGGATTTGACCATACCGCTCGAGCGCTATGGCTTCGATGGCGCCGGCAACAAGAGCGGGCCTTGCGTGTTCGGGATTCGCCCCGAGCACGTTGCCTTTGGCGAGGCCGCGAATTCCATGCCCTTCGCCACCGATGCCGCCGTCGAGATCGTCGAGCCGATGGGCTCCGATACGCTGGTGTGGACGAAGCTCGGCGGCCGCATTTTTTCCTTCCGTGTCGAGGCGGAAAAAACGCTGCGCAATGGCGACCCGATCAGGATCGGCTTTGATCCTGCCCGCGCCTCGCTGTTCGATACTCCATCCGGCAACCGCATGTAGCTCCCAAGAAAACCATCCTCCCAAGGACAATCCCCAAGCAGAACGGACAAAGACGATGAACTGGTCATTCCAACTTTACAGCGCCCGCAATTTCTTGCCCTGGACCGATGTGCTCGAAATGCTCGGCAAGCTCGGCTATGCCGAGGTCGAAGGGTTCGGCGGCGTCTATGACGATCCCAAGGCCTTCCGCGCCGAGCTCGACAAGAACGGCCTTGCCATGCCGACCGGGCATTTTTCCATCGATGCGCTGGAGAATGATTTCGACGGCGTGCGCCGGATCGCCGAAACGCTCGGCGTCAAGCTTTTGATCTGTCCCTATCTGATGGCCGAGGACAGGCCATCCGACGCCGCCGGCTGGCGCGCCTTTGGCGAGCGCCTGGCCAAGGTCGGCGAGGTCGCGTCGAAGGCCGGCTATGGCTTCGCCTGGCACAACCATGATTTCGAGTTCAAGACACTCGCCGACGGCTCGGTGCCGCAGGACCATATCCTGTCGTCCGCGCCCAATATAGGCTGGGAAATGGACGTCGCCTGGGTAGTGCGCGGCGGCTCCGACCCGCTGCCCTGGATCGAAAAGCAGGGCCAGCGCATCGTCGCCGTCCATGTCAAGGACATGGCGAAGGCGGGCGAGGGGCTGGATGAGGATGGCTGGTCGGATGTCGGCCACGGCACGATCGATTGGGCCGGCCTGATCAAGGTGCTGCGGGCCAAGAGCGCGGCGAAATACTTTGTCATGGAACAGGACAATCCCAACGACATCGAGCGCTTCGCCCGCCGCTCGATCGCAACCGTCAAGAGCTACTAGGAACAACCACCATGGCAAAGAAGCTGGGTACTGGGAAATTGGGTGTTGGCGTCATCGGCTGCGGCAACATCTCGAAGGCGTATTTTTCGCTGGCGCCGTTGTTTCGCGGCATCGAGATGCGCGCCTGCGCCGACATCAACATGGACGCGGCCAGGGCGCGGGCGAAGGAATTCAAGCTGCGCGCCGAGACCGTCGAGGATCTGCTCAAGGCCGACGATATCGACATCATCGTCAACCTGACCATTCCGGCCGTGCATTACGAAGTCTCGAAGCAGGTGCTCGATGCCGGCAAGCATGTCTATTCCGAAAAGCCGTTCGTGCTGTCGCTCAAGGAGGGTCAGGACCTCAAGGCGCGGGCCCAGAAGAGGGGGCTGCGCATAGGCTCGGCGCCGGACACGTTCCTCGGCGGCGCGCACCAGCTGGTGCGCGAACTGATCGACGAGGGGAAGCTTGGCAAGATCACCAGCGGCACTTGCCACGTCATGGGCCACGGCATGGAGCATTGGCACCCCAATCCCGACTTCTTCTTCCAGCCCGGGGCGGGACCAGTGCTGGACATCGGACCGTACTACATCACCAATCTGATCCAGCTGATCGGGCCGGTGAAGCAGGTGGCGGCCTTCGCGACGACCCCGGCCAAGGAACGGACCATCAGCTCAAAGCCGCGCGCAGGCGAAAAAATCCCGGTCAACACGCCGACCACCATCCATGGCCTGCTGGAATTCGAGAACGGCGCCGTGGTCACGCTGAACACCAGCTGGGATGTGTGGGCTCACGGCCACGCGCCGATGGAACTCTATGGCGAGGGCGGGACGGTGTTCGTGCCGGATCCGAACTTCTTCGGCGGCGACGTGCGCTTCACCGAAGAAGGCAAGCCGGTCAAGAAGCTGCCGAAATGGAAGCATCCGCTTGGCGTTCCCAATGAGATGCATGGCCAAGGCATGATGGCCAATTACCGCACGGCGGGCCTGGCCGACATGGCGCTGGCGATCGCCGAAGGGCGGCCGCACCGCTGCTCGATGGAACTCGCGCTGCATGCCGTCGATGTCATGACCGGCCTCCTGCGCTCCGGCGAAACCGGCAAGTTCGTCGCCATGCAGACCACTTGCGAGCGTCCGGCCGCGCTTGGCGTCAAGCAGGCCAAGGAGCTGCTGGCCAAGAAGACGTAGTCGCATGGATTATCGATAATTTTGCCTTACCCCTCTCCCCGTTCCTCCGGGGAGGGGGTAAAGGATGGGGTACGGGCATGCTCATCGCCTCTGCGATGACGGTGCCCTGTCCGTTCAAATTCGAGGATTTCCCCATGCCCTATATCGCCGCTGAAAACCGCTACGAGAAAATGATCTACAACCGCTGCGGTCGGTCCGGCCTCAAGCTGCCGGCGATCTCGCTCGGGCTGTGGCACAATTTCGGCGACGACACGCCGCATCGGACCAAGCAGGCGATCGTGCGAAAGGCCTTCGATCTTGGCATCACCCATTTCGACCTCGCCAACAATTATGGGCCGCCGCCCGGCTCGGCCGAGACGGCTTTCGGCGAGATACTGCGTACTGATTTTGCCGCCTATCGCGACGAACTGATCATCTCGACCAAGGCCGGCTACGAAATGTGGGCCGGCCCCTACGGCGAATGGGGCGGGCGCAAATACATGCTGGCCAGCCTCGACCAGAGCCTGAAGCGGATGGGCCTCGACTATGTCGACATCTTCTATTCGCACCGCTTCGATCCCGATACGCCGCTCGAAGAAACCATGGGCGCGCTCGACCATGCGGTGCGTTCGGGCAAGGCGCTCTACGCCGGCATCTCGTCCTACAATTCGCAGCGCACCCGCGAGGCCGCCGACATATTGAGGCAACTCGGTACGCCCTGCGTCATCCATCAGCCGAGCTATTCGATGCTGAACCGCTGGGTCGAGGAGGACGGACTGCTCGACACGCTCGAGGGGCTCGGCGTCGGCTCCATCGTGTTCTCGCCGCTGGCGCAAGGCATGCTGACCGACAAATATCTCGGCGGCATTCCCGATGGCAGCCGGGCCTCCCAAGGCAAGTCGCTCAAGACAGCTTTCATCAACGACCGCACCATTGCCAACATCAAGGCGCTCAACGCGATCGCCGGCAAGCGCGGCCAGACGCTGGCCCAAATGGCCTTGGCCTGGGTGCTGCGCAGGGGCCGGGTTACCTCGGCGCTGATCGGCGCCAGCCGGCCCGAGCAGGTCGAGGATTGCGTCGGGGCGCTGAAGGTGCTCGACTTCAGCGACGCCGAACTGGCCGAAATCGATACATACGCGCGCGAGTCCGACATCAACCTGTGGGCTGCTTCCGCCGAGCGCAAAGGCCCGCCGAGGAAATAGCTGAAGCCGGCTAATGAAGGCTGGCGGAATTGCTCGCGCCGGCCTTCGCGGATGAAGTCAAGTCAGGGCGTGGCCGGCCTCCCTGAGGCGGCGTTGATCGCCGCATGGGTCGGCAGGCCAAAGGTGCCGGGCACACCCTTGGCTACCCTCGTCGAGATTTCTGCCAATATGCCCGCGCGTCATCGATCGGCCCGGGACAACAACAGAAGAGTAGCAAAGACGGCGGTTCGTCGCTATCTGAATGGGATCGGGCCGTTTGCACGCGCGGACAGCCCGCCAACGGCGCAGGACAAGTGGAACAGGACCATGGCGGCAAGGGATGTGCTGACGAAAAACCAGTTGTGCGTGCTCGAGAAACTCGAGATCGCCAGCGGGCCGCTCAGCGCCTACACCTTGCTCGATCAGCTTCGCGAGCGCGGTTTTCGCGCCCCATTGCAGGTCTATCGCGCGCTCGACACGCTGGTGAAATCAGGTTTCGTGCACCGGCTGGAAAGCATTAATTCCTTCGTCGCCTGCGCCGAGCCGCACGACCATAGCCACTCGATGACCGCCTTCGCCATATGCGATACTTGCGGGCAGGTGACCGAAATGTCCGATCACGACGTCGATCACCGGCTGAACGAATGGGTCAACTCGACCGGCTTCGCCGCCAAGAAGGCGGTGATCGAATTTCGCGGGACCTGCGCGAAATGTTTGGCGCAAGCGGCCTGAGGGCCTTCGCCAGCGCGTCAGTGTGCCTCGTCCCAGTTGCTGGCGGCCCGCGCGTCGACATGCAGCGGCACCGACATCGAGACCGCCGGCATCGCCGCGTTTTCCATGACATGGCGCACGACGGGGATCGTCGCCTCGACTTCGGCCTCGACCGTTTCGAAGATCAGTTCGTCATGCACCTGCAGGAGCATGCGGGCCGACAGCTTGGCCTTGTCCAAGGCTTCCTCCATGCGGATCATGGCGCGGCGGATGATGTCGGCGGCGGTGCCTTGCAGGCGGGCGTTGATCGAGGCGCGCTCGTTGAACGCGCGCAGCGACGGGTTCGAGGACCTGATGTCGGGATAGTGGATGCGGCGGCCGAAGATCGTTTCGACGAAGCCGTGCTCGCGGGCATAGGCCTTGGTCTCCTCGATATAATCGCGGATGCCGGGAAAGCGCTCGAAGTATTTCTTGATGTAGGCGCTCGCCTCCTCGCGCGGGATCGACAGCTGGTTGGCGAGACCGAAGGCCGAGATGCCATAGATGATGCCGAAATTGATCGCCTTGGCACGGCGGCGCACTTCCGACGGCATACCCTCCACGGGCACGTTGAACATTTCAGACGCTGTGATGGCGTGGATGTCGGCGCCATCCGCAAAGGCCTGCCGCAATTGCGGGATTTCAGCGACATGGGCGAGCACGCGCAGTTCGATCTGGCTGTAGTCGGCTGACACCAGCCGGAGGCTCTTGTCGGTGATGAAGGCGGTCCGGATCTTGCGGCCTTCAGCCGTGCGCACCGGAATGTTCTGCAGGTTCGGGTCGGAAGACGACAGACGGCCCGTCGTCGTCGCGGCGAGCGCGTAGGAGGTGTGGACGCGTTTCGTGTCGGGATTGACGAAGCCGGGCAGGGCGTCGGTGTAGGTCGATTTCAGCTTGGTCAGCTGGCGCCAATCGACGATCTTACGCGGCAGTTCGTGCCCTTCCGCGGCAAGGTCTTCGAGCAGCTGCGCCGAGGTCGACCACTGGCCGGTCTTGGTCTTGGAGCCGCCGGGCAGGCCCATGCGGCCGAACAATATGTCGCCGAGCTGCTTGGGCGAGCCGATGTTGATGCGCTCGCCGATGAGCAGGTAAATTTCTTCTTCGAGCCGGGCCGCACCTTGCGCCAGTTCCCCCGACAGCCGCGACAGGATCTGCCGGTCGACCGAAATGCCGCGCTGTTCCATGCGCGCCAGCACCGGCACCAGTGGCCGCTCCAGGCGTTCATAGACCGAGACCAGGCCCTTGGCGGCAAGCCGGGGCTTCAGCACCCGCCACAGCCGCAACGTCACGTCGGCATCCTCGGCGGCGTGAGCGGTCGCCCTGTCGATATCGACCTGGTCAAAACCGACAGAGTTCTTGCCGGAACCGGTCACGTCCTTGAGTTGAAGGGGTTTATGGCCAAGCCATTTGTCGGCAAGGGCATCCATGCCGTGGCCATGCGGCGTGCCGGCGTCGAGCACGTAGGAGATCAGCATGGTGTCGTCGAACGGCGCGACATCGATGCCATAGCGGCTCAGGATGACCAGATCGTATTTCAGGTTCTGCGCGATCTTCAGGACCGACCTGTCCTCGAACAGGGGTTTGAGGACCGCCAGAGCCTCGCGAAGCGGAACCTGGTTTTCGAGCGTGCCGCCGCCAAGCAGGTCGCCATTGCCGCTCTTATGGGCGAAGGGAATATAGCCGGCGCGGCCAGGCGCTGTGGCCATGGCCAAGCCGATCAGTTCGGCCTGCATCGGATCGGCCGAGGTGGCCCTGACGTCGAAGGCAGCGATACCGGCCTCCCGCGCCTCCGCGACCCAGGCTTTCAGCGTCGCGATATCGCGGATGCACTGATAGGCCGCGGTATCGATCTTGGCGGTCGCCGCTCTCTCCAGCCGCAATGCGGCCAGGAGGGAAGGGGTGTCACCTTGTTTTGGCGTCTCCGTCGCCTCGGTTTCAGCAACCTGCCTAGGCTCGGAGCCCGTCCCGTTCCGGGCAACGGGCGGTGTTCCGGCGCCGACATCGGGGCCATGTGCATTATCGGCGCGTTCGACGGGCACCGCGACGGCCTGGACGTCGCCGGCCTCGGTGCCGGTCGCTTCCGCCACACGGCGGGTCAGCGAGGTGAATTCCATGGTCTTGAGGAAGCCGATCAGCTTCGGTCCGTCGGGGGCATGCAGGACGAAATCGTCCAATCCTTCTGCCACCGGCACATCGTTCTTCAGCGTCACCAGCTGGCGCGAGATGCGCGCCTTGTCGGCGTTGGCGATGATCGATTCCCGCCTTTTCTCCTGCTTGATCTCGCCGGCGCGGGCGAGCAATCCGTCGAGGTCGCCGAACTGCTCGAGCAGTTGCGCCGCGGTCTTTGGCCCAATGCCGGGCACGCCAGGCACATTGTCGACGGAGTCGCCGGTCAGCGCCTGCAGGTCGATCATCTTTTCCGGCGGCACGCCCCATTTCTCGACGACTTCGGGGATGCCGATCTGCCGGTCCTTCATCGGGTCGTACATGCCGACCGTTTCGCCAACCAGCTGCATCAGGTCCTTGTCGGAGGAGATGATGGTGGTGTCGCCGCCGGCCTCGCAGGCCAGCCGGCAATAGGTGGCGATGAGATCGTCGGCCTCGAAGCCTTCCATCTCGACGCAGGGCAGGTTGAACGCCCTGGTAGCCTGGCGGATCAGGCCGAACTGCGGGATCAGATCCTCGGGCGGAGCCGAACGGTTGGCCTTGTATTCGGGATAAAGGTCGTTGCGGAAGGTTTTCGAGGAATAGTCGAAGATGACGGCGAAATGCGTCGGCACAATGCCCACATCGGTGTTGCGGGCGTCCTGCATCAGCTTCCACAGCATGTTGCAGAAGCCGGAAACGGCACCGACCGGCAGGCCGTCCGACTTGCGGGTCAGCGGCGGCAGCGCGTGATAGGCGCGGAAGATGTAGCCGGAGCCGTCGATGAGAAAGAGATGATCGCCTTTTTTCATGCGGGCAGGGATAGCGCGGCGCGATGGCTTGGTCCATGCCAAAGACAGCGCCAGATACAACACCCTGACAGATCGCGACCCTGACGGATCAAAGGCATACAGGCCCGCTCACGGGCACGTTACAAAAGTGTAACGTTGACGCCCTTGAATCGCCACGTTCACAGACCCAAATACACGTCATCGGCAGTTTTCGCCGAAGTCCGGAGCAAGGCCCGTCCCCCGCCTATACCGGACAATTGCGGCAGCCTATCCCCCCTCTCCGGGCTGCCGCATCGTTTCGAGTAAAAGGCCGCCGTGGTTCCCCCTCCACCACGGCGGCATTTTTTTGCCCGCGGCGGCCATCCGGGTCGTGGTCCAATCGTCCCGGGCTTTTCGTTTCGCCGCTCTGCCTTTACGGTTCCGACACTGAACCGAAAGGCTATTGCAAATGTCCGCAGTCTCCCCCGTCCTCGACCGTCTCGACAAGAATCTCGACCAGAGCCTGGAACGGCTCTTCGGCCTGCTCGGGATCAAGTCGATCTCCACCGATCCAGCCTACGCCGCCGACTGCCGCAAGGCGGCGGAATGGCTGGTGGCGGAACTCAAACTGATCGGCTTCGACGCCAGTGTGCGCGACACGCCCGGCCACCCCATGGTGGTTGCGCATCATGATGGGCCGGCTGGCGCGCCGCATGTGCTGTTCTACGGCCACTACGACGTGCAGCCGGTCGACCCGATCGAATTGTGGGAAAACGATCCCTTCGCCCCCGGGATCAAGGAGGTCGGACCTGGTCACAAGATCATCACCGGGCGCGGCTCGGCCGACGACAAGGGCCAGCTGATGACCTTCGTCGAGGCATGCCGTGCCTGGAAACAGGTGCACGGCAGCCTGCCGTGCCGGGTCACCATCCTGTTCGAAGGCGAGGAGGAATCCGGCTCGCCCTCGCTGAAGCCGTTCCTGGAGGCCAATGCCGAGGAGCTCAAGGCCGACTTCGCGCTGGTCTGCGATACCAGCATGTGGGACCGCGACACGCCGTCGATCTGCGTCGGGCTACGCGGTCTGGTCGGCGAGGAGATCACGGTGAAGGCCGCCGACCGCGATCTGCATTCGGGCCTGTATGGCGGGGCTGCCGCCAACCCGATCCGCATCCTAGCCAAGGTACTGGCCGACATCCACGACAAGGACGGCCATATCACCATCCCGGGCTTCTATGACGGCGTCGAGGAAACGCCCTCGCAGGTGCTGAAATCATGGGAGACGCTGGGCGAGACGGCCGAGACCTTCCTCGGGCCTGTCGGCTTGTCCATCCCATCGGGCGAAAAAGGCCGCTCGGTGCTGGAACTGACCTGGGCGCGACCCACCGCCGAATTCAACGGCATCATCGGCGGCTATACCGGCAAGGGTTTCAAGACCGTCATCGCGGCGGAAGCCTCGGCAAAGATCTCGTTCCGCCTCGTCCACAAGCAGGATCCGGCCAAGATCCGCGCGGCCTTCCAGAAATTCGTCAAGGAACGCATCCCGGCCGATTGTTCGGTCGAATTCCACGCCCATGGCGGCTCACCGGCAATCCAGCTCTCCTACGACTCGCCCTTCCTGGCCAAGGCCAAGACAGCGCTTTCCGACGAATGGCCAAAGCCCGCGGTGACGACCGGCAGCGGCGGCTCCATTCCGGTGATTGGCGACTTCCAGACCTATCTCGGCATGGAATCGCTGCTGGTCGGGTTCGGCCTCGATGACGACCGCATCCACTCGCCCAACGAGAAATACGAGCTCAGCTCCTTCCACAAGGGCCAACGCTCCTGGGCGCGCATTCTGGATGCGCTGACACGCTGAGCGCGGAAAACACGTTTTCTTGTTGATTTTTCACCGGATCGCGGCGAGGACGGGTAACGCCGCGCCCCGGAGAAAACGATGAGCGATATCCGCTTCCATAAAAACGATCTGCCCGACCTTTCGCATTACGATGTCGCGGCGGTGGCGATCGATACGGAAACGCTTGGCCTGAACCCGCACCGAGACCGGCTCTGCGTGGTGCAGATCTCGCCCGGCGACGGCAGCGCCGATGTCATCCAGATCGCGCCGGGCCAGAAGGAGGCACCGAACCTGGTCAAGCTGCTGGCAAACGACAGGGTGACCAAGCTGTTCCACTACGGTCGCTTCGACCTCGCCGTGCTCTACCATGCGTTTGGCGTGATGGCCGAGCCGGTGTTCTGCACCAAGATCGCCTCGCGGCTGACGCGCACTTACACCGACCGGCACGGGCTGAAGGACATCTGTTTCGAGCTTCTCGGCGTCGGTCTGTCCAAGGCGCAGCAATCGTCGGATTGGGCGGCCGAAACGCTGTCGCCCGAACAGCTCGAATACGCCGCCTCCGATGTGCTCTATCTGCATCGTTTGCGCGATGCGCTGGCGGGACGGCTGGCGCGCGAGGGCCGCACGAAGGAGGCGGACGCCTGTTTCCGCTTCCTGCCGACGCGGGCCAAGCTTGACCTGATGGGTTGGGACGAAGAGGATATCTTCGCTCACAGCTGAGAAAAGGGATGAGATGGCGGACAGAAAGCCGATATCGACCGCGCCGACCGATGGCTCCAAGGTCACCGTCACCTGGAAGGACAGCGACGGAGTCCTCAATGAATCCTTAGCGCAATACCGCGACGGCGGCTGGTGGGTCTACACCGACAGCCATACGCAGAAGAAGGTCGAGCCGACCAGCTGGCGGCCCGCTGCCAGCGACGACGACGACCAGTGAGCGCCGCTGGCGAGGCCGGCTGCTTTCGACTAGCCTGAAGCCGTTGATATCGGGGCCGATTCGGAGCCTTCCGCTCCGCACCCGCCCTCTTGCACGGAGGAACCCGCCATGGGCGTCGAAAGCCTTCTCGTCTTCATCCTCATCGGTGCCATCGCCGGCTGGCTCGCCGGTCTCATCGTTTCGGGTTTCGGCTTCGGCCTGATCGGCAACATCATCGTCGGCATTATCGGCGCGTTCATCGCCGGCTGGCTGTTTCCGCGCATCGGCTTCTCGATCGGTGGTGGCATCATCGCCTCCATAATCCACGCCACGATCGGCGCCATCATCCTTTTGGTTCTGGTCAGGGTGCTGAAACGAGCCTGAGGTTCGGCACGACAAAAGGCGCGCCATGAAGCAGAATACGCTCTATCTCATCATTGGCGCGCTCATCGTCGTGGTCGTCGCGCTGGGCGTCTACGTCTACCGCGAGCAGGCCAGGCCGAAAGGCGTCGAACTCAAGATCGACGACAAGGGCATTTCAATCCAGCAGAACTGAACCCGCCGGGATCCAGGAGCGTGACATGGGGGCTTCCGACGCGTGGCAGAGCGGAGAGCGGCCCAGGATCACCGTGGCGGAATGGGAGAGGCTGAACCGGCCGCCACGACGCGAGGCGTTGCTGCGCTATTACTGGCGGACTTTTCGCTTCCTGAGGACATCCGCGCCGGTCAGCGAATTGCAGGGACGACAGCAATCGTTCCGTGACGCGATCGTCGCCACCGTTGCCTTCAACCGGCCTGATGTGATCGCATGGCAGATCCACCTCGTGCGCAGACACCTGGCCGAGCACGAGAGCTATATCGTCTTCGACAACAGCAAGAAGGAGGAGGCGAGGGAAGCCATCCGCGACCTCTGCCTGCGCCAGCACGTCCCCTATGTAGCGTTGCCGAGAAACAGGCTGACGGTCAGCAGATCGCACGGCCAGGCGCTCAACTGGATCGTGCGCAATTTCATGACCGGCTTGGCCCCGAAGGTCTTCGGCTTCATCGACCATGACATCTTTCCGACGGAATCTTTTTCAATCCGCGACCGGCTGAAGGGCAAGAGCGTTTACGGCAGTGTCCGGCGCGACACTCCGACGCCGGGCGGCTGGTTCTTGTGGCCGGCCTTCTGTTTTTTCGACGGAAGCCTGTTGCGGCAGCGGCTGGATTTCGCGCCGAGCTACAAATTCCGTATGGACTCGGGTGGCGGCAACTGGCCGCTGCTCTACCGCACGATCGACCAGGCGCTGGTCAGATTTACCGAGAACAAGTTGCTGCGCTGCGGCGAGGGCGATGACGAGCACGAGGATTTCTTCATGTCGGTCGACGGCTGGCTGCATGTAACCAATGCCTCGAACTGGCGAAGGCAGCCGGTTGACAGGCGCGAACAACTTGTCGCCTTGTTGCGGCAAGCTGCGGGTCCTGACCAGCTGGATGTGAAGTTCGAGCCGATCTAGAAGGATCGGGGTCCGTCGACCGCTCGAACAATGTCGTTGCGGTCACCTGCGAGGAGCAGGCGCTGGCCTTCTATCCGTCGGCTTCGATTGTCGGAACGGCAAGCTCGGGGATCGAGCCAGGCTTGGCGCGCTTTTAAGCGCAGGCTAAGCGCCGGCCGTTTCCCGGTGGCGAACCGACAGTGTCGGAGAGAAGAGGATTAACAAATTCCTAACGGAATTCAGAGGTTTGGCCGAAGGCCTGCTTAACCCGCCCTTAAATCGCCGCATCTACTCTTCAACCCGAGCGCCATTGGCACCGGGGACATCAAGCGCAGCGCATGGCGAACCGCAGAGACAGTCGCATCGAGCCCAGCTTCGAGGGACCGCCGCGAGCGAGATCCCAGACGGGTCTTTCGGTGAGCGAGGAGGACCGCGTCGTGCCGAGCAACCGCAAAGCCTCCGCCAGACGCAAATCATCGAAGGCGAAATCGTCGCGGGGGAGGCGCGGCGGAGGCGGGCGCGGGCTGTTCGGCGTGCTCGGCCGGCTGTTCTACTGGTGCTTCGTGCTCGCCATCTGGGGCGGCATCGCGGTGGCCGGCGTCGTCATCTACTATGGCGCCAAGATGCCGGCGGCCACGACCTGGTCGATTCCCGATCGTGCGCCCAACATCAAGATCGTCTCGGCCGATGGGCAATTGCTGGCCAATCGCGGCATGAGCGGCGGTGAGGCGGTCGGCCTGCACGAAATGTCCCCCTATATCCCCGAGGCGGTGATCGCCATCGAGGACCGCCGTTTCTATTCGCATTTCGGTGTCGATCCGATCGGCCTGTCGCGCGCCATGGTCACCAACCTCATCGGCGGGCATTTCTCGCAAGGCGGTTCGACGCTGACGCAGCAATTGGCCAAGAACCTGTTCCTGACGCCGGATCGTACGCTGGAGCGTAAAGTGCAGGAGGTGCTGCTGGCCCTATGGCTCGAGCACAAGCACAGCAAGGACCAGATACTCGAAATGTACCTCAACCGGGTCTATTTCGGCTCCGGCGCCTATGGCGTCGAGGCGGCCTCGCGGCGCTATTTCGGCAAGAGCGCGCGCGACGTCACGCTGTCCGAAGCCGCCCTGCTTGCCGGCCTCTTGAAAGCGCCCTCGCGGCTGTCGCCGGCGCGCGATCCCAAGGCCGCCGAGGAGCGTTCGCAGCTGGTGCTCGGCGCCATGCGCGAGGAGGGCAAGATCAGCGAAAAGGAGCTGAAAACGGCGCTCAGCGCGCCGGCGACGCGCTCGCCATCCTACTGGACCGGTTCGGAAAACTATGTCGCCGACACCATCATGGAAGAATTGCCCGACCTGATCGGCGACGTGCGCGGCGATATCGTCATCGATTCTACCGTGGACCTGAACCTGCAGAAGCTCGCCGAAAAATCGATCCGCCGGCTGATCGACGACAGCGGCAAGAAGCTCAACGTCACCCAGGGCGCGCTGGTGTCGATCGACGATTCCGGCGCGGTACGCGCCATGGTCGGCGGCTACGACTATTCGACCAGCCAGTTCGACCGTGCCTCGGAGGCGCGCCGGCAGCCGGGCTCGGCGTTCAAGCCGTTTGTCTATATGGCGGCACTTGAGGCCGGCCGCACGCCTGACAGCATCCGCAACGATGCGCCGATCAAGATCGGCAACTGGACACCGGACAATTACGGCGGCAAGTACTTTGGCAAGGTCACCTTGGCGACAGCGCTGGCAAAATCGCTGAACTCGGTTGCCGCGCAGCTGACCATGGAAGTCGGCCCGAACGCGGTGGTGGAAGCCGCGCACCGCATGGGCATCCAGTCCGACCTGCAGGCCAACACCTCGATCGCGCTCGGCACCTCGGAAGTGACGCCACTGGAGCTGACTTCGGCCTATGTGCCCTTCGCCAATGGCGGCTACAAGCCGGACATCCATTTCATCCGCCGCGTGACGACGTCAGACGGCAAGGTGCTCTACGACAGCGCCGGCGGCAGCGCACCGCGCGTGATCAAGCCTGAGATCGTCGGCATGATGAATTCGATGATGACCGGCACGGTCGAGGTCGGCACCGCCAGGAAGGCGGCTTTCGCCTGGCCGTCGGCCGGCAAGACCGGCACCAGCCAGAATTCGCGCGACGCCTGGTTCGTCGGCTATACCGCCAATCTGACCACCGGCGTATGGTTCGGCAACGACGATGGCACGGCGATGAAGAAGGTCACCGGCGGCGCGCTGCCGGCGCAGGCCTGGCACGAGTTCATGGTCGCCGCGCATGAGGGCGTGCCCGTGCGGCCGCTGCCCGGCACCTGGAAATCGACGCCGGCCGACACCATCGTCCCCGACGAGATTCCCTCTGCCAGCAACAACCAGCCGGCACCGGTTCCGTCGGCGTCCGTCGGCCAGCAGCCGCCGGCCGCGCAGGCGACAGCACCGGCAACGCCGGTCCGTGCGGCGCGGCCTGCCCAGACCGTCGATGCCGATGGCTTCGATATGCCGGCGGATGACGGCACCACCGCTTCGGTCGGACATCCGGTGCCGCCAGGCAGCGTCGGCGGTCGGCTCAAGAAACGGCAGACGTCGATCCTGGATATCCTTGGCGGCGGCTGAGCAGCCGGCTGGCGGCGTCAATCCGCCTCTCGCCACCTCGGCGGCATTCGGCTACATGTCCAGCCCGGAGACCGCGACATGACCGAGACCGACACCAGAAAAACCATCGTGCTGACCGGCGCCAGCCGCGGTATCGGCCATGCCACTGTCAAGCGCTTTTCGCGCGAGGGCTGGCGCGTCATCACCTGCTCACGCCAGGCCTTTGCCGAGGATTGCCCGTGGCCAGCCGGTCCCGAGGATCACATCAAGGTCGACCTCGCCGATCAGGAAGATGTCGGTATTGCGGTCTCGGAAATCCGCCATCGGCTGGAATCCCATGGTGGCCAGTTACACGCGCTGGTCAACAATGCAGGCATTTCGCCCAAGCTCAAGGACGGCAACAGCCGCATGAACTCGATCGACACGCCGATGCATGTCTGGCGCGACGTGTTCCAGGTCAATTTCTTCGCGCCGATCATGCTGGCGCGCGGCCTGTTCAAGGAATTGGCGGCGGCCAAGGGATCGATCGTCAATGTGACGTCGATCGCCGGCACCCGCGTCCATCCCTTCGCCGGCACCGCCTATGCGACGTCGAAGGCCGCGCTCGGCTCGCTGACGCGCGAGATGGCGCATGATTTCGGCCCGCACGGCATCCGCGTCAACGCCATCGCGCCAGGCGAGATCGACACCGCGATCCTGTCGCCGGGCACGGAAAAAATCGTCGAGACCATCCCACTGCGGCGCCTGGGCACCACGGCTGAGGTGGCCGACATCATCTTCTTCCTGTGCTCGAGCCAAGCGTCCTACGTGACCGGCTCGGAAATCCACATCAATGGCGGCCAGCACGTGTGAACTGATCGAGCCAAGGCCCGCTCATCTGGCCAGGGTGACAACAGCCTTCGCAGTTCATTCGTGGCTTGATCAACGCGCCTGTGGGCAGCGCCGGCTCAGGCAGCGGACGGTTCAGCGACCCGCGGCTTTTGGCCAAGCACCTCTTCGACAATGCCGCGCGCGATCTCGCGTTCGCCCATGATCACCGTATCGGCGCCGAGCCCCTTGAGATGCTCGACCTCGGCGTCGGAATGGGCGCGGGCGACGACGTTGATATTGGGATTGGCGGCGCGTGCCCGCAGCACGATCTGGCCGGCCTCGAACGCGTTGGGAATCGCAAGGATCAGCCGCGTGGCGCCTTCGGGATTGGCGGCGGCGAAGACTTCGGCGTTGGCGGCGTTGCCGGCGACGGTTTCGATGCCGTCTGCTTTCAGCTTCGCCAGGGTCTTGTCGGCATCCTCGATGACCAGGAAAGGCCGTGCTGCTTCTTTCAACGCGGCGCCGACGAGGCCGCCGACGCGGCCGTAGCCGATCAGGATGGCATGACCGGTGAGCGCCGTCCTGGGTGGCGGGCCGTCTTCCTTTTTGGGCGCTACGGCGACCGAGGCGACATGGCCCGGTTCCGTCGCCGGGCCAACCGGCTTGGCGTCCGCCGGCGGCGCCGTCCTGGCGGCGCGGGCCTCGAGCCACGGCTTCATCCAGTCGATGGTCAGGAACATCAGCGGGTTGAGCACGATCGACAGGATGGCGCCGGCCAGGATGAGGTCCCGTCCCTGTTCGGGCAGAAGTTTCAGCCCGACGCCGAGTTCGGCCAGGATGAAGGAGAATTCGCCGATCTGGGCGAGGCTGGCCGAAATCATCAAGGCCGTGGCCAGCGGATAGCCGAAGGCGACGACGATGACGAACGCCGCCAGCGACTTGCCGATGACGATGATGGCCAGCGTCGCCAGGATCGGCAGGCCGTTGCTGAACAGGCTGAACGGGTCGAACAGCATGCCGACGGAGACGAAGAACAGCACCGAGAAAGCATCTCGCAGCGGCAGCGATTCTTCCGCGGCACGGTGGCTGAGCTCGGATTCGCTCATGATCATGCCGGCGAAGAAGGCGCCCAGCGCCAGCGAGACGCCGAACAGTTTTGCCGCGCCGAAGGCGACGCCGAGCGCTATTGCCAGCACCGAGAGGCGGAACAGTTCGCGCGACCCGGTATGGGCAACGTAGTGCAGGATCCAGGGAATGACCCTGCGGCCGACCACCAGCATGACGACGACGAAGGCGGCGACCTTCGCCAGCGTCATGCCGACGACACCCCAGATGCCGTAACTGGCCGGCAGCGCCAGCAGGCCGCTCGAATGGGCATCGGCCGGTTCTTGGCCGCCGAGTACGCCGGCAAGGGCCGGCAACAGCACCAGCGCCAGCACCATGGCCAGATCCTCGACGATAAGCCAGCCAACGGCGATGCGGCCGCGCTCGGTCTCGATCAAGCGGCGTTCCTGAAGCGCGCGCAGCAGCACCACGGTCGAGGCGACCGATAGCGCCAGGCCAAACACCACGCCCGCCCCCATCGACCAGCCGAGCATCCAGGACAGCCCGGCGCCGAGCGCCGTGGCAAAGCCGATCTGGACAATGGCGCCCGGCACGGCAATGGCGCGGACCGACAGAAGGTCCTTCAGCGAAAAATGCAGGCCGACGCCGAACATCAGGAGGATGACGCCGATTTCGGCCAATTCGTTGGCAAGGCCGGCGTCGGCGACAAAACCGGGTGTGTTCGGCCCAACCAGCACGCCGGCCACGAGATAGCCGACCAGTGGCGGAATGCGGAACCGATTGGCGAGGGCGCCGAAGACGAAAGCCAGCCCCAGACCGGCGACGATGGTGGCGATAAGGGGCGTGTCATGCGGCATTGTCTATGGAGCGCCTTTCAAGCCAGCGATGTCGGATATGCGCCGCCCTAAGCCGCCGCCTGTTTGCAATATGGTGGACGGGGTGTCGGCGATGCAACCCGCAAAGCCGCGAATCAACGTCGAGACGGCAAAAACCTGACCGGCAGCTGAGTGACTGCCGGTCAGGTGCTTGGGTCAGTGGCGACCGTGCTGCGACCCGATAGGCGCCTTCGCCGCGCGTGGTCAGGCTGCCTGCAGCAATGCCTCGATCTCGAAAATGGCGTGGTTGGTCATGGTCTTCGGGATTTCGGCCGTGACCTTGTCGCCAACCTCCTTATGCAGCTTCTTGCGCATCGCGCCGAGCACCATGGGCGGGGCGACAAGCACAAGACTGTCGAATGCACCCTCATGTGCAAGCTTGTAGAGGCGGGCGGCAATCTCCTCGGCGAAGCGTTCCTTGCCGATGCGATGCCAGTCGGTCTCCTCGACCGCGCTGCGATGCACGGATGGGCCGTCATTGTATCGACCGGGGCTGTCGCTTCCCTGTTCGCGTGTGGGCGGGTTCTCCTGTTCCATCACCTGCACGACTTCAAGGTTGGGAAACTTGGTGTCGCCGGCGTTCTTGAGCAGGAGCGCCTTTTCGCCGTCGGCCACCAAAACCCAAATGCCATGCTTCAGTTTGACCGTGTTCATAGGGACGCTCCTTGTTGAGTGGTGGCTATACCGGGAACGCATTTTGACCCGTCAACGTTCCCCCCGAACGGAGGACCGAGTGGCCGTGCAGGCAGGCGCTGAAGACGAAATCACCACCGGACGACTTTAATCTACTGAATTGGTAGAAATTAGAAAAAACTGTTTTGTGGGATAGGTAGCCGGCAGCTAAAAGTGCTTGAAATCAAGGCGCGTTTCAGCAGCCCGGGCGCTCCCGGTGCGTGGGCATGGAATATTTTTCTCCCGCCCTTCGCGGTTGCGGAAAAGCGATTGCCTGCCATCACCGGATGCGCGAGTGCTTTGCTTCTGCTTTTTTGCGCTTGGGCGTAAAACTGCGACCCTGTTCCCGGATCTGCTTTGTCATGTCGCAAGCCACCACCAAGCTCAACGCCTTCCCCGTCTTCATGCGGGTCGAGGGCGAAGCCGTGGCCATTGTCGGCGGCGGCGAGGAGGCTTTGGCCAAGGCGCGGCTGATCGCCCAGTCGAGCGCGGTCCTGCACATCATCGGTGGGGATGCCGAACCGGATCTGTTGGCCTTCATCGCCGAGACGGGCGCGAACCATATGCCCGGCGCGTATGATGCTTCGCAGCTTGAAGGCGCCGTGATGGTGTTTGCCGCCAGCGGCGACGAGGCGCTCGACCGTCGCGTCGCCGCCGACGCGCGCCGGCTGGGCATTCCCGTCAATGCCGTCGACCGGCCGGACCTCTGTGATTTCTTCACTCCGGCGCTGGTCAACCGCGCACCGGTCGCCGTGGCGATCGGTACCGAAGGCGCGGGCCCCGTGCTTGCCCAGATGCTGCGCAGCCGCATCGACCGCATGCTGTCGCCCTCGCTCGGGCCACTGGCAGCGCTTGCGGCGTCGTTCCGCAATGCCGCCGAGAGATTGCCCAGGGGCAATGTACGTCGCCGTTTCTGGAGCGACTTCTTCGGCGGAGCGCCAGCACGCGCCGTCGAGGCCGGCGAATTTTCACAGGCGCGCGAAGCCGCCACCGATCTGCTGTTGTCCGACGCGCCCATTCGCGGCCACATCGCCCTGGTGGGCGCCGGTCCCGGCGCCGAGGACCTCCTGACCCTGCGGGCGCATCGTCTGCTGATGGAGGCCGATGTCATCGTCCATGACGCGCTGGTGCCGGAGGCGGTCGTCGCCATGGGCCGCCGCGATGCCGAGCGCCTGCCGGTGGGAAAGCGCAAGGGCTGCCATACCAAGAGCCAGGCCGAAATCAATGCGTTGCTGGTGGATCTCGGTCGTCAGGGCAAGCGCGTCGTGCGGCTGAAATCGGGCGATCCGCTGGTGTTCGGCCGCGCCGGCGAGGAGATGGCCGCGCTTCGTGACGCCGGCATTGCCTATGAGGTGGTTCCAGGCGTCACAGCGGCCTTTGCCGCTGCCGCCGATTTCGAACTGCCGTTGACGCTGCGCGGCGTTTCCTCCTCGATGGTGTTCACCACCGGCCACGATCTCAAGGGCAATTCACTGCCGGATTGGGCCAAGCTCGCGATTTCCGGCGCTACCGTTGCCGTCTACATGGGCCGCTCGGTCGCGGCCGAAGTTGCCGGCCGGCTGATCGAGGCGGGCTTGTCGCCGGACACGGCGGTCGCCGTGGTCGAGAATGCCAGCCTGGCGAATCGCCGACGCTTCCACGGCACGCTTGCCGACCTGCCGTCGCTGGAAGCGCGCGCCGATCTGTCGGGCCCGGTCATGACCATCATCGGCGACGCCGTCGCCGGCGCCAATTTCGAGCGGTCTGAGCCGCTCGCGGCACACAGGCACGAGAGCGTGCCCGTAGCAGCCGCCGAGGGAGTTCAGCCATGAAGATACTGACCGCCAATCGCCTCGGCGACGGCATTGCCGTGTGGTACGCCGATAGCGGCTGGGCCGAGACGGTGGACCATGCGGACCCTGCCCACGACAAGGCGGCCGAGGATCGGCTGGAGGCGATCGGCGCCAAGGCCCATGCCGACAATGAAGTGGTCGACGTCAATCTGATCGACGCGGACATCGTCGACGGCGTTGTCGAGCCGGTGCGGCTGCGCGAGAAGATCCGCGCCGCTGGCCCGACCATCCGCAACGACCTCGGCAAGCAGGCCGAGCGGGCGGCATAGCCAGGACACCAGGTGAACGGGCGGACGCGCCCTGAAAGACGAAGCATGTACCGTTACGATGAGTTCGACCACGATTTTGTCCAGGCCCGCGTCGCCGAGTTCAGCGACCAGGTCGACCGCCGGCTGTCCGGCGAGATTACTGAGGACCAGTTCCGGCCGCTCCGGCTGATGAACGGCGTCTATCTGCAGCTGCACGCCTACATGCTGCGCATCGCGGTGCCCTACGGCACGCTGAACGGCAAGCAGTTGCGCATGCTCGGCCACATCGCCCGCAAATACGATAAGGGCTACGGCCATTTCACCACGCGCCAGAACATCCAGTTCAACTGGCCGGCGCTGTCGGACATTCCAGCGATTCTGGCGGACCTGGCCAGCGTGGAGATGCACGCCATCCAGACCAGCGGCAACTGCATCCGCAATGTCACCGCCGATCATTTTGCCGGGGCTGCCGCCGACGAGGTCGCCGATCCGCGTCCCTATGCGGAAATCCTGCGGCAGTGGTCCTCGGTGCATCCGGAATTCTCGTTCCTGCCGCGCAAGTTCAAGATCGCGGTGACGGGAGCCGAGCGCGATCGTGCCGCCATCCAGACGCACGATATCGGCCTGCACCTGAAGAAGAACGCCGCCGGCGAACTCGGCTTCGCCGTCTATGTCGGTGGTGGCCAGGGCCGCACGCCGATGGTGGCGAGGAAGATCCGCGACTTCTTGCCCGAAGCCGACCTTCTCTCCTACTGCACGGCGGTCCTGCGTGTTTACAATCTCTATGGCCGCCGCGACAACAAGTACAAGGCGCGCATCAAGATCCTGGTCCACGAGACCGGCGCCGAGGAAATCACCCGGCAGGTCGAGGCCGAGTGGCAGGAATTGAAGGACGCGGAGCTGAAGCTGCCCGAGGCGGACATCCGCGCGATCGAGGCCTATTTCGCACCGCCGGCGCTGACCGGGCGGCCGGACGGCGACGCTGCCGTCAAGGTGGCGCGGCTGGATTCCAAGGGCTTCTCGGACTGGCTCGACCAGAACGTGGTGACGCACCGCCACCCCGACTACGCGGCGGTGACGATCTCGCTCAAGGGTATCGGCGAGGTGCCGGGCGATGCGACCGACAGCCAGATGGAAGCGGTCGCGGACATTGCCGAGAAATATGCCTTCGACGAGCTTCGCGTCAGCCACGAGCAGAACCTGATCCTGCCGCATGTGGCGCGTGCCGACCTCAAGGCGGTCTATGACGCGCTGGTCGACATCGGGCTGGCGACGGCTAATTCCAACCTGATCTCGGACATCATCTCGTGCCCGGGCCTCGATTATTGCGCGCTGGCGACGGCACGCTCGATCCCGATCGCACAGGAAATCTCGCGCCGCTTCGCCTCGCTGGAGCGGCAGCGCGAGATCGGCGAATTGAAGCTGAAGATCTCCGGCTGCATCAATGCCTGCGGCCACCACCATGTCGGCCATATCGGCATCCTCGGTGTCGAGAAGAAGGGCTCCGAACTCTACCAGGTGACATTGGGCGGTTCGGCCGACGAGAACACTTCGGTCGGCGAGATCATCGGCCGTGGCTTCTCTTCGGAAGAAATCACCGACGCCATCGAGCAGATCGTCGACACCTATCTCGGCCTTCGGCTCAACCCGCAGGAAAAATTCATCGACGCCTACCGCCGTGTCGGTCCCGCGCCGTTCAAGGAGGCGCTCTATGCTGGCGAAGCCAAGGCCGCTTGACCATATTGCCGATGTCGATGACGGCATCGCCGCCAAAGCGGCGGGGTTTGACGCGCTCTACGGTCATCTCAGCCCGATCGAGATCATCGAACGATCGGCCAACGATCTGTTTCACGACGAGATCGCCGCCGTGTCTTCGTTCGGCGCGGATTCGGCAGTGCTGCTGCATATGATCGCCAAGATCGACCGCACGCTGCCGGTCATCTTCCTCGATACCGGCAAGCATTTCGAGGAGACGCTCGGCTATCGCGACGCGCTGGTCGCCGATTTCGGATTGACCAACATCCGGGTGATCAAGCCGGACGAAGCGGCGCTCGAACGGATCGACCCGACCGGCAATCTGCACCAGAACAACACCGATGCCTGCTGCGACGTGCGCAAGGTCGAGCCGCTGGCACGTGGCGTCGCACCCTTTCGCGCCTGGTTCACGGGCCGCAAACGCTTCCAGGCCTCGACACGGGCCGCACTTCCGGTGTTCGAGGCGGTCGGCCCTCGCATTCGCATCAATCCGCTGGCGCACTGGACGACGTCGGACCAGGCCGACTACATGCGCGCGCATGCGCTGCGCGAAAACCCACTGGTCGCCTATGGTTATCTGTCGATTGGCTGCTTTCCCTGCACGCAGCCGGTGCAGCCGGGTGAGGATGCGCGCAGCGGCCGCTGGGCCGGCCACGCCAAGACCGAGTGCGGCATTCACCTGTCGGGACTGGAAGTGTCGCTGACCGACGCATCACTATAAGGTATGTTGCCATTCAGGTGAGGCCGGGCTGCAAACGGCGGCTTCCTGCGCTTCCGGTGCTCACGGACTGCAAGTGCGTTCCGCTCCGGTTCTCGCAAGCCGCCGTTTTCGACACAGCCTGACCTGAATTTCAACACACGCTCGAGCTCTTCGAATTTTAGGAATTTTAATGACTGGACCGACGACACCGGAGACCCGGCTCTGGACCCCGGAGGGTTTTCGCGAGGACGAGTGGAGCCATGCCGAGAGCGCCGACGCGCTTTCCGGCAATGGCCGATTCATCCTGCCGCTGCAGGCGTTCCTCGATCTCGACCCGGAGGTGCGCCGCTCGGCGAAGGAGCGGCTCGGCGTCGTGCTGCAGCCCGGCGACCAGCTCGAGAAGATCGCCGACCTGCTCGACCAGCTATCGCTGGTGGCGCTGGCCTTCCCGGCTTTCGGCGACGGCCGCTCCTTCTCCAAGGGCGAACTGCTGCGCAGCCGTTATCATTTCACGGGCGCGCTGCGTGCCACCGGGCAGGTCTTGGTCGACCCGTTGCCGCACATGCTGCGGCTTGGCTTCGATGAATTCGAGATCTCGAATCCAGTGCTCTTGAAGCGTCTGGAAGAAGGCCGCACCGGCGGGTTGGGGCTTTATTACCAGCCGGCCGCCATAACGGAGACCAAGGGTCCGAAATATTCCTGGCGGCGCCTTCGCAACAGCTGACGCTTTTTCCAGCAAGGTCGAAGGCCTCTACTCCAAAAAACTGGTCGTACCAATTATGCGATTTGCGCTTTTCCTTCCGGCATCTTGCCCTTAGGATACCGCTGTTATTTCGCGACCCGAAATAAATGGCCACAAAGGGAGGAACCGGGAATGGCTGGCAAGAAGATATTGATGCTCGTTGGCGAGTTCAGCGAGGAATACGAGATTTTCGTCTTTGAACAGGCCATGCATGCCGTTGGCCATACAGTGCATGTCGTTTGCCCGGACAAGAAGGCGGGCGATGTGCTGAAGACATCGCTGCACGATTTCGAGGGCCACCAGACCTACACCGAGAAGCCCGGACACGATTACATTCTCAACAAGACGTTTTCCGAGGTGGATCCGGCCCAGTACGATGCCGTCTACGCGGCAGGCGGGCGTGGTCCCGAATACATCCGTATCGACAAGCGCGTGCAGGCGCTGGTGCGGCACTTCCACGAGACAGGCAAGCCGATCTTCACCATCTGCCATGGCGTGCAGATCCTGATCGCGGTCGACGGCGTGGTGCGGGGCAGGGAAGTGGCGGCGCTTCACTATTGCGAGCCGGAAGTCACGCTGGCCGGCGGCATCTATATCGACGTCGCGCCGAACGGGGCCCATGTCGACGGCAATCTCGTTTCGGCCAAGGGCTGGCCGGGCCTGTCCAATTTCATCCGCGAATGCCTGAAGGTGCTGGGCACGGAGATCCACCATGGCCAGATCCTGATGCGCGACGAGCGGCAAGCGGCCTGAGAAAGGTTGGGAAATACCGCCGCGCTGGCGCGGCGGTATGCTCTACGCCGCCATCCGCGCTTCGCGGAACGACACCAGTTTGTGGCTGCTTTCGTCCCACAAGGCCAGTTTGACGCAGCGCAGGCTCTCGAGGAGCGTGACGCGGCCGATGCCGCGCAACTCGGGATAATCCCGCAGCACTTCCTGCAGCCGGTAGCCGGGCACCTTGGCGGAGAGGTGGTGGACGTGGTGAACGCCGATATTGCCGGTGAACCAGTTCAGCACCGGCGGGAGGTCGTAATAGGACGAGCCATGCAGGGCGGCGCGCTGGAACTCCCATTCCTCATCCTTCGCCCATTCGGTCTCCTCGAACTGGTGCTGGACATAGAACAGCCAGATGCCGGCCGAACCGGCGAGAATGACGATCGGCAGATGGACGATCAGGAACGCGCCGGGGCCGATGACCCAGATGAGGATGGCCGCGGCAAGCGCGATGCCAAGATTGGTGGTCATTGACGACACCCAGGGCGTCAGGCCGCCGCGCATCATGCCGATAGGCAGCCTTTGCGAGAAGATGAACAGCCAGATCGGCCCCAGGCCGAACATCACCAGGGGATGACGGTAGAGGCGATAAGCCAGGCGACCCCGCCAGGACATCCGCCGGTATTCGGCGACGGTCAGTGTCCTAATGTCGCCCATGCCGCGTTCGTCGAGATTGCCGGCGCTGGCATGATGGGTGGCATGGGCACGCCGCCAGCAGTCGTAGGGGGTGAGCGTCAGGATTCCCAGCGCCCGGCCGATCCAGTCATCGGCAATGCGATTGGCAAAGAAGGAGCCATGGCCGCAATCGTGCTGGATCATGAAAATCCGCACCAGGAAGCCGGCCGCGGGCAGGATCAGCACCAGTCCCCACCAATGACCATAGGCATAGGCAGCGGAAGACAGAGCCCACAGCGTGGCGAAAGGAACGAGGGTGATGGCGAGTTCGAGTGTGCTACGCCGCCTGTCAGGCTTCTTGTAGCGCGCCAGGATCTTGAGCCAGGCACGCTTGCTGTTGGCAGCTGCCTCGGGGGAAATCATGTTCATCAGGAAGCATAGGCAGGGTGCGCCGCCACCGCAAGCCAGGGATCACGCAAAGTTACTGTGCGTAATTGTCGCGTAAGGTCCGGGCGATCCTACTGCCGTCGCCAGCCGGCGTCGCCATCCTCGACCCGGTCGAGATGCTCGAGCAATTGCTCAAATCTGTCCGGAATGTCGGGTTCGATGCGGAAGGCTGGCAAGGTGCGCAGAAAGCGCGTCACTGCCTCGGCGCCGAACTGGCGCCGAACCTCCGCAGCGAGCCTTTCTCCTTTTTCAAGCTTGTTGCGGGTCATCATTTCAAAAATCCTGCGTCGGCTCCGAAACTCCCCCAGCAGCGGAATGGTTCCCACATCACCGCCTCGTGGCAAGCAAAGCCGGCAAGTACGGTAAAATTTGAATTAAAATCGAAGCGTCCCCACCGTGCTTTCCTGGTCGGGTCGCAGGCGCCTGCGGTCGCTTTCCCCTTGATTTTTGGCCTGCGAACCTCGATATCGGGCACAAAATCCATGCCATTCGAGATGACGGGAAACGGCGATGAGCGACCAGGCAAAAGACGAACGCACGCCCAATGAAGCCGAGGCGGCCGAGGCCAATGCCGAGCGCACGGAAGGCAGCACCGATGGCGACTACGAAGCGCTTGTGCGGCTGCTGAAGGAAAATGAAGAGCTGAAGGACCGCGCGCTGCGGGTCGCGGCCGAGATGGAAAACCTGCGCCGCCGCACCGCGCGCGACGTGCATGACGCGCGCACTTATGCGGTGGCGAATTTCGCCCGCGACATGTTGTCCGTGTCGGACAATCTGCGCCGCGCCCTGGATGCCATTCCGGCCGAGGCCAAGGCATCGGGGGATGCCGGCTTCAAGGCGCTGATCGAAGGCGTCGACCTGACCGAGCGCGCCATGCTGTCGGCGCTGGAGCGGCATGGGGTCAAGAAACTCGCTCCCGAGGGCGAGAAGTTCGATCCCAATTTCCACCAGGCAATGTTTGAAGTGCCCAATCCCGATGTTCCGGCCAACACCGTGGTCCAGGTCGTGCAACCGGGCTATTCGATCGGCGAGCGGGTGCTGCGCCCGGCCATGGTCGGCGTCGCCAAGGGCGGTCCGAAAATCGCCGCCGACGCGCCGGTCGAGCCAGGGCCGGTCAATGAGCAGGCCGAGAAGGATGCGTGATTAGTGGGGTAGCGATAGAGAGTTGTGAGTAGCAGGGACCGGGCCGGGGAGGCGCCTGCTTCGCCAATTGCCATTCACTACTGACTGCTTCACTACTCACTCCATGAACCCGATCGCTCTCCTCGACTATGCCGGCGTTGCCGTCTTCGCGGCGACGGGGGCGTTGGCGGCGTCGCGCAAACAGCTCGACATTATCGGCTTCCTGTTCCTGGCCAGCGTCACCGGCATCGGCGGCGGCACGCTTCGCGACGTCATCCTCAATCTGCCGGTTTTCTGGGTCGCCAACTCCAGCTACGTGCTGATTTGCGCGGCGGCCGCTGTGCTGGTTTTCTTTGCCGCGCACCGTATCGAATCCCGCTGGAAATGGCTGCTCTGGCTCGACGCCATCGGGCTGGCCGCTTTTTCGGTGATGGGTGCGGCCAAGGGACTGGCCATTACCGGTTCGCCGGTCGTCTCCGTCATCACCGGCGTGCTCACCGCCACGTCCGGCGGTATCCTGCGCGATCTGCTGGCCGGCGAACCCTCGGTGCTGCTGAGGCCGGAAATCTATGTTACGGCCGCTCTCACGGGCGCTGCCATCTTCACGGCTGGCGACGTCACAGGATTGCCGCCGATCGTTTCAGAGCTGGCCGGCTTCGCCGCGGCGTTCGCGGTTCGCGGCGGCGCGCTCCGTTTCGGCTGGACCTTTCCAGCCTACAAGAGCCGGCCCGGCCGGCGGCCGGAAGACATTCCGTGAGGAGAGGGAGTAGGGGAGTGGTCAGTAGTCGCCGAAGCGCGAATCGTGTCGTCTTGACTACTGACTACTGCCTAATCGCTCACGCGGCGAAGCGCTGCGCTTCCCCGCCATAATAGTTGACGTAGCGGGCACCGATCTCCTTGACCGGCATCACGACGAAAATGTCGACCGTGGAGAATTCGCGGTCGATGACGCAACCATCGCCGATGCGAGCGCCGACCCGCAGATAGCCCTTGACCAGAGGCGGCATCGCCGCGATCGCCGCCTTGGTGTTGACCGCCTCGATTGGCATCAGGTCCATGGAGCAATAGCGCCCCGACACAGCGCGCACGTCCCAGGCCGAGTTGGTGCGGCAGTGATGGGCAAGATAGGTGAGCGCCTCCGCATGCGCGGCCGGCACGGTGCCATGGAACGAGGCGCAGCCGGTCATCACCCCGATCTCGTAGTGATTGATGTAGGCCCAGATGCCTTGCCATAGCGCTTCGATGGTGCGCTTCGAACGGTATTCCGGCAAGACGCAGGAACGGCCGAGTTCAAGGAAACGCTGGCTGGGATGGCGGGCGATGAGCTTGGTCAGCTCGAATTCGCCTTCGGAATAGAAGCCTCCGGCGGTTGCCGCGATTTCTTGCCGCAGCAACCGATAGGTGCCGACGATGCGACGGTGCTCAGGGCCGGAAAGCGTGGTGTCGAGGACGAGCAGATGGTCGCAGAGCGGGTCGAAGCGGTCGGCGTCGCGGCGGTCCTGCGCCTGGAACAGATCCTTCCTGGCGCCAAGCTCGTCATAGAATACACGGTAACGCACTTCCTGCGCGGCCGCGATCTCGGCCTCGTTGCGGGCGAGCCGCACTTCGAGATTGCCGATACGGCCGAGCGCCGCGCCCTTTATGACGGAATCGACATTACGTCCGGCGAGCAAGGCGCTGCTGGCGTTCGGCCGAGTGTCACATTCCGGCATAACTGTATGCACGAGTGATTCTCCTTCGAGCCATCCCTCTTGGCACGGGGATACGGTGTAGGTGCAACAGGATTGTGACAGTACCGTGATACGGCGTCGCGGGCAATACTTCGTCGGCTGGCGAAAACGGTCAACCGGCTACGTTGCGTCACAAGACCCCAGGCGCGTCGCGTTCGCGGGCGCCGAAAATGGGCTGGTTTTTGGCGGCCTTGACCAGCCACGCACCCGGAAAAAGCTGGCTCAAGCGGCGACCTGGCCCTCGACGGCACTGACCAGCGCATCGGGGTCGAGCGGCTTGGTGACGAAGCCGCTGGCGCCGTGGGCGAGCACCGCATGGCGGGTCTTTTCCTGGCTGTCGGCCGACAGCACCATGATCGGCACCGGCGGCACGGAGGCCTCCTCTTCATGGCGGCGGATCGCGGCAATGGCGTCCAGTCCGTCCATGACCGGCATATGAAGATCCATCAGCACCACGTCGAAGCGGTGCTTGTGGCCGGCACCGGTGACCGCCTCGACGGCGGCCTTGCCGTTGCCGACCACCTTGACGCGATGCCCGGCCTTCAACAGCGTCGCGCGGGCCAGCATGGCATTGATGTCGTTGTCCTCGGCGATCAGCACGGACAGGCCCTGCTGGCGTTCGCCTGAGGCACGAAGCGCCGGTGCGCGGCGTTTTTCCGGCTGCGGCTGGGCTAGGACCGGTGCGTGGCTGCTCAAAAGGACACGCAAAAGTGTTCCTCCGCGCACTGGCCGGGCAAGGAAAGTCGCGTAGCCGCTGGCACGAAACTCGCCCAGCATGCCGCGGTCGGTGGGTGCGATCAGCGTGACGGCTTCGCAATCGGAAAACCCATGCTGGCGAAGCCGCTTGAGCAGCCTTCCGTCACTCTCTTCCATGGCCGCGTCGACCAGAAGCACGTCGCAGCCGTCGGCAAAGGATGCGGCCTGAGCCACGGTGGTGGCGATTCCGGCCGCTCCGCCATTGGAGCGGATGGTGCGGGCGATGGCGTCGGCCTCGACGGTGTTCTTGGAGACGATCACGGCGCGTCGTCCGGCAAGCGCGTTCAACCGGCCCTGCGGCGGCTCGGTGGCTGATGTGGCGGGAATCTCGAAGACGAATTCCGATCCCTGGCCAAGCCGGCTGGAAACCGAAATCGTGCCGCCCATGGCGGCCACCAGGCGCTTGGAGATGGCAAGTCCCAGTCCAGCACCGCCATGCGTGCGCGTCGAGGTGCCGTCGGCCTGCTCGAACTCCTCGAAGATGCGCTCCATGTCCTCGTCGCGTAGGCCGGGACCGGTATCGGCGATGGTGAAGCAGATGCGGTCGCTGGTCTCGGTTCGGGCGCGCGCTACGCTGACCAGCACGCCGCCACTGTCGGTGAACTTGATGGCGTTGCCGATAAGGTTGAGCAGCACCTGCCTGACCCGGCCCGGATCGGCGGTGATCAATTGCGGCACATCCGGTTCGACATGGCAGCCAAGGCCAATGCTCTTGGCAAAGGCGCGCGCGGCCATCAATTCGATGATGTTGTCGGCGATCTCGCGCACCGACATGGGCTGCGGTTCGGGATCGAAGCGTCCGGCCTCGATCTTGGAATAGTCGAGCAGGTCCTCGATCAGGGCAAGCAAGGCGCTGGCCGAGGTCGAGATGGCGCCGACATAGGTCTGCTGCTCCGGCGAAAGGCTGGTGTCGGCGAGCAGCCTGGCCATGCCCATGATGCCGTTCATCGGCGTGCGGATCTCATGGCTGACGGTGGCGAGGAAGCGCGACTTGGCCTGGCTCGCGAATTCGGCCCGCTCGCGCGCGGTGATCATGGACGATTCTGCGCGCTTGCGTGCTGTGATGTCGCGGGCGATGGCTCGATGCGAAACGGCACCGCTGTCCTTTTCGCGCACCGACAGCTCGATCCAGGAGAACCAGCGCGGGCCCGTCGGCGTGCGGATGGCAACGTCGGTGGAACTCAGGCATTCATGATCCGAGAAAGCCGCATCGGGAACGATACCGACCTCGATGCCGAGTTCGGCCAACGTCTTGCCGGCAAGATCGCGCGGATCGGTTTCGACGAGGTCGGCGAACACCTTGTTGGCGTAGACGATGTAGCCGTCGCGGTCGCGATGGATGACGAGATCGCCGAGCGCGTCGATGAGACCGCGAAAGCGCTCCTCGCTTTCCTGCATCTCCCACATGCGGTCGGCCAGCGTCTCGATCTCGGCGCGGTTGCGGGCGGTGGTTTCGTCGAGCAGGACCGCGGTGCGGCGTACGCTGCGTCTGGCGCGCAGATGCATGGCCAGGCCAGCAAGGCCGGTTGCCAGCAAGGCAAGGCTGATGAAGACTGGCGCCCCGGTCAGGGATGAGAGGCCGGCCAGCAGCATGACGGCAACGAAGGTCAGGATCGGCAGGCCTTCGCGCTTGGCCGGTTGCTGATCAGGGACCAGCGGCGGCGCGGCGATAAACCGCCGCGCCGATACCGGCGGTTGCGCCGATGCCGCATCGATGTCGTCGCCGGCGTCGGCCTGTTGGCTGTCGGATTCCGCGATCATGCGAAATCCTTTGCCAGACAGAGATTATGGAAAATTGCGGGGGATCGTTCGAATTTTAGCGGATCGGGCGTTTTTGGCCCGGCGGCGACGGATTTGCCAGCCAATGTGGCAATTCCGCCCGGCGCCTGCCACCCCTGAGCCGGGTCACATGTCGACGACGACGCGGCCACGGATCTTGCCGTCGACGATGTCGTGTGCCGCACCGATGATGCCGTCGAAGCCGATGGTCGTGGACAGGCTGGCGAGCTTGTCCACATCGAGATCGGAGCCGATGCGCCGCCAGGCCTCGAGGCGCACGGCTTTCGGCGCCATCACCGAATCGATGCCGAGCAGGGAGACGCCGCGCAGGATGAAGGGGGCGACACTCGACGGAAGATCCATGCCGCCGGCCAGGCCGCAGGCCGCGACCGCGCCGCCATAGGAGGTCATCGACAGCACATTGGCCAGCGTGTGGCTGCCGACCGAATCGATGCCGCCGGCCCAGCGCTCCTTGGCCAACGGCTTGGCGGGTTGGTTGAGCGCGTCGCGCGATATCACCTCGGCGGCGCCGAGGTTGATCAGATAGGGGCTTTCGGCGTTGCGGCCGGTTGACGCGATGACATGGTAGCCGAGGCTGGACAGGATCGAGACCGCGACCGAACCGACGCCGCCGGCAGCACCCGTCACCACGACAGGTCCGCGCTCAGGCAGGATGCCGTGCCGCTCCAGCGCCATGACGCAGAGCATGGCCGTGTAGCCGGCGGTGCCGACCGCCATGGCATCATGCGCGCTCATGCCTTCCGGCAGGGGCACCAGCCAGTCGCCCTTGACGCGGGCGCGCCCGGCATAGGCGCCGAAATGGGTTTCGCCAACACCCCAGCCATTCAGGATGACCTTGTCGCCCTTGCGCCAGTCGGGATTGGAAGAAGAGATGACGGTGCCTGCAAGGTCGATGCCCGGCACCAGCGGCCATCGACGGATCACCGGCGCCTTGCCCGATATCGCCAGTCCATCCTTGTAGTTCACCGTCGTCGCCTCGACCGCGATGGTGACGTCGCCCTCCATCAGATCGGCGTCGGTGAGATCGGTCACGGCGACCGACTGTTTTTTCTCGGCATCGCGCGAAACGAGGATGGCTTTGAAGGTTTCGGTCATCTTTTTCTCCGCGAACTTGCTCGGCGTGACTGTGCGGCGATGGCCGCGCGGGGTCAATCCTCGGAAGGCTTGGCGTTCGGAGGCGTGGGTTCACGCCGCCAGCCGATGAGTTCGTCGAAGACGACCAGGGCCGCGCCCACCGAAATGAAGGCATCGGCAAGGTTGAAGACGGCGAAGGACCAGACCGGCGTGTGGAACAGGATGTAATCGATGACGTGGCTATAGACGGCGCGGTCGATCAGATTGCCCAGCGCGCCGCCGATGATCAGGGCAAAGCCGGTGCGGGCGATGACATGGCCCGATGGCGTGCGCGTGGCGAGGTAAAGCACGAAAGCGACGACCAGCACCGCGATGACAACCAGGCCGATGTCACCGAAGGAGGAGAACATCGAGAAGGCGATGCCGGTGTTGTAGGTGCGAAACAGCGCCAGGAAGGGCAGGAGGTCGAGCTTTTCCTGGAAGGGCAGTCCGGCTTCGACCCGCGTCTTTATCCACTGGTCGAGCGCGATGGCCACGATGACGAGCAGCGCGTAGGGAGACCATGATTTCACGATTGGGCAACCCTCATTGCTGGTCCGAAATTGGTTCGAGCTTCAGCGCGCCGCGCCGGATCTCGAACAGCATGATGCCGGTGGCGACCGCCAGATTGAGCGAATCGGCACGGCCCGCCTGCGGAATCCTGAGCAGCCTGTCGCAGCTTGCCGCCAGGCTTTCGGGCAGGCCCTGCTGCTCATTGCCCATCATCAGCAGCACCGGCCCGCGGGAAAAATCGACCGAGCGATAGTCGACCGCGCCTTTCAGATGCGTGCCGGCAACCAGCCCTGAAAAGCCGCCACGCCAGGCAAGGAATGCCTCCGTAGTTGCCTTGGCCACCGGGATGGCGAAGATCGACCCCATGGTGGCGCGCACCGTTTCCACCGAAAACGGATCGGTGGTGTCGCCGACCAGGATGACGCCCTTGGCGCCGACGGCATCGACGGTGCGGATGACGGTGCCGAGATTGCCGGGATCGCGCACCCGGTCGAGCGCCACCCAGACATCGCCATTGTCGGCACGGATGTCCTTCAGGGCCAGGAATTTCTGCGAGAAGACGCCGACCACCATTTGCGGATTGTCGCGGCGGGTGATGGCGACAAGCACCTTTTCCGATACTTCGAGCACGGTGCCCCCGGCGGCGACCGTGCGTGCCGCGACCTTTTCCACGGCCGCGTTGCCGCGTCCTGCCTTGGCGAAAACCAACGTCCTGATCTGCCAGCCCAAGTCGAGCGCATCGATGACCAGCTTCAGCCCCTCGGCCATGAAGGCGTTCTGCTGGTCGCGGAATTTCTTCAAGGCAAGTGCCTTGATGTCCTTGACCAGCGGATTGGCAAGGCTGGTGACTTCCTTCACCTGACCGGGCGCGCCGGCATGCCGTTCGTTCATGTCAGGCCACCCAGCGCGAAAACAGTGACGTCGAAAGCGCCCGGCCGGCGGACTTTTCACGGATGATCAGCTCACCCGATTCAACCTTGCCGCCCATGCCGGCGAACGTGTCGCGCACCAGAGCGTGGATGGCGAAGAAGGAGGCACGGATCGAATAGGCGGTCAGCACCACGGCAAGCGGTCTTGGGGTCAGGATCGAGCGACAGAGGTCCGTCAGATCGGGAAGATCTTCGAACAATTGCCAGACCTCGCCCTTGGGGCCGCGGCCATAGGCCGGCGGATCGAACAGGATGATGTCGTAGCGGCTGCCGCGACGCTCCTCGCGCTCGGCGAACTTGACCGCGTCGTCGACGATCCAGCGGATCGGCTTGCCGCCAAGTCCGGATATCTCCTGGTTTTCGCGAGCCCAGCCGATCGCCTTCTTCGAGGCGTCGACATGGGTGACCTCGGCGCCGGCGCGCGCCGCCACCAGCGAGGCAAGGCCGGTATAGCCGAACAGGTTGAGTACCTTGACTGGCCGCCTGGCGGCCGCGATCAGCCCGGCCATATGGTCCCAGTGCGACGCCTGCTCGGGAAAGACGCCGACATGGCGAAACGAGGTGAAGCGGCCGAGATAGTCGATGCCGTCATGCTTCATCGGCCAGGTTTCGCCGAGCGGCGTCCTGGGAAAACGCCAGCGACCGATGCCTTCCTCGTCGGTGTCACCGGTGAAGATCGCGTCGGCACGCTCCCAGTCCTTTGCCGGCAGAGCTTTCTGCCAGATCGCCTGGCCCTCGGGCCGCACGATGCGGTAGGGGCCATATTGTTCAAGCTTTTGTCCCGCGCCGCTGTCGAGCAGCGCGTAATCCGCGTTGGGTGCCACTTCGAGGATTACCGGAAGTTGCTCAGCGGGCAGGACGCCGTCGCGACGGGCAAGGTTGCGGGGCGTGGATTTCGGTGCGGGCTGGTCCGGCTTCAGGTCTTGCCGCGGCCTGAGCTCCGGCCTGGCCACGCCGCGGCCTTCCGGTGGACGCGATTGCGCGGCTTCGCCTTTACCCGGCTGGTGCGGGCGGCCGTCGCGGCGTTTGTCGCGAAAAGACTTCAAGAGACAGCTTCTCCGGCGGTTCGGCCCGCTTCTGCCACAGCTATGCCCATCTGCGCAACAAACCCGCGCGACATTGCGACTGCGCGATTGGGGCAATTGCGGCGATTGCGGATGGCTTAGCCGCCACGCCCGATCGAAAGCAGTGCGACAACCAGCGAAACGAAGCCGGCAGCCTTGGCCGCCGTGACGGCCATGTGGCCGGTTTCCCAGCGCAGCCGTATGGCGTCGAAATTGTCTGGAATCGGCCCTGGCACCCAGGTGGCGAGAACTTTATTGGCCGGTTTGACGAGAACGAACCAAAGTACGAGGGATAGCGCATACAGCAAGGTGGCGGCGAGTGCGAACCAGAACGCCGACCGATCTTGGCGCAGCAGCCACGCCAGCAGTCCCGGGCAGATGATTGCAGCGACATCCAGCGGCGCGCCAATGATTGCGAAGAGCAGGAACTGGCCGTTGAAAACGGTGGCCTCGCGCCAAAGCGCCGGGGACCATCGGGTGAGCCGGGGCACCGATTCCAGGACATGGGCGAAGGACGGCCCGAGGCTGAGCGCAGCGATCATGGTGGCCAAGACAGACCAGAACAGCAGGAAGCCATATAGTCGCATGACGCAACAACGGTTCCGGGCCGAAGCCGTTCCGAACGGCCGCACTTGCCATTGCCGCGGCCCCAGCCCTATCGTTTGGCACTCCGGCACTGCGGGCCGATTAGCGGGCAAGCGTTGGCCGACGGACAACTGGCCAATTAGGAACAGAAATGAGCGCGTATTGGATCGCCGTGGCGTCGGCCGAACATGTCCGGCGCGGCCGCAAGGGCGGCTTCATGCAGGTCAACCATGGCAAGGCGGCACCGCTGCGCCGCGTCAGGCCCGGTGATGGCATTGTCTATTATTCGCCGACCACGGTTTTGGGGGAGAAAGACGGTCTGCAGGCGTTCACGGCGATCGGCATGGTGCGGGAAGGAGACCCCTATCAAGGCGACATGGGCGGCGGCTTCACACCGTTCCGCCGCGATGTCGACTGGGCGCAGGCACAGGAAACGCCGATCAAGCCATTGCTTGAGAGGCTGGAGTTCACCTCAGGCAAATCGAACTGGGGTTACCCGTTGCGCTTTGGCTTGTTCCCGATCAGCGTGGCCGATTTCGCTTTGATCGCGCAGACGATGGGCGCCAAACTCGCTTCGACTAGCCCCTGAGCGCCTTGTAGACGGCAATGCCGGCGGCCAAGTCCTCCAGCGCGGCACCGACCGACTTGAACAGCGTAATCTCGTCCGGGCTGCCGCGACCTCCCTTTTGGCCGCGCGCCAGTTCGTGCAGGTCGGCGACGATGGCTTGTGGTTTCAGCACGCCTGAGGCCAGTGGCTGGACGATGTCGCCGGCTTCCTTGGTGGCGCCGGCACGGGTGTCGACATAGACGCGGGCGCGCATGATCGCGTCGTCATCGCTTTCGCGCATCGCAGGCGTAAAGCCGCCGACCAGGTCGACATGGGTTCCGGGCCGCAGCAACGTGCCCTTGATCAGAGGCGTGGTGGTGATTGTCGCCGAGGAGACGATGTCGGCCTGGCCAAGCTCGGCATCGAGATCGGTCGCGACGCTGGCCGCGAAGCCCTCGGCGCGCAGATCGGCCGCGACTTTCTCGGCGTTGGCCGGGGTGCGGTTCCAGATGCGGATGGTCTTGATTGGCCGCACGGCGCTGTGCGCCTTGGCCAGGAAGGGCGACAGCGCGCCGGCGCCGACCACGAGCAGCCGCGAGGCATCGTCGCGGGCGAGATAGGACGCCGCCAGCGCCGAGGCGCACGCCGTGCGCCACTGCGTCAGCCGCTGGCCGTCGATCAGGGCTTCCGGCTCGCCGGTGCTGCCATCGAGCAGGAGATAGAGCCCCATCACGGCGGGCTTGCCGACGGCGTTGTTGTCGGGCGAGACGGTGACGATCTTGACGCCGATATGGCCGCCGGCGGAACGGCCCGCGGCGTGAAAATCGGTCCATGCGGGCATCAGCAGCAAGGTCGACGCCGCGCCGTCAGGCCTTTCGACCGTGTGATGATGCCTGACCGGCTGCACCGCGCCCTCGCGAAATGCCGTGCGCAATGTCTCGACCAGTCCAGGAAAGGTCAGCGCACGATCGACCTCAGCGGCCGAAATGGTCAGCATGAAAAGCTCCGTGAAAAGAAACGCGCCGACCTGCGGCTCAATTGGTCGGCTTCGGCAACGCCGACCCTTGGGCCGGTGCTTGGGCTGATGCCTGCGGCACCGAGGGCGTGCGGCTGACTGCCTGGCGCAGGTTTTCGGCCTCGACACCGCGCTGGCGCGCCAGTTTGCGGTAGTGGCCCTGCTTCACCCATGTCGCCAGGCTGCCGACGACCATGCCGATGGCGAGCGCCAGGAACAGGAAGATGAACAGCGGCAAGGTGAGCGTCAGCTTCGGATTTCCGGGATTGAACGGGTCCAGCGTGAAGGCGACGAGTTCGCGGTTGGCGACTGCCAAAGCGATCAGGATGATCGCCAGGGGCACGAAGACCACGATGAGTATGAAGCGATTGAGCATGATGTTTTCCGTCGCAAGCGGGCCGATAAAGCCGTCCAGCGCTGACGCGCCTACTTGCCGCCGTTCAGCCTTTCACGCAACTCCTTGCCGGTCTTGAAGAACGGCACCCATTTCTCCTCGACCTCGACGGATTCGCCGGTGCGCGGGTTGCGGCCGGTGCGGGCAGGTCGGTTCTTCACCGAAAAAGCGCCGAAACCGCGCAATTCGACCCGGTTGCCCTCGGCAAGCGCGTCGGTGATTTCATCGAAGATCGCGCCGACGATGTTTTCGACGTCGCGCAGGAAAAGATGCGGATTGCGCGTGGCAATAATCTGCACAAGCTCGGACTTGATCATCAGACGGGTCCCCGTGAAAGCAGTTCGGCCAAAATTATCAGGATGATTTTATTTGCTTTTTCAGCTGTCCCAACGCGTCTCAAGGGTGCCAGACGGAAACGAGACCGTCAAGAAACAAGCGGTCGGCGCCAAGTTCATGGATCACGTCGCCGCCGGAGTCCGGCAGGCCGAGCGCGCCGGCGATCGTGCGTGCCATCGCCTTCGAGAACAGGAAACCGCCACGCCGTTCCGTGTCCTTCCAGTCGACCACCTTGAGCTTGGCATCGACACCCTTGGTCGCCAGCCAGTCGATCGCCACGGACTCGCCGCCGACGGCGTCGATCAGCCCGTTGGCAACACCCTGGCGGCCAGTGAAGATCGAACCGTCGGCCAGCGCCAGCGCCTGTTCGTGGGTCATCTTGCGACGTTCGGCGACGATGCCGACGAACCAGTCGTAGCTGTCCAGAATGAGCTTGCGGACCATGGCGCGCTCGTCGTCATTGGTCGGCTTGAAGGGCGAGGGTGAGGCTTTCAGCGGCGAGGACTTGACCTCCTCCAGCTTGACGCCGAGCTTGTCCATCAGGCCGCTGACGTCGGGATACTGGATCAGCACGCCGATCGAGCCGACGATCGAGGTCTTGCGGGCGACAATATGGTCGGCGGCACTGGCGATCATGTAACCCGCCGACGCGGCGAGCGTGCCGACCTCGGCCACGACAGGCTTGTCGGCGGCCAGCTTGCGCACCTCCTCGTAGATCGATTCCCCGCCGACGGTGGTGCCGCCAGGAGAATCGACCACAAGGATCACGCCTTTTACTTTCGGCGACTGGCGGATAGCCTCCAGCCGCTTGATCAGTTCGTCGTCCTCGGTGATGGTGCCTTCGATCCTGACCTTGGCGATGTGGTCGACGGCGGAGCCGCCGAAATCGTCGCCATAGAACCAGGCCGACACCGCAATCACCCCGAGCGCCACGATGCCGAAGGCCGCGACACGCCAGAAAGTCAGCTTGCGCCGCAAGCGGCGGCGGTCGATCAGGTCGTCGGCTCTCAATGCCATCGTCAGCCTCACAGTCATCGGGAAGAGACGCTTTTAGACCATGATGTCTTGATCGGGAAGCAGTTCCGTCCCGCACATGGCGCGGCAATCCGCGCGCGGCGGTCCGTGTTGTCTGTTTTGTGACTGGCCTGTGCGGGCGACGCAAGGTAAGTGGGAAGAACTTCGGTGGTGAAAAAAGACGCAAGGGCGTCTATTTCTGCTATGAAGCACTGGCTGTTGCGCTGACCCGGGTTTCGTTTGTGCACGGCAGCTGTCACATTTTTGCGGTTTTCGTCGGCTTGTGCTTGCGCGAGGGCGCTGGCGTCCCACCTATAGGCGGTGCTCCCGGGGCAGGGTTTTAGAAGAAAGCAGTCATGTTAGCGCGACCGAATGAACCGACCAGCCCGGAGACGGAGTTGGCTCCCCCGGCGGATGACTGGACGCGGGGCGAAGCTTTCGACCGCGCCCAGCGTCATTCACGCCGCGTGCGCGTGCTCAAATTCGCCGTGCCCTTGGCCGCGGCATTGATCGCCGTCGCCTTCCCAGTCTATTCCTACCTCGCCGCGCCCGTTTCCGTCGCGGTGCAGGCCGAAGGCACCGCCTTCTCGAACGGTAAGCTGGTGATGGCCAATCCCAAACTCAATGGTTTCACCAAGCAGAAGCAGCCCTATTCGATGACGGCGCTGCGCGCCATCCAGGATGTGAGCACGCAAGGCATCATCGAACTCGAAGGCATCGACGCCAAGGTGCCGATCGCCCCCGACAATGTCGCGGCGATTAAAGCCTCGCGCGGTACCTACGATCGCGACGGCAATACGATGAAGCTGAACAGCGACGTCACCATCAGCACCACCGACGGCATGCAGGCCAAGTTCAAATCCGTCTTCCTCGACATGGGCAAAGGCACTATGAAGACGGATGATCCCGTCGATGTCAGCCGTGGCGGGTCGCAGATCAGGGCGGATTCGATGTCGGTCCAGGACAATGGCAAGATCCTGGTGTTCGAGAACAAGGTTCGTGTCAACATCGATCCCGCCGTTCTGAAGGCGGCTGAGGCAAAGGGCGAAGAAGCGAATGTGGCTCAATAATTCGACACGGCTTGCGGCCGCAACTTCGGCGCTGTTCCTGCTCAGCCTGGCGCCGTCGCTGGCGCAGTCGGGAGCGGCCAGCCAGGTGTCGGGTCTCAAACTGGCCGGCGACAAGCCGATCCAGATCGAAAGCGACAAGCTGGAAGTCCACCAGGCCGACAGCGTCGCGATCTTCACCGGCAATGTCACCGTCGTCCAGGGGCCGACGCTGATGAAGGCCGGCAAGATGATGGTCTACTACGTCAAGGACCCCAATGCGGGCGCCAAGGGCGCCGAAGCCGCCGGGGCGGCAGCCATGACCGGCTCGGCCAACATCGATCACCTGGAGATCTCCGACAAGGTCTACATCAAGTCGGATCAGCAGGTCGCGACTGGCGATCAGGGCAGTTTCGACATGAAGAGCCAGGTGCTGGTGCTTTCGGGCAAAAAGGTCGTCCTTTCGCAAAACGACAATGTGCTGGTCGGCTGCAAGCTCACCGTGCAGATGAAAACCGGGCTGGCCCAGGTCGATCCATGTGCTGGGCAGCGTGTGCAGATGTCGATCACACCGCCGCCGAAATCGGGAGCGACGAACCCCTGATGGTCAGCCTGTCGTCGCTGACGGCGCGTCTTCCGGGACGGGCCGCAGGCAAGCTTTCGGCGCCGGCCACGGTCGACAAGGCGAAGTTCAAGGGAACCTTGATCGCCAAGGGTCTGACCAAGAGCTACAAGGGCCGCAAGGTCGTCAGCGGCGTCACGCTGGGCGTGCGCGCCGGCGAGGCCGTCGGGCTGCTCGGCCCCAACGGCGCCGGCAAGACGACCTGTTTCTACATGGTCACCGGCCTGGTGCCGGTGGATGAAGGCACGATCGAGATCGACGGCTTCGACGTCACCTCGATGCCGATGTATCGTCGCGCGCGCCTCGGCATCGGCTATCTGCCTCAGGAGGCCTCGATCTTTCGCGGCCTCAATGTCGAGCAGAACATCCGCGCCGTGCTCGAAGTGGTCGAAAAGGATCGCAAGATCCGCGAGCGCAACCTCGACGAACTGCTTGAGGAATTTCACATCAGCCATCTGCGCAAGGCGCCATCCATGTCGCTCTCGGGCGGCGAAAGGCGGCGCCTGGAAATCGCGCGCGCGCTGGCGACGCGCCCGGCCTACATGCTGCTCGACGAGCCCTTCGCCGGCATCGATCCGATCGCCGTCGCCGATATTCAGCAATTGGTGCGTCACCTGACGGCGCGCGGCATCGGGGTCCTCATCACCGACCACAATGTGCGTGAGACGCTCGGCCTGATCGACCGCGCCTACATCATCCACGCCGGCCAGGTGCTCACTCATGGCCGCGCCGACGAAGTGGTGGCAAATCCCGACGTGCGGCGGCTTTATCTCGGCGAGGGTTTTACGCTCTGAGCGTGAAATTTGTTTCCTGATACGATTTTTTGCGCGCCGGCGACCTGTTTTCCGCGATTTTGCTCCGGGATAACGCTCCGGTAAGCGGGTTTTGCTAGGCTTTGCCTTGACAAGCAAAAGCCGGGCCAGTTTCTATGGCCGGCCGTGAAATTGATTTCCGGAAGTTGGGGACGCGTAGAGGAGGCGTTTGAAACCGAACCATGGCATTGGCGGCCAAACTACAGCTCCGACAGTCGCAGTCGCTGGTGATGACGCCGCAGCTGATGCAGTCGATTCGGCTGCTGCAGTTCACCCATACCGAGTTAGAGCATTTCATCGACGAGGAGATCGAGCGCAACCCGCTTCTGGAGCGCGCCGAGCCGCAGGATGATGCCGCGAGCGACCAGGCGCAGAAGCTCGACGTAGAGCCGCAAGCGGCCGCCGATGGCGACTGGTTCGAGAACGAGGCGGGATGGAGTGCCGAAGCCATCTCGGAAAAGCTCGATACGTCCCTGGAAAACCTGTTTCCCGACGATCCCGGCACCAGCGAGCGGTTGGGCCCCGACCTGACGGCGCAATGGAAATCGGCTTCGGGCAGTGGAAGCTCCTCGTCCGAGGGGCTCGACGCCGGCGACATGGCTGCGAGCGGGATCACGCTGCGCGACCATGTCGGCGAGCAAGTCGCGCTCGCCTTCATCGATCCCGTCGCGCGGCTGATCGCCGGAGAACTTGCCGATGGGCTGGACGAGACCGGCTATGTCAGGGCCGACCTGGCGGAGATCGCCGCGCGGCTTGGCACCGACGAGGTGGCGGTGGGCGAGGTGCTGGCGGTTTGCCAGACCTTCGAGCCGGCCGGCCTGTTTGCCCGCGACCTCGCGGAATGCCTTTCGCTGCAGCTTGCCGTGCGTGACCGTCTCGATCCGGCCATGAAGGCCCTGGTCGCCAATCTCGAACTGCTGGCGCGCCGCGATTTCCAGACGCTGAAGCGGCTCTGCGGCGTCGACGAGGAGGATTTGCTGGACATGCTGGCCGAAATCCGGGCGCTCGACCCGCGGCCGGGCATGGCGTTTTCTGGCGGCGCCAGCGATGCGATCGTCGCCGATGTCGAGGTGCGGGCGGCCAATGACGGCAGCTGGACCGTCGAACTCAATGCCGAAACGCTGCCGCGCGTGCTCGTCGACCACATCTATTTCGCCCAGGTGTCGCCGCACGCGAAGAACCAGGCGGAAAAGGATTTCCTGGCCGAGTGCCTGCAGAACGCCAACTGGCTGACACGGAGCCTCGACCAGCGGGCCAAGACGATCCTCAAAGTGGCCTCGGAAATCGTGCGCCAGCAGGACGCCTTCCTGGTCCATGGCGTGCGCCAGCTGAAGCCACTCAACCTGCGCACGGTGGCAGACGCCATCGGCATGCACGAATCGACGGTCAGCCGGGTGACCGCCAACAAATACATGCTCACCCCGCGCGGCGTGTTCGAGCTGCGCTATTTCTTCACGGCCTCGATCGCGGCATCGGGTGGTGGCGATGCGCATTCCTCGGAAGCGGTGCGTGATCGCATCAAGCAAATGATCGACGAGGAGAAGCCCGTCGATGTGCTGTCGGACGATGCTATTGTCGACATGCTCAGGGAAAGCGGCGTCGATATCGCCCGGCGCACGGTCGCCAAGTACCGGGAGGGCATGAATATTCCCTCGTCGGTACAGCGCCGGCGCGAGAAACGGGCGCTCGCCAGCGCCGGCCGCTAGGCGTTCACGATTTCCACAGCTTTCAAGTTTCATTGACAAGCCACGGTGAAGTGGCTAGAAGCCCGCCCGCATGAGACGGGCTCGATGCCCGCTAGCGGATGGTCCGTCACGACAATGACCCGGGACGGTCAAGAAGGCGGCTTGTGATCAACCGGAAAGTTCGGATTTAAATCGGCGCGAGTGACGCCGCAAAGCTTGTGCGCACGGATCACGAGTATAAACTCGGGCCAGTTTGAAGCCTGAGCAAGGAAGGTCAGTTTTCAGATGAATCTGCGCATTTCGGGAAAGCACATGGATATCGGCGATGCGTTCCGTACACGCATCAACGATCGTGTCGGTGAAGCGATCGGCAAATATTTCGATCGCGGCTTCGCGGGGCATGTCACCGTCATCAAATCGGGCTCGCGCTATTCCGCGGATTGCATGATCCGGCTGGATTCCGGCGCCTCGCTGCAGGCCACCGGCGATGCCCAGGACCCGACACTCGCCTTCGAGGCCGCGGCCGATCGGCTGGAGACCCGGCTTCGGCGATACAAGCGCCGTTTGAAATCGCACAATTCAGGCAATGGCAACGGCGAGTTGACCGACATCGCTTACACGGTGATGGCACCGCTTGCCGATGACGATGAGGAAATCCCGGAGGATTTCGCACCGGCCATCGTCGCCGAATCGACCATGACGCTGAAGACCATGTCGGTGGCCTCGGCGGTCATCGAACTCGATACCAAGGACAGTCCCGTGCTTGTTTTCCGCAATGCCGGAACCGACCATCTCAACATCGTCTATCGCCGGCCCGACGGAAACATCGGCTGGATCGATCCGTCCACGACCAAAGTCGCACAGGGATAAAAGCCAGCCGCACGAGGGGTGGGGACTGGCGCGGCAGGCGAACAAGGATTTTCAAGCATGGATCTGAGCGATCTTATCAGCGTCCCGGCGATTTTGCCGGCGTTGAAGGCGAACTCCAAGAAGCAGCTACTGCAATTGCTGTCCGAGCGGGCAGCGACGATTTCGGGCATTCCGGAACGGGAGGTGTTCGACACCATCCTGCAGCGCGAGCGCCTGGGCTCGACCGGCGTCGGCAACGGCATCGCCATCCCGCACGGCAAGCTCGCCGGCGTGAAGCGCATCGCCGGCGTTTTCGCCCGGCTGGAGACGCCGGTCGATTTCGAATCACTGGATGACCAGCCGGTCGATCTGGTGTTCCTGCTGCTGGCGCCCGAAGGGGCGGGTGCCGATCATCTCAAGGCACTGTCGCGCATCGCGCGCGTGCTGCGCGACGCCGACACCGTGGCCAAGGTCAGGGGCACGCGCGACGCCGCGGCGATCCATGCGCTTTTGTCGGATACGCAGGCCTCGCACGCGGCCTGAAGCCATCTTTTTAAATATTGCACCAAGGGCCGCCATGAGCGGCCCTTTTCAGTTCAGCCAACCAATTGTCTTTAATGAATGGCGACGGTGGTCAGGTCGTTTTCCATGGCGCCGGCCAGCGCGCGGTCACGCGCGTCGGAAAGCAGGATCGGCTGGCCATTGGCTCCAAACAGGGCCCACAGCTCCATGCCGGGCGCGATTTCACCGATGTTGGGGAAGCGGCCGAGCAGTTCGTCGCTCGAGACCTTGCGCAGATAGGCGACAGAGCCTTCGCCGAGATGGGCGAATTCGCCGCTGGTCATGGTGATGGTTTCGTCAGTTCTGGTCATTTCAAGCCTCCTTGGCGCGAGGACGCCGCTCAAGGCCATCCCGCATGAGAGCCATCGGTAAAGATCAGTCTTTCACCGATATGTTTATTTTCCGTACCAGCCGTTCCGACTCCGGCCGATCAAGGTCGATCGACAAAAGGCCGTTCTTCAGCTCCGCCGCGATCACACGCATGCCGTCGGCCAGCACGAAGCAGCGCTGGAACTGGCGTGCGGCAATGCCGCGATGAAGGAATTCGCGCTCGGTATCGTCGGTCTGGCGACCGCGCACGACCAACTGGTTTTCCTCCGTTGTCACATCGAGATCGCTTTCGGCGAAACCGGCGACGGCAAGTGTAATGCGCAGCCTTTCGGCCTTGCCGTCGGCACCGCTCAGGCGCTCGATGTTGTAGGGAGGGTAGCTGTCACCGGACTTCGCCAGACGCTCCAGGGTCTTTTCCATGGCGTCGAAACCCAGGAGAAGCGGGCTGGAGAAAGGCGTCATTCGGCTCATGTTACACTGTCCTCTCAAGAGCGACATAAACTGGAAAAACCCAAATGGCATTTTTCCCGATGGCCTTGATATGGTCCGCCCCGCGACCAAGTTCAAGCCACCAAAAGACCCGCCCAAGGAGACCATGTCGCGGACCTACGGAAATAGCCCAGGATCAGGTCGTGGACTCACAGGAATAATCGACATGGCGCTTGAATCGACGCGCGGATGCAAGGAGAAGCGCGCAGGCCGGAACCGTCCCCCGTCAAGCGGTTCAGCAGCTTTGCAGCCGGTTGGCGTCTTTCGGGCGCAGGACCGGCCCGGTGAGCTGATGGCCAGCCAAACAAGGAATTGAAATGCCCCAACCACGCAAGATCATCATCGACACCGATCCCGGCCAGGACGACGCCATCGCCATTCTGCTGGCGCTTGGCAGTCCTGAACTGGAGATCGCCGGCATATCGGCCGTCGCCGGCAACGTGCCGCTGAAGCTCACCGAAAAGAACGCCCGCAAGATCTGCGAACTGGCCGGCCGGCCCGAAATCAAGGTCTACGCCGGCGCCATCCGTCCGTTGGCGCGCGAACTGGTCACGGCCGAGGAGGTCCATGGCAAGACCGGCTTGAACGGACCGGATTTGCCCGAACCGACAATGAAGCTGCAGGACCAGTACGCCGTCGATTTCATCGTCGAGACGCTGATGAAGGAGGAGAGCGGCACCATCACGCTCTGCCCGCTCGGGCCGCTCACCAATGTTGCGCTGGCGCTGATCCGAGAGCCCCGGATTGCGCCGCGCATCAAGGAAATCGTGCTGATGGGCGGTGGCTTCTTCGAGGGCGGCAACGTCACGCCCACGGCCGAATTCAACATCTATGTCGATCCGCATGCCGCCGACGTCGTCTTCCGGTCCGGCATCCCGATCGTGATGATGCCGCTCGATGTCACCCACAAGGCGCTGACCACGTCCAAGCGCATCGAGGCGTTCCGCAAGCTCGGCACCAAGGTCGGCATCGCCGCCGCCGAGATGTTGGAATTCTTCGAGCGCTATGACGAAGGCAAATACGGCACGGATGGAGGGCCGCTGCACGACCCCTGCGTCATCGCCTATCTCCTGAAGCCCGACCTGTTCAAAGGCCGCCATTGCAACGTCACCGTGGAAACCGCCTCCGAACTGACCATGGGCATGACCGTGGTCGACTGGTGGGGGGTCACCTCCAGGGAAAAGAACGCCATGGTGATGCGCGACATCGACCATGATGGGTTTTTCGCGCTGCTGGTGGAAAGGCTGGGGCGGCTTAACTGACGTTTGGAATCGCCGACAAGCGCGCGGTGTCACCGGCGCGCGTTGTCACCCATTGAGCAATCGATAGGTGTCGACGCCGCGCTTGTGGTGTTGACGTTCAATAGGAACGAGTGAGCCAACAAGATGCGGTCGCTCGACGTCGTCGTCGATCGAAATCCGCGTGTTGCCGTCATCAAGGCGCACGTCGTAGGTGTAGTATAGATTGTGACCTACCATGGCATACGGGCTGACAGGTTTCACTCTGATGTATTCTACCACGGCCATCACGCGTTGAGTGGTGACGACCGGATTGGCCTGGAGCCCTACAACCGCAATGGATTTCATCAGCGCAAAGGCGCAAAAGAAAGCGGTGCCGATCACTGCGTCGCTGTACTCGTATTGCCAAATAAGCAAGCGATCCCGAAAGGAAACGTTTGATTTGCGCATAGTGAAGAGTTGTGCAGCAGCGTACAATTCTTCAATATGTCTCCGCAAAAATTTATGGAGAAGGCGCTTTCGCCGTTACTTTGCCTTCGAAAACGCCAGCCACAGGCCGCCGCCGACCATGAAGCTGCCGCTGATCCGCGACAGGAGCTTGATGCGGCTGGCTGACAGCATGCGCCCGGCGCGGCCGGCGGCGAGCGCATAGGTCGAGTCCGACATGGCGGCGAAGATCATGGCGGTCAGGCCCATGATGACGATCTGCAGTGGGTAGTTGCCGGCGGGAGAGATGAACTGCGGAAAGAAGGCGCCGAAGAAGATCAGCGTCTTTGGATTGCTCAGCGCCACGGCCAAGCCCTGCAGGAAGAAGCCGCCGCGTGGTTTGCGGGCGGTTCCGTCGGCGTTCAGCGTGCCCTTCGAGCGGAACATCTGCACGCCCATCCAGATCAGGTAGGCCGCGCCGATCAGCCTGACCCACTCGAACCAGTGGCCCATGCCCGAAATCAGCGTGTTGAGGCCGATGCCGACGATGACGATCATGACTGCTAGGCCGGCTTGCGTGCCGGCGACATTAGCGAGACCGGCGCGAGTGCCGTGGCGGATGCTGTTGGCGATGATCAGCGTCACCGTCGGTCCCGGCACCAGTATGATGACGATGCAGGCAAGGACATAGGCGGCGTAGAGTTCCAACGACATGATTTTTCCTCGCAATGCCGCTATCGCGGCCTAGCATGCAACAATCAATGCATGACGGCGAGGACGACGCAAGCCGGCGCGCCGGTCTGGCTCAGGCTCCGGCGGGCCAGGGCAGCGTCGTCTCATAGGCAGCCGCAGCCTTCAGCACGGCGAGGTCGCCGCGTGGCCTGCCGACCAGCTGCATGCCCATCGGCCGGCCCCTGTCGTCGAAGCCGACGGGAACATTGACCGCCGGGCAACCGCCCAGGGTGGCGAAGGCCGAAACCTGCATCCAGCGATGATAGCTGTCCATTGCCCGCCCCCCGACCTCGCGCGGCCAATGGGTGCCGACATCGAACGGAAAGACCTGCGCGGTCGGCAGCGCGATGAGGTCGAAGCGGTCGAAGATCGACAGCAGCGTGCGGTACCAGGAGGTTCGGACGACCGAGGCCCCGCGTATCTGCGGCGCCGTCAGCCGCATCGCGTTTTCCACTTCCCATACGGCTTCCGGCTTCAGCAGGCCACGCCTGGCGGGGTCGTCATAGTGTACTTTCAGGGCGCAGCCGCTGCTGGCCTGGCGCAGCGTCACGAAGGCCTGCCAGAGTGCCTCGAAATCGAAATCCGGTCGCAAGGGCTCGGTCAGGAAAGATACATCCGTGAACCGTGCGAGTGCTGCCTCGCATAAGTCGAGGATGCCGGGCTCGATCGGCAGATGGCCGCCGAGATCGCCGAGCCAGGCGATACGGCCACCGGTCGCCGCCGTCGCCAGGCCTTCGAGGAAGGAGCCTTGCTTCTCATAGGAGAGAGGCGCCTGCGGATGGTAGCCGGCCTGCACGTCGAGCAAGAGCGCCATGTCGGCGACGTTGCGGCCCATCGGCCCCTCGACGCCCATCTGCGCGTGGAAGACCTCGAAGTCGGGACCGCTGGGCACGAGCCCCTGTGACGGCCGGAAACCGTAGACATTGTTCCAGGCCGCCGGGTTGCGCAGCGAGCCGCCGAAGTCGCTGCCATCGGCGACGGGCACCATGTCCAGCGCCAGCGCCACCGCCGCTCCGCCGCTTGAGCCGCCCGCGGTCAGCGCCGGATCGAAAGCGTTCAGCGTCGGCCCGAAAACATTGTTGTAGGTGTTGGAGCCGAGCCCGAATTCGGGAACGTTGGTCTTGCCGATGATGATGGCGCCGGTGTCGCGGATGCGTTCGACGAAGAAATCGTCTTCCCGCGGCACGAAATCGGCGAAGATCGGCGAGCCGAACGAGGTCCTGAGGCCGGTGGTCGAGGCAAGGTCCTTGATGGCGATGGGTAGGCCAAAGAGCGCGCCGGTGCCATCGGTCCGGCTGATATCGGCGGCATCGGCCTCGCGCAGTATGTCGGCACGGTCGCGCAACGAGACGATGGCGTTGACCAGCGGGTTGACCGCATCGATGCGATCGAGGAACGCCGTCACCACCTCGCGCACGGAGAGCTTCTTTCGGCGGATCGCGTCTGCAAGTTCGACAGCCGACAGGCGGCAGATGTCGCTGGCCGCCGGTACGGCATGCTTCGTGCGGGGACGCATCATTTCAACCGGCCTCTTGCAGCGCCTGGTCGACATCCTTGGCCAGTGGGATCGCCGGTTGGGCGCCGGGCTTAAGGCAAGCCAGCGAGCCGGCGGCGCCGGCACGCGCCAATGCCTGTTCGAGCGTGAGGCCCGACGACAGGCCGGCGGCGAAATAGCCGCAGAAAGTGTCGCCGGCCCCGACCGTGTCGACCGGCGTGATCTGCAAAGCAGGGAGGGTCAGGAATTCGCCTGGCGTTGCCGCCATCACGCCGTCGCCGCCGAGCGTGACGACGATGATGCGTCCAGTCTTGCTGGCATAGTCGCGCATGCGCGCTGCACGATCGCGGCCTTTCAGGGCAAGGGCTTCGCCATAGAGGTCGAATTCGGTTTCGTTCGCGACCGCATAGTCGGCCTTGCCGAGGAAGGCGGCTGCCCCGCCATGGAAAGGGGCCGTGTTGAGGACAGTGATCGCGCCGGCCACCCTTGCCTGGTCGAGGGCCGCATCGACCGTCGCGAGCGGAATCTCGTGCTGCAGCAGCACGACGTCGCCCTTTGTCAGAAAAGCCTTGGAGAGGTCGCCGGGCACCACGGAAGCGTTGGCGCCGGGCACCACGGCGATAATGTTTTCGCCGTCATCGCCGACCATGATCAGCGCCGTGCCGGTCGAGGCAAAGGTCTCTCCCACGCCCGACAGGTCGACCTTGGCCTCGCGCAGCAAAGCCAGTGCCTCGGGGGCGAAATTGTCCTTGCCAACGGCGCCGACCATGCGCACCTGAGCGCCGGCACGCGCGGCGGCGAGTGCCTGGTTGGCGCCCTTGCCGCCGGGGGCCGTCGTAAAGCTGGAACCGCTCACCGTCTCACCGGGGCTCGGCAAGCGGTCGACACTGGCGATAAGGTCGAGGTTGATCGAACCGACTACGATAATCAAGAAGTGCCTCCTGCTGATGCGCGGAAGCTATCCTGCCAAGCCGTTCGATGCCAGACCACGCGAATGGTCCAGCGTGATTTGCCGCGTCATTCACAAAGCACAGTGACGATGCCCTGATAGTTGCCGGCGGGAAAGATACCGCTCGACTTGGTGGCGGTGAGGTCGATCTGCATGGCGTGGGTGCCATTGGCGACCCTTTGCGGCACGCCCCCATTATTGTCGACCCCCGAGCCATCGAGGCGGAAGACCGAGGCGAAGGTCACGTTGGTGCCGCCGCCGCTCGGCGCGGACGAGAATGCGGCAGGCGCCGATGCTGAAACCGAATAGCAGTCCAGCAAATTGAGCAGCGAGCACAGCAGGGAACTTGCCACCACGGTGGCGCTGGCGCTTGATCCGCCTGCCTGCTTGGAGCCCAGTATGCCGATGGCCGGATTTGCGGTCATCGTGCCCGATGCCCCGACCATGATGGTGCAGGTGCCGATGATCGCGGCCTGCGCCGGAAGGCAGCAGCCGGCGAGCGCGGCCATCGCGAGCAGCGCGCGGCTATTTCTTCTTCTTTTTCTTGCCATCGCCGCTTCCGGTTCTGATGCTCCAGCCTTCGTTGGCCCATCCGGGTGACGCGGCCACGGGCGTAGGTGCGCTGGCGGCCACGCTCGCGGTCGGCCCGTCACCGCCCAGCCCCATCTTGAGGAGCTTCAGCTCCAGCTGCAGGCGCTCGACCTCAAGCTCGTAGAGGCGGCTGCAATCGACGCGCTTCGGCGTACGCCCGATCGGAATCACCACGCGGCCGTAGGTGGCGATGTCGTTGTTCGCCTGATTGTTGCCTCTGATGACGCCCAGGTCGAGATAGGCACCGGTGCCCGATACGGCGGAGCGGCAGGTGGTTCCGTCGGAAGCGTGGACCTCATCCTGCCCTTGCGGCAAGGTCACGCCGGGCAGGTTGAAGCCGCTCTCATTCTGATTGAGGTTGTAGACATCCTCGGCCAGAACCGGCGAGATCCCTGCCCAGGTTGCCGCAAACGCGACTGTCAGGACTTGCGGTGCCCAAAAAACTTTCCGCATATCTGTGCCCTTATCTGCGTCTGTTGATTGGGAAAGGGGATGCTCTCGGTACAGATACGCACTTTACGCTCGGCAGCGCCGCCGAAGGGCACGACCACAAGGACAGGACGGGAAGCCTGCGAGCCCAGTTGGAAAACGCTCGGAGAGATCTTGGCATCCACTGGCTGAAAATTCTGATCGTAGACGTGGATTTCGACCTTGATCTTCTGGCCGTAGGGATTGGCGGGAAACACGCGGATCGCGAAGGCGTCGGTGAAACTGTTGACCTCACCCCGCATCGGCGACATCGACTGGGCGTTGGCGGCAAGGGCCGGCAGGCCGACGGCCAGCGCCGCCGCCAGGATTCGTGCATGTTTCAAGGATCCCTCCTTCGCGACGGCTATTCGCAGCGCAGTGTTACCGTTGCCTGATAGTTTCCGGTGGCGAAGCGGTTGCTGCCGCCCTTGGTGCCAGCGAGATGGACCGAGACAAGGTCGGCGCCGGGGACAGCGAGGGCGGTGGCGGCCCCCGTTTCAGCGGTCGTGTGGGCGCCGCTGGCCGAATAGGTCGGTGTCCAGGTGGTGGCGGTGCTGTCGGCGGCGGGCACGGTGGTGAGGGTCACCGGATCGACGCTAAGTGAAACACCTCCGGTGGTGGTGAGCGTGACTGTTCCAGCCGAACCGCCGCTGTTGTGGGAGCTCAGCGACTGAAGGTCGGCGCTCACCGTCATGGTGCCGTTGGTGCCGACGACAAGCGTACAGGTCGCGGTGACCGTGCCATTGAAGATGACATTCTGCGTTGTGGCCATCGCCGCGTGGTCCAGGCACGTGACCAGCAAGGCTGCACCAAACACGGTGCGGAACAACTTCATCGAGATTCTCCTATTAAGTCGGATCGCCCGAATTAATATGGGTCATCATCGCTTTATCGTGGTTAATTTAGCGTAAACTTAAATAAGATATCGAAATAACGCTCGTGAAGAAACCGGCGGTTGTCCACGGTTGTATCCAGAAGTTCCAAAATCAAGCGCAATAATACTGCGTATTTCCAAATACTCATATATTTTCTGTGGCAGAAAGCAAAAATCGACATTTCACGACGAAATCTGCCCCGCCTCCCAGCCGAGGATGGCGCGCTTGCGGGTCAGGCCCCAGTGATAGCCGGTGAGATCGCCTGATTTGCCGATGGCGCGGTGGCAAGGCACCACGAAGGAGAGCGGGTTGGCGCCGTTGGCGGCGCCGACCGCGCGGCTGGCGCTCGGCGCACCGATGCTGGCCGCGATCGAGGAATAGGTACGGGCCTTGCCCATCGGAATCTGGAGCAGCGCCTCCCAGACGCGGACCTGGAAGTCGGTCCCGATCATGACGATATGAAGCGGCTGATCGGCGCGCCACAGCGTCGGCTCGAAGATGCGCGCGGCATAGGGCCCCGTCGCTTCCCTGTCCTCGATATAGAGCGCGTTCGGCCAGCGGCCTGACATATCGGCAAAAGCGGTGCGTTCCTCGCCTGCGTCGCAGAAGGCGAGGCCGGCAAGCCCGCGGTCGGTGGCCATGATCAGGGCAGTGCCGAACGGGGAGGTGTGATAGCCGTAGCGGATGGTGAGGCCGGCGCCGCGCGTCTTGTAGTCGCCCGGTGACATCGCCTCATGGGTGACGAACAGGTCGTGCAGCCGGCCGGGGCCGGACATGCCCAGTTCGAAGGAGGTTTCGAGCAGAGGCATGCCGGAATCGAGCAGCCTGCGCGCATGATCCAGCGTCACCGCCTGCAGGAAAGCCTTGGGCGACAGGCCGGCCCAGCGGGTGAAGAGTTTTTGCAAGCCGGTCGGCGTCTCGCCGACCTCCTCGGCCAGTTCTTCCAGCGATGGCTGGTCGCGATAGTCGAGACTGATCTTTTCGATGGCGCGGCGTACGATTTCGTAGTCGCTGCCCTCAGGCGTGATGTCCTTCTTGAGGACTGCCGTGTGTGTGCTCATGGACTGTCTCCTTGGGCTGGAATATCGCCCCTCGGGGCGCCGATCGCCACCCGAAACCTGCCTTCTTGCAGCACTTGCCCAGATAGACTCGGGATTCGAGCCAGGGAGCCGCTGATGGCTGGCGAAAAAGTCCATCTGACAGGGGCAAAAGAGAGCTTGCTCATGACACTCTACGGCAAGGCTTTCCCAACGGAAATTTCCTGGAATTGCTTTTAGCGCGCCTTGGCGGTCGCCAGCGCGCGCGAGAAGGCGGTGGCGAAGCTCTCGCGCGAATCGGGGTCGAGGAAGCCGCCGATCGGCACGTTCTGGCCTTGTGCTTCCACGGTCATTTTGGTGATGCCGATCTCGGCGTGCCGGGCGATCGAAAACCGTACCCAGAACGGATTGAAGCGATGCGCTTCCGACTTTCCCGAGGGGGCCGTCTTGCGAATGTCGAGGCTGGTGCGCGAGACCGACACTTCCTCGCGGGCGCGTGCAGCCCGGTAATTGACGCGGAAGGCGATGTAGACGGCCACCACGTCGAGGCCGAAGAAGCCGAACACCGGCCAGGCACCGCGCGACAGGAAAAACGCACCCGTCACCAACCAGCCGAACATCAGTGCGCCCATCAGGATCAGGAAGCCCGTCCTGCCCAGCGACCGGTGCGGGGTCAGCAACGCATGAAAGAAGGGCTCGTCAGCCTGAAACGAGGCGTTTGTGTCACTCATGACAGACTATTATAGGAGGGAAATGGCGCGTCCCAAGTCCAATGAGTCTTCCATGCCCGAAAAAGAGCTGCCGGCCGGACGGCGTGATGGCTCCAATGCCAAGCCGCGCCCTCGGCCGGCGCGGCGCTCGTCCCGCTACAGCCCGGCTGAAGTGCATGAGATTTTCCGGCGTTTTTCGGTGCAGCGGCCGGAGCCGAGGGGCGAACTCGAACACGTCAATGCCTTCACGCTGCTGGTGGCGGTGGTGCTTTCGGCGCAAGCGACCGATGCCGGTGTCAACAAGGCAACGCGGGCTCTGTTCAAGGTTGCGGACACGCCGCAAAAGATGCTGGCGCTCGGTGAAACCAAGGTCGGCGACCATATCAGGACCATCGGTCTCTGGCGCAACAAGGCCAAGAACGTCATCGCCCTATCGCAGGCGCTGATCCGCGACCATGGCGGCGAGGTGCCGGATGACCGCGATGAACTGGTCAATTTGCCCGGTGTCGGGCGCAAGACCGCCAATGTCGTGCTCAACATGGCCTTCGGCCAGCATACGATGGCGGTCGACACGCATATCTTGCGCATCGGCAACCGGCTTGGCCTGGCGCCCGGCAAGACGCCGGAACAGGTAGAGCAGGGGTTGTTGAAGATCATCCCGGACGAATATATGCGCCATGCGCATCACTGGCTGATCCTGCACGGACGCTATGTCTGCAAGGCGCGCAAGCCGGATTGCCCGGCCTGCGTCATTGCCGATATTTGCAAGGCAGAGGTGAAGACGACCAGCATTCCGGCGCCCCTGGTGCCGATCGCCCCGCTTGAAACTGTCGCCGCCGAAGATCAGGCGCCGTAGCCGCGCGCCATCGCCGCCGCGAACACCGGGATCAGGCTCGGCCGGACTATCAGAAGAACGACTATCTCGGCTGGATCGGCCGCGCCAAGCACCCGGATACCAGGTGAAAGCGGCTCGACCAGATGCTGGATGAATTGCAGCGTGGTGGTGTCTACATGAATATGGTCTGGCAGGCTGAAGTTCTGCTTCGATTACTAGGCCTTCCCTGGATGATGGCGCGTATCCCCCTGGCCCTTGCCCCGCACCAGCGATTTGCTAAGCGCTGAAGATCAGCGAGGCATATCGTCATGAAAAATCCGCACGGTGTTCCGGTCATCGAGACCCAGCGAACCATTCTAAGGGCGCACCAACTGGAGGATTTCCACGCCTATACCGCCATGTGGGCCGACCCCGTCGTCACCCGCTTCATCGGCGGCAAGCCGCGCACGCGTGAGGAAAGCTGGATGCGCTTCCTGCGCCATGCCGGCCTGTGGTCGCTGCTTGGCTACGGCTTCTGGGCCATCGAGGAGAAAGCGACCGGCCGTTTCATCGGTGAGGCCGGGTTCCACGATCTGAAGCGCGACATGGAGCCGTCGATCGAAGGCATTCCCGAGGCGGGGTGGGCGCTCGCACCGGCCGCGCACGGCGCCGGTCTTGCCACGGAGATCGTCAGTCGCGTGCATGGCTGGGGCGACGAGACGTTCGGAGGTGCCAGAACCGTCTGCATCATCGATCCCGAAAATTCGGCTTCGCTGAACGTCGCCAGGAAGTGCGGCTATATCGAGCTGACGCAGACCCTCTATCATGATGCGCCGACCATGCTGCTGGAGCGGCTGCCCTGAGGGGTGTCAGGCGAGGCGAGGGCGCCGACAATCACCCGGCCAGGCGCTACAAACGCGCAATCCGGACGGAAAACCGCTGCACACCTTGACCTGCCGCAGCCGGCCTTGGGGGCAGCTTCCCTACATGGGCGGCGAACGGAGGTTGGAGGCCTTTCCGACGCCATCACCGCGGGAGCTAGGGCAAAGCCGCCGTCGCGAGGCTCGCCTGCTCCAGCATGGAGGCATCCTCGCCGAAGGCGCGAGTGGCGCGGGCCGCCGCCTCGAGCAGCGGGCGCTTCATGCGCTCAAGGAAGGCAGCGTCGACGCGCGTGCTTGGACCAGCCAGCGTCAAGGCGCCAAGCAGCGCGTGTCCCGGCCCGAAAACCGGCGCCGAGACGCCTGCCGTTTCGGGGTCGCGGTCACCCACAGCGAGACAATTGCACGTTTTGCGAATGGTTTCGTAGGGTTCGCCCTGCTGTCCCGAAAACGCCGCCAGCACGCGCCCGCCCGAGCCGGCCAGCAGAGGCAATACGTCGCCTTCGCGTATCGTGTAGCGGATCGGATGCTTGGATTCGACCCGGTAAAGACAGGTGCGCACGTCTCCTGAGCGGACGTAGAAGGCAACACTCTCCCAACTTCGTTCGGAGAGATCGCGCATGATCGGCAACAGGATGTCCACCGCCACCACCGAACGCTGGTAAAGCGCGCCCAGCCGAAAGGCGGCGGGTCCGACGCGATAGCGCCCATCGTCCAGGCGCTCGAGCAGTTGCCCGCGCAACAGCGAATTGGCGAGCCGCAGGATCGTGCTTTTGTAAAGACCGGTGCGCATCGCGATTTCAGCAAGACTTAGCGAGCGTTCGGCCGTGCTGAAGGCATCGAGGATGGCGATCGCCCGGTCGAGTGCCGCAACACCTTCGACGGAGGTGCGCCGGATTTCCGCATCAGCCGAGTTGCCTGGTAGGTCCATTGCGGTTCCCAATTCGGTGAAGCCCGAGCGGAACCACTCTGTCGCGCGACCGGACCGTTCTGTCCAGCAGAATGTCGTTCCTGTTGACGGAACAAGGTAAAATCTGCTTGAACTTGATCACGGGTCTGTGAACAGGCGCGTTTTGGCAGGCACCGGAGGAGGTGTCGTGATCTGGAGGAATCCCATGCTGAACAGACGCAGATTTTTGATGAGTACGGCGGCGGCTGGCGCGGCCGGGCTGGTGGCATCGCATTTCTCACCCGCCTTCGCCGAAGGTGCGCCTCAAGTCCAGATCTTCGTGCCGGCGGCGCCCGGCGGCGGCTGGGACCAGACGGCGCGCACGATGGATCAGGTGCTGCGCGGCGAGAAGCTCATCTCCGGCTCGCAGATCACCAATGTCGGTGGTGCCGGCGGAACGGTAGGGCTGCCGCAGTTCATCAATCAGTGGAGCGGCAAAGGCAATGCGCTCATGGTCGCGGGCATGGTCATGGTGGGCGCCATCATCGCCAACAAGGCGGCCAACAACCTGACCCAAGTCACGCCCATCGCCCGTCTCACCGGGGAGTTCGAGGCGCTGGTGGTGCCGGCGGACTCGCCGTTCAAGACGGCCGCCGATTTCGTCGCGGCACTCAAGGCCGATCCGACGAAGGTTCCTGTCGCGGGCGGCTCGGCCGGTGGGTCCGACCACATCCTGTTCGGCCTGATCGCCAAGACGGTCGGCGTTCCGGCTCCCAGCCTCTCCTATGTACCGTTCGCGGGCGGCGGCGAAGCTCTGTCGGCATTGCTCGGCAACCAGGTGGCGGCCGGCATTTCCGGCTTCGGCGAGTTCTCCGAGCAAGTCAAGGCGGGCGCGCTCAGGCTGCTCGCCATTTCGGCCGACAAGCGTCAGGACGGCATCGACGCGCCGACGCTCAAGGAAGCCGGCATCGATGTGGAACTGTTCAACTGGCGCGGCGTCTTCGCGCCGCCCGGCATTTCCGACGCCGACAAGGCGGCGATGATCACGCTGGTCGAAACCATGGCCAAGAGCGATGCATGGGCGACCGAATGCAAGAACCGCAACTGGACGTCCATCCTGCTCACCGGCGACGACTATGCGAAATTCGTCACTGAGGATTCGGCTCGCATCGAGGCCATCCTCAAGGATCTCGGTCTCGCCTGATTTCCCCAAGGGGGCGGCTCGTGCCGCCTCCTCCTTTTCTCGACGCATCGATCGCATGCGGCCATGCAGCGTGAAGGTACGACGAAGCCGGCTGCTGGAGGCGGCTGTTTTGGCCACCAGATCGTAGCCATCCATAGCGGGGAGGACATTCATGAGCACCACCGACCAGCAGGCAGTGCCGCCGCGACTTGCCGTACCGGAATTGTTGATCGGCGTCGGCCTCCTGGCCTGCGCCGGGGCCGTCGCCTGGCAGACGCTGGCGATCCCGGTCTCGCCGCTCTATTCCAAGGTTGGTCCGACCGTCTTTCCCTATCTGACCATGGTCGGCCTGATTGTGCTTTCCCTGCTGCTCATCCTCGCCGCGCTTCGCGGCGGCTGGCAGCCGGAGGAGGAAAAGGAAACGCCGACCGACTGGAAGGCGATGGGCTTCGTCGTCATCGGTCTGCTGGCCAATCTTGTGCTCATCCAGCCGCTCGGTTTCACCGCCGCGTCGGTCATCATGTTCGTTCTCGTCTGCTACGGCTTCGGCAGCAGGCATACGCTGCGCGATGTGCTCACCGGCCTGGTGCTGGCGCTGGCTGCTTATTTCGGCTTTGCCAAGGCGCTCGGCGTCAACATCGGCGCTGGTGTCGTCGAGAACCAGCTGAACATGGTGATCGACGCGTTCACCAGCACGCTGGGAGGCTGACGCCATGGATACGCTCGGCCATCTCGCACACGGTTTCGCGGTCGCTTTCAGCCCGACCAATCTTTTGTGGTGCCTGCTCGGGACGACGCTTGGCACCGCCATCGGCGTGCTGCCTGGCCTTGGGCCAGCACTGACCATCGCGCTGCTCCTGCCGATCACCTATCAGGTGGCGCCGGAGGCGTCCTTCATCCTGTTCGCCGGTATCTATTACGGCGCCATGTATGGCGGCTCGACGACGTCGATCCTTCTCAACACGCCCGGCGAGAGCGCAACCATCGTGACGGCGCTGGAAGGCAACAAGATGGCCCGCTCCGGCCGCGGCGGCGCAGCACTCGCCACCTCGGCGATCGGCTCGTTCGTCGCCGGCACACTCGGCACGCTCGGCGTCGCCTTCCTGGCCCCGGTCGTGGTCAAGTTCGCGCTGGCCTTCGGCCCGGCGGAGTATTTCTCGCTGATGGTGCTGGCATTCATCACGGTTTCGGCGGTGCTTGGGTCGTCGTCGGTGCGGGGCCTGACCAGTCTGTTTGCCGGCTTTGTAATCGGGATGATCGGCGTCGATCTGCAGACGGGCCAGCCGCGCTTCACCTTCGGCATGACGGAATTGCTCGATGGCGTCGACGTCATCATCGCCGCCGTCGGCCTGTTCGCGGTTGGCGAGACGCTCTACATGGCCTCGCGCCGCTATGCCGGCAAGGACGAGATCGTGCCGCTAAAAGGCTCGCTCTACATGACGGCGGCCGAATGGGGCCGCTCGTGGAAGGCCTGGCTGCGGGGAGCGGCGATCGGCTTCCCAATCGGCGCCATGCCGGCCGGCGGCGCCGAGATCCCGACCTTCCTGTCCTATGCCATCGAAAAGAAACTGTCGAAGCACAAGCAGGAGTTCGGTACGGTCGGCGCCATCGAAGGCGTTGCAGGGCCGGAAGCCGCCAACAACGCGTCCGCCGCCGGCGTGCTGGTGCCGATGCTGACGCTTGGGCTGCCGACCTCGGCGACGGCGGCGATCATGCTCTCGGCCTTCCAGAGCTACGGCATCAATCCGGGGCCGTTGCTCCTGACGACACAAGCCGACCTTGTCTGGGGCCTGATCGCCAGCCTGTTCATCGCCAATGTCATCCTGGTCATCCTCAACCTGCCGCTGATCGGCCTGTGGGTGCGGCTGCTGAAGATCCCGGCGCCGCAGCTTTATGCGGGGATCCTGGTGTTCGCCACTGTCGGCACCTATGGCATCTCGCAGTCGCCGATCGATCTCGTCATCCTCTATCTCCTGGGCGCCGCGGGCTTCCTGATGCGGCGGTTCGATTTTCCGACCGCGCCCGTCATCATCGGCATGATCCTGGGACCGCTTGCCGAAACCCAGTTCCGCCGGGCGATGACCATCTCGAACGGCGACTGGTCGGTGTTCTACAAGCATCCGTTGTCGCTGACCCTGCTGACGCTCGCCTTCATCGGCCTGGTCGGGCCGCATGTCTGGGCCTTCATCGAAAACCGGCGGCGGCGCGGTCCCGAACATGTGCCGGGCGATGCCTGAGCGATCTGAAAAGATATGACAGACTTGCTTTCCGGTATCCGCGTCCTCGACCTGACCAATGTGCTCGCCGGGCCGTACTGTGCCTATCAGCTGGCCTTGCTGGGAGCCGACGTGATCAAGGTCGAGGGGCCGCAAGGCGGCGATCTGGCGCGCCAGCTCGGCGGCTCTCCAAAGCTCAACAATGCCGGCATGGGCGCATCCTTCCTGGCTCAGAACGCCGGCAAACGATCGGTCATGCTCGACCTCAAGAAGGACACGGATCGCGGGCGCTTCCTCGACTTGGTCGCCAGCGCCGATGCGCTGGTGGAGAATTTTCGGCCCGGCGTGATGAAACGCCTCGGGCTTGACTACGAGATGCTGAGGGCGGTCCGCCCGCGCCTCGTCTATTGCGCGATATCGGGTTTCGGGCAGAGCGGGCCGATGCGCGACAACCCGGCCTATGACCAGATCATCCAGGGTCTTTCCGGGATCATGAGCATAACCGGCACGCCGGAAACCGCGCCGCTGCGCGTCGGCTATCCCGTCGCCGACACGCTGGGAGGCTTGGTCGGCGCGTTCTCGATCGCCGCGGCGCTGGTCAGGCAGAAGACATCGGGCGAGGGCGCGTTCCTCGACGTGTCGATGCTCGAATGCACGCTTTCCGCGCTTGGCTGGCCTGTTTCCAATTACCTGACGGCAGGGGTCGATCCCAAGCCGATGGGCAATGAGAACATGACCGCGGCTCCCTCGGGTGCCTTCCGCACCGGCGACGGGCTCATCAACATCGCCGCCAACAAGCAGGAGCAGTTCGTGACGCTGTGCCGGCTGATCGGACGGCCGGAACTGGCGTCGGACCCGCGCTTTGCCGAGCGCGAGACCCGCAAGCAGAACCGTGCCGCGCTCAAGGTCGAGATCGAGGATGCTCTGGCAAGCGATCCGGCGGCAATTTGGGAAGAGACGCTCAACCGAGCCGGCGTGCCGGCGGGCCGGGTACTGACGATCCCGCAAGTGCTGACCGAACCACAAGTGCTCGAACGCCAGGTGACGGCTCGTTTCGAGGATGTGGCTGGCATGGATGGGCCGCTGACCGTCCTGCGCGGCGGGTTCATGGTAGACGGTACGGCACCGTTGCCGACGCGGCCGCCGCCTGTGCTGGGCGAGCACATGGACGAGGTGTTCGCCGGCCTGCCGCCGCGCGCCAAGGCAAAGGCCCTGACATGAGCGGCGTGGAGAAGAAAACAGGCCGCGCGCGCGGCGAGGAATGGTGGCAGACCGGCATCATCGAGATGAGCCCCGGTGTGATCCGGCTGCGCGGCTACGAGATCCAGGACCTGATCGGCCGCGTCAGCTTCCCGGCTGTCATCTGGCTGATGCTGCGTGGCGAATTGCCCAGCGAAGACGAGGCGGCACTGCTCGGCATTGCCTTGGGGGCGGCCGTCGACCACGGGCCACAGGCGCCGTCGATCGCCATCGCCCGCATGGCGGCCACCTGTGGCGTCGGCATCAACAGCGCCATGGCCTCGGCCATCAACGTGCTGGGCGACGTGCATGGTGGCGCCGGCGAGCAGGCGCTTTCCTTCTATGGCGATATTGCCGTGGCGCTTGATGGCGGCATGGGCCTCAACGAAGCGGTTTCGACACGTCTCGACCGGTTCTTCGGGCAGGAGAAGGGCTATGTGCCGGGGCTTGGCCATCGCTTCCATCCTGTCGATCCGCGCGCGCCGCGCCTGCTGGAACTGGTCAGAGATTTTGCCGCGCGTGGCGTGGTCAACGGCCGCTTTGCCGACATTGCCGAGGCGATCGAGGCCGACGTCGCGCGGCGCAAGGGCAAAAAAATCCCGCTCAACATCGATGGCGCCACCGCCGTCATCTATGGCGAACTCGGCTTTCCGCCGCCGCTGACGCGCGGACTCTTCGTGCTGTCGCGTTCCGTCGGCATCCTGGCGCATGCCTGGGAGCAATCTCAGCAGTCCGAGCGCAACAAGGGGCCGCTGCCGCGCGAATGGCTGTGGGCCTATAGCGGCCCGCCGGCACGGCCGCTTCCTGAAGATGAGGGCGCGGACAATTGAGGCTTATGCCTGCTCGAGCGGCGCGGGCCCGGGAAGCTTCAAGGTGTTCACCAGCGTCGAGAGATCGGGCTCGTCGATGAGCATCGCGGCGTCGGCCGGCGCCAGCCAGGCCCGCTGCCGCCGCTTGGCTTCCTGCCAATCGGCAAGCTCTTCCGTCACTTCCAGCAGAAACACGACGACGTCGACGCGGACAAAGCGGTTGGCCAAGCGTTTCCAGTAGGAATAGGTGCCCGCCGGCTGCTTCAGCGTCTTGCCGAGCACACCGGCTTCCTCCAGTGCCTCGATGGTGGCTGCCTTGCGTCCGCTCTTGCCTTTCATCGGCCATCCCTTGGGCACGATGAAGCGTCTCGTGGTTCTCGATGTGACCAGCATCACCTCGATGCCGCCATGCGCGTTCAGCCGGAAGGGGATCGCCGCCACCTGGCGGATCCTCTCGCCTTTCTCGGCTTGGCGTACGGCCTTTTTCTTGGTGGCTGCCATCTCGATAATCCAGTCGCTGCAATGCCCCTTAGCGTGCTGCGACGCCTTTGCAAAATCCAAACTGCCGCAGGGGCACCTGAAGTGCCCTATCATGTAAGTCGGCTAAATAAAAGAAGCTGCCGTTCGTCAGCGGCAGGTGCTCACGGCGGTGTTGCCGATTATCTGCGTCTGGCAGCTCGGCCTAACCTGCGGCACGACCGGCGGCGGTTGCTGGACGATGATGCGATCCTGGGCACGATACTGCTGTTGCTGCTGCTGAAACTGCTGCCGCTGAACCCGGTTTTGCAACGCCTGCAGATCGTTCTGCTGGATGACTGTGTTGTTTCTGACCGTGGGATTGAGCTCCTGCGCGGAAGCGGGCATCGCAAAGCCGGCGCAAACCGCTCCAGCCAGCACCACCAAGGTTGATATCATCGATGAACGACGCGCACACATCCATCTATTCCTGCAAAAAAATCTCATCACACCAGATATATAGGGCTTTTGCCCGACGATGCCATGCGAGAATGCCGATCACCCTCACACCAACCGCGCCCGCTCAAGGGCTGCCACCCGCGCTAGCTGCGTGTTTCCGGCAAGGAAGAAGGGTCGGTTGCCGGCTTCACTTTTTTCCACCAAGGAGTGGGAGATCGAAGCTGCTTCGGCGTGGCGGAGAATCTGCTCGCAACCCCGCATTGCACTTGACGGAAACGATCGATTCGCCGCTCTATCGGGTCGACGCTGCCTCGAGCTGAATGGCGTCAATGGCGTAGGCATGCCCGTCGGGTATAATGGCGCCTTCGAGGAAATGGTCAAACAGAATGCAGTCAGCGCGTCTCTCAAGGTCAGTTTCTGGCTCGAGGCGGAGCCGGGCGGGAGAGATCTTGATGAGGAAATACGCGTATATCGCAGCAGTGCTGGGTGCTGCCTGCATCGCAGGCCTGCCGGCCATGGCGGCGCAAACCAAGAGCGACAAGGTGGCGGCAACGCCCGCCGCAGCTGACGTGCCGCAACTGCCGGGTGGTGCTTCGGCCTTGTCCGAAACCCATGGCGACTGGACGGTCAATTGCCAGATATCGGGCACGAACAAGGTCTGCAGCCTGTCGCACCAGCAGTTCAACAAGCAAAGCAACCAACGGCTTTTGGCGATCGAGCTGTCGAGCAAGACCGGCGAGGATGCGACCGGAACGCTTGCCCTGCCTTTCGGTCTGGCGCTTGCCAAGGGTGTCGCGCTGACCATCGACGATCAGAAGCTCGACGGCAGCCTGCCGTTCAGCACCTGCCAGGTGGTCGGCTGCCTGGTGCCGGTGGCGTTCGATGCCAATGTCACGCCGCTGCTCAAGAACGGCACCACGCTCAAGATCGATGCGTTCGCGGCCGATACGGGGCAAGTCGTAAGCTTTTCCATCCCGCTCAATGGCTTCGGTGGTGCGCTTGCCCGCACGGCGGAGCTTTTGGCCAACTGACGGCTTGGCTCACCGCAAGCGACAGGATGTTGGCGGCAAACGCTTCCGCCGGCACTTGTCAGACGACGATGATTTTCAACCGCTCGGCGATGAGCGCGGCAAGCCGTGCCGCTACCTCGTCCTTGGTCATTTCAGGCCATTCCTCGACGCCGGCCTTCGACACGATCCGCACCCGGTTGCGATCACCCCCCATCACGCCTGAAGGACCGATGCCGCTTTGGTGCGACACATCGTTGGCGACGATGAGATCGGCCCCTTTCTTCGTGAGCTTGGCCTCGGCGTTGCGCAAGAGATCCTGCGTCTCGGCGGCAAAGCCGACGACCAGGCCTGGTCGCTGCTTGTGATGGCCGACACCCGCCAGGATGTCGGGGTTTTCGACCATGCGCAGCACCGGCGGGCCTTCGCCCGCGACCTTCTTGATCTTCTCACCGGCTGAATTCTCGGTCCGCCAGTCGGCAACGGCGGCGACGAACACCGCGGCGTCGGCGGGCAGAAGCTGTTCCACCGCGTCGCGCATCTCCTGCGCCCGTTCGACATGGAGGGTCTTCACTCCGGCCGGATCGGCGATGGTGACGGGACCGGAGACGAGGCGCACATCGGCGCCGAGCCTTGCCAATGCCGCGGCGATGGCGTGGCCCTGCTTGCCGGACGAGCGGTTCGCGATATAGCGCACCGGGTCGATCGGCTCGTGCGTCGGGCCTGACGTGACGATGATCTTGCGCCCCGCCAGTGGCCTGGGGCCGGCATCGAGCAGCGCCTCGACCGCGGCGACGATCTCAAGCGGTTCGGCCATGCGGCCTTCGCCGGCCTCATTGCTCTCAGCCATCTCACCCTTGGCGGGGCCCACGAAGGTGATGCCGTCCTTGCCCAAGCTCGCGCGGTTGCGGCGGGTGGCGGGATGCGACCACATCCTGGGGTTCATCGCCGGGGCCATCAGCACCGGCTTGTCGGTGGCGATGAGCACGGTCGAGGCCAGATCGCTGGCATGGCCATTGGCGAGCTTGGCCATCAGGTCGGCAGTGGCGGGCGCCACCACCAGGAGGTCCGCCTCGCGTGACAGCCTGATGTGGCCGACATCGTGCTCATCATTGCGGTCGAACAGGTCGATGAAGACATGGTCGGCGGAGAGCGCACCGACCGAAAGTGTGGTGACGAACTCCTGCGCCGCCGATGTCATGACGACGCGCACCGCCGCGCCGCGCTCGCGCAGCCGGCGAATGAGATCGAGCGCCTTGTAAGCGGCGATGCCGCCGCCGATTATAAGCAGGATGCGCTTGTTGGAAAGCGTGCCTCGCGGCAAGCTCTTGCCTGCTAATGCTGACGCCGGGGTCGGGGTGCCTTGCGAAGTGGCCAGTTTGTGCAGCGCTTTCTCGATCTGGTCGAGACGGCCAACAGGGCCGACCTGGCCGTCGACGGCGGCCCGGATCATCACCCGCGCCTGTTCTTCCATGGAGCGATCGTTTTCCGCCGCCAGGCGGCGCAGCAACTCCTTGACCTCATCGTCCAGGTTGCGGATCGTGATGCTGGCCATGTGATTGCACTCTACTCATCTTGCTTGATAGCGATGATAGCAACGCAATCAAATTGCTGCAAGCTACGGCGAACACGGCCCTAATGAAGCTTCCAGGCAATGTAGACCAGCGTCAGCGCGATCACCCACAATGCGACACGGCCGGAACGGCTGTAGCGCGCTTCGGCCTTGCCTATGGCGCGGGCAGTCGCCTCATCGAAGCGCAGGCCGTGCTCGGCCATCAGGTCGATCTCTCGCGACAACCGTTCCGTACGGGCCGCGAGTTCCGGCGCCTGGCGGATCAGCGCCAGCATCGCCTTGCCGCCGTCGCGCGCGTCGGCCAGCAGGCCGCGTGGCCCAAGGTTCCCGGCTATCCAGCCGCCGACCACCGGTTCGGCGGTCTTCCACATGTTGAAAGCCGGATCGAGCGTGCGCGCCACGCCCTCGACAACCACCATGGTCTTCTGCAGCAGGATCAATTCCGGCCGTGTCGCCATGTCGAAGAGTTCGGTCACCTCGAACAGCAGCGTCAGAAGCTTGGCCATCGAAATGGTTTCGGCGGGTTGGCCATGGATCGGCTCGCCGATGGCGCGGATCGCCTGCGCGAAGGCAGAGACATTGTGCTGGCGCGGCACATAGCCGGCCTCGAAATGCACCTCGGCGACGCGCAGATAGTCGCGTGTGATGAAGCCGTAGAGGATTTCCGCGAGGAAGCGGCGCTCCTTCTTGCCAAGGCGTCCGGCAATGCCGAGATCGACGGCAACGATGGTGCCGTTCGCCTCGACGAACAGATTGCCCGGATGCATGTCGGCGTGGAAGAAGCCGTCGCGCAGCGTATGGCGCAGGAAGGACTGGATGAGGTTGGTGGCGATTGCCTTCAGGTCATGGCCGGCGCTTTGCAGGCCGGCGATGTCGTTCATCTTGACGCCGTCGACCCATTCCATGGTCAGCACGTCGCGGCCGGTGCGTTCCCAGTCCACCGAAGGGACGCGAAAGCCAGGGTCTTCCCTGGTGCTTTGGCCAAGTTCCGAGAGCGCGGCCGCCTCGAGGCGCAGGTCCATCTCGATCCTGGTGGTCTGCGCCAGCGTCTCGGTCACCTCGACCGGCCTCAGCCGGCGCGACGACGGTATGTATTTCTCCTGCAGGCGGGCGGCGAGGAAATAGCTTTCGAGGTCCTGGAAGAAGCGGCGGCGCACGCCCGGCCGGATGACCTTGACCGCTACCTTCCTGGCGACGCCACCATCGACGGTTTCAGCGGCATGGACCTGGGCGATGGAAGCCGCGGCGACCGGGTCGCCGAACTGCTTGTAAAGATCGCCGAGTTTGCGCCCGAGCGAGGCTTCGACGGCGGCCACCGCTTCGGCCGTCGGGAAGGTGTGCATCTTGTCCTGCAGCATGGCGAGATCGAGCGCCATGTCGTTGCCGACGACATCGGGCCGCGTTGCCAGGAACTGACCAAGCTTGACGTAGGATGGGCCGAGCCGGACCACCGCCTTGGCCAGCCGATCGCTGCGCTCATAGGCGAGCGCGCGGCGGCGGGTGAACAGCCGCGCCAGCCGCCAGCCGAATTTCGGCAGGCCGGATAGTTCCTCGCCGGGCAAGGCGGCAACGACGCCCTCGCGCACCAGCACCCAACCGGCCCGTACGAGCCGGAACGCCGCGCTGACGGTGCTCATGGCCACGTCCGCCCTACCGGTTCATCGAACTGGCGCAAGGCTCGTCGCGTGAGGAAGATCGGCGACGGCTTCAAAGCTTCCAGCCCGAATGCAGGGCCGCTATGCCGCCGGAATAGTTGCGGAAGGAGACGCGGTCGAAGCCGGCCCGAGAAATCATCGCCGCGAAGTTTTGCTGATTGGGGAATTTTGCGATCGATTCGACCAGATAGGAATAGGGCTCGCCGTCCCCGGTGACCAACTTGCCGATCCTGGGGATGGCATTGAACGACCAGGCTTCGTAGACCTTGTCGAGCAGCGGCATCTCGACCTCGGAGAACTCCAGGCACAGGAGACGGCCGCCGGGCTTCAGCACGCGGAACGCCTCGCCCAGGGCCACGTCGATATGCGGGACATTGCGAATGCCGAATGCGATGGTGTAGGCGTCGAAACTGGCGTCGGGGAAGGGCAGTTCCTCGGCGTTGGCCTCGACGAAATCTGTGTTGCCGGACAATCCCTTCTTTTCGGCCCTGTCGCACCCGACGGCGAGCATCGAGCCATTGATGTCGAGCACGGTGGCATGGGCATGGCCATGGCTCGCATCGACGATGCGAAAGGCGATGTCGCCGGTACCGCCGGCAACATCGAGCACGCGCCAGCCCGCGCGCTTGGGCGGATTGAGCCAGGCGACCATGGCATCCTTCCACAGCCGGTGCAGGCCAGCAGACATCAAATCGTTCATCAGGTCGTAGCGGTCAGCGACCTTGTGGAAAACATCGTTGACCAGGGATTGCTTCTCGCCTTCCCCTACACGCTTGAAACCATAGGAGGTTTCCATGCCGCCGGCGGCCGTGGTTCTCTCAACTGACATTTTTTTGATCCGTCATAAAACCGGCGGGACCATAGCCGATCGATGATGCGGGCGCTATTGTTTAAGGCGCGGTGTTCAGCCGCGCTTCCAGGTGGTGGGTTTCAAGACCTGGACTGACCGACGGGATGTTTGAATGCCTCTGAAAGCGGAACTGCACTGCCACATCGAAGGGGCAGCGGCGCCCGATCTCGTCATCCGCCAGGCGCAGAAATACGGCAAGGACACCTCGCCTTATATCCAGAACGGTTCCTTCGTCTGGCACGATTTCACCTCCTTTCTCGCGGCCTATGACTTCTCCGCCGACCTGTTCCGGACCGAGGAGGATTATGCGCGGCTGGCCGACCACTATCTGACCAGTCTGGCCCGCGATGGCGCCATCTACTCCGAGGTATTCACCTCGCCGGACCACGCGGCGAAAGCCGGGCTGTCACCCAAGGCCTACACCGATGCGCTCGGCGAAGGCATGCTGCGCGCCAAGGCAAAAACCGGCATCGAGGGGCGCATGATCGTCACCGGCGTGCGCCATGTCGGTGTCGAGTCGATCGAGCGTGCGGCACGCTTCGCGGCGCGTTGCGGCCATCCGCTGGTCACCGGGTTCGGCGTCGCCGGCGATGAGCGCATGGGCGAGATGGAGGACTATGTCAGGGCTTTCGAGATCGCGCGCGAGGCCGGGCTCGGCATCACCGTCCATGCCGGCGAACTGACGGGCTGGGAAACCGTCCAGGCGGCACTCGACCATATCCGCCCGTCGCGCATCGGCCATGGCGTGCGCGCCATCGAAAACCCTGACCTTGTCCGGCGCATCGCCGACCAGGGTGTCGTGCTGGAATGCTGCCCCGGCTCCAATATCGCGCTCAAGGTGTTCGACAGTTTCGCCGACCATCCCTTTCCCGCCCTGCAGGCGGCCGGCTGCAAGGTGACGCTCAACTCCGACGACCCGCCCTATTTCTGGACCTCGCTGAAGCACGAATACGATATCGCCGCCGAACATTTCTCGATGAGCGAAAAGGCGCTTGCCGCTGTCACCAGAACAGCCATCGAAGCCGCCTTCGTCGACAGGAAGACCAAGACAGCGCTGCTCGGTCGGTTGGACGCGAAAGTTCGGTGAACAGTCAGTAGTCGGTAGTGACGGTGCACGCATCGAGCGGTTGAAGGCCGGCGCTTTCACTGACGCAGGGACTCGCAAATCGGCTCACTATTCACTACTCACTGTTCACCACTCACTATTCCGTCGGAGCACATCATGAAGGGCGTCACCGTCGTCGATCATCCGCTTGTCCAGCACAAGCTGACCATCATGCGCAAGAAGGAGACCTCGACGGCCGGCTTCCGGCGGTTGCTGCGTGAGATATCGCTGCTGCTCGGCTATGAGGTCACCCGCAATCTCGAACTGACGACGACAACGATCGAAACGCCTATGGAGACGATGGAGGCTCCGACGCTGGAGGGCAAGAAGCTGGTCTTCGCCTCGGTGCTGCGCGCCGGCAACGGCCTGCTCGAAGGTTTGCTCGACCTGGTGCCGGCGGCCCGCGTCGCCCATGTCGGCCTCTACCGCGATCATGAAACGCTGGAGGCCGTCGAGTATTTCTTCAAGGCGCCGAGCGACCTCGCCGACCGGCTGGTCATCGTCGTCGACCCGATGCTGGCGACAGCCAATTCGGCGATCGCGGCGATCGACAAGTTGAAAGAGCGCGGCGCCACCAACATCCGCTTCCTGTGCCTGCTGGCGGCGCCCGAAGGCATCGAGCGCTTTACCAAGGCGCATCCGGATGTTCCGGTCTTCACCGCGTCCATCGACCGCCAGCTCAACGAGAAGGGCTACATCATGCCCGGCCTTGGCGATGCCGGCGACCGCATGTACGGGACGAAGTAATACCCGAGCAATGTGCTTGGTATTTTTTACCAGGCGTTTACGCAAAGACGTGGTTCCGGCGCGCGTCAAAGCGGCAAACACCATCCGGCGCTAATGATCAGCTCTTCACAAAGGCCGATCCATGCTGCGCAAGCTTCTCATTCTCAGCGTCTTTGCCGGTGCGTCGGCATCGATCCCGGTCGTCTACCAGTCGAATCCGCGAATATTCGAAAACCTGCTGAAATCGGCGGTGACGGCCAAGCCAGCGGCCGAGACGCAACCGGATGTCAGCCTGGCCTCCGTTCCCGACAAGCCGGTAGCGCCGCTGCCGACCGGCCGGAAGGTCGTGGTCGCGGCGGACGGGCGCGGACACTTCTCGTCGACCTTCAGGCTCAACGGCCGTCAAGTCGACGGCATGATCGACACCGGTGCGACGCTGGTCGCGGTCAATATGTCGACGGCACGCCGGATCGGACTGTCGCTCAATCCCTCCGATTTCAGCCACGAAGTCAACACCGCCAACGGCACCATCAAGGCAGCCGTGGTGACGATTGATCGCTTGCAGATCGGCAGCATCAGCGTCGAGGGTGTGCAGGCGATCGTACTCGACGACAGGGCACTGCGCACCAACCTGATCGGCATGAGCTTTCTCAACAGACTCGGCAAATACCAGGCCGAAAACGGCACATTGCTGCTGGTTCAGTAGGTCCACTCAGCCACGCGGCAGAATCCGCCGGATGACCGACTTGTCGGCGGCCGGCTTCGAAGCACCGATCGCATACGCTGAAAGCACGGTCGCGGCTGCCGTCTCGGCATCTAACGGTGAGCGGGCGTGGATCAGAGCCAGCGCATCTCCGGCGTGTACTTCCGCGCCTATGGGCAGCAGCCTGGTGATGCCGACCGAGGGGTCGATCCTGTCCTCGGGCCGGGTGCGCCCGCCGCCCAGGCCGACGACCGCGAGACCGATGTCGCGGGTGGCGATGCCAGTGACGAACCCCTCCGACGTCGCCTTCACCGCGATTTCCGTTGCTGCTTCCGACAGATATTTCTCTGGCTTCTCGATGAAATCGGCGGGGCCGCCAAGCACCGTCACCATGCGCGCGAAGGTGGCGGCGGCGCGGCCGCTGGCGAGCGTCTCGGTGGCGCGGCGCATGCCGTCCTGGTTCGACGACACCAGTCCCGCCGACTGCAGCATTTCGGCGGCCAGCGCCAGCGTCACGTCCTCCAGCCGCCGGTCGCGCAGGCGGCCGGTCAGGAAATCGACGGCATTGCGCACCTCGACGGCATTGCCGGCGGCGGAGGCAAGCGGTTCGTTCATGCCGGTGATCAGTGCCGAGACTTTCAGTCCGGCGCCGCTGGCGACCTCGACGAGGCTGTTGGCAAGCGCGGTCGCATCCCGGGATTTCTCCATGAAGGCGCCATTGCCGACCTTGACGTCGAGCACCAGCGATTGCAGGCCCGCCGCGAGCTTCTTCGACAGGATCGATGCGGTGATCAGCGGCACGGACTCCACGGTTCCTGTCACGTCGCGGATGGCGTAGAGCCGGCGATCGGCAGGTGCCAGGTCGGCGGTCTGGCCGATGATGGCGCAGCCGGTTTCCAGCACGGCTTTGCGGAACAGCGTGATGTCGGGTTGGCTGATATAGCCGGGAATGGCATCCATCTTGTCCAGCGTGCCGCCGGTATGGCCGAGGCCACGGCCCGAGATCATCGGCACATAGGCACCGCAGGCGGCAACGATCGGCGCCAGCATCAGCGAGACATTGTCGCCGACACCGCCCGTCGAATGCTTGTCGGTGACAGGGCCTGGCAAATCCGACCAGTCGAGCACGTCGCCGGAATCGCGCATGGCCAGCGTCATCGCCACCGCCTCGTCGCGGTTCATGCCGTTGAAGAACACCGCCATGGCAAAGGCCGCGACCTGGCCGTCGGTGACGGTACCGGACGTCACGCCGTCGATGAAGGCGGCGATCTCGTGAGGCGCCAGCCTGTGGCCGTCGCGCTTGTGACGGATGATTTCCTGTGGAAGCATCAGCTCTCCAGCAGCCCGTCACGGAACACGCGCTGCAGCACCGTTGCCAGCCGCGATCCGCCAACCGGCGCCATGTCCTTGGTTTCCTGGTGCGAAAGCTCGGCTCCGGTCATGCCGGCGGCCAAATTGGTGATGACCGAACAGGCGGCGACGCGAAGGCCGAGGAAACGCGCGAGAATGACTTCCGGCACGGTCGACATGCCGACGGCGTTGGCGCCCATGATGCGCGCCATGCGGATTTCGGCCGGCGTCTCGAAGCAGGGGCCCGAGAACCACATGTAGACGCCCTTGTGAAGCGCAGTGCCGGTCGCCTTCGCCGCGCCTTCGATCGCGTCGCGAATGCCGGCATCATAAGCTTCGGTGAGGCCGACGAAACGGCGGTCGCTGGGCTCGCCGATCAGCGGGTTGGTGCCGGAGAAGTTGATATGATCGGTGAGCAGCATCACCGAACCCGGCGGCATATCCGGATCGACCGAGCCGGCCGCGTTGGTGAGGATCAGTTTCGTGATGCCGATGCCGGCGAGCACTTCCAGTACCGGACGCATCGCCGCGGCATTCCCATGCTCATAGTAGTGGGCGCGGCCGGACAGCATGAGCACCGGAACGCCGGCAAACAGCCCGGCGACCACTTGGCCGGCGTGGCCGCTGACACCGCTCCTGGGAAAGCCGGGCAGGTCGGCATAGGAGACGCGGATCGGATTCTCGATCCGGTCGACCAAGCCGCCCAGGCCCGAACCCAGCACAAGCGCGGTCGACGGCGCCAGGCCGTCCAGCCTTTCGATAAGGTGGTCGACCGTTTTTTGCGTCATATCAGCCAGCTCTTCATTTCAGAATGTCGCCGCGGAAGCCGTAGGGCAGCATGTCGCTCATGGTCACGGTTTCGGCCACGCCGGTGTTGTCGCAGAGATAGAGCTTCGTTTCCGGGCGGCAGAATTCGGCCAGTCGCTGGCGGCAGCCGCCGCAAGGCGAGCATTTGGCCATGCGTTCGGCAAGGACGGCGATTTCAACGATCTTGCCGCCGCCGCCCATGATATAATGGCCAAGCGCGGTGGTCTCGGCGCACCAGCCTTCCGGATAGGAGGCGACCTCGATGTTGGCGCCGGTGAAGACGCGTCCGTCCTCGGTGCGTATGGCGGCACCCACCGGGAACTTGGAATAAGGCGCATAAGCCTTGGCCATGGCAGCCTTGGCCGCTTCGAACAGATCATGCGACATTCAGGTGTTCTCTCCGATGATCATGTCCAAAACCCGGCGCTTCGTCTGCGCCGAACTGTCGACCGTTAGCGTTCCTTGACATAGGGCACGCCGCCGGCGCGCGGCGGGATGGCCTTGCCGATGAAGCCGGCAAGCAGGATGACGGTGAGGATATAGGGCAGGGCCTGCATGAACTGCACCGACACCTTGCCGACAATGGGCAGCGGCGTTCCCTGCAGGCGGATCGACGCCGCGTCGAGGAAGCCGAACAGCAGACAGGCGAACATGGCGTTGACCGGCTTCCATTTGGCGAAGATCAGCGCGGCCAGCGCGATGTAGCCCTTGCCCGCGGTCATGTCCTTCACGAAGCCGCCATTCTGCACCATAGAAAGATAGGCGCCTGCAAATCCGGTCAGGATGCCCGTGCAGATCAGCGCGCGATAGCGCAGCCAGGCGACCGAGATGCCGGCGGTGTCGACCGCGGCCGGATTCTCGCCGACCGCGCGCAGCCTGAGGCCAAAACGCGTGCGAAACAGCACCCACCAGGTGAACGGCACCATCGCAAAGGCGAAATAGACGAGGATCGAATGGCCGGAGATCAGTTCGGCATAGATCGGACCGATGATCGGCACGCCCCTGATTGCATCGGCGCCGGGCCAGATGATCGCCTCGAATCGTTCGCCCGGTTGCAGCGCCGGCGTGCGGCCACCCTGCTGGAACCATGCCTGGCCGAGAATGATGGTCGATCCGGCGGCGACGAAGTTGATCGCAACGCCCGAAACGATCTGGTTGCCGCGATGGGTGATCGAGGCAAAGCCGTGCACCAAAGCGAAGGCGACAGAGATCAGGATCGCCATGCCGAGACCGATAAGCGCCGAATGGAACACGGAGGCAGCGGCAGCACCCGCGAAGGCGCCGACCAGCATCTTGCCTTCGAGGCCGATGTCGAAAATGCCGGCCCGCTCCGAATAGAGGCCGGCGAGGCAGGCAAGCAGCAGCGGCACCGACAGGCGGATGGTAGAGTCCAGCACCTGGATGATCGCGTTGAAGATATCCATCTCAGGCGCCCTTCCCGTTGACAGCCTGCATGCCCACCGATTTCGGGCTGAACGAGGCGAACAGAGCCTGGATATAGGGCCTGAACATATGCTCCAGCGCGCCGGCGAAGAGGATGACCAACCCTTGAATGATGACGATCATGTCGCGGCTGATTGCCGGCATCTCGAAGGCGAGTTCGGCGCCGCCCTGGTAAAGCATGCCGAACAGGATCGCCGCCAGCACGATGCCGACCGGATGCAGGCGGCCCATCAGCGCCACGGCGATGCCGACGAAACCGGCGCCCGAAACGAAGTCGATCGCGACATTGTGCTGGTCGCCCATCACAGGGTTGAGCGCCATCATGCCGGCCAGCGCGCCCGAGATCATCATCGCTGTGATGATGATGCGGGTTTCCGAAATACCGGCATAGCGGGCCGCCTTCGGGCTGTGGCCATAGGTGCGCATCTCATAGCCGAGCTTGGTGCGCCAGATCAGCAGCCAGACCAGGAAAGCCATCACCAGCGCCAGCAGGAAACAGATGTTGAGCGGGGCCGAGCGGATCTTGGCGCCGAACAATTCGATGATCCAGTTCAGTTTCGGCAGCTCCGCACCGGCGAGGAAGTTGCGCGTCTGCGGCGCCTGCGACCCTGCCGGCTTCAGCGGACCGACCAGCAGGTAGACCATGATCGAGGCGGCGATGAAGTTGAACATGATTGTCGTGATGACGATGTGCGAGCCGCGCTTGGCCTGCAGGTAGGCGGGGATCAACGCCCACAATGCGCCCACGAGCGCCGAAGCGACGATTGCCAGCGGAAATGTCAGCCACCAGGGCAGTGTGCTGTCGAAGGAAAGGCAGACGATGGCGATGCCGAGGCCAGCGATGTAGGCCTGTCCCTCGGTACCGATGTTGAACAGGCCGCAATGCGCCGCCACCGCCACCGAAAGCCCGGTGAATATGAAGGTCGTGGCGTAGAAGAGGGTGAAAGCGATGCCGGTGCCCTTGCCGAAGGCGCCTTCGACCAGGATGACGGCGGCACGGAAGGGGTTTTCGCCGACGAGCATGACGACGAAGCCAGCGACGATGAAGGCGACCGACAGGTTGATCAGCGGGATCAGCCCGTAGTCGGCCCAGGCCGGCAATTTGGCGTAAGGCGTGCTCATTGCGCCGCCTCCCGATGCTCGACACCGGCCATCAGCAGGCCAAGCTCGCCTTCGGTCGCGTCGGGGCCGCGCTCGCCGACGACCCGGCCGGCAAACATCACCAGGATGCGGTCGGAGAGCGAGCGGATCTCGTCTAGCTCGACCGAGACCACCAGCACCGCCTTGCCCTGGTCGCGCATGGCGATCAGGCGCTTGTGGATGAACTCGATGGCGCCGACGTCGACGCCCCGCGTCGGCTGGCCGACGATCAGCACGCCGGGGTCCTGCTCGATTTCACGCGCGAGCACGATCTTCTGCTGGTTGCCGCCGGAAAAATTGGCCGTCTTCAGGCGCGGATTGCCGGGACGAATGTCGTATTTCTCGATCTTGTCCCTGGCATCGGCCATGATGGCATCGATGTTGAGAAACGGTCCCCTGAGGTAACGGGGATCGTCGTGGTAGCCGAGGATGGAATTCTCGTTCTCCTCGAAGGCCAGCACCAGCCCGACATGGTGGCGGTCTTCCGGTACGTGGGCGAGGCCACGGTCGCGCAATTCGCCGGGATCGGCCTTGCCGGTGAGATCGATCGGCTTGCCGTCGAGCGTCACGGAACCGGAAACGGCGTGCCTGATGCCGGAAATCGCCTCAAGCAACTCGGATTGCCCGTTGCCGGCAACGCCGGCGATGCCGACGATCTCGCCGGCGCGCAAATCGAAGGAGACGTCGTCGACCATGGTGACGCCACGGGAATCCCTGACCGTCAGGTTCTTGACCGCGAGCTTGACGGCACCGGCCTCGGCTTCGCCCTTTTCGACCCTCAAGAGGACACGCCGCCCGACCATCAGTTCGGCCAGTTCCTCGACGGTGGTTTTCCTGGTCTCCCGGGTCGCCACCATCGTGCCCTGACGCATCACCGACACGGTGTCGGTGATGGCCATGATCTCGCGCAGCTTGTGGGTGATCAGCACCACCGTCTTTCCCTGTTCCTTCAACTGCCTGAGGATGCGGAACAGGTGGTCGGCCTCGGCCGGCGTCAAAACGCCCGTCGGCTCGTCGAGGATCAGGATTTCGGCGCCGCGATAAAGCGCCTTCAGGATTTCCACACGCTGCTGCAGGCCGACCGGCAGTTCTTCGATGATCGCATCGGGATCGACGTCCAGCCCGTATTCGCGCTCCAGCCGGTCAAGCTCGGAGCGCGCCTTGGCGATGCTGCTCTTCAGAAGCGCATCGGTTTCGGCGCCGAGGATGATGTTCTCCAGCACCGAGAAATTGTCGACCAGCATGAAATGCTGGTGCACCATGCCGATGCCGAGCGCGATCGCGTCGTTGGGTGTCTTGATCGATGCCGGCTTGCCGCCGACGCGGATCTCGCCGCTGTCGGCCTGGTAGAAACCGTAGAGGATCGACATCAGCGTCGACTTGCCGGCGCCGTTCTCGCCGACGATGCCGTGGATGGTGCCGCGCGCGATCTCCAGATTGATGTCGCGGTTGGCGCGCACCGCGCCGAAACTCTTGTTGATGCCGATCAGTTCGATTGCGGCTTGCGCCATGCAGCCTGTCCCACTCTTATTTTTTTATCGCTTGGTCAAAACGCCTAGCATGGCGCTCCGCCCATGCCAATTGTCCGGAGCAGCATCCACTCTCGACAAATCCCCGCGCGCTTGTCAATTTCGAACGTGGCCGAAGCTCTCACATTCGCTACTATGGCGAGGTCGATTTGACGTTGCGGCGCAAGGTGTCGCGGTACAAACTGGGGACTTTGCATGATCATGCCCGCCGACCGGCTGACGACGCTGGAAATCCGCGCAGCGGAGCAGGAGAAGACCATCGAGGAACTGTCGGGCCAGATCGCCGAGCAGTGGAAGGTGATCGACCGCATGCAGCGCAAGCTTGATGCGCTGACAGACCGCTTCCTCGCGCTTGAAGAGCAGGCGGCACCGGATGTGCCGGTGACCAAGCCGCCACACTGGTGAGGAGAGGGGGAGGGCACGGATCATGGCCGGTGAGAGCGATCGTATCGCAAGGGCCGGCGACTATGTGCTGGGCCTGATGAACGATGCCGAGCGCGAGCGGGCCGAGCGCGATCTCGAGATCGACCCTGCGTTCCGCGACGCGGTGGTGCAGCTGGCCGAGCGCATGCATGTCTTCGATCGCGCCGAAAAACCAGCCGGCGTCAATCATTGGGAACTGGTTACGCAGCGACTCGCCGAATTGCCGCAGATGCGAGGCGTTGGCTTGGGCGGCAACGATGCCAAGTCGCCGACAGTGATCCGAAGCCTGTCCCGACAGCCGTACGGCGTTGGCGTGCATTCGCTCGGCGGTAGGCGTGGACTTGTCGTCATGGCCGGGCTGATTGCGGCCTTCGCGCTCGGCTATCTCCTGGGCACATTGTGATCGAGCCGGCGCGACATCAGCATCATCGTTTCGCCGTCCTGTTCGCACAGCTCGATCGCGTCCCAGCCGAGCGCCACGTAGAACTCGCGCGCTTGCCAAGTGTAGAGGTAGAGCGTCTCGACGCCGGCTGACGCCGCATGCGCTTCGATCGCCTTGACCAGCGCGGTGCCGGTTCCCTTGCCTCGATGGCCGGCATCGACGACAAGCCCGGCCAGCCACGGTGTCAGATCATGCGCCGGTTCCAGTTCGTGGCGGACCAGCAGGCAGGTGCCTATCGGCACATCGTTCACACGGGCAACCAGAGCCTTTTCGAGGCCGTCGCTGGTCAGCAGGTTGCGGAGCCCTGCCGCATCCTCTTCCAGCGTCCTTCCCGTGCCCTCGAAGAAGGCGGCAATCCGCAGTCGCGCGACGACTTCGATGTCATGCCCGCGGATGGGTTCGATCGTTGGCTGCATTCCTCGCTCCATGCCTGCTTCGTTCGATCGGCAAAAGCAAAACCGCCGGGCTTTCGCCCGGCGGTTGCAGATCATGGCCGTACGGTGCCGCCGATCAATAGGGGCAGGAGTTGTCGGCGGTGTAGTCGTGCACCTTGACAGTACCGGCGATGATGTCGGCCTTGGCTTTTTCGACGGCCGCCTTCATTTCGTCGGTCACCAGTGCCTTGTTGTTGTCGTCCATGGCGTAGTCGACGCCGCCTTCCTTGAGGCCGAGATTCTCGACGCCACCCTTGAAGGTGCCGTTCTTGCCATCCATGAAGGCGGTGTAGACGGCAACGTCGACGCGCTTCAGCATCGAGGTCAGCACCTTGCCGGGCTGCAGGCCGTTCTGGTTGGAATCGACGCCGATGCCGAGCTTGCCGGCATCGGCCGCCGCCTGCAGCACACCGACGCCGGTGCCGCCGGCGGCCGCGTAAACCACGTCGGCGCCCTGGTCGATCTGCGTCTTGGCGATCTCGCCACCCTTGGCCGGATCGTTCCACGCCGCCGGCGTATCGCCAGTCATGTTCTGGATGACGTCGGTCGCGCCAGCGGACTTGGCGCCGCCGACATAGCCGCATTCGAACTTGCGGATCAGCGGGATGTCCATGCCGCCGACGAAGGCAACCTTCTTCGACTTCGACGCCATCGCGGCCATGATGCCGACGAGATAGGAGCCTTCATTCTCCTTGAACACCAGCGAGCGGACATTGGGCAGGTCGACCGCATCGTCGATGATGGCGAAGTTGAGGTCCGGGTATTCGGCCGCGACCTTCTTCAGCGCATCCTCCCAGGCAAAGCCGGCCATGACGATCGGGTTGTGGCCGTCCTCGGCGAAGCGGCGCAGCGCCTGCTCGCGCTGCGAGGCATTGGACACTTCGAACTCGACATAGGCGACGCCGGTCTCGGTCTTGAATTTTTCGGCGCCATGGTAGGCAGCCTCATTGAAGGATTTGTCGAACTTGCCGCCCAGATCATAGAGGATGGCCGGCTGGACATCTGCGGCGAAAGCCGGAAGAACGATTGCGGTTGCGGCCAGAAGGCCGAGAACGATACGTTTCATGTGATCCACACCCTGTCGGTTATTTTTTCCGTTGCACACCGCCTGCTGCCCGGTTCTCCGGCAAGCAAACGACGTTAGCCAGGAGTGTATTGCCCTCCCGCTCCCGGGCAATCTGGCACGGCCCGAAACAAAATTCACGCGGAATTTTGACCTTTTGGAAAAGCGTGCCACGGGCAAGCCACGCCGCGATCCGATCTTGCGCGCAGCTTTCAGCAGCCGGCCGGAATGGTGCGGGAGATGGGTTCAGTTCGCGGCGAACTGTCCCGTGCGCCGCTGCCGCCGATAGCCGATGGCGTACAGCAGCAAGGCCAGCACCGCGAAGACGGCAAAGCCCGGCTGGTTGAGCACCCAGGCGATGACCGTGTCCCACAGCAGCGGACTGGCCTTGGCGCGCACGAAGGTTTCGAAGGCGGCCCGCGTGTCCGGCGAGACGGCCAGCCAACTGGCGTTGAGCGGGGTCAGCACAAGGGCCGAAGCCGCCACCGTGCGCGTCGTGTCGAGCACCGCCATGATGACGGAAACCGACAGCGCGACCATGGCCGCAAGACGAAAGACGAAGCGAAACATCAAGGCTCTCCCCCGGTTCCCCCTGGACGCTGACCAGAAGACCACCGGCACATGTCCGAAACAGAAATAGAATGCGTGCGGTTCAGCTGCAATCGCGATACGCGAATTTAAGGCCCGCGCTTTTCCTGGGCCCTATGCGACCGGCTCGCGCCTGGGGCGGTGAACGAGCCAGACGGCAAGAATGCCTCCGGCAATGGCGCCGACCACCAGCCCGGCCAATCCGATGAAGGCGGCAAAGTAGCCGCAGCCGCCCTCGAAGCAACTGACCTCGGCGACATCGGCGATCACCGAGCCAGCCAGGAAGCCGCCAACCGCGCCAATGATCGCGCCCAGGACGATGCCGAGCAAGGCAGCCACGATGGAAACGAAGACCGACGGCGCTTCGATCCGCGATCTGGCATAGACGCCCTCGGCGCCGGCCCCACGGCGCAGCAGATAGATGCAGAGCAGGCCGATGGCGATTTCGGCGCCGCCGATAAGCAGGCTCCTGGCGGAAAAGACGAAATCGGGCACGGCGAGCACATAGGCCTGCCTCGCCAGCACCCAGGCGATGGTCGCCACCTGCCAGATGATGAACTGGCGCGGGAAGCGCGCCGAGCGGCCAAAGGCAAGGCCGAGCAAATAAAGCCCCCACAGGATGGTGATGATGTCGACGGCAAGCCCGCCAAGGAGGAAATAGAAGATCCTGTCCGGCAGGCCGGAATTGCCGGTCAGCCACCAGGCCGAGGCCAGGCCGTAAACCGACCACGCCATGACGAAGATGAGCCAGCCCACCGGCACGTAGGACAGCCCGCTGTCCGGGCGCCCGGTTGGCGCCTGCCCCGGCATCCCGCCGCCCGGTTGTTCACTGCCTGATGTCATGCCCGGACGATGCCCCCCCGCAAAGCCTCCGTTTCACTCGACAGGTGGCCCGCGACGAAGTCAAGCGCGGCCGGCCTTGCCGGCCCGCCTGTGCACATCATTTGGGGCGTCGGCACCTTGAAACGGATGACGCCGCGCCCTCGCGAAGCGCTGTATGGCCGGCAAAGCGAATAGACTGTCGTTATGGCTTGGCATTCGGCGCGGGATCGACTAGATGAGCCCCGCGCCTGTTGCTTTGACGGCTCAGGTGCCGGGGAGAGGTGTCCGCTGGTTGGCGGCACCCATAGCGCGGAAATCGCTACTCCTCCCTGAAGGGACTGCATTGTCCCCAACCCGCGCGGCGAAACCGGCCGTCGCGAAAAATGCAAGGACGGAGAGGTGGCCGAGTGGTTGAAGGCGCACGCCTGGAAAGTGTGTTTACGGGAGACCGTAACGCGGGTTCGAATCCCGCTCTCTCCGCCAGTTTCCCTTTTCGCCGGGCGCTTCTGGGTGCAGTCTAGCATACTAGCATCTCGACTATCGAACCTTAATCCGTCTTCTCGCCGGTCCGACGGAGTAGCAGCCATGGCCGGTGGATCAGGATGCAAGATTTCCGGCGCACTCAGGCGTGCGTTCCGCAAACGGTCCTGTTTGCTCCGGAACCTCCCGGCTCGCGATGCGTTACCCGGCGTCTCATCATAGATCCCCGCCAGGATTTTCTCCGAGAACCCGCGTCCAATCAGGAGCCCGCTTCATGCATGACAAGCTGTTTCATTCGCCCGTCGCACTGACCGTCGGTCTCGGCTTCAAGCGCGAAATCGCCTCGCTGGCCGAAATGCACGATTTCCTGACCAACTGGACGACCTCCCGACGTGGTCCGCTTTATCGCAATGCCGTCGAGGCGTGCAGCCTGGCCCTGGAAGGCTGCATCACGAGGGACGAGGCGCGCCATGCGCTTGTTGAATTCGCGGAACCCACCGGTATTCTCTGGCCCGAGATCGAGCCGGTCATCGTGGCGCGGGCCGTCGCACGCGGCCATGGCGGCTACGCCGCCTGATCGTTCGAGCTGCCATCGCGATGGCCAGTTCGTACGGCCGCCCCCCCCCGAAAGCCCGGCTTGGCCGAGCCGGGCTTTTCCATTCCATCTTGCGGAGGGTCCGCAGATCAGGCCGCGGTCAATCGCACCAGCTCGACGAGATGACGAGCGATGCCTCGAAGACCTGGCGCCCGCTCTCGTCGCGCACCTTAACGGTAATGGCCGTTCGGTCATTCTCGATCATCTCGTCGCGAATGATGTCGGGCAGGATGAGGATTGCCTCGCGCCGCAGACGCTCGCGCGTGTCGAACACCTGACCATGGTCGTCCACCGTCAGGCCATCGCCATTGTAAAGGTCGAGAAAGTATCTGGGCATGATGCGGCCGGACCCCGAGCTGATGAAATTCCAAAAGAGACTGCTCGACAATTCGCGGGCTAAGCCGTTGTTCCATCAGAGATGATCTTCGTTGGCGAATAAGCGCCTTCTAACAAATGTTAATGCCCGCCAGCGCCCGAGGACATAGTGCTTCGGCAGCCGCCCCTTGCTTCGACAGAACAGTTGGCGATCGGCTCTGAGCCCTTTCGCTGGAGATAGCGGTGCTGGAATCCCTGTATCTGAATCTCGCCCAGCACGACGCGCTTTCCGATGCCGAAAAGGCGCTGCTGGCGGAAGCCATGACTTTCGAGCGGCATTTCGCGGTCGGCCAGGATATCGTCGCCTCGGGTGCGCGGCCGACCCATTCGACCCTGATCCTCGACGGATTGGCGGCGCGCTACAAGGTGCTCGAGAATGGCGGCCGGCAGTTCACCTCGCTGCAGGTACCTGGCGATTTCGTCGATCTCCACGCGTTCCTCCTGAAGACGATGGATCACGGCATCGTTGCCATGTCGCCCTGCCATGTCATGTTCGCCGATCACAGCCGGCTTCGTGCCATCACCGAGGAAGCGCCGCATCTGACGCGGCTGCTGTGGCTGGACACGCTGGTCGACGGCGCCATCCATCGCGAGTGGATCGTGGCGATGGGCCGCCGCTCCAAGACCTCACACCTGGCCCATCTCCTCTGTGAGCTTTTCGTACGGCTGCAGGTGGTGCAGCGCACCAACGGCATGAGCTTTCACCTGCCGCTCTCCCAGGCCGAGCTGGCCGATGTGCTCGGTCTTTCCGTCGTACACATGAACCGCGTCATCGGCGCCTTGCGCAAAGTCGGCGTCGTCACTTGGGCAAATCACACGGTGACCATCCTGGATTGGCACAGGCTCCAGGAAATCGCCGAGTTCGATCCGACCTATCTCAGCTTGACGCGGGAGCCGCGGTAGAGCGTTCCCAGCAAGGCCGCAAAGCGCGGCTGCATATCCTTCGCGGCAATCCGCGTCGAGGAGCTGCTCTTCGACGGTGAGCCGCGCCGGAAACCTTTATAGAATTCCTATTTCTTTCCCATCCGCCCCGTCTCGAACCTTTATGGCGATCGGGTCCATATTCACGTCGAGCAAAAGCCGTCGGACGCCGCCCAGTGCGGCGCGCCGTCTCACGGTATTGCCGACCTGTCTTTTGGCGGGCGAACAGTAGAACTGGAAGTAAGGAAAAGCACAATGGACATTATTGTTCTTGGGATCGGGGTTTTGTTCTTCGGCCTGTCCATCGTCTACGTCAAAACTTGCGACAGAATTTAAGCTGAAGGATCGAACCCATGCTTGTCGATTACATCCTCGGCGGTGGCGTGACCTTGTTCCTGCTCGCCTACCTCACCTACGCGCTCATTCGTCCAGAACGCTTCTGAAGGCACGGAAAGCCACAGCCATGACACTGAACGGATGGATACAGATCCTCCTCTATTGCGGGATCCTCGTTTTGCTGGTGAAGCCGCTTGGCTTCTACATGCACCGCGTCTTCAATGGCGATCGCACGCCGCTTTCGCCGATCCTCGGCCCGCTCGAGCGCGGGCTCTACCGCATTTGCGGAACCAGCGAGCGCGAGGAGCAGCACTGGACCACCTATGCGGTGGCTCTCCTGCTGTTCAACCTGGCGGGCTTCCTGGTGCTCTATGTCCTACAACGCCTGCAAGGCAGTCTGCCCTACAATCCGGCCGGCATGAGCGCGGTCGACCCAGCGCTCGCCTTCAACACCGCCGCCAGCTTCATGACCAACACCAACTGGCAGAACTACGGCGGTGAAAGCACGATGTCCTACCTCGTGCAGATGGCCGGGCTGACGGTCCAGAATTTCGTTTCGGCCGCCACCGGCATCGCCATTGCAATCGCGCTGATCCGCGGCTTCGCCCGCGCTTCCGGAAGATCGATCGGCAATTTCTGGGTCGATATAACGCGCGCCACGCTCTATGTGCTCTTGCCGCTCTGCGTCGTGCTCGCCCTGGTCTATGTCTGGCTCGGCATGCCGCAGACGCTGGGGCCTTACGTCGACGCCACGACGCTTGAGGGCGCCAAGCAGACCATCGCGCTGGGGCCGGTCGCCTCGCAGGTCGCCATCAAGATGCTCGGCACCAATGGCGGCGGTTTCTTCAATGCCAACGCGGCACATCCATTCGAGAATCCCGACGCCGTCTCCAACCTGATCCAGATGCTGTCGATCTTCGTCGTCGGCGCCGCATTGACCAACGTCTTCGGCCGCATGGTCGGCAACCAGCGCCAGGGCTGGGCGATCCTCGCCTCAATGGGCGTGCTGTTCATCGTTGGCGTCGCCGTCTGCTACTGGGCGGAAGCCGCGGGCAATCCGCTGGTGCATGCGCTGGGCATCGACGGCGGCAACATGGAAGGCAAGGAGACCCGCTTCGGCATCGCGCTCTCGGCTTTGTTCGCCGTCATCACGACGGCCGCTTCCTGCGGCGCGGTCAACGCCATGCACGATAGCTTCACCGCGCTCGGCGGCATGGTTCCGCTCATCAACATGCAACTCGGCGAGGTCATCGTCGGCGGCGTCGGCGCCGGCTTCTACGGCATGCTGATGTTCATCCTGATCGCCGTCTTCGTTGCCGGCCTGATGGTCGGCCGCACGCCCGAATATCTCGGCAAGAAGATCGAGGCGAAGGAGGTCAAGATGGCGATGCTGGCGATCCTATGCCTGCCGCTGGCGATGCTGATCTTCACGGCGATCGCGGTGGTGTTGCCGAGCGCGGTGGCGTCGATCGCCAATGGCGGGCCGCACGGCTTCTCCGAGATTCTCTACGCCTACACCTCGGCGGCGGCCAACAACGGTTCGGCTTTCGGCGGCCTCAGCGGCAACACGCCCTGGTACAACATCACGCTCGGCATCGGCATGCTGATGGGCCGCTTCCTGGTCATCATCCCGGCGCTTGCCATCGCCGGCGCGCTGGCGGCGAAGAAGACCGTCCCCGCCTCAGCCGGCACCTTCCCGACCGACGGCCCGCTGTTTGTCGGGCTGCTGGTCGGCGTCATCGTCATCGTCGGCGGCCTGACCTTCTTCCCGGCGCTCGCCGTCGGACCTGTCGTCGAGCACCTGGCGATGATCCATGGACAGACATTCTGAGGCAGACATGTCCTGGTTCAGCAACAAGCGCCGCAGTATCAGGCATCGGGCCAATCCGGGGAAGGAGGGGCTGCCGCCTCCCTTCCCGACCATGTCGACGTTTCTTGGGCTTGCCGCCGCCATGATCGCGCCTTGGCTGCTGGCCTACGGGCTTCCTCATCTTTTTTCGGTATCCGACCAATCGCCGCCGCACACCAACACTGAAGCCGGAGCTTCAAAATGAGCCAGTCAAAGTCAGCCAGCATCATGGATGCCGGCATCCTGTGGCCCGCCATCGGCGGCGCCTTCCGCAAACTCGATCCGCGCACGCTGGCCCGCAACCCGGTGATGTTCGTCGTCGCCGTCGTCTCGGCGCTGACATCGGTGCTGTTCGTCAAGGACCTCGTCACCGGCGGCGGTGATTTGCTGTTCACGCTGCAGATCATCATCTGGCTGTGGTTCACGGTGCTGTTCGCCAATTTCGCCGAAGCCGTCGCCGAAGGGCGCGGCAAGGCGCAGGCGGATTCGCTGCGCAAGGCTCGCACCGAAACCCAGGCCAAGCTTTTGACCGGCGAGCACCGCACCAGGTTCAAGCTGGTACCCGGCACCAGCCTGAAGGTCGGCGATATCGTTCTCGTCGAGGCCGGCGACATCATCCCGTCCGATGGCGAGGTGGTGGAAGGCGTCGCCTCGGTCAACGAGGCGGCGATAACAGGCGAATCCGCGCCGGTGATCCGCGAATCCGGCGGCGACCGATCGGCCGTCACCGGCGGCACGCAGGTGCTGTCGGACTGGATCCGCGTGCGCATCACCGCCGCCGCGGGCCACACATTCCTCGACCGCATGATCTCGCTGGTCGAAGGCGCCGAGCGCCAGAAGACGCCCAACGAGATCGCGCTCAACATCCTGCTCGTCGGCATGACGCTGATCTTCGTGCTGGCCACAGCGACCATCCCGAGCTTTGCCCACTACTCGGGTGGCTATATTTCGGTGACCGTGCTCGTCGCGCTGTTCGTGACGCTTATCCCGACCACGATCGGCGCGCTGCTGTCGGCCATCGGCATTGCCGGCATGGACCGGCTGGTGCGCTTCAATGTGCTGGCCATGTCGGGTCGCGCCGTCGAAGCCGCCGGCGACGTCGACACGCTGCTCCTCGACAAGACCGGCACCATCACGCTCGGCAATCGCCAGGCGACGGAATTCCGCCCGGTCAAGGGCGTCAGCGAGCAGGAACTGGCGGACGCGGCACAGCTTGCCTCGCTCGCCGACGAGACGCCGGAAGGCCGCTCGATCGTGGTGCTGGCCAAGGAGAAGTATGCCATCCGTGCCCGCGACATGGCGACATTGCATGCTACTTTCGTGCCCTTCACCGCGCAGACCCGCATGAGCGGCGTCGACATCGACGGTTCGTCGGTACGCAAGGGCGCAGTCGATTCCGTGCTCGCCCATGTCAGCCAGGCGACATCGGCCAGCCGCGCGACGCGCCCGAACAGCGACACGATCAGGGATTTGCAGGCGATCGCCGACGAGGTCGCGAAATCCGGCGGCACGCCGCTGGCGGTCGAGCGGGGCGGGCGCCTGCTGGGTATCGTGCACCTCAAGGACATCGTCAAAGGCGGCATCCGCGAGCGTTTCGCCGAGCTGCGCAAGATGGGCATCCGCACGGTCATGATCACCGGCGACAACCCGATGACAGCAGCCGCCATCGCGGCCGAAGCCGGCGTCGACGACTTCCTTGCCCAGGCGACACCGGAGGACAAGCTGAAGCTGATCCGCGACGAGCAGTCCAAGGGCAAACTGGTCGCCATGTGCGGCGACGGCACCAACGATGCGCCAGCCCTTGCGCAAGCCGATGTCGGCGTCGCCATGAACACCGGCACGGTCGCTGCTCGCGAGGCCGGCAATATGGTCGACCTCGACAGCGATCCGACCAAGCTTATCGAGATCGTCGAAATCGGCAAGGCGCTGTTGATGACCCGCGGCTCGCTGACTACCTTCTCGATCGCCAATGACGTGGCCAAGTATTTTGCCATCATCCCGGCCATGTTCGCCGTCTTCTACGTCGCGCCCGGCCAGACCACAGGTCCGCTGCAAGCGCTCAACATCATGCATCTGGCGACACCGCAGAGCGCCATCCTGTCGGCCATCATCTTCAACGCGCTGATCATCATCGCGCTGATCCCGCTGTCGCTGCGCGGTGTGAAGTACCGGGCGATCGGCGCGGGTGCGCTGCTCAGCCGCAACCTTCTCGTCTACGGTCTCGGCGGCATCGTCGTGCCGTTCGTCGGCATCAAGACAATCGACATGGCCGTCACCGCCCTTGGCCTTGCATAAGGATCATTCCGATGCTCAAGCAGATCAGACCCGCGATCATCATGATCGTTTTCTTCACCGTGCTGACCGGGCTCGTCTATCCCATCGGCATGACCGGCATCGCCCAGGCGCTGTTCCCGCGCCAGGCCAATGGCAGCCTGATCGAGAGGGGCGGCAAGGTGATCGGCTCCGAACTGATCGGCCAGGCTTTCGCCAGCGACACGTATTTCCACGGACGGCCGTCGGCTGCCGGCAACGGCTACGATGCCAGCGCCTCCGGCGGCTCCAACCTCGGTCCGACCAACCCGAAGCTGATCGAGCGCATCAAGGGCGACGCGGAAAAGCTGATGGCTGAGAACCCGGACCAGCCGGTGCCGATTGACCTGGTGACGACGTCCGGCAGCGGCCTTGATCCGCAGATCAGTCCCGAGGCCGCTTATTTCCAGGTTCCGCGCGTGGCCAAGGCAAGGCGCATCGACGAGGCCAAGGTCAAGGCGCTCGTCGACGGCCAGGTCGAGGACCGGGAATTGGGCGTGCTCGGCGAGCCGGCGGTTAATGTGCTGGCCCTCAACCTGGCGCTGGATGCCGCGAAGTAGGTGATGTCCGGCGCCGGGGATCGACACGGTCCCCGGCGCCATTCATGATCGGACCCGATGCCGGACGACAGAAGCTACGTCGAAAACAGACCATCTCCCGACGCGCTGCTAGAGCATGCCGTGCGGGAAGGGCGCGGCCGTCTGCGCATATTCCTGGGCGCGGCACCTGGTGTCGGCAAGACTTACGAGATGCTGATGTCGGGTCGTGCCAGGGTGGCCGACGGTGCCGACGTGGTGATCGGCGTGGTCGAGACGCATGGCCGCAAGGAAACACAGGCCCTGGTCGAGGGGTTTGAAGTCATTGCCCGCCGCAAGGTCGACTACAAGGGGCGCGTCCTCGACGAGATGGATATCGATGCCATCCTTGCCCGGCGTCCGGCGCTGGTCCTGGTCGACGAACTCGCCCACACCAACGCGCCCGGCAGCCGCCACCCCAAGCGCTATCTCGATGTCCAGGAAATCCTGGCTCGGGGCATAGACGTCTATACGACGCTGAACATCCAACATGTCGAAAGCCTGAACGACGTCGTCGCCCAGATTACCCGGGTCAGGGTGCGCGAGACGGTTCCAGACTCCATCATCGACCAGGCGGATGATGTCGAGATCATCGATCTGACGCCCGACGACCTGATCAAGCGGCTGGAGGAGGGCAAGGTCTATTTCCCCAATACCGCGCAGCGTGCCGTCGAGAACTATTTTTCGCCGGGCAATCTGACGGCGTTGCGGGAACTGGCGCTGCGCCGAACCGCCCAGCGCGTCGACGAGCAACTGCTCAACCACATGCAGTCCCACGCCATCCAGGGTCCATGGGCGGCGGGGGAGCGAGTTCTTGTCTGCGTCGATGCCCGTCCGGGTGGGGCAGCCCGCATTCGCTACGCACGCAGGCTGGCCGACAGGCTTCGTGCGCCATGGACGGCGCTTCATGTCGACACGCCTCGCTCCGCCGGCATGTCCGAGGACGACAAGGACAGGCTCGCCACACTGCTGCGCCTCGCCGAGCAGCTCGGTGCCGAGGTGACGACCATCCCTGGCCAGAGCGTCGCGCAGGACATCGTTCGCCATGCGACGGCCAACAATTTCACCCACATCGTGGTCGGCAGGCCGACCCGGTCGCGCTGGCGCGAACTGATCGAAGGGTCGCTCACCTACGATCTGATCCGCAATGCCGGGGACATCAGTGTCCATGTCATCTCGGGAACGGAGCGGGACATCGAAACGTCTTCCAGGAGAGTGAACGCGGCAGCCGAGGAAAGGCATTTTCAGGCCAAGCCGTATTTGCTCGCCACGGCTTACGTTGCCGGATCATTGGCCGTCAGCACTGCTCTCGACCAGTTCCTCGACGTTCGCAATCTGGCGATCGTCTTCCTGCTCTCCGTGCTGACATCGGCGGTGGCCGGTGGTCTCTGGCCGGCGCTTTACGCCTGTTTCCTCAGTGTCCTTGCCTTCAACTATTTTTTCCTCGAGCCACGCTACACGCTGACGATCCGCGATCCCGAGAGCATCGTCGCGATTGCCGTCTTCGCCGCCGTTGCCGTCATCGCCAGCAACCTGACGGCGCGCGTGCAGCGTCAGGCCGCCGCCGCCCGCTCGCGGGCGCGGGCAACCGAGGATATCTATCTGTTCTCCAAGAAGCTCGCAGGCGCCGGCACACTCGACGACGTGCTCTGGGCCACCGCCTTCCAGATCGCCTCGATGCTGAAGCTGCGCGTGGTGCTGCTGCTGCCGGAAGACGGCACGATCACCGTCAAGGCAGGCTATCCGCCCGACGACACGCTGGCCGAGGCCGACATTGCCGCCGCACGCTGGGCCTGGGAACACAACCGTGCCGCCGGACGCGGCGCCGACACGCTTCCTGGCGCCAAGCGCCTCTATCTTCCCTTGCGCACGGGACGCACCGCAATCGGCGTCGTCGGCCTCGACAATGACAAGCAGGGCCCGCTTCTGACGCCCGAGCAGCAGCGGCTGCTCGACGCGCTGGCCGATCAGGCGGCGGTGGCGATCGAACGCATCCAGCTCGTCGCCGATGTCGACCGCGCCAAGCTCGCGGCCGAAGCCGACCGGCTGCGCTCGGCGCTGCTGACCTCGATTTCGCATGACCTGAAAACGCCGCTCGCCGCCATCATGGGCGCGGCCGGCACGCTCAAGGAATTCGCGCCCGACCTCCCCGAGCAGGACAGGGCGGAGCTCCTGTCGACCGTGATCGACGAATCGGAGCGGCTGAACCGCTTCATCGCCAACCTGCTCGACATGACCAACATCGAATCCGGGGCGATGGAGCCGAACTACGCCCTCCATTATGTGGGCGATATCGTCGGCACGGCGCTCGACCGTGCCCGCAAGATCACCAGCGAGCACAAGATCGAGGTCGATATTCCGCCCAACCTGCCGATGCTGCGGCTCGATCCCGTGCTGTTCGAACAGGTCCTGTTCAACCTTCTCGACAATGCCTCGAAATATTCGCCGCCCGGCTCGACGATCCGCATCCAGGCCTGGGCGGACAATGGCTCCGTCATCGTGCGGATCATGGACGAGGGACCGGGCATTCCGGCGCAGGACCTGGAACGTGTCTTCGATACCTTCTACCGGGTGCGCAAGGGCGATCAGGTGCGCGCCGGCACCGGGCTCGGCCTGTCGATCTGCCGTGGCTTCGTCGAGGCGATGGGCGGCACGATCGCGGCCGCCAACCGGACCGACCGCCCCGGTGGCGCCTTCACCATCAGGATGCCGGTGCCGGCGCAGGCGCGCGATATCGGCAACCGCGGCGACGAGCCCGGCATGGATCGGCCTCGATGACCAATTCGAATGTCAGGATACTGGTTGTCGACGACGAGCCGCCGATCCGCAAGCTGCTGCGGGTCGGCCTCGCCAGCCAGGGCTATGCGGTCGGCGAGGCGCCGAACGCCAAGGCGGCGATCGAGCTCATGGTTCAGGAAAAGCCGGATCTCGTGCTGCTGGACCTCGGCCTGCCCGGCATGAGTGGCCACGAACTCCTGCGCAAATGGCGTGAGGAGGGCGTCGACGTTCCCGTCGTCATCCTCTCCAGCCGCACCGACGAGGCCGGCATCGTCAGCGCGCTCGAACTCGGCGCCGACGACTATGTCACCAAGCCGTTCGGCATGAACGAACTGGTGGCGCGCATCCGGGTGGCGCTGCGCCACAAGTTCCAGCAACAGGGTGAGAAGCCGGTATTCCAGAGCGGTGACCTCAGCGTCGATTTGGTCAAGCGCGTCGTCAAGGTCGAGGACAGGGAGGTGAAGCTCTCGCCGAAAGAGTACGACATACTGCGCATCCTGGTGCAGCATGCCGGCAAGGTGCTGACACACCACTTCATGCTGAAGCAGATCTGGGACGATTCGACCGACGTGCAGTACCTCAGGGTCTATGTCCGCCAGCTCAGGCAGAAGATCGAAAAAACCCCCGACCAGCCGCGCTACATCACCACCGAGACCGGTGTCGGCTATCGCCTGCGTGTCGAGTGAAATAGCCTGTCCGATAAACCTGCGTCAGCCGATCGCCTCCAGAGGCCGATTTGCCGCCGCCGATATCCGCAAGGCGGCGAGACAGCCCAGAATGCCGAGCGGCACGAAGGCAAGGAACAGCCAGCTCGCGACATTGGCCGCCGCGTCGTGATTCAGGCCTTGCGAAAAGCCGCTGGCATTGGCGACGATGCCGGCAATAGCGGCGCCCACGGCATAGCCGAGGCGCTGCATGGTCGGCACCGCCGCCGAGGCGATGGTCTGCTCGTCGTCCGGTGCGGAGGCGACGATGACGCGGGTCAGGAACGGCCAGGCAATGCCGAAGCCGCCGCCCTGCAGCAGGGCGCAGACCAGGATCAGCGGGATCGAGCCCAGCGGTATCGTGTAGGCGAAGCCGGCGATGCCCGCCGCGATCATCAGCGCGCCGCAGACGATGATCAGCCTTTCGTGTCGCGGCGGCGCGTTGGCGACGAGGATCGACAGGATCGACCAGGCGATCGATTCGGCGGCAATGATGTAGCCGGTGGTCAGCAGCGGAATGTCGTGCAGGCTGGTCAAGAGCAGCGGCCCGTAGACGCCGAAGGAGCAGGTCGCGATGGAAAAGGCGGCGACCATCGTCATGCCGGCGCCGACCGGCGTGCGCCAGGAGAACAGCCGCGCGGGGAACAGCCTGGAGCGCGGCTTCAGCGCATCGACGTAGAAAAACAGCGCGAGGCCCGTCAGGCTTAGCACGATCAGCAGCGAGGAACGCAACAGGGCGATGTCGACGCCGGCCGAGGCGATCAGCACCACGGCGACGGCAAGGCAGCCAAGCGCCACGAAAGGGAAGGGCGGCGCCTTGCCGGCACTCGTGCTGGGTTTCTTCGCCTCCGGCGTGTTGAGTACGAGGAAGCTTGCCAGCGCCATGGCGGTGCCGCCGAGTGTGAAGACGCCGAAGGCCCAGCGCCAGGACAGCAATTCGGTCATAACAGCGCCAAGCAACGGGCCGCTGAAAGCAGCAACGCCCCAGATAGCCGACATGATACCGAAAAGCTGCGGCCAGATGGCACGCGAAAACAGCCGCTCGACCGATACGAAGGCCAGCGACACCAGCGCGCCGCCGCCGAGGCCCTCGATCAAGCGGCCGGCAAGGAACAATTGCATTGAGGGCGAGGTGGCGCAGATCAGCGCCCCGGCGGCATAAAGCAGGGCCGCGACCACCATGTTGGTGCGCAGCGGAACATAACTCACCAGGCGTCCGGCGGCGGCACCGGCGACGATGGCGCCGAGTTCGTAGATCGCCAGGGACCAGCCGACGAGCTGTACGCCGGCCAGTTCGCCGACCATGGCCGGCATGACCGTCGCCACCATCGTCTCATTGGTGGCGTGCAGCAGGATGCCGAGGCTGATGAAGCAGAAGCGGGCGAGGTCGCCGCTTGCCCACAATGCGCGCCAGTCTACCTTGTTGCTGGTGATTTCAGTCATGTTCACCCCTGCCTTTGCCTATCTCGCTTGTAGCGCATGGTGCCAGAGGCCAGTGCGGGCTTCCGGCAGGACCATAAGGATCGACAGCGCCGTATCCAGGCGCTGTCTACCCAAGGGCAGGCCTCTAAAACCTCAAGCATGGTTGAGTTCAAGCGGCTTTTTTGCAGACGTTCGCGAAGCCTCTCAATTTCGTCATCTACGGGCGAAGCAGCCGCGTAGCGGCGTCGCGAAGACCCGAGGATCCTGTGTGTCGGTTCCTGTGTGTCGGTTCCGGTGTATGGTTTGAAGTGGGAAGGAGACCGAGTGGATCCTCGGGTCTGCGCCGCGTCGCTACGCTCCTAGCTCCGCCCGTGGATGACGAATCGCCGCGGAAACCGCCCTCATGGCCCAGTCAATTCTCGGTGCTGCGCAACTGGAACTGGCTGACGCCGATGGCGAGATTGATGCCGGTCTGCGTCTGCAGGCTGAGCGGCTGCAGGGTAAAGGCGTGCGAGGAGCCGCCGACCAGGAGATTGGCGCCGGCGCCGACGGCGGCGGTCACTTCGGCGCTGGCGCCGATATAGTCGCCCGCCAATGCACCCGGCGCGTAGATGTTCTTCAGCGGCGTCAGCACCAGCCAGCGCATCACCGCCTGCTTGGTCGTGCCGATGTCGAGGCCGTATTTGTTGACGGCGCCGAAATAGGCTTCCGGCGCGAAGCTCCTGTCGGCCGGGGTGAAGGTGCAGCTCAAATCCTTGCTCGAGCCGAAGATGAAGCCGGTGCCGCCCGATATGGCGCATTCAAGCGCACCGAGTTCGATACCCTGGTCCTGCGCTCGTGCGGCGCCCGCAAGCATGATCGTGGTCGCGGCAGCGGCGATGGCTGTCCTGAACATGGCGGTCCCCTCAAAATCAAACAGCGCGGAACCATACTATCTGGTTCCGCGCCGCAGGGTGAGGGGTCGTGGAGCGCGTGGCTCCGTGCAATCACTTGAGCGAGTGGATCAGCTCCAGCGAGGTGACGGCGACCGCCAGGTTGACGCCGGTCTGCGCCTGGACGCTGAGCGGCTCCAGCATGAAGGCGCTGTCGAAGCCGCCGACCAGCAGGTTGGCGCCGCCACCGGTGATGACGCTCGCCTCGGCGTTGACGCCGTAGTAGCTGCCGGCAAGGTCGCCCGCGTCACGGTCGCGGGTCGCGGCAAACACCGCCCAGACCAACTGGCCCTGGTGCGTCTTGCCGAGATCGACGCCGAGCTTCGAGATGACGCCGGTGTAAATTTCAGACGGCCCGTGATGATAGGGCCGGAACACACAGGACACGCCCTTGTTGGAGGTCACGAGATAGCCGGTGCCGCCATCGATGGTGCAGTCGAGCGTGCCGAGCTGCAACCTGCCGGCGCTGGCCGGGGCAGCGAACATAGTCGTTGCAAGGGCGGCGGCGCAGACGAGTTTCTTGATCATGGGAGGGTCCTTTCGCAATCAGTCTTCAGTAACGTCTCGAGCGCCGCGACCGTTCCGCCGAAAACTTGGCGCGAACAAGGCGAGGGTTAACGGCTTGTCGCGGGGGTTAATACAGGGTTGCCGGATTGGCGGCGATCTTCAACGCCGCGTGTCCTTTCGGATACGCACGATGCAGTGCGCACCTTGCCGTGGGCCTGATGAGCCGACGTCAGCTGACGCGGGCGAGGCCATCCTTGGCCGGCTGGTAGCTGGGGTTGAGGCGCACAGCCTCGCGATAGGCCTTCGCCGCCTTTGCCTTGTCGCCGCGCCGTTCGTAGATCAGCGCCTGGTTGGCCCAGGCCTCGGCGTTCTGGCCGTCGAGCTTGATGGCCATGTTGAAATCGGAGAAGGCGTTATCCTCGTCGCCGGTCGCCAGATAGGAGAGGCCGCGGCCGTTATAGGGCTCGGCGGCGTCAGGAGCCAGCGAGATGGCGGTCGAGAAATCCTCGATGGCGAATTTGTGCTGGCCCTGGCTCTGGTAGATCAGGCCGCGATTGTGATAGGCGCGGGCGTCCGTCGTGTCGAGCTGGATCGCCTTCTGGAAGTCGTTGAAGGCATCCTGGGTGCGGCCGGCCTTGCGGTAGAGATTGCCGCGGCCGATATAGGCGGCGTCGTAATTGCCGTTGATCTGGATTGAGCGATTGTAGTCGGCAAGGGCTGCTTCCTGGTTGCCGAGGAAACGCTGGATGAGGGCCCGGTTCGAATAGGCCTGGTAGAAATTCGGATTGAGCTGGATGGCCTGGTTGAAATCCTTGAGCGCCGCCTGGTACTGGCCGCCGCGGCCATAGGCCGAGCCGCGGACATTATAGCCTTCCGGATCCTGGGGATTGCGCTGGATGACCGCCGACAGTGAGGAGATGTTCTCGCTCGACCCTTGCGCCTTGTCGATGTTGTTGAATTCACCGGCCGGGCCCGATGTCTGGCAGCCGGCAAGCACCAGTCCAGAAAGCAGGGCCGCTGTCAGGGCGAAACCACGCAATGCGGTCCCGCGCTCCACGCTTGTTGCGTTCATGTCTGCCCTGTCCTCACTTGCGCCGTCGTTCAGGTCCGGTTCCCCCTCCGGGCCGGGTCACATCAAAATAAAAGGGTGGCGGCGATTCCGCATCGCGCCACCCTGGTATCCTTCGAAAAGGACGAAATATTGGCGATAATCAGCGCGGCGGACGCGCTGCACCGGCGGCACCGCCAGCAGCGACCGGACGTGGGGTCATTGGCAGCAGGCCTTCGCGCTGTGCGCGCTTGCGGGCCAGCTTGCGGGCGCGGCGAACGGCTTCGGCCTTTTCACGGGCGCGCTTCTCGGAAGGCTTCTCGTAGTGGCCGCGCATCTTCATTTCGCGGAAAATGCCTTCGCGCTGCATCTTCTTCTTCAGCGCGCGAAGCGCCTGATCAACGTTATTGTCGCGGACGAGTACCTGCACGGGCAATCCTGTCTTTCGGGTTTGATATCAACAGGCAAGCAGCCATAGCCGCAAGCCTCCGCGGCGCTCGACACCACGAATTGTGGCGGCTGATAGCAGAATCAAGCCTCGCTGTCCACAGTCGAAATGAGAGACGACAGCCAAATTGCCACGTCGCCTTGAGATAGTGTGCCCGTTACGCCGTCGCCAGGTGCAGCCGCTCGAAATCCTCGAAGAACTCACCGTAGTCGCAGGTGATCTCCTCGTCGACGGCGATATCCCGGGTCGCGGTCGCACCGCCATATTGCGAAAAGTCGGTGTTCGGTGTCGCCGAATGGTTCATGAAGCGGCCATTGTCGACCTCGTAGACCATGAAACCGGGCTTGTCCGGGCTCGGATAGGCATAGCGGTCGAGCAATTCCTTCAAGGGCTGGGGTGCGGCCTCATATTTGTCCATCGGAATCAGCCGGTCGAAATCCGGATCCAGGCGCCAGATCGAGGCGCCCTTCCGGATTGGTTCGGCGGCGAACATGCCGACGCCTTCGATTGCGCTCTGGGCGACATAGGTTCGGACCAGCATCATGGTTTCACAACCCGTCTTGGCAAGAAGACCCGTTTCGACAGGAAACGGAATCGCCAAATCGCGCCGAAAAAGCAAGAGCGGCGGCCTGCGTCACAACGACGAACAGGCAGTTCTCCGTAAAAATCCTTCACGTCCGGTTGATCGACACACCGCCATCGGCAAACAACGCGGTACCCGTGGTGAAGCTCGAGGCGTCAGAGGCAAGGTAAAGCGCCGAGCGGGCGATCTCTTGCGGCTGGGCCATGCGTTTCAGGGCATGGAGGCCCTCGACGAAGGCGCGGGCCTCGGGTGTGGTCGTCGTCGCACCCGGTGTGTCGGTGCCACCCGGCAGCAGCGCGTTGACGCGCAGTCCCTTCGGTCCATATTCGGCGGCCAACACCTGCGTCAAACCGATCAGGCCTGCCTTCGCGGCAGCGTAGGCGGCCATGCCGGGCATGCCGGCGGTGTAACCGACAAAGCTCGATGTGAAGATCAGCGAGCCGCCGCCGCGCTCCAGCATGGCCGGTATCTGATACTTCGCGCCGAGAAAGGCGCTGGTCAGGTTGGTATCCATCGTCCCGTGCCATGTCTGTGCCGACATGTCGGGGACGGAGCCCATCAGTCCGACGGAGCCGGCATTGTTCAACGCGATGTCGAGGCCGCCGAAGCTGCCGACCGCCAACTCGACGAGGGCTTTCGCATAGGTCTCGTCGGTGACATCTCCCGCGAGAGCGACGGCCGTGCCGCCGGCGTCCTCGATTTCGACTGCGAGTGCATCAAGCTCCGTTTGGCGGCGAGCGGAAATGACGAGCCTGGCGCCTTCCTCGGCGAACAGCTTTGCCGTGGCGCGGCCGATGCCGGAACTGGCACCGGTGACGATGGCGATCTTGTTGGCGAGTGCGAGCATGTTTGGCATCCTTGTCCTTCGCGCCAGCTTCGCCGGCGATCGGATGCTTGGTCGCAAATCGGCAGAACAGCAGCCACCCGAAAGCTGCAGAGATTCGCGCCACTACCGCCGCAGCAGCCATGCCAGACGATCCAGCGAGAACGCGTAGCTGATGACGATCAGCAAGGCCATGATGATGGCCGTAATGGTATGGCCCGCCAAATGGAAACCCGCGGCGCCGCCGAACAGGACGATGAATTCCAGCGCCAGCCTGACAGCGCCCGGTACAGGCACCGGTGCCCGGCCCGACCGGCTTGGATCGTTGAGGACCGCGAAGATACCCCATGCCGCGGCTGCGGCGAGCGGCAAGGCAATGGCGAGGACCCAACGCCACGCTTCGTCCGAAAGGCTCCAGCCTGCCATGCCGAGGCCGAGCAAGGCGGCAAGCTCCAGCAGGAAGCGCAATGTGAGATTCCACCATGCGTTGCCCATTATCATTCTCCGAATCCCAGCGCCGAGAAGTGTGACTGAAGGCAATCATCGGGGCCAGCCGGATAGCTCTTTTTCAGCGCGGCGCAAAACGGCAAGCGCCGTCGCAAACAGCGCAAGGGTGGCAGCGCTGTTTCGCTAGTGATACACCTCGCGCGCCGGGGCTTGATGATGAACGCCCGGCTGCCATTTGCGAGGCTGGAACGTGAAGAAATATTCGGTATTCGCCATCGCCCGCGAGGCCATGCGCGGCCACAAGGGCTGGGAGGAACAATGGTCCTCGCCGGAGCCGAAGAAGGAATACGACGTTATCATCGTCGGCGCCGGCGGCCATGGGCTGGCAACCGCCTATTACCTCGCGACCGTGCACGGCATCACCAATGTCGCGGTGCTGGAAAAGGGCTGGCTGGGCGGCGGCAATACCGGCCGCAACACCACCATCATCCGTTCCAACTATCTCTATGACGAGAGCGCCGGGATTTATGACCATGCGCTGAAGCTCTGGGACGGGCTCTCCCAGGAGCTCAACTACAACGTCATGTATTCGGCGCGTGGCGTCATGATGCTGGCGCACAATGTGCACGACATCCAGGTGCTGAAGCGCCATGTGCACGCCAACCGGCTCAACGGCATTGACAATGAATGGCTGACACCCGAGCAGGCGAAAGCATTCTGCCCGCCGCTCAACACCTCCAAGGACGCACGCTATCCGGTGGTCGGTGCGGCGCTGCAGCGTCGTGGCGGCACCGCGCGCCATGACGCGGTCGCCTGGGGTTATGCGCGCGGCGCCTCGGCGCGCGGCGTGCACATCATCCAGAACTGCGAGGTGACCGGCGTCAAGCGGGCCGCCAATGGCGCGGTGACGGGCGTCGACACGACGCGCGGCTTCATCGGCGCCAAGAAGGTTGGCGTCGTCGCCGCCGGACACTCCTCCGTCATCATGAACATGGCCGGCGTGCGCATGCCGCTGGAAAGCTATCCGCTGCAGGCGCTGGTGTCGGAGCCGATCAAGCCGGTCGTGCCTTGCGTTGTGATGTCGAACACGGTGCACGCCTATATCTCGCAGTCCGACAAGGGCGAACTGGTGATCGGCGCCGGCACCGACCAGTATGTCTCCTATTCGCAGACCGGTGGGCTGCACATTCTTCAGCATACGCTCGACGCCATCTGCGAAATGTTCCCGATCTTCACGCGCATGAAGATGCTGCGGTCGTGGGGCGGCATCGTCGACGTCACACCCGACCGCTCGCCGATCCTGGCCAAGACGCCGGTGCCCGGCCTTTACGTCAATTGCGGCTGGGGCACGGGCGGCTTCAAGGCGACGCCGGGGTCCGGGCATGTCTTTGCCCACACCATCGCCAAGGACGATCCGCACCCGATCAACGCGCCCTTCACCATCGAGCGCTTCCGCACAGGCCGCCTCATCGACGAGGCGGCGGCCGCGGCGGTGGCGCACTGATGATGATGGCCGAGGTGGCAGTCGCGGTGCCGCTGATGCTGGCGGGGGAACAGGGCATGTTCCATGTTCCGACGGCGCAGGAAGTGCGGCTGCAGCCGATCAGCCGTGCGGGAAACGAGACCGGCTGGCCGTTTTCTGTCGACGAGGGAATGCTCGCCTGCGTCTGGAGTGTCGGCCAGAAAGTGGTGATGTTCTTCGAAGGCAGGCCGCATGGGCTGGATGAAGACGAGGATTTCCAGCCGCGTGGCGTCATCGTTACGACAGATCCGATGCAGCTGACGCTCGGCAACATGGCCAACCGCGATCTGTTCAGCGCGGCGACGAGCGTCGAGGAGCGGCTGCGGCTCGTCGCTCCCTTCATGACCATGGGCCAGAAGCTTTGCGATCAACCGGCTGGCGCGCGCGTCGGCCACGGCGAATTGTAGGAACAAACACGATGCTTCTCATCCGCTGCCCCTATTGCGAGGAAGAGCGCCCGGAACTCGAATTCCGCAACGCCGGCGAGGCGCACATCGCACGCTCGGCCAACATATCAGGCGAGAGCGACGACGACTTCGAGAAGTTCTTCTTCATCCGCTCCAATCCAAAGGGCATTATCTATGAGCGCTGGCGCCACATGCATGGCTGCGCGCGCTTCTTCAACGCGGTGCGTGACACCGTCACTGACAAGTTCGTCATGACCTACAAGGCCGGCGAACCGAAACCCTCCAAGCTGCCCGGAGTAGCGAAATGAGCGGCGCGTTGCGCATTCCCGGCGCCGGACGCCTCAGCCAGGCCAAGACCGCGCGGTTCAGCTTCGACGGCCAGTCCTACGCGGGCATCGAGGGGGACACTCTGGCCTCGGCGCTGCTCGCCAATGGCGTGCATCTGGTCGGCCGATCGTTCAAGTACCACCGCCCGCGCGGCATCCTGTCGGCCGGCGCGGAGGAGCCGAACGCGCTGGTGCAGATCGTGCGCGACGACGCGCGCAAGACGCCGAACGTGCGCGCCACCGTGCAGGAGCTCTATGACGGGCTCGCCGCCAATTCGCAGAACCGCTGGCCGTCGCTGTCCTTCGATGTCAGCGCGGTCAACGACCTGGCCTCGCCGCTGTTCTCGGCCGGCTTCTACTACAAGACCTTCATGTGGCCGAAGGCGGCCTGGAAGAGCCTCTACGAACCCAAGATCCGCAAAGCCGCCGGCCTCGGTGTTTCGCCCGACAAACCCGATCCCGACCATTATTCGTCGCGCTACGCCCATTGCGACGTGCTGGTGCTGGGCGGCGGCGCGGCCGGCATCGCGGCGGCACTTGCCGCGGCGGAGACCGGCGTGCGCGTCATCCTGGCCGACGAGCAGGCCGAGTTCGGCGGCAGCCTGCGCTTCGAATCTGGTGCGAAGATCGACGGCCAGGACGGCTTTGCCTGGGCACAAGCGGCGATCGCCAGACTGAGCGCGATGGACAATGTCCGGGTGCTGCCGCGCACCACGGCGTTCGGCTATTACGCACAGAATTTCGTCGGTCTGGTCGAGCGCGTCAGCGATCACCTGAAGGTCCCCGGCCACGATCTGCCGCGCGAACGGCTCTGGCAGGTCCGCGCCAAGCGCGTGGTGCTGGCCTCCGGCGCCATCGAGCGTCACATGGTGTTTGCCAACAATGACAGGCCCGGCATCATGCTGGCGGGTGCGGCGCGCACCTTCCTCAACCATTATGGTGTCGCGGTTGGCCGGAATGTCGGCGTCTACACCGCCAACGATTCGGCTTACGGCGCCGCGATCGACCTGAAGAAGGCCGGCATCAACGTGGCGGCGATCGTCGATTTGCGTGACAACCCGACCGGCCCGGTGATCGATGAGGCCAGGGCCCTCGGCATCGAGATCAATTTCGGCCGTGCAGTGATCCGCGCCGGCGGCAAGCTACGCGTGTCGTCGATAACGGTGCAGCCGAAGAATGGCGGCGGCGAACGCACTATTCCCGTCGATGCGATCCTGATGTCCGCCGGCTGGACGCCGTCGGTGCATCTGTTCTCGCAATCGCGCGGCAAGGTTGCCTTCAACGACGAGACCAAGCGCTTCGTGCCTGGCACCTACGCGCAGGACTGCGTGTCGGTCGGCGCCTGCAACGGCACCGACGGCCTGACGGCGACCGTGGACGAGGCCTATGCGGCGGGCGCCAAGGCGGCGAAAGAAACAGGCGGCAAGGCGTCCAAGGGCGCCAAGCCGAAGGTCGAAGCCTCGGAAAGCTGGTCGCGCGGCATGCTGGGTGCTGGCCCCGGCGCCGGGCCGGACACGACGGTGAAAGCCTTCGTCGATTTCCAGAACGACGTGACCGCCAAGGACATCCGCCAGGCGGTGCATGAAGGCATGCGCTCGATCGAGCATGTCAAGCGCTTCACCACCAACGGCATGGCGACCGACCAGGGCAAGACCTCTAACATGCACGGACTGGCGATTGCCGCCGAAACGCTGGGCAAGCCGATCCCGGAAGTCGGCCTGACCACGTTCCGCGCGCCCTACACGCCTGTCACCTTCGGCGCGATCGTCAGCCACGCGCGTGGGCCGCTGTTCGACCCGACACGCAGAACCGCGATCCATCCCTGGGCCGAGGCGCAAGGCGCGGTGTTCGAGGATGTCGGCCAGTGGAAGCGCGCCTGGTACTTCCCCAAGGCAGGCGAGGACATGCATGCGGCGGTCGACCGCGAATGCGTCGCCGTCCGCAACCAGGCCGGCCTGTTCGATGCGTCGACGCTGGGCAAGATCGAAGTGGTCGGCCCCGACGCGGCGAAGTTCATGGAACTGCTCTACACCAATCCGTGGGAGAAGCTGGAGCCCGGCCGCTGCCGCTATGGCATCATGCTGCGCGAGGACGGCTTCATCTATGATGACGGCGTCGTCGGCAGGCTGGCGCCGGACCGCTTCCATGTAACGACGACGACGGGCGGCGCGCCGCGCGTCATGAACCACATGGAGGATTACCTCCAGACCGAGTTCCCGCATCTTAATGTCTGGCTGACCTCGATCACCGAGCAGTGGGCGGTCATTGCCGTCCAGGGGCCGAAGTCGCGCGAGATCATTGCGCCGCTGGTCGAAGGCATCGACATGTCCGACGAGGCGCTGCCGCACATGTCGGTGCGCGAGGGCAAGATCTGCGGCGTGCCGACGAGGCTGTTCCGCATGTCGTTCACCGGCGAGCGCGGTTTCGAGGTCAATGTGCCGGCCGACCATGGCCAGGCGGTCTGGGAAGCGTTGTGGGCCGAGGGCCAGAAGCATGGCGCCACCGCTTACGGCACCGAGGCGATGCACGTGCTGCGCGCCGAGAAGGGCTACATCATCGTAGGCCAGGATACGGACGGTACGGTGACGCCAAACGATGCCGGCCTGGACTGGGCGGTCGGCAAGAAGAAGGCCGATTTCGTCGGCATTCGCGGCCTGACGCGGCCTGATCTCGTCGCCAAGGGGCGCAAGCAACTGGTCGGCCTGAAGACCAAGGATCCAAAGGTGGTGCTGGAAGAAGGCGCGCAGATCGTCGAGGATCCCAAGCAGGCGATCCCGATGAAGATGCTCGGCCATGTCACGTCGAGCTATTGGTCGCAAAATTGCGGCCGTTCCATCGCGCTGGCGCTGGTCGCCGGCGGGCGTGACCGGATGGGCGACACGCTCTATGTGCCGATGCCGGACGGGGTGATCGAAGTGGAGGTTACCGGCATGGTGTTCTTCGACGAGACGGGAGGGCGCCTCAATGGCTAAGGCTGCTGCAAAGACGGCCACGATGGCTTCATCATCAGCAGAGCGGCGTCCGGCATTGGCCGGGCGCACTGTCTCCGCAACGAGTGTCAAGGTCGAAGTGCTGCCGCCGGCCGAGCGTATCTCTCTGCGCGCCCCGGAGGCTTCAGTCGCCGCTTTGTCGAAGGCGCTCGGCCTGACCTTGCCGAAGAAGCCGAAAACCTCGGCGTCGAAGGGCGGGCGTACGGCGTTGTGGCTTGGCCCGGACGAGTGGCTTGTCATCGACGAGGCCGGCAAGGACCCACTCGCCGATTGCGCAGGAGTTTCCGCCTTGCATTCGTCCGTCGGTATCTCGCATCGCAACATCGCGATTTTAGTCGCCGGTCCGGCGGCGGAAGCCGCGATCAATTCGGGCTGCCCGCAGGACCTGTCGCTCGGCGCCTTCCCGGTGGGCGCCGCTTCGCGCACCATTCTCGGCAAGGCCGAGATCGTGCTGCTGCGCACGGCCGACGAGGCCTTCCGGGTCGAGTGCTGGCGTTCCTTCTCGGACTATGTCTTTACTTTCCTGTCCGAGGGAGCCCGCGACGCCGCCGGCTGACCCCGGAACGTTTGCCGCCCGCGTCCGTTGAGCGGCGACAGTCGAGGGAGAGATGCCGATGCCGTCGAAGTCCGCGCCGAAATCGCCGAAAACCGCGGCGGTCCGTTCGCTCGAACATGAGCGGCATTACGAGGCCGACGCCGAAGAGGAACTTGAGGAAGGCCTCGAGGACACGTTCCCGGCCAGCGATCCCGTGTCGATTACCGGGTCGTCCATTCCTGGAGCACCGGCGAAACCCGGCAAGGCCAAGACCGTCCCCGGCCGCAAGACCCGCAAACCCTGATTTCAGAATTTTTGGCTGACGGCCTCTTCCCAAGACCTCCGTGGATGCGATATTCAAAGCGCTTTGGAGAGGAAAAATGCCTGTTAGAGCCGTTGTCTGGGGTGAAAACGTCCATGAACAGACCAATGCCGCCGTGCGCGACCTCTATCCGCTGGGTATGCATGGCACCATTGCCGCCGCACTCAACCAGGACAAGGGCGTCGAAGCGACCACCGCCACCTTACAGGAACCCGAGCATGGCCTGAGCGAGACGCGCCTAGCCGCCACCGACGTGCTTTTATGGTGGGGCCATGCCGCCCACGGCGAGGTCAAGGACGAGATCGTCGAGCGCGTGCAGAAGCGGGTCTGGGAAGGCATGGGGTTGATCGTGCTCCATTCCGGCCACTACTCGAAGATCTTCAAGCGGCTGATGGGCACGCCCTGTTCGCTGAAATGGCGTGAGGCGGGCGAGCGCGAGCGTGTCTGGGCGATCAACCGCGGCCACCCGATCGCGCAAGGCATCGGCGAATGCCTGGAGATCGGCGAGACGGAAATGTATGGTGAGCCGTTCGCGGTGCCGGAGCCGCTGGAGACGGTATTTATCTCCTGGTACGAAGGCGGCGAGGTGTTCCGATCGGGGCTGACCTATCAGCGCGGGGCGGGAAAAATCTTCTACTTCTCGCCGGGCCATGAGACCTATCCGATCTATCACAATGAAGGCGTTCAGCAGGTGCTGCGCAACGCCGTGCATTGGGCGCACAACCCGGCCCCGGCCTGGTCCGGCATCACCAATGCGCCAAACGTGTCGACGGACAAGGCCAAGGAGAAGATCGTCCAGAAAGGCCTGCGCCTGCATGCGGACGGTGACAGGGGACTGAGCTGATGCACCGCCTGCTTTTGCTCGGCACCGGTTGGATCGCGGCGCATCATATCGAGGAGTTCGGTCAGGTCCCGGGCTGCGCCATCGTCGCTTGCGTGGACCACCTGCCGGGCCGCGCGGCGGCGTTCGCAGCCGCCAACAAAATAGGCACTTTCTTTGAAAGCCTCGATGCGGCGATCGCTTGGGGTGAGTTCGATGCCGCCATCAACGCCACGCCCGACCAGGTTCACAAGGCGACGACGCTGGCCCTGCTGGCCGCCGGGAAACATGTGTTCTGCGAAAAGCCGCTGGCGCCGAACCACGCCGATGCGCTTGCGATGAGCGATGCCGCCGAGGCGGCCGGGCTCGTCAACATGGTCAACCTGACCTATCGCAACACTCCGGTGATCCAGGAGGCGCGGCGCATGGTGCAGGCCGGCGAGATCGGCGAGTTGCGCCATGTCGAGGCGGGCTACCGGCAAAGCTGGCTGGTCAGCAAGTTCTGGGGCGATTGGCGGATCGACGACAAATGGCTGTGGCGCCTGTCGGGCCGGCACGGTTCGACAGGTGTTTTGGGCGATGTCGGCATCCATATCCTCGACTTCGCGACCTATGGGGCGGCCGAGGATATCGTCAGCCTGCATGCCGATCTGGTGACGTTTCCGAAGGCGGAGGGCGACCGCATCGGCGACTATGTGCTCGACGTCAATGACAGCTTGGCGATAACGGCGCGGCTCGGTTCAGGCGCGCTGGCCACGATCATGGCCAGCCGCTACACGACAGGCCACGGCAATGATTTGTCGCTGGCCCTGCACGGTACCAAGGGCGCGATCAAGGTCGAGACCGACGGCAAGGTTTCGAAAGTGTCCGCTTGCCTGGGTGACGACGTCGATCAGCACCGTTGGCGGACGCTGACGCCTCCAGGCGTCAAGCACAACGCCCAGCGCTTTGTCGATGCGCTGGACACGGGACAGAACGGTGATCCGTCGTTCCGGCGGGCCGCCGACATGCAAAGGCTGATCGACGCCGCCTTCGAAAGTTCAGCGACCAAACTGCCGGTCTCGATCGGCTGAAATCACCATCCGGCCGGCTGAGCCGGCCCGAACCTACTTTCGAAAAATCTCAGTAGGCGCTCGGCATGATCCACGGGTTCACCGTGATGCCGAGCCGGGGACCCTTCCCGTCGGTCGTGGCTTCCGTGGAGGCCTCCTTGTCGACTGAGCCGGTCGAAGCGCAATCGAGCTTCATATTGGTCTTGGTGTCGACGCAGGTCGCGGCGGGAACGTGCTTGACCGCGTGGGTGGCGTTGGCGGCAAAGGCCGAGCCCGAAAGTGCCAGCACGGCGGCGAGGGTGAGGAGTGTCTTTTTCATGGTCTGTCTCCGGTTTCGGCGGGTGAATTTTTTCCGTACATGTACGTTATCTCGTACAGATACGTCCGTCGATCGCGAAGTTCAAGAAAAAATCGTACGCGTACGGTAGTTTTTTGTTAACCAAGAAAGTCGCCGCGGAAGGCTTGGAGGGGCGGTGCGGAATCTGGGAGAACAAAGGATATAGCGCTCAGCAGTTGACCGGTGTCTCGGTCAGTGGCGGCACATATTGCGTGCTGAGCGTGGCAAGGGTGAAGTCGCACATCCGCTTCACGAAAGCCTGCGGGTCGCCGAACGGGTAGAAGGGGAAGGTGATCAAAAGCGAGATCGTGCCATGGCCGACGGCCCACAATATGGTGGCGATGGCGCGTGGATCGCCATGCAATTTGCCGGCGGCGACACAGGCCTCGACCCTGCTGATCAGCGCCTTCATTGCGGGGTTGCTTTCCTCCATGTCCTCGTAGCTCCTGCCTTCCGGCAGCTTGGTCTTTTCGGTCATGAAGACGGTGCGGTATTCGTTGGGGTTGCCGAGCCCGAAGGCGGCATATTCGGTCATGACCGCCTGCAAGGCCTCGATCGGATCGTCGGACGGGTGCTCCTCGATGCGTCGGGCGAGCGTTTCGAACGCGTCCTCGGCCAGGGCGAACAGGATGTCCTGCTTGTCGGCGAAGTAGGAATAGACCGACATCGGCGCATAGCCGACCCGCTTGGCCAGCTTGCGGATGGTCAAGCCTTCATAGCCTTCTTCCTGGACGAGCTTGTGCGCGGCCGCGACAAGCTCCGAGCGCAGTTCGGCCTTTTGTTTCTCGCGGCGTTTCTGGACGCTCAGCGGCAAGTCTGTTGCCCTTGTCTGGTTGGTGCCTGGCTAAATTATATACGCTGTACGGAAACGGACAAGGGCGCCGCGGGTTCCCACGCGGCAGGCGTCAGATCGCGCCGACACCGCCATCGATGGCCAGCGCATGGCCGGTCATGAAGGAATTGGCCGGGTCGGCGGCAAACAGGATGGCCGTGGTGATCTCGTCGACTTCCGCCACGCGCTTCATCGGTATGCCACGGGTCAGCTCGGCCAACGCCTCTGCCTCCGGAATGCCGGAGACGCTCACGAAACCGTCTATCATGCCCGTTCTGGTGTGGGCGGGGCAGATGGCATTGATGCGCAGACCCTTGCTGGCATATTCGACCGCCGCCGACCGGGTCAGGCCGATCACGCCATGCTTGGCGGCTGCATAGACCGAAAGCTTCGGCGCGCCCGAAAGGCCGGCGGCCGAGGCAATGTTGACGATGGCGCCGCCCTTGCCGGTCGCCTTGAACTGCCGCTCCATTTGCGGGATCTGGTGCTTCATGGCGTAGAAGACGCCGAGCAGGTCGATCTCGAGCACCCGGCGGGCTTCGTCCGATGGAACCTGCGGCAGGCGCACGAAACTCTGAACGATGCCGGCATTGTTGACGGCGACATCCAGGCGGCCAAATTTTTCCAACGCCAGCGCCACCAGTGCTTCCGACAGTGCCTCCTCGGCAATGTTGCCTGCCAGCATCGCGGTCTCGGTATCGAGCGTCTCGGCGAAACTCATCAGGGCCGTTTCATCCAGGTCCGAGAGAACCAGCCGGGCGCCTTCGGCGGCAAAGCCCTTGGCGGCGCCACGGCCGAGGCCGCCGGCCGCGCCCGTGATCAGCACCGTGGTTCCATCAAAGCGGCCCATTGCTTAGTCTTCCTTGTCGATCAGCTCGGCGGCGAAGTGCGACAGCAGCTTCACCGCCTCGCCATAGGTCCTGGCTTTTTCCGGATTGGAAGCATTGCCGTCCAGCGCCCGCCTGTAGACACCCTGGCAGATTGCAGCCAGGCGGAAGAAGGAGAAGGCGAGGAAGAACGTCCAGTTGCCGATGCCGGCGAGGCCGCGCCGCCGGCAATAGGCAGCGACATAGTCTTCTTCCAAAGGCAGGCCGAGGGCCGGGCGATCGATGCCGCCAAGGCCGCGAAAGCCGGAGGCATGCGGCAGGCGCCATTGCATGCATTGATAGGCGATGTCGGCGAAGGGATGGCCCGATGTCGACAATTCCCAGTCCAGCACTGCCAGTACCCTCGGCTGGTCCGGTGCAAAGATCAGATTGTCCAACCGATAGTCGCCATGCACCAGCGATATCAGGCCGTCATCGACCGGCAGGTGGGTTTCCAGCCAGGCGATCAGCCGGTCCATGTCGGAAATGATACCGGTTTCGGAAGCACGGTACTGGCTGGTCCAGCGTGCCAGCTGCCGCTCGAAGTAATTGCCGGGGCGTCCGAAATCGCCAAGACCCACGGCCTCGACATCGACATCGTGCAGGGCGGCGAGCGTGGCGTTCATGGCGTCGTAGATCGCGGCGCGTTCCTCGTTGCCGTGCGTCTCCGGCAGTGCCGGATCCCAGAAGATGCGGCCGTCGAGGAAATCCATGACGTAAAACATGCGGCCGATGGGCGAATCCTCGGTCGACAGGTGCAGCATTTCGGGCACTGGTACGGCGGTGCCGGAAAGCGCCTTCATCACACGGAATTCGCGGTCTACCTGGTGAGCCGATTTCAGGAGTTGGCCTGGCGGCTTGGCGCGCAGCACGTAACGGCCGCTTGCCGCCGTCAGGAGATAGGTCGGGTTGGATTGGCCGGATTTGAATTTTTCGATGGCCGCGAGTCCGGAAAAACCCGGGATATGCGCGTCGAGGTAAGGCGCGAGCGTCGCCTGGTCGAGCGCGTTGGCGTCGTTCATGCTGTCTCGGGCTGGCGTTCAAGCAAGGTCAGCGTCAGCCAACGGGCGGTGAGCGCCGGTTTTTTGGAGCCTTCGATCTCGATGGTCACGTCGTGCGCCGTCTGCACCCAGCCCGACGGCCTGACCTTGACGTCGGCCAGCACGAAACGGGTGCGGATGCGCGCGCCGGTCTTCACCGGGGCGAGGAAGCGCAGCGAATCGAAACCGTGATTGACGCCCATCTTGCCGTTTTCCAGCGGCGGCATGGTCTCGAACGTCATCGCCGACAGCAGCGACAGCGACAGGAAGCCATGCGCGATGGTGCCGCCGAACGGCGTTTCGCGCTTGGCCCGCTCCGGATCGCAGTGGATGAACTGGTGGTCGTCGGTGGCGTCGGCGAACTGGTCGATCATGCGTTGCGTGACCACCCGCCAGGGCGAAACGCCGACCTCCTTGCCGACACTGGCCAGAAGCACATCGAGACTGATTGGTTCCACGCTCATGTCCTCCAGTTCACCTCCGGCTTCTGCGGCCGGCAAATGTTATTCCTTGAACAAGGTCAACCCATGCTGCACCGACTGTCCGCCGTCGATCGGCAGGATGGCGCCGGTGACATAGCTGCCTGCACGGCTGCACAAATAGAGCGTTGCGCCGGCAATGTCATCCGGTGTGCCGATGCGGCCGATCGGGACATGGCCGCCGACATGCCTGGCCTGCTCGTCCGTGCCGGTGGCAAATGCGGTCATACGGCTCTGGAAGGGACCGGGGGCAAAGGCGTTGACGGTGATGCGGCGGCCGGCGAATTCGAGCGCCAGCGTGCGTGTCAGGTGATGAACGGCCGCCTTGGAGGCGGTGTAGGAATAGGCGTCGTCGGCCAGCGGCTGCGTTCCCATCACCGAGCCCAGATTGATCACGCGGGCAGGATCTTCGTCGCTGGCGGCGGCATCGAGCAGCGGCAGCAATTCGCGTGTCAGATGGAAAACCGCGGTGACATTGACGCCGAACACCTTGGCCCATGCCGAATAAGGGAAGCTCTCCAGCGGCGCACCCCAGGACACGCCGGCATTGTTGATGAGGATATCGAGTTTGCCGGTGCGCGCCTTGACTTCGCCGACCAAGGCGGCAATGGCGGCCTCGCTGGAGACGTCGCCGGCAAAGCCTTCCGCTTGGCCCGAAGCGCCAAGCCCGTTCAACTCACTGGCCACCTTGATGCAGTCCTCGCCCTTGCGCGAGGCGATCATTACGCTGGCGCCGGCCTTGATCAGCGCGGTCGCCGCCATGCGGCCGATGCCGGTCGCGGCTCCCGTCACCAGCGCGGTCTTGCCGGTGACCGAAAACAGCTCGTCCAGATAGCTCATCACAATCCTCCGCACGGCCTGCGGGCAAACAGTTCGCGTTGACAAGGCTATCCGAAGTACGGTCATCCTTGCCACTGACAAAATGCCCGGCCTGCATGAAGGGTTAGCGACCGATGACGGAGATGAATCTCGGCATGACCGAGCGGTTGAAGCCGATCCACGCCCGCGTCGCGGCCATGGTGCGCGACGAGATCATGCCGCTCGACAAGGAATTCCTGAGCGAGGTCGGCAAGGCCGGCGACCGTTGGGTCTACAGCAAGCGCCAGGGGGAGATCCTTGAGGGGCTGAAGAAGACCGCACGGGAGCGCGGCCTGTGGAACTTCTGGCTGACCGGCTCGGAGCGCGGCTACGGCCTGTCCACCGTCGAATACGCCTATTTGGCCGAGGAGATGGGCAAGGCCCATCTGGGCGCCGAAACCTTCAACTGCTCGGCACCCGACACCGGCAACATGGAGGTTCTGGAACGCTACGGCTCGGCCGAGCACAAGCGGGAATGGCTCGAGCCGCTGCTGGACGGAAAGATCCGCTCGGCCTATCTCATGACGGAGCCGGACGTCGCCTCCTCCGACGCCACCAACATTTCCATGCGCTGCGAGCGGCAGGGCGGCGACTATCTGCTCAATGGCGAGAAATGGTGGGCGTCGGGTGCCGGTGACCCGCGCTGCGCCATTTACATCGTCATGGTGCGGACCGCCGGCGATGAAGAGCCACAGCACCGCCGCCATTCGATGATCCTGGTTCCCTCGGGCGCGAAGGGCGTAACCAAGGTCCGGGCGATGCAGGTCTATGGCGACGATGACGCGCCGCATGGCCACATGCATCTTCGCTTCGACAATGTGCGGATATCGACGTCGAACCTGATCCTCGGCGAGGGTAGGGGCTTCGAAATCGCGCAAGGCCGGCTCGGCCCCGGCCGCATCCATCACTGCATGCGCGCCATCGGCCAGGCCGAGATGGCGCTGGAGATGCTGTGCCAGCGTTCCCTACGCCGCGAGGCCTTCGGCCAGAAGCTGGCGAAACTCGGCGCCAATTTCGACATCGTTGCCGAATGTCGCATGGAGATCGAGATGGCCCGGCTGCTCTGCCTCAAGGCGGCATGGATGATCGATCAGGGCGACGCGCGGGCCGCGGCCCCCTGGATCAGCCAGACCAAGGTTATCGCGCCGCGCGTGGCGCTCAAGGTCACCGACGAGGCGGTGCAGATGTTCGGTGCCCAAGGCATCAGCCAGGATACGCCTCTCGCCCGCTCGTGGACGCATCTCAGGACGCTGCGCCTCGCCGACGGGCCGGATGCAGTGCATCGGCGGCAGGTGGCACGCATGGAGCTGAAGAAATACACGCACGAAAAGCTCTGAGCGCTGCCCGGCCGCGTTGCCGCCGACAAACAAGGAATACCGTCAATGACGATCCCCTCCGAAATGAAGGCGCTGCTCTTGGTCGGTGACGGCTATACGAGGACGCCGAGCGGCAGTGCGCTCGAGGCGATGGAGCCGTATCTCGAGCCGGGAAGCATCGGCGTGCCTGCGCCCGGACCTGGCCAAGTGCTGATCAAGGTCAGCCTCGCTTCGATCAATCCATCGGATGTCGCCTTCATCAAGGGCCAGTACGGCCAGCCGCGCGCCAAGGGCCGTCCGGCCGGCTTCGAGGGTGTCGGCACGGTCGTCGCGGGCAGCGAGGAGCCCTATCCCAAGAGCCTTGTCGGCAAGCGCGTCGCTTTCGCCACCGGTCTGAGCAATTGGGGGTCGTGGGCTGAATATGCCGTCGCCGAGGCGGCGGCCTGCATACCGCTTCTCGATACGGTTCGAGACGAGGATGGCGCCGCGATGATCGTCAATCCGCTGACCGCGATCGCCATGTTCGACATCGTCAAGCAGGAAGGCGAAAAGGCCTTCGTCATGACCGCCGGTGCGAGCCAGCTCTGCAAGCTGATCATCGGGCTGGCGAGGGAGGAAGGGTTTCGGCCTGTTGTCACGGTGCGCCGTGACGAGCAGATCGCGTTGCTGAAACAACTTGGAGCGGCGCATGTCCTCAACGAGAAGGCGCCTGATTTCGAGGCCACGCTGCGCGAGGTGATGAAGGCCGAACAGCCGCGCATCTTCCTCGATGCCGTCACCGGGCCGCTGGCGTCAGCCATCTTCAACGCGATGCCAAAAAGGGCGCGCTGGATCATCTACGGCCGGCTTGATCCCGAGGCAACGATCATCCGCGAGCCTGGCCAGCTGATCTTCCAGCACAAGCACATCGAAGGCTTCTGGCTGAGCGAGTGGATGCGGCAATCCAGGGATCGGCGAGGTCCGGCGGTCCTCGAGGCACAGAAGCGTTTTTCCGACGGACGCTGGTCGACCGACGTGACGGCGGTCATTCCGCTGGCCGAGGCAATGGCGCTAATGCCGGCGGAACTGGCCAAGCCCAACGGCAAGGTGTTCATCCGGCCCTGATGCCGTCTTATGCGGCGCCGGAAGGGCGATCGCAGGCTTTCTGGACGCTTTTTCCAGTTCGGTCGACCATCCTTGACGATCCCCGAAATTGATCGCCGCGTCTTTCGGCCCCTATGCCTCGTCGCTTTGTCCGTGATATGTCGCCGCCATCGAATGCCGGGACGGCGCCAAGGCTGAGGCGTCTTCCCCAATGGCGTGCGGGGTGAATTGATGACGATTTCCAAGCCGGTTTTCGATCGTTTGGGGCTGGGCATATGGATCGGGGCATTCCTGATCGTTCTCGGCCTGGTGCTATGGTCGCCCGGCACGCGCACGGTGACGCAGGCCTATGGATATGGCAGCGAAGCGTTCCTGACCGGGCGGCCGCTGTACAATCTTCAATCCGAGATGGGGTACCTGTATGCGCCAGCCTTCGCCGCGCTTTACCTGCCGGTGCTGAAGCTCGGACCCTATCTGGGCGGCGTGGTGTGGCATGTGGTGGGCTTCGCAGCGCTCACCTTCGCGGCGATGCGGCAAGTGCGCAAAATCGGCGGTGAGGAATTGCCATGGCTGCTTTCCTTCGGCCTCTTCCTTGCCCTGCCGATGGCACTGGGTGCGATCCGCAACGGCCAGGCGACGATCCTTTTGACCGCGGCCTGCTGGCTTCTGACCCTGTCGGCGCTCGAAGGGCGGCGCGCCGAAACCTTCTTCTGGGCTTCGGTCGCCATCATCGCCAAACCGACCGCGATCATCATGCTTTTGCTGGTGGGAGCCCTGCGCCTGCGGCTGATACCCGTGCTCGTGCTGGCAGTGCTGTTGGTACTGGCCATACCGTACGCGTTCGCGCCTGCCGGCTACCTCAACCAGCAGTACGGTGATTTCGCCCGCATGTTGACCTCCATGGCCGTCGACAAGTCCGGCCACTTTGTCCCTACCGACTTCACGGCGCCTTTCACCTCGGCCGGGCTGCCCATGCCTGAGTTCGCCGCCACGATCGTGCGCATCGTCGTGGCATTGCTTACGCTGTCGACCGTCCTCTGGTTCGACCGCAAGCTCCAGCCTGGAATAGCCGGACTGGCGATCTTCCTGGCGGCTGCCTTCTACATGTGCGTCTTCAATCCGCGTGTCGAGCCAAATACCTATGCCATGATCGCCGTGCCCGCCGGCCTCGCTATCGCCACACTGTGGCGGGAGGAGCGTGGCGGCGTCCTGGCCTCGGTGCTGTCGACGGTATTGTTCCTCACAGGTTTGACCAGCGTCGAGCGCCACATGCATGATTTCTTCTATCCTTGGTTCCGGCCGATCGCGGTCACCCTCATCGCCTGTTCGCTGATCTGGTGGTTCTGGGCCAAGGCGCGCGAAAAGATCGTGAGCGTCGGGCCCGTTGCACATGGCTGATCCGCGTCAAAAACTCGACATCGTGGCGCCCTTCTTCAACGAGGCGCAATCGGCGCCGGCCTTTGCCGCCCTGCTCGACAGGCTCGAGGAAGCGGTATCAAGCCGTTTCGGCATGGCCGTCCACAAGATCCTGGTCGACGACGGCAGCCTCGACGATGGCGCCAGGCGATTTTCGCAAGCCCTGTCGGGATCGTGGGAGATCGTTCGCCTCAGCCGCAATTTCGGCAAGGAGGTCGCGGTGCTCGCCGGCCTCGACCAGTCGCGGGGCGACATGGTGCTGATCATGGATTCGGATCTGCAGCATTCCATCGATATCAGCTTGAAGATGATCGCCGAGCTGGTGGAAAGCCCAGACATCGACGTCGTGTACGCGCAGAACGACCGCCGCGAGGCGAGCTGGCGGCGCAGCCAGCTGGCGCGTCTTTTCTACAGCCTGATCAACAGCAGCCAGCGTTTCGACATTCCGGAGAACGCCGGTGATTTTCGCGTCATGCGGGGTCCCGTGGTGCGTGCGCTGACCAGCCTGCGCGACAAGCGGCGCTTCAACAAGGGCCTGTTCGCCTGGGCCGGTTTCCGTCAGAAAGCCATACCCTATTCGCCGGAAAACCGCGCCATCGGCACGTCGAAATGGAGCCGGCTCAACCTGATCGCCTTTTCGCTGGAAGGGTTTACATCGTTTTCCGTCATTCCGCTGCGCATCATCAGCTTGAGCGGGATGCTGGCGGCGCTGGCGGGCGTCGTTTACGGCGCCAAAGTGTTCTTCGAGGTGATGTTCTACGGCGTTGCCGTGCCTGGTTACCCCAGCCTGATGGTCGCCGTCGTGCTGCTCGGCGGCCTCAACCTCACCTTGCTCGGCCTGATCGGCGAATATGTCTGGGTCACGCTGTCGGAGAGCAAGGACCGGCCGGTCTATCTGGTGCGCGATGTGGTGCTCAGCGAGACCGCTCGCGACAAGCCGCCGGGCGCGTCCCGCGGATGACGCGGCGCATTCGCCTGATCGCCGACGACTACGGGCTGGCACCAGGGGTTTGCGCCGGCATTCTCGACCTGCTCGACCGCAGACGCCTGACCGGCACCAGCTGCATGACCGGTTTTCCGGAATGGGCCGAGGCGGCGGCGCGCATAAAGCCGCTGCGCGGCCGCGCGGCGATCGGGCTGCACCTGACCCTTACGGACCAGCCAGCGGTCACAGGCAAATCGAGCCTGGCGCCCGGGGGCCGGTTGCCGCCGCTTCGTTCGCTGGCCCTGCCGGTCCTGCGCGGGCGGGTCGACGAGCGCGACGTCCATGCCGAACTCGACGCGCAATATAGCCGTTTCGTCGAGGCGCTGGGCCGCAAACCCGACTTCATCGACGGTCATCAGCACGTGCATTTCCTGCCTGTCGTGCGCGGCTGGCTGCGGACACGTTTTCCCGACACTGCCGGCAGGCCGGTGCTGCGAGGCGCTCCGGCGCTGAGCGATGCCGCCGCCGCACCGAAAATCGCGGCAATCGCTGCCGTGGCCGCCGGCTTCAACCAATCGATGCAGCGTGCCGGCTTTGCCGTTTTGAAGCCGCTCGCCGGCATCTATGACTGGCGGCAACCCGAAAAGTTCGCCCCCTTGCTGGAGGCTGCCGTCGAAGCGCTGTCGGACCGTGGGCTGTTCATGTGCCACCCCGGCCATGTCGACCAAACGCTGTGCGCGCGTGACCCGATGCAAGGCGTGCGCGAAGTGGAATTCGGCGTTCTGGCTTCGGATGTGTTCGGCGCGAGCCTGGCCCGAGCCGGTGTCGAGATCTTGGACGGCCGGGAATGAATGGCGTTCAGCCACGGCGTTCGACCGGCAGCAAGATCGTCCGTTTTGCGCTGGTCGGACTGGCAAATACGGCCATCGACCTTGCCGGTTTTTTCCTGCTGCTCAAGCTGCACGCCCCGCCGCTGTCCGCCAATGTCATCTCTTGGTCGATTGCCGTCGTCTTCTCTTTCGTGGCGAATGGCTTCTGGTCGTTCGAACGCAATCACGCCATTCGGCTGCATGATGCCTTCCTGCGCTTCGTCTCGGCTGGGGCGTTGATTTCGCTCGGCGTGTCCAGCCTGTCGATCGCACTCTTCGCCGGCATCGGCGGTGTGTGGCCGGCAAAGATCGGCGGGGTCATCGTGGCGGCCGTGCTGAACTTCCTTGCCGCGCGTTGGTCGATCGAGGGCCGGCTGCTGAAATAGGTATCTCTATTCCGCCGGTTCCACGTTGGTGTAGGCGGCTTCCTCGAGTTCGCGCTTCAGCCGTGCTTCCTCATGGGTCTTCGGCGTGACGAAGCGGCCAAGCAGGAGATAAGCGACCGGGGTCAGGAACAGTGTCGAGATGGTGGCCAGGCCAAGCCCGCCGACAATGACCCAGCCGAGCGCCACGCGTGCCTCGGCGCCCGCGCCGGCGGCCAGCACGAGCGGCACACCGCCAAGTATGGTGCAGATCATCGTCATCATCACCGGCCGCAGGCGGATGGTGGAAGCCTGCTCGATCGCTTCGCGCACGCCCAGGCCCCGATCTCGCAGCTGGTTGGCGAATTCGACGATCAGGATGCCGTTCTTGGCCATGACGCCGACCAGCAGCACCAGGCCGATCTGGCTGTAGGCGTTGAGGCTGGTGTCTGAAAGCAGCAGCGCGAAAATGGCGCAGGCAAGGCCGAGCGGCACCGTCGCCATGATCATGACGGCGCTGACGAAACTCTCGAACTGAGCGGCCAGCACCAGGAGGATGATGACCAGGGCGAAGCCGAAGATGGTGACCATGGCGCTGTTGGTTTCACCCAAAGTCGCTGCCTCGGCCAGGGGCAGGATGCGGCTTCCAGGCGGCAGGAGCGGCGTGGCGATCTGCTCGGCGCGTGTCAGCGCATCGCCAAGCGCGAAATTGCCAGAAAGGTTCGAGGTGATCGCCACCGAAGGCTGCTGCTGTTCGCGCGACAGCGACGGTGGTACGGCGCGCTCGGTCAGGGTGGCGATGGTCGACATCGGCACGAAGCGGCCATCCGCCGTCTTGAGGAACACATTTTCCAGATCGGTCGGATCGTTGATCGGATTGGTGGTCGAGACCAGTTTCACCCCGTAGCTGCGGTCGGCGATGTAGACATCGACGACGTCGTTGCCGTCGAGCATGGCTTGCATGGTGTTGGCGAGCCCCGTGATGTCGATGCCGAGATCGGAGGCGCGCTCACGATCTATCGCTACGGCCAGTTGCGGCTGCGTCGGGTCGATCGACAGGCGCGGCGTCTGAAAGCGCTCATCCTTCTGCATCTCGGCGATGATCTTGACCGCTGCATCGCCAAGCGCCTTCCGGTCGTTGCCAACCAGAGCGAATTGCAGGCCGTTGCCGGCGCCGCGGATGCCGAGACTGTTGGGTTGGACCGGGAAGATCCGCACGCTGGGCACCTGCCTGGTCAACTGACTGATCTCGGCCATGATCTCCTGCTGGCTGCGGCTGCGCTCGTCCCACGGCGCCAGCGTCATCACCATGAAGCCCGAATTGTAGGAACCGTTCTGGCCGGCGTTTTCGAAGGTCGAGCGGATCTCGCCGGAATCGCGCATCGGCTGGATCAGCCGCTCGATCTTCTGCATCTGCTGCGTCGTGTAGTCGAGACTGACGCCTTGCGGGGCGTTGATGCGCAACAGCACGGCGGCGCGGTCCTCGGTCGGCGTCAGTTCCTGGCGGATGGTGCCGAACAGCGCGAAGGCGACGCCGGCAAACAGCACCGCGACCAGAACCACGATCCAGGGCGCGTCGAGGCAAGCGTGCAGCGCGCGCTTGTAGCCGGCATTCAGGACGCCGCCGATGCGAGCGCCGATGCCTTGGCCGCCTTCGTGGTGAAGCGGCGCGCTGGTCAGCATGCGCGAGGCAAGCATCGGGCAAAGCGTCAGCGCGACCACGCAGGACAGAAGCACCGACATCGCAAGCACGAAACCGAATTCGCGGAACAGGCCGCCGGTCTGGCCGGGCAGGAACGAGATCGGCACGAAGACGGCGACAAGCGTCAGTGTCGTGGCGACGACGGCGAAGAACACTTCCTGCGCGCCGAGCACGGCCGCCGCACGCGGCCCCATGCCTTCATTGCGCCGTCGCACGATGTTTTCCAAGACGACGATGGCGTCGTCGACCACAAGGCCGGTGGCCAGCACCAAAGCGAGCAGCGTCAGGATGTTGACCGAGAAGCCGGCTAGATAGATGGCGGCGATGGTGCCGATCATGGCGACCGGCATCGACAGGCCGGGGATGAGCGTGGCGCGCCAGTCGAGCAGGAAGATGTAGATGACGATCAGCACCATGGTGACCGACAGGCCAAGCGCGATCTCGACCTCGTGCACCGCACCCTTGACGAAGACAGCGTCGTCGCTGGTGATCTTGATCGACATGCCCTTGGGCAGGTTCTCCTGCAGCTTGGCGACGGCGGCCTGGACGCCCGTCGAAATGTCCAGCGTGTTCGATTCCGCCTGGCGGATAATACCGAGGCCGATTCCGGTCTTGCCGTCCGAACGCAGCGTCGTCTGGCCAACATCGGGGCCGAGCGTGACGGTCGCGACATCGCGGATGCGCGTCGTGCCGCCGATGATGATGTTTTCGAATTCCTCGGGCGTCGTCACGTCGGCCGTGGTGCGGACGATCAGGTCCTGGTTGGTCGTTGTGATCGACCCGGCCGGGGAATCGAAGGCGACGGAGGCAAGCGCCGCCCGGAGGTCGGCGACCGTGAAGCCGAGGCTGGCGAGCTTGTTCTGGTCGACATCGATGCGAAAGATCTTGTCGCGGTCGCCATAGACCTGGACGTCGGCGACGCCGGGCACGGCGGCCAGTTCGTCCTCGATCTGGTCCTGGACCACCACCGTCATGTCCTGGATCGACATGGTGTCCGAAGTCACCGCCAGCCGCATCACCGCGTCGGAATTGGCATCGGCCTTGACGATGCGCGGCGGATCGGCGGTATCGGGCATCTGGTTGGCGACCCGGCCGACGGCATCACGCACATCCGAGGCGGCGACATTGAGATCGACACCGTCGTTGAATTCGATGGTGACGCGGCTCGAGCCGAAGGAGGAGGAAGACGAGATCGATTTGACGCCGGAGACACGAGCGACGGCGCCCTCGATCGTGTCGGTCAGTTCGCGGTCGACGGTTTCGGCGGCCGCGCCTTCGAAGGTCGTGGAGACCGTGACGACGGCGCGGTCGACGTCGGGCAATTCGCGGATTTCGACACCGTAGAAGGCAGCGAGGCCGGCAACGGCTATAAGGGTGTTCAGCACGAACGCCATGACCGGCCTGCGGATGAACAGTGCGGTGAAGCCGGTATCGCTGGCGGCGTTGACGGAGCCGGTCATGAGCCTTCCGCGGCGTTGGCGGCGCGCTGCTCCTGGCCCGCGATGCGAACCTCGCCGCCTTCGCTGACACTTTGGGTGCCTTCGGTGACCACCATGTCGCCGCTGTCGATCTCCGCGTCGATCAATACGGTCTCGGTGTTGCGCTGGATGATGCGCACCGGCACGCGCCTGGCCTTGCCGTCCTCGACTTGCCAGACATAGGCGCCGTCCGAACCCCAGAGGATCGCCAGCGGGCTGACGGCCGGATAGGTCTCGCCGGGGAATTTCATGGTGATGGAGAACGACATGCCGGCGCGCAGCGAATCGGCCGGATTGGCGATGGTGGCCTTGACCAGAAGTGTGCGGCTCTTTTCGTCGATATGATTGTCGATCGCCGAAACCGTGCCGGTGTACGCGTTGCTCGGATTGGCGATCGGCGTCGCCGTCAATTGCGCGCCGACCTTGACGGCGGCGGCGAAGCGCTCGGGTACCTGGAAATCGACCAGGATAGAGGACCGGTCGTCAAGCGTGGCGATCGCCGACTGGTTGGTGACGTAATTGCCGGCCGAGATCGGCAGGATGCCGACCGTGCCGGTGATCGGCGCCAGGATCGAGCGGCGCTGCAGTGCAAGCTCGGCATCCTGAAGCGCCAGCTTGGCGCCGGCCAGAACCACTTCGGCATCGGCGACCGCGACCGGTGTCGCCGCGTTGGAGGCACGCAGCGACTTGACGCGGTCGAGCTTGGACTGAGCATCCTGCAAGGCAAGCTTGGCGCGGTCCTGTGCGATGATCTCCGTCTCGGAATCGAGCGTTGCGATGATCTGTCCCTTGTCGACATGAGTGCCGGATTCGACCAGCAACTCGGCAAGACGGCCGGAACTGTAGGGATTGACGGTCACCGAGGCGTTGGCACGGCCGGTGCCGATCGCTTGCAGGCGGTCGTTTATGGTGGCCGTACCGGCAGGCAAGGCGACGACGTTGACCTGCCGGACTCCATTGCGATTGCCAGCCTGTTTCGCGCCGTCCGCACCGCTTCCGGCGGGAGGCGTTGCCGCGTAGGCCCAATCCATCCCCCAGCGCGCCAGCACTGCCGGCGCGCCTGGATAGAAGCCTGCCCAGGCGGCCGCGGCGGCGACCACGATCACAAGCGCAACGACAATTTGCTTCCAGGTCCGCATCGACACTCCGGTTTCAGAAATCGTCGGCCATTCGCAAAGGAACGGCACAGCGACGATGCGGGCGGGCGGCAAAAATCCGGCCACGCCACACCCCGATATCAGCGGTTTATGGCAATTATCACGCAATCGTGCACATTAAATCTCGGTAACGTGAAACCGAGACGGTCGCGAAGCCGATGCAGTGATCCGGAGGATTCTGCTTATCGCAGGCCTTCCATCTCGCGGATGCGCCGGGCGCCGTCGGCCTCAAGTTGCCTGGTGACGGCGCCGATCAGCGTTTCGGCGACGACGAAAAGTGCCGCCGAGGAATCCCATGCGGAAGGCACGGCGGTTCGTCCGGCGATGACATGGCGAGCAAAGCGGGCGATCGGCGACAGCCACTGGTCGGTGAACAGTACGATCTGAACGCCGCGCTGATGCGCCTTCTCGGCGAAGCGGACGAGGCTGTCCTGGTAGCGCCTGATGTCGAAGATCACCAGCACGTCGCGCTTGCCCATGTCAATCAGCCGGTCACGCCACATGCTCTCCTGGCCGGCGAGGTGAAAGACATCGGGCTGGATGACGGCGAGATGGGCGGCCATGTAGCGCGCCAGCGGGTCGGTAAAGCGGCCGCCGATCAGGAATGTCTTGCCACGCCGCTCGGCCAGCCTGGTGGCAATGTCGGCAAGCTGCTTGTCGGACAGGTGCCTGAAGGTCTCGCGCATATTGTCGAGCGTTGCTTCCAGCATGGGCGACACCGTGCCGCCACTAGGCGAGGGCGGGTTGAGCGTTCGTATCGCCGGCGATTGCAATTGCGCCGCCAGTTCATCCTGCAGGCTCGACTGGAACTCGGGGTAATTCTGGAAGCCCAGCCGGGCGACGAAACGCAGGATCGTCGGCGAGGAGACGCCGGCCGCGGATGAGAATTCGGCGACTGTCTTGAGGCCGATCATCGGATAGCTCGCGATCAGCGTCTGCGCTGCGCGCCGTTCGCCGGCGGGCATCGCGCCGATACGGTCGGCAATCAATTCGGCAATGTTGGAAATCATCTTTTCCCCACCCTTGGCCCGCCGACCGTCTTTTCCCCAGATCGCATTTGACAAAGCCAAACAAACTGTATGAAATCATCCACCGGGACGCAATGAAACAAAATACGTAACATACGATACAGCGCTCCCAGGGGACGGCAGGACTATGGAGACAGCGCGGCCCGCCAGCCTTGCATCGTCTGATACCGTAGGGGTGACGAACCCCGGCGGATCGAGCCCCTTCGTGCTGACCTGCGATCACGCTTCCAATTTCCTGCCGGCTGAATTCGGCACGCTCGGCCTCGCCGCCGACGACCTGTCGCGTCACATCGCCTGGGATCCCGGCGCACTGCCGGTTGCGCTGCGGATGGCGCAGGCGCTTGATGCGACGCTGGTCGAAAGCCGCATTTCGCGTCTCGTCATCGACTGCAACCGGCCGCTCGACGCGCCGGACCTTGTGCCGCCGGTCAGCGAAACCACTGCCATACCGGGCAATACCGGCTTGTCGGAAAAACAGCGCGCGGCGCGGGTCGCCCTGTCATGGCAACCGTTCCATGGCGCCATCGAGCGCATCGTCGAGGACCGGTTGGCGCGCGGCCAGGAGACCCGCCTGGTTTCCGTTCATTCCTTCACGCCGGTCTATAAAGGCCGCAATCGGCCCTGGCATATCGGCATCATCCATGACGATGATCGCCGGCTGGCGTCGCCGCTGATATCGGCGCTGCAACGGCTCTCAGGCATCACCGTCGGCATCAACGAACCCTATTCGCCGGCCGACCGCGTCTATTTCACGCTGGAACGGCATGCGCGCTCGCGCGGGCTACCCTGCGCGATGATCGAAATCCGCAACGATGAAATCTCCGGCGAAACCGGGCAGCGGAAATGGGCGGATATGCTCACGGGCATTTTTTCGGATCTGGAGCCAGAGGGCCAAGGGCTCTCGACGAAGCGCAGTCGGAAAGTCAGTTCAATCGGCCAGCTAAGAACCAATAGGGGAACTCTGACATGACAACACCTGATCACTCTGACAAGTCGGAGGACACAAAAATCCTCCACAGTATGGGCTACGCCCAAGAACTAGCGCGCCGCATGAGCGGCTTCTCCAACTTCGCCATTTCCTTCTCGATCATCTGCATTCTGGCGGGCGGCATTACGTCTTTCCCACTGGCCATGGCGACCGGCAGCGGTTTCGAGGCGACCATCGGCTGGGTCATCGGCGGCGTCTTTGCGCTCGTGGTCGCGGCGTCTCTCGGCCAGATTGGATCGGCCTATCCGACAGCCGGCGGCCTCTATCACTGGTCCTCGATCCTGGGCGGACGCGGCTGGGGCTGGGCCACGGCCTGGATCAACTTGCTCGGCCTGATCTTCGTCGTCGCTTCGGTGAATGTCGGCGTCTACCTGCTGTTTCAGGGGCTCGTTGCTGGCCCGATCTTCGGCTGGGACACATCGGCCTGGGGCTTCTGGCAACAGACGGCGGCAGTCGTCTTGATTACAGTTACCCAAGGTTTGTTCAATCATCTCGGCATCAAGACGACGACGATGTTGACCGATTTTTCCGGCTACCTCATCCTCGTTGTCGCGGTCGTGCTGACGCTGACATTCCTGATCTGGGGCGCGCATGGCTTCGATCTCGCGCGGCTGACGACTTTCGTCAACACGACCGGCGATCTCGGTGGTGGCTATGTTCCGACGGCCCGCACCGCACTCGTGGCCTTCCTGATTGGCCTTCTCTACCCGCTTTACACGATCACCGGCTTTGACGCCTCCGCGCATACCGCCGAGGAAACGCACAATGCCCGCGTCGCTGTGCCCAGAGGCATGATCCACGCGGTCCTCTGGTCTCTCGTCTTCGGTTTCGTCATGGCGGTCTCCTTCGTCCTTGCCAGCCCCGATCTCGTGGCGACCGCCAAGGACGGCGGCAATGCCTGGTTCAACCTGTTCAACAATCTGCCGGCGCCAACCTGGCTCAAGGCTCTGCTCGGCATCGCCATCGTGCTGTCGAACTATCTGTGCGCGCTAGCAGGGCTCACTTCGACCTCGCGCATGATCTTTGCCTTTTCGCGTGACGGAGGTCTGCCAGGGTCTTCTTTATGGAAGCAGGTTTCGCCGACCTGGCGCACGCCCGTTCCGGCCATCTGGCTCGGCGTCGTTCTGTCGATTGCCGCCACGCTCTATTCGCCGGCTTTCGCGGCGCTGGCAGCCGGCTGCGCACTCTTCCTCTACGTCTCCTACGCCATGCCGATCGCGGCCGGACTTCTTGCGGAAGGAAAGAGCTGGACCGAGTTCGGGCCATTCCGGCTCGGCATCTGGTCAAAGCCGTTCGCCGTCATCACCGTGCTTGGTGTTCTGGTGTTGATGTATGCCGGCATCCAACCGCCCTTCGACATCTTGATCAACTATGCGATCGGATTGATCGTTCTGCTTGTCGTTTTGTGGTTTGCCGTCGAGAACCGCCGCTTCCAGGGGCCGCCCATCGGCGAGACGGCAATCGCCAAGCGCAGGGCGATCATCGCAGCGGCCGAAAAGGCCGTCGGCGAATCCGCCTAAACAACCAATCAAGCCGTGGCGGGTTCGCTCGCCACGGTTTTTTGTTCTCGTTCAATATGACAAGCCCGAAACGCCAAGCACTGGAGTGCCAAAGGAATGGCCGGAAGTTTCTCGTTCGATCAGTTGAAGAAAGCGGTCTCCAGCGGCGAGATCGACACGGTGCTGGCATGCATTGTCGACATGCAGGGCCGGTTGGCGGGAAAGCGGTTCCTGGCGCAATACTTCGTCGATTCCGCGCATGACGAGACGCATGGCTGCAATTACCTGCTGGCGGCCGACATCGATATGGAGCCGGTGCCGGGCTACAAGGCGGCAAGCTGGTCGAAGGGCTATGGCGACTTCGTCATGAAGCCGGACCTGGCGACGCTGCGGCGCATTCCCTGGCTGGAAAAGACGGCGCTCGTCATTTGCGACGTGCTCGACCACCACACCCATGACGACCTGCCGCATTCGCCGCGCGCCATCCTGAAGAAGCAGGTCAAGCGGCTGAGCGAGCGCGGCTATATCGGCTATTTCGCTTCCGAGCTCGAATTCTATCTGTTTAACGAAACCTACGATTCCGCCCGCAAGAAGCATTGGCAGGGGCTCGATACAGCCTCGCCCTATATTGGCGACTACCAGATCGGCATCACCACCAAGGAAGAAGGCGTCATGCGCCGGCTTCGCAACGAGATGGAAGCCGCCGGTATTCCAATCGAGAATTCCAAGGGCGAGTGGGGTCCGGGCCAGGAAGAGATCAATGTGCGCTACGCCGAGGCGCTCGACATGGCCGACCGCCACGTCATCCTGAAGAACGGCGCCAAGGAGATTGCCGAGTCCGAAGGCAAGGCGATTTCCTTCATGTCCAAGTATAATTACGGTCTCGCCGGCAATTCGAGCCACATCCACAATTCGCTGTGGAGCGCGGACGGCAAGACGCCGCTGTTCTTCGACAGACAAGCCGACTGGACCTTGTCGACGCTCGGCCAGCAATGGGCGGCCGGGCAGCTGAAATACGCCAAGGAATTCACCTGGTTCCTGGCGCCCTACATCAATTCCTACAAGCGCTTCCAGGCCGGCACTTTCGCGCCGACCAAGATCATGTGGAGCGAAGACAACCGCACCGCGGGCTTCCGCCTGTGCGGCGAGGGCACCAAGGGCATCCGCATGGAATGCCGCATCGGCGGCGCCGACCTCAATCCCTATCTCGCCTTCGCGGCGCTGATCGCGGCCGGCCTCGCCGGTATCGACGAGAAGCTGGAATTGCAGAAGCCTTTCGTCGGCGACGCCTATCAGGCTTCTCGTTTGCCGGAAATTCCAAAGACGCTGCGCGATGCGACCGAGACGCTGGCGAAATCGAAGATGCTGAAACAGGCGCTCGGCGAGGATGTGCTCGAGCACTATGTCCACACAGCGAAGTGGGAGCAGTTCGAATACGATCGGCGTATCACGGATTGGGAACTGCACAGAGGGTTCGAGCGCTACTAAAGCTTTATGCAGCTTTATGTTGACAATGTAGTTAATGTAGCTCATATGAAGGCTGCAAGCTGCAATTGTTGGGGAGTTCGCAATGTCCAAATATGCGCCGCTGAAGGAATTTCTGGTCGCCCAGAATGCCGACCGTGTGCCTATGTCGTTCGATCAGATCGAAAGCGTGCTTAGTCTGCCGTTGCCGGCATCGAAGCGATACCCCGCGTGGTGGAGCAACAATCCGAGCAACAATCCCATGACCAGGGAGTGGCTCGAGGCCGGGTTCGAAACCGAATCCGTCAACGTAGGCGCTGGCAAGCTTGTCTTTCGCCGCGTTCGCAAGATGCCGACCGGTGACGCCGCACCCGCTGTGCGTACGCACCGTCACCCTGGATTTGGTTTCATGAAGGGCTTGATAGCAATCGAGGCCGGGTTTGATGTCACCAAACCGTTCGATGATGAGCCTTGGGATCGGGGTTATCTGGGCGGTGAAACTCAGGCGCAGCATGGTAAACACGTGATGCGCAAATGAGTGAAGAGCCGAGCCTGCTGCTGGACACGTGCGCGATGATCTTCATTGCAAACGACAGCAAAATCGACCCTCAGGCAAGTCAGGAGATTTCCGACGCGGCCTATGATGGCCGCCTCTATCTCTCGCCGATGTCAGCATGGGAGATCGGCATCGGTGTGGCCAAGGGCCGGCTCAACTTGCCCATAGCGCCGCTCGATTTCGTAGAGCGATTCATTGAGCGCATGTCCGCAAAACTCAGCGCGATTTCGCCGGCTATTCTGATCGCGTCCTCCAACTTGCCGGGTTCGCCCCATGGCGATCCTATGGATCGAATACTGATTGCCACTGCAAGGGCCTTGGACATGGTTCTTGTGACGCGAGACGAGCCCATCCTTCGCTACAGCCGCAACGGCCATCTGCGTACATTAGCCTGCTAAATGGAGCACCTTTTGGAAACCGTAAAACTCAAATCCCCCATCGACGGCTCGATCTATGCGGAGCGGCCGGTCGCTATCGACCAGGCGATCAACGCCGCGGTCGAGCGTGCCAAGGCGGCGCAGGAGAAGTGGGCGCAGACGCCGATCGTCGAGCGCGGCAAGTACATGCTGGCGATGCTGGAAGCACTGGTCGCGATGACCGACGAGATCGTGCCGGAGATCGCCTGGCAGATGGGGCGTCCCGTTCGTTATGGCGGCGAGTTCGGCGGCGTCAAGGAGCGTACCAACTACATGGTCGAGATCGCGGAAGCGGCGCTCAAGTCCGTGCCGGCCTCCAACCCGAAGGACGGCTTCCGGCGCTATGTGAAGAAGGATCCGCTTGGGGTGGTCATGGTGATCGCGCCATGGAACTATCCCTATCTGACAGCGGTCAACACCATCGTGCCGGCGCTGATGGCCGGCAACGCCGTCATCCTGAAACATGCCGCGCAGACGTTGCTGGTCGGCGAGCGCTTTCAACAGGCTTTCGACAAGGCCGGCCTGCCAAAGGGCGTGTTCCAGAATGTCGTGCTCAACCATGCACAGACGGAAAAACTGCTGGGTTCCGGCAAGATCGACCATGTCAATTTCACCGGCTCGGTCGCTGGCGGCCGTGCTATCGAAAAGGCGGCGGCAGGCACCTTCATGACGCTTGGGCTCGAACTCGGTGGCAAGGATCCGGCCTATGTGCTGCCCGACGCCAAGATGGACCATGCCGTGGCCAATCTGGTCGACGGCGCCTTCTTCAATTCCGGCCAGTGCTGCTGCGGCATCGAACGCGTCTATGTGCACGAAAAAGTCTATGACGAGTTCGTCGAAGGCTTCATCGCCGAGACCAGGAATTATGTCGTCGGCAATCCGCTGGAGCAGGCGACGACGATGGGACCGATGGCGCAGGCGCGCTTTGCCGACCTGATCCGCGAGCAGAAGGCCGAAGCGCTGCGCAAGGGTGCCAAGGCGCACATCAACATGAAGGTGGCTAACGACAAGGCCGGCTCGCCTTACCTGGCGCCGGAGGTGTTGACGCAAGTCGACCATCAGATGAGCGTCATGCGTGAGGAAAGCTTTGGCCCGATCGTCGGCATCATGAAGGCGCGCAACGATGAGGAGGCGATCGCTTTGATGAACGACAGCCCCTACGGGCTGACGGCCTCGATCTGGACGCGCGACACCGAGCATGCGGTGGCGATCGGCGACCGCGTCGAGACCGGCACGGTGTTCATGAACCGCTGCGACTATCTCGATCCCGCGCTGGTCTGGACCGGCGTCAAGGACACCGGCAAAGGCGTTGCCCTGTCGGCGCTGGGCTATGACAATCTGACCCGGCCGAAATCCTTCCATCTGCGTGAAGCCATCTAATTTTCGAAAGACAAAAATGTCCAAGCTCATCTCCAAATGGAACTACCCCACCACCGTTCGCTTCGGCGCCGGGCGCATCAAGGAACTGCCGGAGGTGCTCGCGGCCACCGGCATCAAGCGGCCGCTTTTCGTCACCGATCCGGGATTGGCGAAACTGCCGGTCGTCGCCTCGACGCTCAGGATTCTCGACGAGGCCAAGGTGCCCTATGGCGTGTTCTCCGAGGTGAAGCCGAACCCGGTCGAGTCCAACCTCACCGCCGGCATCGCGGTGTTCAAGAGGGGCAAGCATGACGGCGTCATCGCCTTCGGCGGCGGCTCGGCGCTCGACCTCGGCAAGCTGATCGCCTTCCAGGCCGGCCAAGTCAGGCCGGTCTGGGACTTCGAGGATGTCGGCGACTGGTGGACGCGCGCCAACTCCGACGCCATCGCGCCAATCATCGCTGTGCCGACCACCGCCGGCACCGGCTCGGAGGTCGGCCGCGCCGGCGTCATCACCAACGAGGAGACGCATACCAAGAAGGTCATTTTCCATCCGAAGTTGTTGCCGGCGATCGTCATCGCCGATCCGGAGCTTTCGGTCGGCATGCCTTCCTTCATCACCGCCGGCACCGGCATGGACGCGCTCGCCCATTGCCTCGAGGCCTATTGCGCGCCGGGCTACCATCCGATGGCCGACGGCATTGCCGTCGAAGGCATACGCCTGGTGTTCGAGAACCTGCCGAAGGCTTATGCCAATGGCAAAGATCTCGTCGCCCGCGCCCACATGATGAGCGCGGCCGCCATGGGCGCCGCGGCCTTCCAGAAGGGGCTGGGTGCCATCCACTCGCTGTCGCATCCGATCGGCGCGCTCTACGACACCCATCATGGCATGACCAATGCCGTGTTCATGCCATATGTGCTGGCCTTCAATCGCGACTCCATCGAGGAGCGTATCGCCCGGCTCGCCGCCTATTGCGGCATCAAGGGCGGTTTCGACGGCTTCGCCAAGGCTGTTATCAAGCTGCGCAAGGAGTTGAAGGTGCCGCACGCGCTGCCGGGCCTGATCAAGGGGCTCGACATGGACAAGAAGCGCAAGGGCCTGATCGCCGACATGGCGGTGGTCGATCCGACGGCCGGCGGCAACCCGGTCAAGCTGACCAAGAAGGCGGCGCTGACACTGCTCGAAAACGCCATCGCCGGGACGGTCTGAGGCCGGTTCCTGGATGCGGAAGTTGATCGGGAAACGAGGGGAAAGGAGAGGGGAAGGGGCGATATAGGGGCGGATTAATGATTAGCCGGAAAATTAAGTGATGGCTAATTGCTACAGTCCGTTAAAAAGAGTTAACTTTTCACGCTGCGAGGCGCCGGTTTCACAAAGCTTTCATCTGGCTGTCACACGAAAACGATACCGCATCGCAGACGTCCAACGGCGTCAGTTCAATGGAGAGAACACATGTTCAAATTCACGGGGAAAGTGCTTTCCCTTTCGGCCGCGACCCTGATGGTGTCGTCGGTGATTTCGTCCGCCGCTTCGATGGACGATCTCATCAAGGCCGCCAAGGCCGAAGGCCAGCTCACCACGATCGCCTTGCCGCATGACTGGTGCGGCTACGGCGACGTCATCGCCGGTTTCAAGGCGAAGTATCCGGAAATCACCGTCAACGAACTCAACCCCGACGCCGGCTCCGGCGACGAAGTCGAGGCGATCAAGGCCAACAAGGACAACAAGGGCCCGCAGGCTCCTGATGTCATCGACGTCGGCCTGTCCTTCGGCCCGACCGCCAAGGCCGATGGCCTGTTGATGCCATACAAGGTGTCGACCTGGGACTCGATCCCGGACAGCGCCAAGGATGCCGATGGCGCCTGGTACGGCGACTATTATGGCGTGCTGTCGTTCATGGTGAACAAGGACCTGATCAAGGAATCGCCGAAGGACTGGGCCGATCTCCTCAAGCCCGAATTCGCCAACGCGGTCGCCGTCGCCGGCGATCCGCGCGCTTCGAACCAGGCCATCCAGGCCGTCTACGCCGCGGGCCTTTCCGGTGGCGCGGCTGCTGGTGAAGCCGCTGGCACCGCCGGTCTCGACTTCTTCAAGAAGCTCAACGCCGCCGGCAATTTCGTGCCGGTCGTCGGCAAGCCGGCAACGCTTGCCCAGGGCCAGACCCCGATCCTGATCAACTGGGACTACAACGCGCTCGCCGGTCGCGACACGCTGAAGGGCAACCCGCCCGTCGACGTCATCGTGCCGAAGACCGGCGTTGTCGCCGGTGTTTACGTGCAGGCGATCAGCGCGTTCGCGCCGCATCCGAATGCAGCCAAGCTGTGGATGGAATATCTCTATTCCGACGAAGGCCAGGTCGGCTGGCTGAAGGGCTATTGCCACCCGATTCGCTTCAACGATCTGGCCAAGAACGGCAAGATCCCCGCGGACGTTCTGGCCAAGCTGCCGCCGGCGGAATCCTACGCCTCGGCCGCCTTCCCGACGCTCGACGAGCAGGGCAAGGCGAAGGAGACCATCAGCAAGAATTGGGACGCCGTTGTCGGCGCCAACGTCAAGTAAGGCTTGAAATCCACCGGGCGGCCGCGAGGCCGCCCGGTTTCCCCTCGAAGACGGTAGCCGGCGCATGACCGATCTTACGCTTTCAAATCAGTCCGTCACCACCAAGCCCGCGCCGCCGAACGAGGCGACCACTTTCCGCTTTCCGATGCAGTGGATTGGCGTGGCGCCTTTCTTCATCTTTGTCCTGATGTTCCTGATCCTGCCGACGATCTATCTCGTCCTGGGCGCTTTCCAGAATGGCGACGGTCAGCTGACGCTTGATAATATACTGCAGCTGGTCAGCGATCCCTCGATCAGCGCTTCCTACTGGGTTTCGATCAAGATCAGTTTCTGGTCGGCTGTCATCGGTGCCTTTGCCGGGCTCGCGATTGCCATCGCCATCGTGCGCGGCGGGCTTCCCAACTGGACCCGCTCGGCGACCCTGACTTTTTCGGGTGTCGCCTCGAATTTCGCCGGCTTGCCGCTGGCCTTCGCCTTCCTGGCGACCCTCGGCCGCGTCGGCATCGTCACAACGCTTCTGCGTGACGTTCTCAATGTCAACATATACGCGATGGGCTTCAATTTCCTCACGACATCGGGCCTGATCGCGGTCTATCTGTTCTTCCAGATTCCGCTGATGGTGGTCATTATCGTGCCGGCCATCGACGGCTTGAAGAAGGAATGGGGCGAGGCCGCCGCCACGCTCGGGGCCACCCAGTCGCAGTATTGGCGCATGGTGGTCATCCCGGTCTTGTGGCCGAGCTTCCTCGGCACCGTCATCCTGTTGTTCGCCAATTCCTTCGGCGCCATCGCCACGGCTTATGCGTTTGCCGGCCCGGCACTCAACATCGTTCCCATCAAGCTCTATTCGCAGATCAATGGCGACGTGCTGCACAACCCGCAACTTGGCTATGCCATCGCCTTCGGCATGATCGTCATCACGGGCTTGGCCAACGTCTTCTACATCTGGTTCCGGACCCGGTCCGAAAGGTGGCTCAAATGAAGTCGGGCAAATTCTGGGCCTGGGTCGTCTTCATTGTCGGCGCGGCCTATTTCTTCATTCCGCTGATGGCGACTGTCGAGTTCTCGTTGCGCATGCGGCGCGGCGTCCATTCCTTCGACGCCTACCAGATCGTGCTGGGCGACGCGCGCTTCCAGTCGACCTTCCTGTATTCGGTGGTCGCGGCCGTCTTCACCATCATCCTCGGCGTGCTGATCGTGGTTCCGGCCGCCTACTGGATCCGGCTGCGTCTGCCGCAGCTCAGGCCGATCGTCGAATTCATCACGCTGTTGCCGCTGGTCATTCCGGCCATCGTCATCGTGTTCGGCTATATCAGGATGTACGGCTCGAATTCCCCGCTGCCGTTCCTGGGCAGCAATATGGGTGCGAATGCGCTGCTGGTGATCGGCTATGCGACGCTGGCTCTGCCCTACATGTATCGCGCCGTCGATACGGGGCTGCGCACCATCGATGTGCGGACATTGACCGAAGCAGCGCAGATTCTGGGCGCCGGCTGGAGCACGATCATTGGCCGGGTGATCTTGCCTAATGTCCTGATCGCCGTGCTGTCGGGCGCCTTCCTGACCTTCGCCATCGTCATCGGCGAGTTCACCATGGCGAGCCTCCTCAACCGTCCGGCCTTTGGCCCGTATCTGCAAAACGTCGGCGCCAACCGCGCCTATGAACCGGCAGCCCTTGCCATCATCGCCTTCGCCATTACCTGGGGCTGCATGTCGCTCATCCAGATTCTGTCCCGCTTCGCGCCGAAATCGGCGAACCGCCCGAATTGACCTGAGAGAAAAAGCCATGGCCGAGCCATTCCTGTCCATCCAGCATGTGCGAAAGTCCTACGGGTCCAACACCGTGGTGCAGGATTTCAGCCTCGACGTCGAGCCGGGCGAGTTCGTCTCGTTCCTGGGGCCATCCGGATGCGGCAAGACGACGGTGCTGCGCATGGTCGCCGGCTTCGAGGAGCCGTCGGCCGGCAAGATCGTCGTCGCCGGCAAGGACATCACGCGGCTGAAGCCCAACCAGCGCAACGTCGGCATGGTGTTCCAGGCCTATGCGCTATTCCCGAACCTGACGGTGGCGCAGAACATCGCTTTCGGGTTGAAGGTTGCCGGCATGCCGAAGGCCGACGCGGACAAGCGCGTCGCCGAGATGCTCGACATGATCAGGCTGCCGCAGATGGCGGACCGCTATCCCTACCAGCTCTCCGGAGGCCAGCAGCAGCGCATCGCGCTGGCGCGTGCTATCGCGCCGAAACCAAAGCTCCTGCTGCTCGACGAGCCGCTGTCGGCGCTGGACGCCAAGGTGCGCGTGTCGCTGCGCGAAGAAATCCGCTCGATCCAGAAGAAGCTCGGCATCACCACCATCTTCGTGACCCATGACCAGGAAGAGGCGCTGTCGATCTCCGACCGCATCGCCGTCATGTATGGCGGCAAGGCCGAGCAGGTCGCGACGCCGTTCGAGATCTACAACCGGCCAGCGACCAAGTTCGTCGCCAATTTCGTCGGCACGCTGAACGTGCTCGAAGGCAAGGTCACCGACGCCGCCTCCGGCAAGGTGCAGGTCAACACGCAGGAAGTCTCGCTCAAGGGTAAGCTCAACGGCTCGAAGTCCGGCGACACGCTGTCTCTGGCGCTGCGACCCGAGGCGATTTCGCTCGGCCGCCAGCCCGGCCGCGACTCCAGCCTGACCGGAGAGATTTCCGAAGTGCACTTCCTCGGCTCGGTTATCCGGGTCCGTGTCGGCATCGGCGGCAACACGGTGTCGCTCGACACGTTCAACAACTCCGCCACCCCGCCGCCCGCAGTCGGGGAGAAGGCCGAGATTTCGTTCTCGTCGAGCGATATGCTGGTGCTGCACTAGGTAGTCCGCTGTCGGAAGGCGTCCCAAACGGGCGCGCTCCAGCCATTGGGATTTCTCATGCTGCCGGCGGCGACACGGCCCGTGCCAGAGATGTCCCTGTTGTTTCACGACCATGACTTTGGCACTGCCAATCGCCTCGTTCGGCGGCTACGATAGAGCATGGCTCTTTTCGAACTGACGCTTATCCTCCTGTTGATTGCAGTCGCGCTGACGGCGCTGTCGCGGCGGCTGCAAGTTCCTTATCCGTCGCTGCTGGCGCTGGCGGGCGCGGGCATCGCCTTCCTGCCCGGCATGCCCACCATCGAAATCGACCCGGAACTGGCGCTGGCCTTGTTCATCGCGCCGGTGCTGCTCGACGCCGCCTATGACACCTCGTTGCGCGATCTCAATCGCAACCGGCTGCCGCTCGCCCTGCTGGCCTTGGGGGCGGTCGTTTTCACCACCGCAGTGGTTGCGCTGCTCGGCTGGAAGATGGCAGGCCTGCCGATCGCCGCGGCCGTCGCCCTTGGCGCCATCGTAGCGCCGCCCGATGCCGTCGCGGCGTCGGCCGTGCTCGGACAATTCAAGGTGCCGCATCGCATCACCACCATCCTGCAAGGCGAGAGCCTGCTCAACGATGCAACCGCGCTGCTGATCTACCGTATCGCTGTCGCCGCCGCACTCGGTCCGTTCCTGTTGAGCAGCGCCGCGCCCATGGTCGTCCTGTCGACCGTTGGTAGCCTGGTGGCCGGCTATGTACTCGGTCGGCTGTCGCTTGCCACGCTGAGCCGCATCGAGGACGCGGCCAGCGGTACCGTGCTGCAGTTCGCCGGTACGTTCGGTGTCTGGATCCTGGCGGACAGGTTGGGTCTGTCGGCGATCATCACCATCGTCGTCTACGCCATGACCATCGCGCGGACCGCGCCACGCCGAATGTCGGCGAGAAAGCGTGTCAGTTCCTATTCGGTCTGGGAGACGGCGGTGTTCGTGCTCAACGTGCTGGCCTTCGTGCTGATGGGTCTGCAGGCGCGGTCGATCGTCGGACGGCTCGCCGGTACGGGAGAGCTCGACGCATTCGTCTTTGCCGCGGCTGTGCTGGCGGTCGTCATCGTTTCGCGCCTGATCTGGGTGCTGGGCTGCGGTGCAGTCATCAGGTGGTTTGCCCGCTTTGGCGGCGCCGAGCATCAGCCGGATACGCCGTCCTTTCGCGGCGGCGTGCTCATCGGCTGGTGCGGCATGCGGGGACTGGTAACCCTTGCCGCGGCATTCGCTTTGCCGGTCGAATTTCCTGCTCGCGACCCGATCGTGCTCGCCGCCTTCACGGTCGTGCTCGGCACCCTGGTGCTGCAAGGAATGAGCCTGAAGCCGCTGCTGCGCGTCCTGAAGCTGGATCCCGACGAAACGGTCGACCGGGAGGTAGCGAAGGCGCGCGTCGTGGTCATGCAGGCCGCGCTTGATGTATTGAGCGGCAAGACCTCGAGCGCCGCAGCCGCGGTGCGCGAGCAATATGCCGCCCAGCGCAAGATCGCCAAAAATCCCGAGGATGCCCAGGCCGCGACCGAATATGACAGGCTGCGTCTCTATGCCATCAAAAGCCAGCGCGATGCCCTGGAGGAGCTGCGCCGCAACGGCACCATCGGTGACGAAGCCTATCACCGTCTGGAGGAAGAGATCGACTGGACGGAACTTGCGGCATCGCCGGCAGGCCGGTTCCAGCCGCTGACCACCGACTAGCAGATACCGCGTCTCGGCCGCTGCCCTGCTGGCCCAAGCCCCGTCCGTCCTCCTGCACATTGCAAGCGATCGGCCGAACCGTTACTGCCAACATCGAAAAGTGAGCCGGATAAGCAATGAAGCTGGTCAGCTACAACATCCAGTACGGATTCGGCAGCGACGGGCGCTACGATCTTTCGCGTGCGGCACGCCTTGTCGCCGGCGCCGACATCATCGCCTTGCAGGAGGTCGAGCGGCACTGGCAGCGCAGCGATTTCGATGACCAGCCGGAGCTGCTTTCCCAATTGCTGCCTGGGTATTACTGGGTCTACGGCCCAGCCTTCGACATGGATGCGAGCGAGCTGCGCGACGGCCGTCTGGTCAATCGCCGCCGGCAGTTCGGCACCATGGTTATGTCGAAGCTGCCGATCGTCTGGTCGCGACTGCACGCGCTGCCGATGCGCCGCACGCTGCGGCCGCTCAACACCCGCAACGCCGCCCTCGAGTGCATGATCCGCACGCCGGCCGGGCCGGTCAGGGTGCTGTCGCTGCATCTCGCGCACATCGCGGCGGAAGAGCGGCTGGAGCAGATCGATTATCTCATGGCCGAGCATCGCCGGGCACCATCGGAAGGCGGACCGTGGAGCGGAGCGGACGATGAACCTTCGCGTAACTGGACACATGGGGAAGTCGAGCCGGAAAATCCGCTGGCGACGATCTGGATGGGCGATTTCAACATGGAACCCGGCAGCGCCGAATATCGCCGCATTGTCGGCAGCACGCCCTATCATCGGGGCGCTGCCTATCTCGACGGCTTCGTCGATGCCGCTTCTGTCGCCAGCGAGCCGGTAGCGGATTTCCATACGCATGAGAAGATCATCGACGGCAGGCTGGCAAAGCGCCGGCTTGACCATTGCTTCGTCGGCGGCATGTTGGCCGGGCGTGTGCGTTCGGTTGGATCAGACATGGGCGAGGTGGCTTCCGACCACTTCCCGGTCCGGGTCGACATCGATCTCGAGACGCCCTTCGGCTTGGGAGGTCGATGAGCTCCCCATGACGCTTTTCGTCTTCTTCGCGGTGCTTGCCGCGGCCGCCATGCACGCGATCTGGAACGCACTGGTCAAGGTGCATCTCGACCGTTTTCTGTCGATCACGCTGATGACGCTCGGCATGGGCACTGCTGCCATCGTCGTGCTGCCATTCGTCGAGATGCCGAAGGCGGAGGTCTGGCCCTACATCATCGCTTCGGTGATCTTCCACATGGGCTATCGCACCTTCCTGATCGGCGCCTACCAGGCCGGCGATTTCGCCCAGACCTACCCGCTGGCGCGTGGCACGGCACCCCTGCTGGCCGCGATTGGCGGCATGTTCGTCGTCGCCGAAGTGCCGGCGCCGCTTGCCATCCTTGGCATCCTGCTGTTGTCGGCCGGCACGCTGGTGATGTCGTTTCGCGGTGGCGCGCATCTGGAGAAGCTGAATCTGCGCGCGGTCGGCTATGCGCTGGGCACGTCGATCTTCATCGCCAGCTACACGCTGTCCGACGGCAGCGGCGCGCGGCTGGCGGCAACGGCGCAGAGCTATGCCGCCTGGCTGTTCATCTGCGATGCATTTGGGGCGCTGGTGCTGTGCCTCGTTTTCCGAGGGCCCAAGGCGCTGCCCGTTCTGGCGCGCGACTGGAAAACGGGACTGTTCACCGGTGTGCTTTCCGGCGCCGCCTACTGGATCGTCATGTGGGCGATGACCAAGGCGCCGATCGCCTCGGTGGCGTCGCTGCGCGAGACCTCGATCCTGTTTGCCATGATGATCTCGGTCTACGCCCTCGGCGAAAAGATGACAGGCTGGCGCGGCGCCGCCGCGCTCAGCATTGTTGCGGGCGTCATCGCGTTGAGGATGGGTTGACCTCTCAGCCGAGCACCGTCATTACCTGGCCGCGCCGCTCCGGACTGAAGCGGATGACGACGATGATGCAGACGGCGACCACGCCGGCAAAAAGCGCCAGCGCATAGCCATAGCTGCCGCCGGGGGCTTCGGCGATCCCGGCCTGATATGGACCGCCATAGGAAGCGGCGAGATTGCCGGCCTGGTAGATGAAGCCGGGCAAGGTGGCGCGCACCGCACCCGGCGAAAGCTCGTTGAGGTGGACCGGGATGACGCCCCAGGCGCCCTGGACCGCGACCTGCATGACGAAGGCGCCGATGGCCAGCATGAACGGCGTTGAACTGTAGGCCCATAGCGGGATCGCCGGCAGGGCGATGATGCAGGCGAGTGTAATGGCGTTGACGCGGCCGATCTTCTCTGACAGCGCACCGAATGCCAGGCCGCCGACGATGGCGCCGATGTTGGCAACGATGGTGATCCAGCTCACCGTATGCGGATCGAAGCTATGCTGCTTCTTCAAAAAGGTCGGGTAGAGATCCTGCGTGCCATGGCTGAAGAAGTTGAAGAACATCATCAGCACGACAGCATAGAGCGCGACGCCCCAGTGCTTCTGCAAGGTCTCCAGCATCCCCGGTCGAGCGGTTTTCTGTGCCTCGACGAAGGCAGGAGATTCCGGCACATGCGAGCGGATGAACAGGACGACCAGCGCCGGGACGAAGGAGAGCAGGAACATGGCGCGCCAGCCGATCGTGTAGCCGCCGATCGTCTGCTGGTAGAGCAGGCCATAGACCACCGCCGCCAGCAGGTAGCCGGCCGGATAGCCGCATTGCAGGATGCCCGAGACGATGCCGCGGGCGCTCGGCGGGACGGATTCCATGGCGAGTGAACTGCCGAGGCCCCATTCGCCGCCCATGGCGATGCCGAACAGCGCGCGCAGCGCCAGGAAGATGCCGAGATTGGGCGAGAAGGCGGCCAGCGCCCCGATCACCGAATAGCTGACGATGTTGAGCATGAGAATGGGCTTGCGCCCGTATTTGTCGGCTAGCATGCCAAAGAAGAACGCGCCGATGAAGCGCGTGGCCAAGGTCAGGAACAGTGCCTTTGACACTGCCGGGACATCCGTCTGGAATTCAGTCGCAATATCGGTGAGCAGGAATGTCAGAAGGAAGAAATCGAAAGCATCGAGCGTCCAGCCCAGGAATGAGGCCAGGACGGTTTTCTTCTGCTCGGTAGTGAGGTTCAAGGCGTCCTCCTTTTGCATCCCCAAAGGAACGATATGTCGCCCTGTCGGCAAAAGAGAACAGCGATCAGCCGGCTTTCGAAAGGCCGGCGGTCACTTTTTCGTAAGATCGAGATCGAAGACCATCAATCCGTCCGCGCCGCCTTCGAGAGCCGCGAGCAGCCGGGCGCCGGCACGCTGATGCGCCTCATGGACGAGATAGGCGTCGCGCGCCGCGGCATCGCGGAAATCGATGGTGAAGCCATAGGTGAACCCGCGCGCGAAAGGCTCTGGGCTGACATTGGTGCTGAACTGGACGGTGTCCATGCCTTCGACCACCTGTCGCAACGCCTCGAGGCCGGCGTGGATGGCCGTGCGCTCGGTCGACGACACATCGCTACGAAATCTGGCGAAAACGCAGTGCCTGATCATTTTACCACTCCCTAAGCAGCACGATTGCCGGAAAACACCGCCGGCGGCAGCGGCTCGCGGCCGAGGATCAGGTCGGCACCCTTTTCGCCGACCATGATCGTCGGCGCATTGGTGTTGGAGGAAGGCACGCGGGGCATCACAGACGCGTCGCAGACGCGCAGCCCCTCGATGCCGCGCAGTCTCAGGTCCGGCGTCACCACCGCCATCTCATCATGGCCCATGCGGCAGGTGCCGACAGGATGGTGATCGGTCTTGGAGGTGCGGCAGGCATAGTCGATCAGCTCATCGTCGCTGGCGAGCGACGGGCCGGGCAGCACCTCGCGCAGCACGTAAGGGGCAAGCGCCTTCTGCCGCATGATCTCGCGCGCCAGCCGCAGCCCTCTCAGCGACATGTCGCGGTCATAGGGATCGGACCAGTAGTTGGGGTCGATCAGCGGGTGGTCGGCGGGATCAGCGCTTTTCAGCCGCACCGTGCCGCGCGAGCGCGGGCGCAGGAAGGCCGAGTTCAAGGTGACGCCCGGGTTTTTCAGCTTCTCGACGCCAGCCTCGATGCCGGAGCCGAGGCCCAGATGGAACTGGATGTCCGGCGAGGCGGCGGTCGGGTCGGCGTACCAGAAGCCGCCGGTCTCGAACAGGCTGGACGCCACCGGCCCCTTCTTCAACAGCAGATATTGCAGGCCAGCCCAGGCCGTGCGGTGCAGCTTGGCGTAATTGTCGTAGGTGTGGTCGCCGGTGCATTCGGCGATGACGAACAGGTCGAGATGGTCCTGCATGTTGGAGCCGACGCCGGGCAGGTCATGCACGGGCGTGACGCCGACCGATTTCAGATGGTCGGCCGGGCCGATGCCCGACTGCATCAAAAGCTTAGGCGAACCGATGGCGCCGGACGAGACGATCACCTCGCGGTCGGCGCGCAGGATTTTTGTCTCGCCGCCCGGCCTGTCGACCACCTCGACGCCGATGGCGCGGCCGTTCTCGACGACGATGCGGGTGACCAGTACGTCTGTCCTGACGGTGAGGTTCTTGCGAGCGCGGATCGGCCTGAGATAGGCGACCGAGGCGGAGGAGCGCCGGGCATCCTTCTGGGTCAACTGGTAATAGCCGACGCCTTCTTGGGCAGCGCCGTTGAAGTCCGGATTGAAGGGAATGCCCATCTCCTGGCCGGCGCGGAAATAGGCTTCGCAGATCGGCAGCGGCGCAATCGGGTTCGAAACGCCGAGCGGGCCCTGGTCGCCGTGGAAATCGTTGGCGTAGCGCTGGTTGTTTTCGGCCCGTTTGAAATAGGGCAGCACGTCGCGGTAGCCCCAGCCGGCCAGCCCTTCCTCCTTCTCCCAGGCGTCGTAGTCGCGCGCATTACCGCGCGTGTAGATCTGGGCGTTGATTGAGGAGCCGCCGCCGACCACCTTGGCCTGCGTGTACCAGAAGACGCGGTCGTTCATGTTTCTCTGCGGCACCGTCGACCAGCCCCAGGACGCAATGCCCTTGGTCATCTTGGCAAAGCCCGCCGGCATGTGGATATAGGGATGCCAATCCTTGCCACCGGCTTCGAGCAGCAGCACGGAGTTGGAGGGATCCTCGCTCAGCCGGTTGGCCAGCACGCAGCCGGCAGGGCCGGCGCCCACGATGATGTAGTCGGTCATTGTCTCATCCACTCACAGCCGAGGCACGGAAAGCGCGCCGTCGACATTGATGATCGAACCGGTCGAAAAGCCCAGTCTCCCGGCAGCGAGCGCGGCCACCATGGCGCCGATGTCGGAAACTTCGCCCCAGCGTTTCGCCGGCACCAGGCCGCTGTCTATCAAAGCGTCGTATTTGGCGGTCACGCCCGCCGTCATGTCGGTGCGGATAATGCCCGGCCGCAGCTCGAACACGCCGATGTTTTCCGGGGCGAGCCTGAGCGCCAGATTCTTCACCCACATCGAAAGCCCTGCCTTCGATATGCAATATTCGGAGCGTTCCGGCGAGGCCATCTCGGCGCTGACCGAGGTGATGGTGATGATCGATTTCGCTTCATCGCTGGGCTGGCGGAGCATCGCCTTGGCGACCGCCTGGCTGAGAAAGACGGTGCCCCGCAGGTTGACGCCGATCGCGCGGTCGAAATTGTCGGGTTTGAGGTCGAGCAGGTCGCCCCGCACCACGGCGCCGACGCCGGCATTGTTGACCAGGCAATCGATGCGGCCGAAGGCGCGCATGGCGGTTTCGACCAAGGCGGCGTGGCTGGAAAGATCGGCGATGTCGCAGCTGACATAGGCGAATTTGGCGCCGCGTTTGGCGACGTCTTGCGCAAGCTCGTCAGCGGGTTTCGCGGCAACATCGGCGACAAGGATGTCAAAGCCGGCATCAGCGAGTGCCTGAGCGCAGGCAAGACCAATTCCGCGCGCGCCGCCGGTGACGATGGCTGCGGGGCGGGTCATCGGATACTCATCCTTATGTCAGCGCCGCCCCTCATCGCCCTGCCGGGCACTTCTCCCCGTATAGTGACGGGGAGAAGGACGCTGTTATCGCCTGCTTCACCATGCGCCAGCATTGCAGAAAAAGCGCCGAGATTGCGGCCAGCGTGCTTCTCCCCGTTTACGGGGAGAAGGTGCCGGCAGGCGGATGAGGGGCGGCGCTGACCGATCATGCGGCGAGGTCCGTTTTGCGAATGTGTTCGGCGACACGCAGCGCCTGGGCGGCGATCGACAGCGCCGGGTTCACGGCGGCCGAGTTCGGCAGAAAACCGGCGTCGACGACGAACAGGTTCCGGTGATCGAAGGCACGGCACAACGGATCGAGCGGCGACGTCGCCGGATCCTCTCCGATTTTCACCGTGCCGCACTGGTGCGAGGGCGTGCGTTTGTCGAAAGGGCGCGACAGCACCAGGGGATAACCGCAGGCGCGAAAATTCTCGCGCATCACCTTGGTCAGCCCGTCGAGCGACTGCATGTTGGAGCGCCGCCATTGCATGACGATGTCCTTGCCGTCGGCCATGATGCGGCTTTCGGGATCTGGCAGGTCCTCGCACATCAGGTACCAGTCGACCGCATGGCCGGCCATGAAATCGAGCGCGAATTTCGGCACTCGTTTCACATTGGCCTTGAGCATGTTGCCGTCGATCTTGCCGAGAAGCTGGACATTGCCGAGCGGTTTGCCGCCCTTGCCGTCGGAGAGGTAATAATCGTTGAGCATCAGCGTCTTCTGGTAGACGGCATCGTTCCGGCGGCGCGGATCGATCGCCAGCATGGCGCTCGAATTGTGGTTCATGAAGTTGCGGCCGACCTGGTCGGAGCGGTTGGCCAGGCCCTTGCCGCCCCCCTTGCCATTGCTGGGTGAGGGCGAGCGCAGCAGGATGACCGCTGAATTGACCGCGCCGGCCGACAGGATGACCAGTTTTGGCGACAGCTTTTTCAGCTCGCCGTTCTGGCGGTAATGAACCGCTGATACGGTTTTACCGTCCGGAGCAGTCTCGAGATATTCGACATGGGCGCCGGTTTCGAGCTTGATGTTAGGATCGTTCAGTGCCGCCGCCAGCGGTGCGGTCTGGGCGTCCATCTTTCCCTGGCCAGTGTTCGGAAAAGCGTCCCAGCCGGTCCTGCCTTCCCTGAGCCAGGTGTCGATATCGACGCCGAGCGGCAGCGAGGCCGGATGCAGGCCCAGCTCCTTGAGCTCGGCGCGGGCACGGGCGATCGGCGCCTCGTCGGGCACGGGCTTGTAGGCGTAGGGGATCGAGTGGAACGGCTCGGTCGGGTCCTCGCCAAGCGTGCCGCGGACGCGGAACAGTTGCTCAGCCTTGGAGTACCAAGGCTCGAATTCGTCATAGGAAAACGGCCAGGCCGGAGAGACGCCGCCGAAGTGCTCCATGGCGGAGAAATCCTCTTTGCGATAGCGGATCAGCACCGCGCCGAAGAATTTCGAATTGCCGCCTACATAGTAGTAATTGCCCGGGTTGAATGCGGCGCCACCGGCCTCACGCCACATCTCCTTCGGCCGGTAGTGGCCATCAACGAAAATCGAGCGCGTGTCGCGTGCATGCGGCGTTGCCGGCAGCGGCTCGCCGCGTTCCAGCATCAGGATCGAGGCGCCGCTGCCGGCTAAGCCGGAGGCGATCGTGGCGCCGCCGATGCCGGAGCCGATGATGACGATATCCGGGTTTGTCATGGCCTAAAGCGCGCCGCTTTTGAATGGACACATGCGACGCGCTTTAGGTCTATTGTCTTGATGCATGTCGTTGCCCCAAAACCGGACCCACTTTTGGGCGACGCACATCAGCGGATACGGCTCTCGGTCGCCGGATCGAAGAACACCGCCTTGGTCAGGTTGAAGGCGAGCGGCGTGTTGGTGCCGGGCTGGATGTTGGCATCTGCGCGCAGCCGCGCCACCACGCCTTTACCGCCGAGGTTGGTGACGGCGAAGGTATCGGAACCGGCCGGCTCCACAACCTCGATATGGCAATCGGCGGTGGCGATTTGCGAGGCGTTGCGCTCGGCGCCTTCCGGATCGGTGAGCGCCTCCGGACGAACGCCGAAGATGACCGGCTTGCCCTTGAACGCCGACAATCCGGCGGGGGCATTGGCCATCGGCAGAGTGATCGGCTGGCGTGCCTCGCGATCGAGCACGACGGCCAGGTCGCCGCCATTGCCGTCGATGGTCGCCGGGATCAGGTTCATCGCCGGCGAACCCATGAAGTCGGCGACGAAGACATTGCTGGGGTTGTTGTAGATCTCGGCCGGCGTGCCGAATTGCTGCACCTCGCCATCGCGCATGACGGCGATCTTGGTCGCCAGCGTCATCGCCTCGATCTGGTCGTGGGTGACATAGACGATGGTTGTGCCGGTGGTGGCATGCAGGCGCTTGATCTCGATGCGCATGTCGACGCGCAGCTTGGCGTCGAGATTGGACAGCGGCTCGTCGAACAGGAACAGCTTGGGGTCGCGCACCAGCGCCCGGCCCATGGCGACGCGCTGGCGCTGGCCGCCCGAAAGCTGGCTCGGCTTGCGGTTCAGCAGATGGCCGATCTGCAGCACCTTGGCCACCTTGTCGATCGCCTTCTGGCGTTCGTCGGCCGGCACGCCGCGCATCTCCATGCCGAAGGAGATGTTCCCGGCGACCGTCATGTTCGGGTAGAGCGCGTAGCTCTGGAATACCATGGCGATGTCGCGCTTGGACGGGTGCAGATCTGTGATGGTGCGGCCATCGACGCGGATATCGCCAGAGGTGATCGTCTCCAGTCCGGCGATGGTGTTGAGCAAGGTGGACTTGCCGCAGCCGGAAGGACCGACCAGCACCAGGAAGCCGCCCTTTTCCAGTTCGAGATTGATCCCCTTCAGGATCTCGACCTGGCCGAAACGCTTCCTCAGACCATCAATTTCCAGAAAAGCCATTGGGTTATCCTTTGACCGCGCCCGCCATCAGGCCACGCACGAAGTAGCGGCCGGCGAGCACGTAGACGAGAAGGGTGGGCAGTGCCGCGATCATCGCGGCCGCCATGTTGACGTTGTATTCGACGACGCCTGTCGAGGTGTTGACGACGTTGTTGAGCGCCACCGTCATTGGCATGGCGTCGCCGGTGCCGGCATAGGCGGAGGCGAACAGGAAGTCGTTCCAGATGTTCGTGAACTGGTAAATGACGGTGACGACGAAGATCGGCATCGAATTCGGCAGCATGATGCGCCGAAAGATCTGGAAGAAAGAGGCGCCGTCGACCTGCGCGGCCTTGACCAGTTCGGTCGGGAACGCCTCGTAATAGTTGCGGAAGAACAGCGTGGTGAAGCCGATGCCGTAGACGACGTGGACGAACACCAGGTTCACCGTCGGGTTGCCGAGGCCGAAGCTGGTTCCGACCGTGTTCTGCAGCGTCACGCCGAACCGTCCGAGACTGCCCAGGATCGTCGCCATCGGCAACAGTACCGACTGGAACGGGATGAAGCAGGCAAACAGCATCAACCCGAATACCAGGGTCGCGCCGCGAAAACGCCATTTGGTCAGCACGTAGCCATTGAGCGCGCCGAGCATGGTTGAGATCAGCACGGCCGGAACCACCATCTTGATGGAGTTCCAGAAATAGCCCTTGATGCCGGCGCAGGTGAGGCCGACGCAGGTCTCGCCCCAGGCCTTCAGCCAGGGATCGAAGGTCGGCGCCTTTGGCAGCGCCAGCATGTTGCCGTTCTGGATCTCGTCCATGGTCTTGAACGAGGTCACCAGCATGACGAACAGCGGCATCAGGTAGAACAGCGCGAACAGCGCCAGAAGCCCGTAGATGACGATGCGGTTGACGATCTTGACGTTCATGCCGCCGCTGGCCTGGCGGGCGGGAGTGGTCACGGCGCTCATCGCGACTTCTCCCTGAGTTCCGAATAGAGATAGGGCACGATGATGGCGACGATGGTCATCAGCATGATCACGGCGCTGGCCGAGCCGACGGCCATTTCGTTGCGCTTGAAGGTGTATTCATACATGAAGTTGGACGGCAACCAGGCCGAGCCGCCGGGGCCGCCGCTGGTCAGTGCCACGACCAGGTCGTAGGATTTGATGGCTAGGTGCGCGAGCACGATGAAGGCCGACAGGAAGATCGGCCGCAAGAGCGGAATGACGATGCGGCGATAGAGCTGGAAGGTGGTGGCGCCGTCGATCTGCGCCGCCTTCATGATCTCGCCGTCAATACCGCGCAGGCCGGCCAGGAACATCGCCATGATGAAGCCGGAGGCCTGCCAGACGCCGGCGATGACCACGGTGTAGATGACGAAATCCTTGTTCTTGATCCAGTCGAAATGGAAGCTCGTCCAGCCCCATTGATGCAGCGTCTGTTCGAGACCTAGGCCGGGGTCGAGGAACCATTTCCAGGCAACGCCGGTGACGATGAAGGAGAGCGCCATCGGATAGAGGTAGATGGGGCGCAAAACGCCTTCGCCGCGAATCTTCTGATCGAGCAGGATGGCCAGGAACAGGCCGAGCGCCAGGCAGATCAAGATGTAGAGAAAGCCGAAAATGCCCATATTGGTGATCGACGTGTACCAGCTCGATGGCGGGTCGGTGTCGAAGGTCCAGCCCCACAATCGCTGATAGGCGCGTGCGCCTGTTATGGCATAGGACGGGAAGGTCTTGGAGTTGGTGAAGGACAGATAGATCGTCCACAGGATGAAGCCGTAGACGAAGACGATGGTGATGGCGAAGCTCGGCGCCAGCACGATCTTGGGCAAGGCATCCTGCAGGCGCGAGCGCACCGAGGTGCGCGACCGCTCCGGCGTCAGCTTGATCTGGGTTGTCGCTACACTGCTCATGGGGTTCCTCCCGTCGGCATCCGGCCGATCGGCCTCACGGACCGGAAACCTTCCCCGCCGGAGCGGGGAAGGTGTTTGTGGCCGGCGCTTACTTGGCGTCGTCGATCGCCTTGACCAGTTCGGTCACGGCTTCGTCCGAGGTCTTGATCTGACCGTGGACAAACTTCGAGATGACGTCCTTGTAGGCATTGGCGACAGCCGGAGGCGCGCCATAGCCCTGGGCCAGCGAGCCGAACAGCGTGCCGCCTTCATTGGCCTTCTTCAGGTCGGCGATACCCTTCTTGCCGCAAGCGTCGAAGTCGGTGTCAGGCACGTCGGTGCGGGCCGGAACCGAACCCTTGACGACGTTGAAGGCCGACTGGAAGCTCTTCGACAAGGTGGCGGTGGCCAGAGCGATCTGGGCGGCCTTGCGGTCGTCCGGAACGTTGAACATGCCGAACATGTCGGAGTTGTAGATCACCGAGCCGTCGGTGCCCGGGAAGCGATAGCAGAGGAAGTCCGTACCCGGTGTCTTGTTGGCGGCGTGGAACTCGCCCTTGGCCCAGTCGCCCATGACCTGCACCAGCGCATCGCCCTTGATGACCATCGCGGTGGCCAAGTTCCAGTCGCGGCCAGAGAAGTTCGGGTCGACATAGGTGACGAGCTTGGCCAGATTGTCGAACGACTTCTTCATCGTGTCGGACTTGAGCGACGCGTCGTCGAGGTCGTTCATCGCCTTCTTGTAGAACTCAGGTCCGCCGGTCGACAGCACGACGGAATCGAACATGGTCGCTTCCTGCCAGTTCTGGCCACCAAGCGCGAGCGGGGTGACCCCAGCCGCCTTGGCCTTGTCGAGCAGGGCGATGAAATCGTCGAAGGTCTTAGGCTCGGTGCCGCCGATCTTGTCCATCACCGCCTTGTTGATCCACAGCCAGTTGACGGAGTGGACGTTGACCGGAGCGGCAACCCACTTGCCGTCATAGACGGAGAACTTCTGCAGCGCGGCCGGAACCGACTTGTCCCAGCCTTCCTTCTTCGCCGTCTCTGTGAGGTCGCCCATCACGCCGGCAGCGGCATAGTCGAGCACGGTGTAGCCGAGCATCTGCGAGGCGGTCGGATAGTTGCCGGCCGCGACCATCGCCTTCAGCGCGGTCATGGCGGCATCGCCGCCGCCGCCGGCCACGGGAACGTCCTTCCAGGCATAGCCTTCCTTGGCCAGATCGCCCTTGAGCACGTTGAGAGCAGCCGCTTCGCCGCCCGACGTCCACCAATGCAGCATCTGCACTTCCTTGACGTCCTCGGCATGGGCCGCGAAAGCCAGGCCCGAAGCGAGCGCCGTTCCGATAAGCAGTTTGCGCAACATGTACTTCCTCCCTTGTTGCATTACACGACCGGTGGCAGCCCACCGGGTTCTTCCCAACTCAGCCGACCCACCAACCGGTGCGCTGGCCGCGATGAAACTGGATTGTCTTTTCCTCGGTATAGTCCTCAACAGCGCGCTTGCCGAGTTCGCGGCCCAAGCCCGACTGCTTGTAGCCGCCGAACGGCAGTTCTGGATAACCTTCCATGAACGTGTTCACCCAGACAGTCCCCGAACGCACGCCCCGCGCCACCGACATGCAGGTGTCGATGCTGGCGCTCCACACACCCGCCGACAGACCATAGGGCGTGTTGTTGGCGATGCGCAACGCCTTTTCAATCGATTCAAAAGTCAGCACCGAGAGCACCGGCCCGAACACTTCCTCGCGCGCGACCGTCATGTTTTCGGTGACGTTGCGTAAGATCGTCGGATCGAGATATTGGCCGGCATTGGAAGGGCGTTGCCCGCCGCCGCTGTAGATACTGCCGCCTTCACTCGCGGCAGCCGCGACGTAACCCGTCACCTTGGCCAGATGGTCTGACGAAATCATCGCGCCGACCTTGGTTAGGTCGTCGAGCGGATCGCCCACGGTTACCCTGGCGGTCAATGCCTTCACGGCGCCCAGGAAGTCGTCGGCGATCGCCTCATGCACGATCAGCCGGCTGCCGGCATTGCAGCACTCGCCGGCGTTGAAGAAGCCGCCGAATACCGCGGCATCGGCAGCGGCTTTAAGATCGGCATCGGGGAAGACGATCTGGCCGTTCTTGCCGCCGAGTTCCATCGAAACTCTCTTAAGGGAATTCGAGGCCGCAGCCATGGTCATCTTGCCGACGCGGGTGGAACCGGTAAACGAAACCATCTCGACCAGCGGATGGCTGACCATCGGCGCGCCGACATCGGCGCCGAGACCTGCGAGGATGTTGACGACTCCAGCGGGAACGCCGGCTTCCAACAGGATATCGCCAAGCACGAAAGTCGAGGCCGACGTCATTTCGCTTGGCTTGACCACGGCCGTGCAGCCGGCGGCGAGCGCGAAAGGCAGTTTCTGGCTGACGATGAGGAAGGGGAAATTCCACGGCGTGATGATCGAGACGACGCCGATCGGCTCACGCAGGACGATGCCCAGCATGGCATCGCCAAGATTGGCGTAGCTTTCGCCGTGCAACGTTCGGGCCAGTGAGGCGGCATAGCGCCAGATGTCGACGGCGCCGCCGATTTCGGCGCGCGCCTGGGCGATCGGCTTGCCGGATTCCAGCGCATCGAGCCGGGCGATGTCTTCCAGCCGGATCTCGATCAGGTCGGCGGCCTTAAGCAGGATCGCGGCGCGTTCGGACGCTTGCATGCGCGGCCAGGGGCCGGTCTCGAAGGCCCTGTGCGCCGCCTGCACCGCGGCTTCCACTTCGGCGGCACCCGCCTGAGCATAGTGTGAAACCATGAAGCCGTGGCCGGGGCTCTTGCGTTCCAGCATGCGGCCATCGCGGGCATCGACATGCTTGCCGTCGATCAGAAGCTTGTATGCCTTGGGGGCCACGGAGGCCTCGGCAGGCATGGAAATCTTCAGAGGTGCATTCATGTGATTTCCACTCTGTCCTACGAACGCGAAAACACGGGCTTCTGCTTGGTCTTGAAGGAGCCCACGCCGGCCTTGAGATCGCCGGTGAGCGCCATGAAGCCGCTGGCCAAGGCTTCTGTCGCAGCGGCACTTTCCTCGCCTTCCGCCACCGCAATCATCAGCTTGGCGGCTTCGGTGGCCAGTGGTCCGCGTTCGGCGATTTTTTCAGCCCAGATCCTGGCTTCATCCGACGCCTTGCCGGTTTCGACGACGCGATCGACGACGCCTAGCGCAAGCGCTTCCGGCGCCAGAAAAATCTCGCCACCGACAGCCATGCGACGCACCGTCTGGGCGCCGAAGCGACGCACCGCGCGCTGCGTGCCGGACCAGCCGGGGACAACGCCGATCGAGGTCTCGGGGAAGCCGAGCTTCACCTGCGTTTCCGCGACGCGGAAATCACAAGCCACGGCCAGTTCCAGCCCGCCGCCGAGCGCATGACCGGACAGAACGGCGATGGTCGGTTGCCGCAGCCGCGCCAGCCGGTCGAAGACACGGTGGCCGTAGCGCACCCATTGCACCTGGAAATCGGCGGCACTCATGCTCCCCCAGGCCTCGACGTCGCCGCCGGCGCAAAATCCCTTGCCTTGGCCGCATATGAGGACGACGCGGACATGCTGAGCGCTTTCCGCCTCGTCCAGCGCCGCTTCCAGCGCGCGCAGCATCGGGATATCGAGCGCATTGAACTTTTCCGGACGGCGCAAGGTGACAATGCCGATCGCGCCATCCTGCTCGAAGGTGACGAGGCGCTCAGCCATGCGCGCCTCCGAGCGAGGCGCCGCCATTCAGCGACAGGCCGATCGGCCGATCCTGGTAGAGTGCCGCCGGCGTCACCTTGAGGTCGTTGGCTACGTTGAGCGGGATCTCGGCCTGCGCCAGCACATCGCGCTCGAGGTCGATGCCCGGCGCCAGTTCCATCACCATCAGCCCATCGGGCGTCAGCTTCATGACGCAGCGCTCGGTGACATAGGTGATGTCCTGTCCCTGCGCGACGGCGCGCTTGCCGGAGAAGGAGATGTGCTCGACCTCCTCGACGACTTTCTTGACCTTGCCTTCCGCGTCGATGCGGATGCCGCCATTGGCGAGCGACAGCTTTGCCCCGGCATTGAAGAAGCCGGAAAAAACGATCTTCTTCGCCCGTGACGTGATGTCGACGAAGCCGCCGGCGCCGGCGGTGACATGCGGCCGCGCCGAAAGCCTGGACACGTTGACCGAGCCGTGGCGGTCGATCTGCAGGAAGGAGAGCAGCGAAGCGTCGAAGCCACCGGCCTGGAAATAGATGAACTGGTGCGGCGAGGGCATGATCGCCTCGGCGTTGGAGGCGCAGCCGAACTTGAAGTCGAGCAACGGCACGCCGCCGACCGCGCCCTGTTCGATCAGCCAGGTGACCTTGCCGTGCTGGCCTTCTTCCAGAAGAATACGAGGCACGTTGGCCGAAATGCCGAAGCCGATGTTGACGGCCATGCCGTCGCGAAGCTCCATGGCGACCCGGCGCGCGATCACCTTTTGGACATTCATTTCGGCATTGCGGAAGCTCGACAGCGGCCGGAAGATCTCGCCGGAGATTGCGGGATCGTAGGGCGTCAGCGTCGTCTGCAACTGATCCGGCGCAATGACGATATGGTCGACCAGCACGCCCGGCACGCGCACATCATGCGGCTTCAACGTGCCGTTCTCGACGACGCGTTTGACCTGCGCGATGACGATGCCGCCATTGTTGCGGGCGGCGAGCGCCTGCTCCAGCCCGCCGAGATAGGCCCCCTCATGCTCGTAGGTAAGGTTGCCGCGCTCGTCAGCCGTGGTGGCACGGATGATCGAGACCTGCGGCACGATGGCGCGGAAATAGAGCCATTCTTCGCCGTCGAATTGCTGCACCGACACGATCGGCTCGGCGGCGGCGGCGTTCATGGCGCAGCCCTGGTGGCGCGGGTCGGCGAAAGTGTCGAGGCCGACCTTGGTCAGCACGCCCGGTCGCTTGGCGGCGGCCTCTCGGTGCATGTCGAACAGGATGCCGGACGGCACGTTATAGGCGGCAACCGCATTGTCGCCGATCATCTTCCAGATTTGCGGCGGCTCGGCGGAGGAGGGACCTGACGGATAGGAGCCGCACAGCGTACGCTTCAAGAGGCCGGGCTTCGCCAGATGATCGATTCCCTTGATGCCATACATGTCGCCGGCGGCGATCGGGTGCAGCGTGGTGATATCCTTCGGATGGCCCTCGCCATCGAAGCGTTCGCCGATCGCGGCGAGCACGGCGTCTGGACAGCCGAGGCCGCTCGACGAGGACACCGAGACGACCATGCCGTCCTTGATCAGGCTGGCGGCCTGCGCCGATGAGACGACCTTGCTCAATTCATGCTCCCGAGTTTCGGGTCGATCTTGACGGTCTTGCCGGAAGCCGCCGATTGCAATGCCGCCTCGGCCGCGGCGAGCGACCAGATGCCGTCTTCTCCGGTGGCGGAAGGCTGGCCCTCGCCACGGACCGCGGCATGGAACCCGCGTACCGACCTGGCGTATAGATCCTCGCGGTCGAAGCTCAACTGTTCTTCGCCGCTGGCGGTGCGCAGGAGGACCGAGCCGGCCGGCTTCTGCGTCATCACATCGCGGGCGATGAGCGAGCCCTGCGAGCCGTGCACCTCGAAGCCGGTGTCGGCAAACCTGGTGGTGAACCCCTCATGCGATTGCGCGATAAGGCCCGATTTGAAGCGCCAGACGCACATGGCGCCATCTTCCAGCCCGCTCCCGGCCATGCCTGCGGATTGCGTGAAAGCGGAAACCTCGACCGGATCGTCGCCAAGCACGAAGCGCAGCGTGTCTGCATCGTGCACGGTGATGTCGAGCACCACCCCGCCGCCCGCCTCGGGCCTGGCGATGCGCCAGCCCTGCAGGTTTTCGGGCAGGTAGACGGAATGGAAGACACGCGCGGCAATGGGGTTGCCGATGCGGCCCGCGGCAACGGCGTCGCGCATGGCACGGTGCGCGCCGGCATTGCGCAGATGATGATTGGTACCGAGCACGATGCCAGCCTCCTTGGCCGAAGCGACCATCTTGCGCGCGTCATCGCTGGTCAGCGCCAGCGGCTTCTCGCACAGCACATGCTTTCCCGCATTGGCGGCGGCCAGCGCCTGTTCGAAATGCAGTTCATTGGTGGTCGAGATGTAGACGGCGTCGATGTCGGATCCGAGCAAGGCGTCGAGATTCGATACGGCGGCTGGAATGCCATTTTCCCTTGCATAGGCCGTGGCGCGTTCCGCGCTGGAACTCATGACAGCCGCGATCTCGCCATCGGGTTGAGCGCGAATGGCATCGATCATGAATTGCCGGGCGATCGTGCTGGCGCCGATCAGCCCCCATTTGACGCTCATGTCGCGGTTCCCGCTGCCACGGGCCTTTTTCGCGTGCGGCGATCCGGGCCGCAGCTTTCCCTGACCACGAGATTGACGGCGCCGACATGATCCTCGGCCCGCGTGGTGCGCGACTGGATCATCTTGATCATGACGTGGGCCGCGCGTTCGCCGAGACCGGCGGAGTCCACCGCTACGCTGGTCAGCGGCGGCATATAATGTTCGGCCTCGACCACATCGTCGAAGCCGACGACAGCGAAATCCGCGCCCGGCTCAAGTCCGCGCTTGCGCAGCGCCAGCATGACGCCAAAGGCAACGGCATCGTTGAAGCACAGCGCCGCGGTCGGCGGCTCGGCCATTGCCAGCGACGTTTCCAGACAGGCCATGCCGCCCTTGCGGTTGGTCTCGCCCTCGATGATAAGCGCATCGCGGGCGTCGATGCCGAGCGTCTCGCAGGCCTCGCGAAAGCCGCCCAGGCGCTCATGATAAACGACGAGGTCGGACGAACCGCCGAAGAAGGCCAGGCGGCGATGCCCCTTGCCGACGAGATGCGAAGTCGCGAGATAGGCGCCCCGATGATTGTCGGGAGCAATCACCGGAATGCGGCTTTCAGGCAGCCGGCGCATGGCGAAGGCAATCGGCAGACCGGCTATTTCCAGCCGCCGGAACGCCCCTGGCGTCGTGCCGCGCGCCGGGGAAACGATGAGCCCGGCGACGCCCTGTTCCATCAGAGACTTCAGCACTTCTTCCTGGCGCACCGGATTTTCGGCAGTGTTGGCGATGAAGGGCACGATGCCGGCCGACTGGAAGACCCGCTCCATGCCGACCGCCATCTCGGCGAAGAACGGATTGGTGAGGTCGTTGATGACCATGCCGATGACGTTGGAGTGGGCCTTGCGCAGATTGGCGGCGCCGCGGTTATAGACATAGCCGACATCCTCGATCGCCTTGCGCACCTTGACCGCGGTTTCGGGGCGGATCAGGCCGCTGCCCTGGAGCACGAGCGACACCGTCGATTTGGACACGCCTGCTTCGCGGGCGATGTCGAAGATCGTCGCCTTCGGCCGGCTGGCCATCCAGATATCCTCCCCGGTTTTTTCAATCGAATTTATTGGAACGTTCTAATCCTTGCTCCGAGGATGAGTCAATCAGGATTTTTCTCTAGCAAGAGCAGCAGGTCATATGTGGTCAAACGATATGCTACCCAAGGGGTCGTTGTGTTGCAACGCAGCATCGCTGGCCGTCCATCTCAAACCTTAAAGGTTCTTGATTTATTGGAACGTTCCATTTAGGAGACACGAAAGGGAGAGATCCATGGACATTGCCTTGCCTGGCGAGGGTGGCCGCAGCACACCCTACGCGCTTGTCGGACAGCCGGTCCAGCCGGTGACCGGCGCGCGGTTTTCGCGCATCGCCTATGCCGCCGCGCATGTCGTCGCCGATCCGCTGGGAATGACAGATCCATGGTCGCGGCCCGTTGTCGATTGGGACAGGACGATGGCGTTTCGTCATCATCTATGGCGGCTCGGCTTCCGCATCGCCGAGGCAATGGACACGTCGCAGCGCGGCATGGGTTTCGATTGGACGAATGCGCAGGAATTGATCCGCCGTTCAATCGCGGAGGCGCGGACCGCCGCTGGCGCCGATCTCGCCTCGGGTGCGGGCACCGACCATCTGGCACCGTCGAAGGCCAGGACGGTCGACGACGTTGTCGCCGCCTATGAGGAGCAGTTCGCTTTCATCGAAGGCCAGGGCGGCAAGGCGATCATGATGGCCAGCCGCGCGCTGGCGGCCGTGGCGAAGGGGCCAGACGATTACGCCCTGGTTTACGACCGCATATTGGGCCAGGCCTCCGGCAAGGTCATCCTGCACTGGCTGGGCGACATGTTCGATCCGACCTTGAAAGGCTACTGGGGCAGTGACGATTTCGAGACCACGCTCGATACGGTGATCGCCATCATGGAGCGCAATGCTGGCAAGGTCGAAGGCATCAAGATATCGCTGCTCGACGCCGGCAAGGAAGTGGCGCTCAGGAACCGGCTGCCAGACGGCGTCATGATGTTCACCGGCGACGACTTCAATTATCCCGAGCTGATCGCCGGAGACGGCAAGCGGCACTCGCATGCGCTGCTCGGCATTTTCGACGCGATCGCACCGGCCGCCAATGCCGCGCTGGCGAAGCTGGCTGCCGGCGATCGTGCCGGCTACGACGCGTTGATGGCGCCGACCGTGCCGCTGTCACGAAAAATCTTCGAGGCGCCGACTGAATATTACAAGGCCGGCATTGTCTTCATGGCCTGGCTCAACGGCCACCAGGACCATTTCTCGATGGTCGGCGGCATGCAGTCGGCGCGCGGCATCCGCCATTATGCCGACGTCTTTCGCCTCGCCGACCAGGCAGGATTGCTGGCCGACCCCGACCTTGCCATTTCGCGGATGAAAAGCCTGTGTGCTGTCGCGGGGGCCTAAAACGCGTTTCGCGATCGGATCACCCGTCGTCCATTCCGGTGAGCGCCAAGACGCTCGCGTATTGATGCAAGGTCCGAATATCTGGGTTGGATGGTGGGCGTGACAGGGATTGAACCTGTGACCCCTGCAATGTCAATGCAGTGCTCTCCCGCTGAGCTACACGCCCATCCGAAGCCGCGCATACACCATTTTTGGTCAGGCGCGTCAATAGCAGGAAAAGAGGAAAAACACGTCGTCCCGCCGCGGCTGTGGACCGACGCCGGCGGCTTGCGAAAGGCGGTTCAAGCCGCCTGCAGCATCTTCTCGACCTCGTTGACCAGATCGCGCAGGTGGAAGGGCTTGGACAGCACCTTGGCGTCTTTCGGCGCCTTGGAATCCGGGTTCAGCGCGACGGCGGCAAAACCGGTGATGAACATGACCTTGAGATCGGGATCGATCTCGGTGGCGCGACGCGCCAGTTCGATGCCGTCCATCTCCGGCATGACGATGTCGGTCAGAAGCAGCGAGAACGGTTCCTCACGCAGCCGCTCATAGGCGCTGGCGCCGTTGTCGAAATCGCTGACCTGATAGCCGGCGCGCTCCAGCGCCTTGACGAGGAACCGACGCATATCGTCGTCGTCTTCCGCCAGAAGAATGCGTGCCATGTTATCCCGTCCGAATCACCCGCCGGAGACTGCCGTGGGGCAGGCCCGTTAACCATCCTGTATATGAGGAGGTGAGAGTAAACATCAAGTGAACGCGGACGCGCCTGACCCACATTTGCCCAGCGGCACGACCGCCGAAATGCTGGACATGCGGCCAGCAAGGTGGCAGTTTCATGCCATGATGCACTGGTGTTTTCGGGTTCGTTCAAATTGAAGACGGCAGCCGAGGATTTTTCGGTCTTTCCACCCTTCGAAATCCGGTCGGGCGCCGAGCAGCGCGTCCCCTTCCTTTTCAACTCGCCGCATAGCGGCCGCTACTATCCCGAACGCTTCCTTGCCATGGCAAGGCTCGATCGCAATGCGATCCGCCGCTCGGAGGATTGCTATGTCGACGAGTTGTTCGGCGGCGCCGTGGCGCTCGGCGCGCCGCTGCTGGCGGCGAATTTCCCGCGCGCCTATCTCGACGTCAACCGCGAGCCCTGGGAACTCGACCCGCGCATGTTCGCCGAGCCTGTGCCGTCCTTCTGCAACATCCGCTCCGCGCGCGTGGCCGGCGGGCTCGGCACCGTGCCGAAGCTGGTGGGCGAGGGGCTCGACATCTATTCGGGCCGCTTGCCGCTCGCCGAGGCGGTTGCCCGCATCGAGGCCGTCTACAAGCCCTATCACGAAACGCTGAAGCGGCTTTTGACCAGGACCCACGCCCGGTTCGGCTTTGCCGTGCTGATCGATTGCCATTCGATGCCGGCGAGCATCCGTGTCGGGGACAACGGGCTGCGGCCGGATTTCATCATCGGCGACCGTTTCGGCATCTCGGCCACCGCGGCCCTGACCGAAACCGCGATCGGCCTGTTGACCGCGATGGGCTATACGGTTGCCCACAACAAGCCTTACGCCGGCGGGTTCATCACCGAGCATTACGGCCGTCCGGCGCGTCATTTGCACGCGCTGCAGATCGAGGTCAATCGCGGGCTCTACATGAATGAGCGGACATTCGAGAAAGCCGCCGGCTTCGACGCGCTGGCCGACGACCTGACGCGGTTTTCAGCCGACCTGATGGCGATGCCGGACCATCATTTCATCGATCTGCCGCTGGCCGCGGAGTGAAGACCACGCCTTGTCTCATGCGTGCCACCGCCCAAGATTTTTTGTGTGCTTCTTTGGACGGCCCGCTCCAGGAGCGGCCGTGAAAAAAAGACCGCATCGTTTGCACGATACGGTCGAAGTCTAGGGAGGAAACGCCCAAGGAGGGCATGGACAGGAAACCCTGTCCGAGATTGAGGGTATTGTGCAGCGCACAAATGTCAAGCGACGTTTAGGCTTTTTTAATTCAGAGTGATGTGGAAATTGCGTTTCGATGACGTTGGAGTGACATTCCGGCAACAATTGTCGCGGCGGATAAATCGATAGACAAGCTTGTCTTGGCGGGGAAGTCGCGGCAAGCCCCGGCTCGGGCGCGCTGCAAAGCGGGAGAATCAGTTGGACATCAGCATCGATTTCATGCGCCGTATCGCGCAAGCGGCGGCGGCGGAGACCTTGCCGCGCTTCCGCGCCCAGGGCGCGGTCGCCAACAAGGAAAAAGGCAGTTTCGATCCGGTCACGGAGGCCGACCGCGAGGCCGAGCGCGCCATCAGGACGCTGATATCGGCCGAGTATCCCGACCACGGCATCCTGGGCGAAGAGCATGGCAGCGAGAACATCTCCAGCCGGCATGTCTGGGTGATCGATCCGATCGACGGCACCCGTGCCTTCATCTCCGGCCTGCCGGTGTGGGGGACGCTGGTCGGGCTGACGGTCGATGGTGACGCGGTCGCCGGCATGATGGCCCAGCCCTTCACCGGCGAGCTGTTCTACGCCAACGCCTCCGGATCACATTATGAGGGGCCGGGAGGCCCCCGCAAGCTGACGACCCGCAAGACGACGAAGCTGGCCGAGGCCACGTTGTTCACCACAACGCCGGCGCTGTTCAAGGGCGAGGCACGCAATCGCTATGACGCGTTCGAGCGGCAAATCCAGCTCGCCCGTTACGGCGCCGATTGCTATGCCTTCGCCATGATCGCCTCGGGGAGCGTCGACATCGTCGCCGATCCTGGATTGAAGCCCTACGACATCGTGGCGCTGATCCCGATCATCGAGAAGGCAGGCGGGGTCGTCACCACTTTCGACGGCGGACCGGCGGAGAATGGCGGCGACGTTCTAGCGGCCGCGACACCGGAGCTTCATGCCGCCGCCATGGCTGCCCTGCGCGGCTGACATCGCCTCCGGTCGGCGGCTCTCGACCGCTGGAATGCCGCCGGCGTACGCCCATAGGTCTGCCTGAACGCCGCCAGCGCCTCCTTCCTGAAAAAGGGAGTGTCAGCTACGCCCTCTCGCGGAAGAGCCGCGGCCCGTCAGGCTGTCGGGTCATCTGAGCCGGGGACGAAGGCGTCGAAGGCGGCGAGGAATTGTTCGCGGTAGAGATCGGCTTCCTGCAGGATTTCGTGCTTGGCACCGTCGATCATCAACAGCGAACCCAGCCGTAGATTTCTCGCATATGCCTCCACCGCCCTGGTCGAGACGACCTGGTCGGCGCCGGCGGCGATGATCAGCAGCGGCACCTGAATGCGGGCCATGAAGTCGGGGTCGCTGATGGCTGCCGACGCCTTCGCCGCCGCCTGCAGCCAGCGGATCGTCGGGCCGCCGAGCGCCATTTGCGGATATTCTTCATAAATGCGCGTGTTACGGCGATAGCGTTGCGGATCCGATGTCACCTTGTTGGCTTCGAAGGGCAGCGTGTGTCTCGGCCTTGGACCCCAGGCGGCATAAAGCCAGCCGAGCCCCAGGGCGCAGAAAAACGAACAGATCCGGCGCACCGTCCCTATCGAGACCGGCAGGTCGGGCAATGTCAGGAACGGCGCGATCAGCACCATGCGCCGCACGCGGTTTACCATCGACGGCGCGGCAAGCAGCGCGATCACAGCGCCGGCCGAATGGGCGAGGATATAGTACGGTCCGCGGCAGTCCGGCAGCACGATCTCTTCGAAGAACTGCTCCAGGTCAGCCGTATAGTCGCGGAACGACCTGACATAGCCACGCTGGCGATCGCGGATCAGCCTGTCCGAACCGCCCTGACCGCGCCAGTCCAGGATGGCGACACCAAAGCCACGCGCGGCAAGGTCACGGATGGTCTCGAAATATTTCTCAATGCACTCGTTGCGGCCGCCAAGCAGCACCACGGTGCCCCGCATCGGCCGCGCCACCGCCGCGAACAGGCCATAACGTATTTTCTTGCCGTCGCGCGTGGTGAAAAAGCCGCCCGTGGCGTTTTCCGGTCGCGGATTGCCCTCGGTTTCGTGGAAGAGCGGAGTGTCGTAGAAAAGATCCGTCATTCGGCGCTTTGTGCTCGGCGTCCTTGCGCGCCAGCTGGTCGCGGCTGGCCTCGTCACGGTGATAGACGCCAACACATCAAAAGCAAAGCAAATCCGGGTTATTGAGGGCTGAGACGGGTCAGGCCGGAAGCGGCTTTGAGCGCGCTTCCGGCCCCTGTCGATCCGGGAGGAAGGGACGTTAACACCCGGTTCGGCCTCGTTGCGGCACCTTCGCAGATCCGGCGCCGCCAATCCTTGATCTTGAAAGCCACTTTAGCGCGGGCTGTCTGAACGGGCGCCGAAGCACCGGTTCATCTGCCGTTCATCAGGTTGGCCGCCTCGTTCTTTTTTGCCGTCAAACGAAACTTGAAATGCTTTCGAGCGCTCCCCAGATGTGGGTTGCGGTCGCCAATCGGGGCCGCTGGTCCTCCCGAAACGCCGCTCGCGGGTTTCGCACCGACCATACGCAAACCATGTTGCTCAACAGGAGAACACCTCATGCGTCACGTTGATTTTTCCCCGCTTTACCGTTCGACCGTCGGCTTCGACCGTCTCTTCACCATGTTGGATTCGCTTGCGCAGCCCGACGGCGCGCAGACCTATCCGCCCTATAACATCGAGCGCACCGGCGAGGACTCCTATCGGATTTCGATGGCCGTCGCCGGCTTCTCGGACGAGGAAATCTCGATCGAAGCTCACCGTAACGTGCTGACCGTGAAGGGCGAGCGCAAGGACGAGGGCACCGGCGAGGGTTCCGAACTGCTCTATCGCGGCATTGCCTCCAGGGCCTTCGAGCGCCGCTTCCAGCTTGCCGATCATGTTGAAGTCGTCGGCGCCGCGCTGAAGAACGGCCTGCTCTTCGTCGACCTCAAGCGCAACATTCCCGAAGAGCTGAAGCCGCGCAAGATCGCCATCACCTCGGCTCCGGCCAAGGCCAAGCAGATCGAGGCCAAGACGGCAGCCTGACGACCGCATAAAATCTAAAGTCTCCTCCCGAGACGGAAGCGGCGCCGCGAGGCGCCGCTTTTTTGTCCGAAGATTGACTGTTATCCGGCGATCAGCTGGCCAAAGCGGTCGACTTCCTCAGTCGTCGTGGCAAAGCTGGTGACGAAGCGATAGAGCAGTTCGTCCTCGCCGATATGGCCGTCAAAGCCATGCGGCCTGTGCCAGTCATAGAAGGCCGCGCCTGCCGCCTGCAGCCTGTCTGCTTCGGTTTTCTCGATCACCGCAAACACCTCATTAGCCTGCGGCAGCCAAGCGAGCTTTGCCGTGGCCGAATCCTCGATCGCCGCCGCCAGGCGCGCGGCCATGGCATTGGCATGCCTGGCGGTGTCGAGCCACAGCCCGTCCTTGAAATAGGCTTCGAACTGCGCCGCGACGAAACGCGACTTCGAAAGCAGCTGTGCGGCACGCTTGCGTAGGAAGGCCAATTCCTTGGCACGGTCGAGGTCGAACAGCACGATCGCCTCGGCACACCAGCAACCGTTCTTGGTACCGCCGAAGGACAGGACATCGACCCCGCGTTTCCAGGTCATTTCGGCCGGCGTGGTGTCGAGCGCGGCCAGCGCATTGGCAAAGCGGGCGCCATCCATGTGCAGTGGCACGGAATGCTGTTTGGCGATGGCCGAGATCGCATCGATGTCGTCCAGACCATAGACGGTGCCGACCTCGGTCGACTGGGTGATCGAGACCGCCATCGGCCGGCCCCAATGGACGACCTCGCTTGCAAAACGGCCGATCGCCCTGTCCAGATTGGGCGGGTCGATCTTGCCCAGCGGACCGTCGACGGCGTGCAGCCGCGAGCCGCCGGAAAAATACTCCGGCGCGCCACATTCATCCTCGATGACATGCGATTCTCGGTGAGCGAAGGAAATGCCGCCCGGCTTGTTGAAAGCGGTCAACGACAGCGAATTGGCGGCGGTGCCGGTTGCCACGAAGAACACCGCGACCTCGCGTTCGAATATTTCACTAAAGCGCCGATAAACCGCCTCGTCGAGGGCGCTGTCACCATAAGCGGTGGCAAAGCCGCCGGCCGCGGCCGACAGGCCGGCAACGATATTGGGATGGGCGCCTGCCCAATTGTCGGAAGCGAAGAACATGCATCTGCCTGTGTTGGGGAAATCAGCCGGAGTTGACCGGTTTAACGCGCCGACCGCAAGGGCCAGGCGCCGGAAAACCGTTAAAGCCAGCCAACGTGGCGGCAAGCGTGGGCGACTTAAGCTTACGTTTTTCCTCAACTCCGCGTAATTTTATGTCGCCAAAACTCCAAGTTTTTTGTGAATCGGTCTTGTGCGCGTTTAGGAATTCTGCCATAAAAATTTAGGACAGTAGTGCTGTCTTATTTTGTCGCACAAAACAGACTGGATTGGCGTAACATATTGGCCTCTCCGGCTGTTGCCGCGAGCGACAGGTGGACGGCCGGACGCTGGCCTGTACGATACCAGATGCGAAGCATGCGAAAAGCCGCATGGTTCGAAAAGCATTTCGCAAGACGTGCCGCAAGGATCAGGGTGAGCCAAGCGCTTGCCGAGGCAAACCAGCGCCTGAAGGGCTGGAATGGAGGACAGGACAATGACGGAATTGACGCTCTCTGCGACGAACGGCCAGGCCGCGCAGACGAAAGCGGCCGCCGTCAAAAATACCTCCACCAAAAATGTCGCGACTGCCGGCGGCTTGACCGCCCAGGGCCTCTATGATCCGCGCAACGAGCATGACGCCTGCGGCGTCGGCTTCATCGTCAACATGAAGGGCGTGAAGTCGCATCAGGTCGTCAAGGACGGGCTTGCCGTGCTCGAGAACCTGACGCATCGCGGCGCCGTCGGCGCCGATCCGCTGGTCGGCGATGGCGCCGGCGTGCTGGTACAGCTTCCGGATATTTTCTTCCGTGAGGAGATGGCGGCACAAGGTATCGAACTGCCACCGGTAGGCCAGTACGGCGTCGGACACTGGTTCATGCCGCAGGATGCTGCCCTTCGTGCACATATCGAGGAGATCATCGCCGAATCGGCGCAGTCCGAAGGGCTGCCACTGCTCGGGTTCCGCGACGTGCCGGTCGACAATTCGTCGCTATCGAAGGCGCCTGACATCGTCGCGTCCGAGCCGTTCCACCGCCAGGTCTTCATCGGCCGCACGGCCGACATCACCGATGACGAGGAATACGAGGCCAGGCTCTACCTGCTGCGCAAGGTCATATCGGGCCGCATCTACGCCGAGAACGACAACAAGGACATCGGCGCCTACTGTGTGTCGCTGTCGGCGCGCACCATCGTCTACAAGGGCATGTTCCTGGCTTATCAGGTCGGGGCCTACTACAAGGACCTCAAGGACCCGCGTTTTGAGACCGCGCTGATCCTTGTCCACCAGCGCTTCTCGACCAACACCTTCCCGTCGTGGAAGCTGGCGCATCCCTACCGCATGGTCGCGCATAATGGCGAGATCAACACGGTGCGCGGCAACAACAACTGGATGGCGGCGCGCCAGGCGTCGGTCGATTCCGAACTGTTCGGCAACAACATCTCGAAGCTCTGGCCGATCTCCTATGACGGCCAGTCCGATACTGCCTGCTTCGACAATGCGCTCGAGTTTCTGTTCCAGGGCGGCTACAGCCTCAGCCACGCCATGATGATGCTGATCCCGGAAGCCTGGGCCGGCAACAAGCTCATGGATGCCGATCGCAAGGCCTTCTACGAATACCACGCCGCGTTGATGGAGCCTTGGGACGGGCCGGCGGCGGTCGCCTTCACCGACGGACGCCAGATCGGCGCCACGCTGGACCGCAACGGCTTGCGCCCGGCACGCTATATCGTCACCGATGACGACCGCGTCATCATGGCTTCCGAGGCCGGCGTGCTGCCGGTGCCGGAGGAGAAGATCGTCCAGAAGTGGCGGCTGCAGCCCGGCCGCATGCTTTTGATCGACCTTGCCAAGGGCCGCATCGTCCCCGACGAGGAAATCAAGTCGGAGATCGCGACCAAACACCCCTACAAGACCTGGCTTGCCAATACGCAGCTCATCCTGGAAGATTTAAAGCCGGTCGAGCCACGCGCGCTGCGCAAGGATGTCAGCCTGCTCGATCGCCAGCAGGCGTTCGGCTACACCCAGGAAGACACCAAACTATTGATGTCGCCGATGGCGACCACCGGCCAGGAAGCCGTGGGCTCGATGGGCACCGACACGCCGATCTCGGCGATGTCGGACAAGTCGAAGCTGCTCTACACCTACTTCAAGCAGAATTTTGCCCAGGTCACCAACCCGCCGATCGACCCGATCCGCGAGGAACTGGTGATGAGCCTGGTGTCGTTCATCGGACCGCGGCCGAACATCTTCGACCTGGTCGGCAATTCGCGCCGCAAGCGGCTCGAAGTGCGCCAGCCGATCCTGACCAATGGCGATCTCGAGAAGATCCGCTCGATTGGCCACACCGAGGACCGTTTCGACACCAAGACGATCGACATCACCTATGGGTCGAGCGAGGGTGCTGCCGGCATGCAGGGGGCCATCGACCGGCTGTGCGAGCGGGCGGAGGCGGCAGTCGCCGGCGGCTACAACATCATCATCCTGTCCGATCGCCAGCTCGGACCGGACCGCATCGCCATTCCGGCGTTGCTGGCCACGGCCGCCGTGCACCACCATCTGATCCGCAAGGGGCTGCGCACCGCGGTCGGCCTGGTCGTCGAATCGGGCGAGCCGCGCGAGGTGCATCATTTCTGCTGCCTTGCCGGCTACGGCGCGGAAGCGATCAATCCCTATCTCGCCTTCGACACCTTGCTCGACATGCACAAGCGCGGCGAACTGCCCGAGGAGGTCGACGCCTACGAAGTGGTGTCGCGCTACATCAAGTCGATCGGCAAGGGCATCCTCAAGGTGATGTCCAAAATGGGCATCTCGACCTATCAGTCCTATTGCGGCGCGCAGATCTTCGATGCCATCGGGCTGAAGACCGATTTCGTGCAGCAATACTTCACCGGCACCGCGACACTGATCGAAGGCGTCGGACTGGATGAGGTCGCAGGCGAAACCGTCAGCCGTCACACGGACGGTTTCGGCAGCGATCCGGTGCTGCGCAACAGCCTGGAGGTCGGTGGCGAATACCTGTTCCGCATGCGCGGCGAGGCGCATATGTGGTCGCCCGACGCGGTCGCCACCTTGCAGCACGCCGTGCGCCAGGGATCGTGGGAGACGTTCAAGGACTATTCGGCGCAGATCGACAGCGAGACGGCCCGCGCCCAGACCATACGCGGCTTGTTCAAGATCAAGCTGGCGGATGAGACCGGCCGCACGAAGGTCGCCCTTGACGATGTCATGCCGGCGGCCGACATCGTCAAGCGCTTCTCGACCGGGGCGATGTCGTTCGGCTCGATTTCCAGGGAAGCGCACACCACGCTGGCGCGTGCCATGAACCAGATCGGCGGCAAGTCGAACACCGGCGAGGGTGGCGAAGAGGCCGATCGCTATCTGCCGCTGCCAGGTGGCGGCAAGAACCCCGAACGTTCGGCGATCAAGCAGGTCGCGTCGGGGCGTTTCGGCGTGACGGCGGAATATCTCGTCAACTCCGACATGATGCAGATCAAGGTGGCGCAGGGCGCCAAGCCCGGCGAGGGCGGCCAGTTGCCCGGCCACAAGGTCGACGCAACCATCGCCAAGGTTCGGCATTCGACGCCGGGCGTCGGCCTGATCTCGCCGCCGCCGCACCACGACATCTATTCAATCGAGGATCTGGCGCAGCTGATCTACGATCTGAAGAACGTCAATCCGGCGGCCGACGTCTCGGTCAAGCTGGTGTCGGAGGTTGGTGTAGGCACGGTCGCGGCCGGCGTTGCAAAGGCGCGCGCCGACCACATCACCATCTCTGGCTATGATGGCGGCACCGGTGCGTCGCCGCTGACCTCGCTCAAGCATGCCGGCAGCCCGTGGGAAATGGGTCTTGCCGAAACGCACCAGACGCTGGTGCTGAACGGCCTGCGCTCGCGCGTGGCGCTGCAGGTCGACGGCGGCCTGCGCACCGGGCGCGACGTCATCATCGGCGCGCTGCTCGGCGCCGACGAGTTCGGCTTCTCGACCGCGCCTTTGATCGCGGCCGGCTGCATCATGATGCGCAAATGCCATCTCAACACCTGCCCGGTCGGCGTCGCGACGCAGGATCCGGTGCTGCGCAAGCGCTTCAAGGGTACGCCCGAGCACGTCATCAACTTCTTCTTCTACGTGGCGGAAGAGGTGCGGGCGCTGCTCGCCGAAATGGGCTTCACCCATATCGACCAGATCATCGGTGACGCCGACCTTCTGGAAAAGCGCGACGTGATCCAGCACTGGAAGGCGCGCGGGCTCGATTTCTCGAAGATGTTCTACAAGCCCGATGCGCCGCATGAAGCGGTGCACTGGACCGAGCGGCAGAAGCATCCGATCGACGATGTGCTCGACCGCAAGCTGATCGAACTGGCCAAACCCGCGCTGGAGGCCAAGCAACCGGTCAAGATCGAGGTCGACATCCGCAATGTCGACCGTTCGACGGGCGCCATGCTGTCGGGCGAGGTCGCCAAGCGCTTCAAGCACAAGGGCCTGCGCGAGGACACGATCCAGGTAAAACTCACCGGCACGGCCGGCCAGTCCTTCGCCGCCTTCCTGGCACGTGGCATCTCGTTCGAGCTCGTCGGCGCCGCCAATGACTATGTCGGCAAGGGCCTGTCGGGCGGGCGCATCGTCATCCGGCCACCGGAAGAGGCAAGGATCGTCGCGGCCGACTCCATCATCGTCGGCAATACGGTGCTCTATGGCGCGACCGAGGGCGAGGCCTATTTCGCCGGCGTCGCCGGCGAGCGCTTCGCGGTGCGCAATTCGGGCGTCGCCGCGGTCGTCGAGGGCGTCGGCGACCATGGCTGCGAATACATGACCGGCGGCGTCGTCGTCGTCATCGGCAAAACCGGCCGCAACTTTGCCGCCGGCATGTCGGGCGGTGTCGCCTATGTGCTGGACGAAGCAGGTGATTTCGCCGAGCGCTGCAACATGGCCATGGTCGAGCTGGAGCCGGTCCCAGAAGAAGACGATCTGATGGAAAAGCTGCTGCACCATGGCGGCGACCTCGACCACAAGGGCCGCGTCGACGTGTCTGGCGACATGACCAGTCATGACGAAGAACGGCTTTACCAGCTGATCTCGAACCACGTGCACTATACGGGTTCGGTGCGCGGCCGCGAGATACTCGACGACTGGGCTATTTTCCGGCCGAAATTCCGCAAGATCATGCCGGTCGAATACCGCCGCGCGCTGATCGAGATGGAACGCATGCGCATGGGCGTCGCGGCCGAATAGATTTGAGAATTGCCGGGGGGCCCGGGCTTCCCGGCCCCTTCATCGACAGTTTGACCTCGGGCTCAAGGTTGCCACGGCTGCCTCAAGAGGTTAACGGGTGCGGCGAAAACCGCACCATCTGGACAGCAGGAACTGGACTATGGGCAAGGTAACAGGCTTTCTCGAAATCGACCGGCAGGTGCACAAGTACCAGCCGGCCTCCGACCGCATCCGGCATTTCCGCGAATTCACGCTGCCGATGTCGGACAAGGAAGTCGAGAAACAGGCCGCGCGCTGCATGGATTGCGGCATTCCGTTCTGCCATGGGCCAACGGGCTGTCCGATCCACAACCAGATCCCCGACTGGAACGACCTCGTCTACAACAGGGACTGGGACAACGCGATCCGCAACCTGCACTCGACCAACAATTTCCCGGAGTTCACCGGCCGCATCTGCCCCGCGCCTTGCGAGGAAGCCTGCACGCTGAACCTTGAGGACATTCCGGTCGCCATCAAGACGGTGGAGCAGGCGATCGCGGACAAGGCTTACGAGACCGGCCACATCAGGCCCTATCCGCCGGAGAAGAAGACCGGCAAGCGGGTCGCCATCATCGGCTCCGGCCCAGCCGGCATGGCGGCCGCCCAGCAGCTTGGCCGCGCCGGTCACGACGTGCATGTCTATGAGCGCGAGAGCCGCCCCGGCGGGCTGATGCGCTACGGCATCCCCGACTTCAAGATCGAGAAGCATTATATCGACCGGCGCATCGAACAGATGCAGGGCGAGGGCGTCACCTTCCATTGCGGCGTCAATGTCGGCATCGACAAGCCGGTGGCTGAACTCCTCGCCGAACATGACGCCGTGCTCTATTGCGGTGGTTCGGAAACGCCGCGCGCTGCCGGTATTCCCGGCGACGATCTCGGCGGCGTGCATGACGCGATGCCCTATCTGGTGCAGCAGAACCGCCGCGTCGGCGGCGAACCGATCCAGTCGGTGGCATGGCCGTCGCATCCAATCATCGCCGGTGGCCAGCACGTCGTCGTCGTCGGCGGCGGCGACACCGCGTCCGACTGCGTCGGCACCGCCTTCCGCCAGGGTGCGGTGCGCGTCACCCAGCTCGACATCCGTCCGCAGCCGCCCGAGAAGGAAGACAAGCTCTCCGTCTGGCCCTACTGGGCGACCAAGATGCGCACCTCGTCCTCGCAGGCCGAGGGCGCCGAACGCGAATTCCAGGTGGCGACGCTCGAATTCATCGGCGAGGAAGGCCAGCTTACAGGCGTGAAGTGCTGCGAGGTCGACGACAAGCGCAAGCCGATCGCCGGCACTGAATTCGTCATCCGCGCCGATCTCGCCTTCATCGCCATCGGCTTTGCTGGCCCGGCGATGGCGGGCGTTGCGGCGGAACTCGAGGGGGAGATGAAGATCACCACCGACAGCCGCCGTTCCAGGAATGTCGAGGCCAATGACCGCGATTACAGGACGAGCGTCGACCGGCTCTACGCGGCGGGCGACGTACGCCGTGGCCAGTCGCTGGTCGTCTGGGCGATCCGCGAAGGCCGCCAGGCGGCACGCTCGATCGACGAGGCGCTGATGGGGACGACCGTCCTGCCGCGTTAAGGGCTGATCGCCGTGGTGGTGTCGGACGCTGCCGCTGTCGCCGGACTTGCCTTCGGCGGCCGGGAAAAGTCGTCGGCGCGGCCTGGGGAAGCCTCCGGCGCCTTGCCCTCGATCACCAGCCTTTCGCCAGGAAGAGCCGGATTGGCCTTCGGCGGTGGGGCGGCGCCGAGCAATTCTGTGCCGCCGTCGAGCGCGGGATCGCTGAGCAGCATGGGTTGGGTGCGATCGATGACGATAGGCGCGGCCGCCGGAGCGGGGGTCTCGACCGGTGCGCCCGCCGGCGCCGTCGTCGGTGCCACGCTTCCCGGCGCGGCCAGTCCAAGGATCTTAAGCAGCGGCTTTTCGGTGTAGAAGGCGAGCTTGCGCTTGCCGGCTTTGGACACGTTGATGCCGTCATCGGCGCGCAGTCGCACCGGCTGACCGTTCATGTCGGGGCCAGAGGTGACGAAGGCGCCGTTCTCGTCGACGAAGCCGTCCCAGACATCGACGAATTCGCCGCCGTGGCTTTCGGCGGCCTTGTGGTAGATGTCGTTGAAGGCCAGCATGTCGGAGGTCATCTTCGGCACCCGGAAGGCAGGCATGCCGACCCACAGGAAAGGCACCTTGGCGGTGGCGATTGCCTTGCCGAGCTCATCGGTGCGGCGCTCGTATTCCTTCGTCCAGTTTTCGGAGCGGGGCTGTTCGCGTACGTCGCCGACCTTCATCTGCTGGCGGTCGTTCGACCCGAGCATGACGACCACCGCGGCGGGTTTTTCGGTGTCGATCAGCGATTTGATCTGTTCGGGCCAGTTGTAGAAATCATCGCGCACGAAGCCTGACGAGCCATTGCTGCGGACCACGATCCTGACGCCGGTATTCTCGGCGAAGGCTTCGTCCAGACCCTCGGCGAGGCCGGCCGCCATGAAGTCGCCGACCACCAGGACGGTGCGGGCGTCCGGCGCTTTTTCGACCACGGGCGTTGCCGGCTCCTCTGGTGGGCGAGGCGCACGCGGTTTCTTCTTCGGCTTAGGTCTCGCCTTCTGGATGTCCTGCGGCGGCTCGACCCGCTCGCTGCGGCGCGGAAACAGAAGGTCGCGCAATGACCAGCCCCGGCTTTGCTGCGGCTGTTCCTGCGCCATGGCTGGGGCATGGACAGCTCCGGCCACGGCAATGGCGAGCACGGCGAAGGCCAGGATCAGCACCGGCATGCGACGGACGAACGTCCCGATGCGCGTAGGCCAAACCAATCGCTCCCTCCCTACTCAACTTCGTCAGGCTCTATTTCTGCCTGAGCCATTTCAGCACTTCCAAGCTCGGATAGCCATCCTGGGTCAAGCCAACCTTGGCCTGATAAGCCATGATGGCCGTCTTCGAGCCGTCGCCGATCTTGCCGTCGAATTTGCCGTCGTAAAGGCCGTGCTGGGAAAGTCGCTTCTGCAACTCCTGCCGTTCCTCGAAGCTGAGCTTGGTAAAAGGCCGGTTCCAATCCTGGACCAGGCCGCTGCCACCCGCGATCTCATCGGCAAGCAGACCGACGGCGAGCGCGTATTTGTCGGCATTGTTGTAGGCCTTGATGACCGAAAAATTCCTGACCATCAGGAAGGCCGGCCCGCCACGGCCGTCCGGCACTTTCAGCGTTGCCTTGTCGGTGAGGTTCTTGAACGGCTTGCCGCTGGCGCGGCCCACGCCGAGCGCCTGCCATTGCGCCAGGGTCTTCGACCCGGCGGGAAGTTTGCCGGCCGGCAACGCGACCTCGTAGCCCCAGGTCTTGCCGGCCTGCCAGCCATTCTTCTTGAGCAAATTGGCTGATGTCGCCAGCGCATCGGGAATGGAATTCCAGATGTCGCGCTTGCCATTGCCGTCCATGTCGACGGCATAGTGCTGGTAACTGGTCGGGATGAACTGGGTCTGGCCCATGGCGCCCGCCCAGGAGCCCATCAGGTGGCTTTCGTCGATATCGCCGGTCTGCAGGATCTTCAGCGCCGCTACCAGCTGGGTGCGGGCGTATTTCGACCGTTTCGCGTCGCCATAACCCAAAGTCGCCAGCGAACGGATGACGTTGCGCATGATGTCGTCGCGCTTGAGAATTTCGCCATAGTTCGATTCCATCGACCAGATGGCCAGGAGAACGTAGCGGTCGACGCCGAATCTCGCCTCGATCCTGTCCAGCCAAGGCTTCCATTTCTTCGCCATCTGCTGCCCGACGGCGACGGACTGGTCATGGACGCGGTTGTCGAAATAATCCCAGGCGGGCGCGGTGAATTCGGGCTGGGTGCGGGCCTTTTCCAGCACCACCGGATCGGGCTCGTTGATGCCCCGGAAAGCCTGGTCGTAAACGGCGCCGGAAACGCCACCCGCCACGGCGGTGGCGCGGAAGCCGGCGACCCATTGCCGGAAACCGGCGTCGGCGAAGGCCGGCCCGGTGGGGACAAGCAAAGCGAGCGAGAGGCTGGCCGCCGTCATGACGCTGGCGAAACGTTTTGCGGCATTGCGAACGGACATTTTTTCCTCCTTCTCTGTCCCAGGAAAGACCATTCTTCGCCGAACCGGGTTAGGAATTAGTTTACCATAGGCGTCGCCTGGAACGAAAAGACACCTCGATGCTTTAACCGGCGGGAGTTTCCCTCAGCCGCCCCACTAATCTTCAATTCCGGCGCGAAAATGTCGTGGGACGGGGATTGCGGAGCTGGCCAGCAAACGGATAATTTAAACTATGAAGAGAGTTCGCAAGGCAGTTTTCCCGGTCGCCGGTCTCGGCACGCGGTTTCTCCCGGCCACCAAGGCTGTTCCCAAGGAGATGCTGACCGTCGTCGACAGGCCAGTCATCCAGTATGTCGTCGATGAGGCGCGCGAGGCGGGCATCGAGCATTTCATCTTCGTCACGGGCCGCAACAAGGCGGTCATCGAGGACCATTTCGATATCCAGTTCGAACTCTATGACACGCTGGCACAACGCGGCAAGGACGAGCAGCTTGCCCGCCTGCAGCGGCTGCAGCCGGCACCGGGGCAGACCAGCTTCACCCGCCAGCAGGTGCCGATGGGTCTTGGCCATGCCGTCTGGTGTGCGCGCGAACTGGTCGGCGATGAGCCGTTCGCCCTGTTGTTGCCCGACATGATCATGCAGTCGGAAAAGAGCTGCACGAAGGCGATGGTCGAGCTCTACGAGGAGACCGGCAACAACATCATCGCGGTGCAGGAATGCGACCCGGCGGAGGCTCATAAATACGGCATCGTCGGGCGCGGCGAAGACACGCATCACGGCTTCCGCATCACCGAGATGGTCGAGAAGCCGAAGTCGGGCACCGCGCCGTCCAACCTCTACATCAACGGCCGCTACATCCTGCAGCCCGAGATCTTTAGGATTCTGGAAGGCCAGGAAAAGGGCGCCGGGAACGAGATCCAGCTGACCGACGCGATGCTGAAGCTGGAGAAGCAGCAGGCCTTCTACGGCTACCATTATAAGGGCCGCACCTTCGATTGCGGCTCGCCGGAAGGTTTCGTCGAGGCCAATGTCGCCTTCGCGCTGTGGCGCAACGACATGAACCAGAGCATGGCCGGCGTTATCCGCACACTGCTCGACGAGATGAAGCCATCAGAACGGCGCGGGGCAGCCTTTTAGGGCATGCCGATATTCAGGTGATGCCGGCCTGCGAATGGCCGCTTCCTACGCTTCCCCATTCTACCGCGCCGCAGTAGAACTGTGCTCACGTAAATAAAGGCTCTCGGTATCAGCCATTCTCGACTCGGCCCGACCCTGACTCTCGCCATACCTTGGCGCACACGCCTTCAGCGCTGCACCTTCACGCCGACGAAGATGCTGTTGGCGGTGTAGTCGCGGCCGGGCAGGTTACTGGTCAGCTTTTCGGTCCTTACCCTGCTGGTGAGGCCCGCATAGCGGTTCAGCCACCAAGTCAGCCCGGCCTCGGCGCTCAAGATCCTGTCATGGCCGTCAATGCCGACATAATCGCGCCAATCCAGGCCCAAGGCCGCATTCGCGGTAAGATTGGATCGGATCACGCGCTCGCCCGTCAGGCGTCCGGAATAGAGGATATCGCCGCTTTCACCCGATGTGGTCGTGGTCTCGACGGTAGTCTTGCCGGTCAAGCCGATGGTGGTGCCGCGCTGCGGCGACCATTTGAGGTCGGCATTGAGGGTGGCCCCCGAAATCGCTTCCAGGCTGTTGTCGTCGATCGCCTCTCTGAGCCAACCGGCCGAGAATTCGCCCGACAGCTTCTCGCCCATGTCGAGTTGCAAGCCGGCGCGGGCGCCAAGACGCGTCGAGGAGCGCTCGAAGCCTTCATTGTCGATGCGCTGGTCGTAGGCCCGGCGGCCGACCTCGATCTCGGTGAAGGGCGTGAGCGCGGGGGAGATCTCGTAGCCGGTGCGCAAGGTTGCAGTGTAGAGCGTATTGTCCTGATCTTTCTGCGACAGCGAGGTGCCGTCCGAGAGCTTGGCGTCACCATAGAAGTCGTGCGAGACCGCCCCGGTCAACGTATACTGCATCTTGCCGACGGCCTTTTCGACGCCGATGCTGCCGTCGATGGTCTGCCGCAGCGGCTGGGTGCTGACGCCAGCGATGGCATCGGGCGAGGACGCGGATTCCGGCACGGCTTCGTAGCCGAGCTTGGCGATGGCACGCAAGTCATTGTCGAGGTCGACATTGAGCTGGCCTTCGATGCGCCCCTGCGCATCGTGAACCTGGTAGCCCGACACGGTTTCACGGAAAATTCCGTAGCCGTCGATGGTCGCGGCGTTTTCACGCCAGTCGGAAGCGGCGGTAAAGCGCAGCGCCGTCTCGGACAGCAGCGCCGATGTGCCGGCACTGCTCGAATCGCCGTTCGTCGTCGCCGTCAGCCCCTGTTCGATGGTCGGCCGGATGATGAAGGAGCCCCATTTGACGCCGGTGGCGGCGAACGGATCGTCCTCGGCTTTCTTGTTCTGGCCCTCGATTGCAGCGGTGCGCTCGGCGCCAGGGTCGAGTTTCTGCCTGTCCACACTGTCGATGGTGAGTGCACGGCGATTGGCCGCTTCCTGATCCGCCGCGATATCGGCGGTGTCGTCGGTCGCGGCCGTCGTGGCGGTGGTGGTTGGATCCGTAGCCGCCATGGTGTTCTTTTTCTTCTTCTTTTTGTCGGCGACCTTGTCCTTTGCCTTGTCGGCCGCATTCTGCCTGGCGGTCGAAGCGCGGCGTGGCTTGGGCGGCGTGGGCGCGTCGGCGGTGGCATCGTCGCCGGCCTGGGGCGGGTCGAAGACGCTGGTGGTCGAGTTCGCGGCGTCCGCGTCGTCAGGCACGGCGCCGGCGCTGGCCGGCAGATAGGTTCGCGCCGGCGCATTGTCCTGCGCGGCCGCGTTGGCCGCCGCTTGCTGTGCAAGAACCAGGTTTCTCGCCTTGCGCTGCTGGTCGGACAGAATCGCCGATTCCGACACTTCTCCGCGCAATTCCGTTTCCTGGGCATGGAGTGGCGTGGAACGCAGCAAGGCAAGGATGCTGGTCGCCAGCAGCAAGGCGCAGATCGCCTTGCCCTGTCGTCCTCTCAATTTTTCTGGCTGGACCCCGGACATCGCCACCACTGCTTGCGCGGCGCACGCGCGCCATACTTACCGAACCGTAAATGGGGATGGTTAACGGAGGGTTGAGGGCGCGCGCAGGACTGGCTCCAAACGCGGATTTCCGCGGGCGCCAATGCGGGTCCGCCTCGTGCCTTCTATTTTGATCCTTGTCGTCGTCCCCAACGACCGCACACATCCGGCCGTCATGCAGAGGCCATTTCTGTTGGACAGGCGGGCGGCAAAGCGCTAATCGCATCACCCATGCATGCGAGATCTCTCGATAAGAAGCCTCTGGACAGGCAAGCGTCGATCGAATCGGCGCTGAGAACGGTAACAACCGAACAGGCGGGAATCGCGGCCCTTGCCGAGGCGCTTGAGAACGGACTGGCGGCACCCTTTGCCCAGGCCGTCGAGACGATCTCGAAGATCGAGGGCCGGCTCATCGTCACCGGTGTCGGCAAAAGCGGCCATATCGGTTCGAAGATCGCCGCGACGCTGGCCTCGACCGGCACGCCGGCCTTCTTCGTCCATCCCGTCGAGGCCAATCATGGCGATCTCGGCATGATCGCCAGGGACGACGCCATCGTCGCGATCTCATGGTCGGGCGAGAGCAAGGAGATGATGGGCATCGTCGCCTATTCCAGGCGCTTCTCCATTCCACTCATCGCCATCACCTCCGGAGAAACCTCGGCGCTGGCGCGCGCGGCCGACGTCGTGCTGCTTTTGCCGCGCACCCCGGAAGCCTGCCCGCACGGCCTGGCGCCGACGACGTCGACGCTGCTGCAACTGGTCATCGGCGATGCGCTGGCGATCGCACTGCTCGAGGCGCGCGGCTTCACGCCGGACCATTTCCGCACCTTCCATCCCGGCGGCCAGCTCGGCGCCAACCTGACCATGGTCTCCGAGATCATGCGGGTCGGCGAGCAGATGCCGCTGGCTTCGCTCGGCACCAAGATGCCGGAAGCGGTGATGACGCTGTCGCAGAAGAAGGTCGGCTGCGTGCTGATCGTCGACGCCAATGGCGAGTTGGCCGGGATCATCACCGATGGCGATGTCGCGCGCAACCTGCACCGCAACCTGGCCGACGTCATCGTCGACGAGGTGATGACCCGCACACCCAAGACGGTCGACCCGCAGACGCTTGCAGGCACTGCGATCGCGCTGCTCAACGAGCACAATGTCGGTGCGCTGGTGGTGACCAGGAACAACATGCCGCTGGGCGTGGTGCATTTCCACGACCTGCTGCGCATCGGCGCCGCCTAAGATATTGATCTTCAGGTGAGGCCGGCCTGCGAGCGAAGGCTTCCTGCGCTTCCGGCGTAGGCCGGAGCGCACGGACTTAATGTCCGCCCTGCTCGTCGCAACAGCGACCCGAAACCAATCGTTCACGACTTGGCCTGACCTGAATCTCAATACTTTAGCGCGTTGGCACTCGCTGGAATTCAGACCCGCTCCACCGTCAGTTCCAGATCCGTGTCCGCGGCGCTTGTCACACGAACCTGAGTGCCGGCGGGCAGATCGGGGCCGGAGACACGCCACAGCGTGTCGCCGAGCTTGATGCGGCCACGACCGTCGCGGATCGGTTCGGCGAGCGTCGCCATCCTGCCGACCATCTGGGCGCCACGGCGATTGAGCAGCGGCTGATCGGTTGGCTGGTCGTGTCCGCCCATGAGTTTCTTGCCGACAAAGGCTGAAACCAGCGACAGCACGAGGAATAGCAGCACCTGGACCTGCCATGTCCAGATGGCGACATCCCAGATCAGCAGCGACACCGCGCCGACGATCAGAGCGGCGATGCCGATCCAAAGCATGAAGAAACCCGGTGCGATGACCTCTACCACCAGCAGCACGAAGCCCAGAACCATCCAGTTCCACGGCCCGAGTTCAGAAACGATGCGGTCGATCATGAGAGTGGCCTATCTCAGTTGTCGGAGGGCCTGACGACGGGCGGACGTGCCGCCTGCCTTTGCGCGCCGGTCGTGCCTTCGCTGCGAAAGACTTCCTTGGCGATTTCGCCGATACCCCCGAGCGAGCCGATCAGCGACGATGCCTCGAAAGGCATCAGCACGATCTTGCTGTTGGTGGCGGTGCCGATCTTGCCCAGCGCCTCGGTGTATTTCTGGGCGACGAAGTAGTTCAGTGCCTGGACGTCGCCCTTGGAGATCGCTTCCGACACCACCTGGGTGGCGCGGGCTTCCGCTTCGGCGGAGCGTTCGCGCGCCTCGGCGTCGCGGAAGGCGGCTTCCTTGCGGCCCTCCGCTTCGAGGATCTGCGACTGCTTGAGGCCCTCGGCGGCCAGGATCTGCGCGCGCTTGTTGCGCTCGGCGGTCATCTGGCGGCCCATCGATTCGATCAGGTTGGCGGGCGGGTTGATATCCTTGATTTCGACGCGGGTGATCTTGATGCCCCAAGGATGCGCGGCCTCGTCGACGACGCGCAGCAGGCGCTCGTTGATGGCGTCGCGGTTCGACAACAGCTCATCGAGGTCCATCGAACCCATGACGGTACGGATGTTGGTCATCGTCAGGTTGAGGATGGCGTTCTGCAGGCCGGCAACCTGATAGGCGGCCTGTGCCGCATTGAGGATCTGGTAGAAAGCGATGCCGTCGACACCGACGATGGCATTGTCGCGGGTGATGATCTCCTGGCTCGGAACGTCGAGCACCTGTTCCATCATGTTCATCTTGGCGCCGATGCGATCGACGAACGGAAAGATGAGGTTCAGGCCGGGGCTCAGTGTCTTGGTGTAACGACCAAAGCGTTCGACGGTATAGTTGTATCCCTGTGGGATTGTCTTGATGCCCTTGAACAGCACCAGTACGACAAGCGCCACCAGAACAACGACCGCAATATCGAAACCACTGAAATCCATTTGGCCCTCCCTCATGGGCAGGCCGCGCGAGCCATTCCCGCGCAACCGGCTTCACCAAAGACTTAAGTGTGTTTCAGGAACGTTACAATCAGGTGATGAGGGATTGTTTGTGGGTATGCACTCAGCGGTTGAAGGCAAACAGGCTTGCATCCGTGTCTTCAAGCCCGCCGATCGAAGCAGAGATGATCTCGGCGGCGATGCGCGAGAAGGTAATGCCGTTGCCGCCATAACCCATCACGGCATGGATGCGCGGGTGCCTGGGAATGGCGCCGATGTAGGGGAGGCCAGTGGTCGTGGTGCCGAAGGAGCCGGTCCAGGCAAAGTCGGGCCGGGTGTCGAGGTGCGGAAACATCAGGTCGAGTTTTGCGGCAATGCGGGCGCTTTTGTCGGCTATCAGCTTATCGCGCCGCGTCTCGTCAAGGAATTCCTCGTCCTCGCCGCCGCAGATGACCCGGCCATCGGCGGTTGCCCTGACATAGAGGTAGGGATCCGACGCCTCCCAGATGAACGCCGCACCCGGCCAGAGCTTCCGTGGTTGCGGACATGTCGCAATCGCCCATGTCGAGATGACCCGGTGAGCGGCCGCCGGCACGATGTCGATCAGCTCGTAACCGGTGGCCAGGACAACATGCCGTGCCGTGATGGTGGGGCCGTCCGTGGTTGCCACCACCACCTCATCGGCGCTGTCCTCGATCGCCGTCGCTTCGACGGGTGCGTATAAACGTGCCTTGCGCTCCAGCGCCTTGAGCAGCAGCCCTGCCGTCAGCTTGCGAGGGTCGAGCGCGATGTTGCCATGGCTCAGGATGGCGCCACCCCGATCGATGCCGAATGCTCCGGCCAATGGCGCCGATGTAAGATAGGTCGCGCCGATGCCGGCCATCTGCCGCGCCTCGGCTTCGTCCCGGAGTTCCGATGGGCCGAGCACGGTGCCAGCCAGATAAAGCGATTGGGTGCGGCTTATGCCGCAGTTGATGCCGAGTTCGGCGATGCGGGCGGCAAGGTTGGAAACGGCTAGCCGGGAGCGTCGCCAGGCCTGCCGTGCCTGGCCCTTGCCGATCATCCTCGAGAGCGTTGAAAGCGGCTGGTCGATCTCGAATTGCACAAGCGCGGTTGTTGCCGCCGTCGATCCTTTCAGCGGGCCACGCCGGTCGATGCAGATCACGGCGTGAGCGCCGGCTGTCAGCGCCTCGGCCATCATGGCGCCGCTGATGCCCATGCCGACGATCAGCACATCGGTCTTGACGTCCCGGGTCAGACTGCCAGTCGGTACCGCGGGCGCCCGATAGGCGGACCAGACGGGCCGGCCAGTGCTGAGGTCAAGTTTGCGGAGCATTGAGTTCTCCGGAGGCGCTGCTCAACGCTCCGGAGCTGGTGTTGTTCCGGCATCAAGCCCAGCCTGACAGCTCGCGCCGTACCATCGCTTCGATCACCGCCATGCCTTCAGGGCTGTCATTCAGGCATGGTATGTGGGCGAAGTTCTTGCCGCCGGCATGGTGGAAGGTCTCGGCCGCTTCGCGGCCAATCTCATCCAGCGTCTCGATGCAGTCGACTGAAAACCCCGGATTGACGATGGCGATCGACTTGACGCCGTCCTTGGCCAGTTTCTCCACAGTCTTGTCGGTGTAGGGCTGCAGCCATTCTTGCGCCCCGAAGCGTGATTGGAAGGTGGTGATCAGTTTTCTTTCGTCCCAGCCGAGCCTGTCGCGCAGCAGCCGCGTCGTCTTCAGGCAATGGCAATGATAGGGGTCGCCCTTCTCAAAATAGGGTTTTGGAATGCCGTGATAGGAGGCGATGACCACCTCCGGCTGGAAATCCAGGGTCGCCAGGTGCCGTTCGATCGAACTGGCCAGCGCCTCGATGTAGACTGGCTCATCATAATAGGGCGGCACGCTGCGGACGGCAGGTGCCGCCCGCATCTTCATCAAGGCGCGAAACAGCTGGTCGTTTGCGGTGGCGGTCGTCGTCGCCGAATATTGCGGATAGAGTGGAAAGCTCAGGATGCGATCGCAGCCTTGTGCGACCAGCCTTTCGGCGACGCTCGACGTCGAAGGGTTGCCGTAGCGCATCGCCCAGTCGACGACCACGTTGGGCAGATCGCGTAGCGCCTCGGCCAGTTTTTCACCTTGTGCGCGGGTATAGGTTCGCAAAGGCGACTCGTTCTTCTCCCGGTTCCAGATCCTGGCGTAGTTGGCGCCCGACTTCTTCGGTCGCGTGGTCAGCACCAGTCCATAGAGGATGGGATACCAGATCGCCTTGTTGAGTTCGATGACGCGTGGATCAGACAGGAACTCCCTGAGATAACGCCACATCGGCCTGAACTCGGTGCCGTCGGGTGTTCCAAGGTTGACCAGCATGACCCCTATCTTGCCGGTCTTGACGGGCGGATGCCCGACCGGTCGTGGGCCAGGGGCTTTCGCGGCTTTGGGATCGACAATAGTGGAAAGCGGCATATGGGTCTCCGAGACGTGAACCTAACGATCCTGCAGGAGCTTTCAATGCCGCGTCTGGCCGCACCTTACAGCATGTCGCGGCGGATAGGATTCGCCCGACCTGCCGTAAGCTTCTGATAATCGAGGACACCTCCGGGCGACATGCATCAGGCCATGGAAATATAAACCCGCCCGGTTCCCCGGGCGGGCGATGTGGCGGAGCTGGACGAAATTACTTCGCCGGGATGGTCAGTGTCGCGCCCGGCATAAGCCGATGCGGCCTTTGGCCCTTGTTCGCCTCATAGATGAGCTTCCACTTGGTCGCATCGCCATAGGCCTTCTTCGCCAGATCCCAGTAGGTATCGCCGGTCACGACGACATGATTGCCGGTGGCTGGTGTGGCTTCAGCGGGCTTTGCCGGCTCGGCGGGCGCGGGCGTCGCAGGCGCAGGAGTGGCCGGCGCGGGAGTGGTCTCGGCAGGCTTCGCCGGTTCGGCAGGTGCCGGCGGGGCCGGTGGTGCAGGCGCGTTTTCCGTCGATATGGCTGGCGGCGTGTTGGCGATATCGCCTGAGTTGGCAGGCAATTCCGGCATTGCCGGTGCAGCCGGTTTGGCAGCCTCGGCCGGTGCCGGCGCTGCCGGTGCGGTCTCCGCCGGCTTTGCTGGTTCGGCGGCGGGAGCTGCCGCTGTCGTCGCTGCGATCTCGGTGATGCGGCCGTCGAGCTTCGGCGTATAGGGCCGGTGCGCGCCGAGATAGTCGGCCATGACCTGTTCGAGGCCAGGGCCGTAATCATAGGCGTTCTTGGCCTTTTCGGCGAAGACCTTGTAGCCATCGCCGCCCTGGCGGACATAGTTGTTGGTGGCGACCAAATAGTCCTTGGTCGGACTTATCGGCGTCCAGGCGCCGTTTTCCATCACCTCCACCGACTTGACGCGGCCGGCATTGGGCGCGACCGATTTGTCGAAGGAATATTTGAGGCCCGCCACCTGCGGGAAGCGGCCGGCGCCGTCCTCGATCTGGCTGAGCCCGCCTTCGAGGCCGGCGACCAGGTCCTTGCCGGAAATCTGGAAGGTCGCCAGCGTGTTTTGAAACGGCAGCACGGTCAGCACCTCGCCCATGGTGACGGTGCCCTTGTCGATGGAGGCGCGCAGGCCGCCGCCATTTGAGATGACGATCTCGACGCCCTGTCCCTTGACGCGGTCGAGGATGGCGTCGGAGACGAGATTGCCCATCGCACATTCCTTGGCGCGGCAGCTTTCGCGGCTGCCGTCGATGACGTCGGTGGTCTCGGCCACTTCCTTGTTCTTCAAGGCCTCGATCGGCGCGCCAAGCTCCTTGATGCGGGCGAGCACGGCCGGGTCCGGCGTGATCGATTTGTCGAGATAGATCGGGTCGCCGCTTGCCGATTTGACGACGCCGTTGTCGTCGAACACCACCTTGAACTCGCCGAGATATTTCGAATAGGACGCCGCCTGCACCACCGGCACCCTGTAGCCGCCGGGGTTGTCGACCATGGTCGGGTAGGGGCCAGCCGCCTTCGGATCGGTATTGGACAGAAGCGTGTGGCTGTGGCCGCCGACCACGATGTCGATGCCAGGGATCTTGGCGATAACGTCGCGCTCCCTGTTGTAGCCGATATGGGTCACGGCGATGATCTTGTCGACGCCTTCTCCCTTGAGTTTCTCGACCTCGGCCGTGATCGACTTGACGTCGTCCTCGATTTTGATGTTGGGGCCGGGGGAGGCGAGTTCGGGCGTGTCGTTGGTGACGGCGCCGATGATGCCGATCTTCTGTCCACCGACCTCGACGACGATCGACGACTTGACGCGGTCGCCGAGCTTGGACTGCGCGTTGGCCTTGACGTTGGCGCCGAGCACCGGGAACTTGATCATGTCGAGGAACGGCGCCAGCGCCGCCTCGCCGTCGTCGAATTCATGGTTGCCGAGTGCCATGGCGTCGAACTTCATGTCATTGAGGAACTCGCCTTCTACCTTGCCCTTGTATGTCGTGTAGAACAGCGAACCCTGGAAATTGTCGCCGGCGCTGAGCAGCAACACGTTCTGGCCTTCCAGCTTCTTGCGTTCCTGGGCAATGGCGGTGATCAGCCGGCCGGCGCCGCCGATGCATTCGCCCTTGGTCTCCTCCTCGGCCGAGCAGGTCGATTCGTATTTGTTGTTGCCTTCGATGCGGCTGTGCCAGTCATTGATGTGCAGGATGTTCAGTGTATAGTCGGCAAAGGATGCGCCGGCCGACAGGCCAAGCGTCGAAGCGGAAAGGGCGGCAATGGCGGCAAGCTTCTTCATCTTCGTCTCCCGGTAGGCTGATCAGAGGCGTCTGGCGCCCTTGCTTGACTGGGTATTACAGCCAGCCTTTCGATCATGTTCCCATCGCGTTCGGGCCGACGCAAGCGGAAATGCGGCGGTATCTCCAGGCGCGAAACCCGGGATTGCCGGTACAAAAAAGAACGGCGGCCGAGGGGCCGCCGTTCTTTGTGACTGGAATGTTCGCCGAGTTCAGGTGCGCCGCGTCAGCACGAAATTCTGGCCGGCGGAGCTGGTGCAGTTGAGCTGGCTGGTCGACACCATCAGGCAATTGAAGCTTACCGGGGTTTGGCGGATCAGCGAGGTGCCGCTGATCTGCACCGACGTGGCGCCGGTCATCGTGTAGCTGCCATCGGCAAGCTTCTGTCCCGTGTCGGTGGCGACGGTCGTGAAGGTGCCGCCCGTGAAGGTCGACAGGCCGGTGCCCTTGGCATCGATCCAGGAACCTTCGACCCCTTTCGGGGCGGCGGCCATGGGCGGCGTATCTGGGCCGCTGGTGGCACAGGCAGCAAGCATCGAGGCAAGGGCGCCCGCCAGGCCCGTCGAAAGAACTTTGCGCGCAATCATCATATGAAATCCTCTCCAAACGCGTCGTCCCAGAAATCGGGCCGATTTCTGGGAATTGACGCGAACGTCCAAAGTGCCGGGGTATGCTTTAGGCGTTCAACGGACGCACATCGCCACCCCAGGCCGCCTCCCTTCAATCGCCCGATTTCCGGGCGATTGCAAGGCAATGGCGCATGGTCCGGGTGGTGCTATCGGACGAGGATGTTGCGGAATTGCCACGGGTCGCTGCGGTCGAGGTCCTCCGGGAAGAGACCCGGGCGTCTGTCGAGCGGCGTCCAGTCGGTATAATAGCCCTTGACCGGCCCGAGATAGGGCGACTGCACGTCCAGGCAGCGTTTGTAATCCATCTCGTCGGCCTCGACGATGCCGGCGGCGGGATTCTCCAGTGCCCAGACCATGCCGGCCAGGACAGCCGAGGTGACCTGCATGCCGGTGGCGTTCTGGTAGGGGGCCAGCTTGCGCGCTTCGGCGAGCGACAGCTGCGAACCATACCAGTAGGCATTCTTGTCATGGCCGTAGAGCAGGACGCCGAGTTCGTCGACACCGTCGACCAGTTCGTTCTCGTCGAGCACGTGGTGCACCGGCTGCGGCTTGCCGGCGGCACCGAACATCTCGTCCAGCGACAGCATCGCATCGTTGCAGGGATGGTAGGCGTAGTGGCAGGTCGGGCGGTATTGAACCTTGCCCTTCTTGGAGCGCACGGTGAAGAAATCGGCGATCGAGATCGCCTCGTTGTGGGTTACCAGCAGGCCATATTGCGGTCCCGGCGTCGGGCACCAGGAGCGTACGCGGGTGTTGGCGCCGGGCTGCTCCAGGTAGATCGCGGCCTTTGAACCATGCTTGTGCTTCTTGCCGTTCTTGGGCATCCAGGTCTCATGCGTGCCCCAGCCGAGCTCGGCTGGCTGCAACCCCTCGGAGATGAAGCCCTCGACCGACCAGGTGTTCCAGAACACATCCATCGGCTTGGGCTTCTTGGTCCGCTGGGTGTCGCGCTCGGCGATGTGGATGCCCTTGACGCCGGCCTTCTTCATCAGCTTGGCCCAGCCCTCGCGGTCGTCCTGCGATGGCTCGGAGAATTCCATGCCAAGATCGGTGGCGAGGTTGACCAGCGCCTGCTTGACGAACCACGACACCATGCCGGGATTAGCACCGCAGGTGGATATCGCGGTGGCGCCGCCCGGCTTGTCGTGCTTTTCCTTGATCAGCGCCTCGCGCAACGCATAGTTGGTGCGGCTGGCGTTGTCGGCCTTGGCGTCGAAATAGAAGCCAAGCCAAGGCTCGACGACGGTGTCGATATAGAGCACGCCGAGCTTGCGGCAGAGCCGCATCAGGTCCACCGAGCCGGTATCGACCGACAGGTTGACGCAGAAGCCCTGGCCACCGCCATTGGTCAGAAGCGGCGTCAAAAGCTTCTTGTAGTTCTTCTCGGTCACCGCTTCCTGGACGAAGGCGATGCCGCGCTCGTCGAGCAGCTTGCGATCGGTATCGCGCGGGTCGAGGACTGTCATGCGCGACTTGTCGAACTTGAAATGGCGCTCGATGAGCGGCAGCGTTCCGCGTCCGATCGAGCCGAAGCCGATCATCACCACGGGGCCGGTGATCTCACCGTAAACGGGCCAGTTTTCGTTCGCCATTTTATCGAGCACTCCTTCAACTACGTCCAAAAGCCGGGCAACTGCGTTCAAAAGCTGGGCAACTGCGTGCAAAAGCCCGGCATTTTCGCCCAACGGCCATGCGCTACATCACAGATCATTGTCACAAACCAGCGAAAAGCGCCAACCAGCGACTACGCGTCCTTGGCCATTTGGTTAAGGACGGCGATCAGCCGATCGCGATCCGATGTCAGGCCCTTGTAGTCGAGCTGGGCGACATCGAGTGCTTCGAGCTGCGCGGCAAAGGACGCTGCCAGCGTCGCCCGGTCCGGGTGCCGCGCCAGCACGGCGAGCGGGTCGAGATGGATGCGGATGGTGAACAGGATGTCGCGTGAGGCGGGCAGTTTGCGCAGCGTCTGGCGCTCGACCCGGATGAAGGCGTGCGTCTTCACGTCACCGTCGGGGAAACGCGTCGGCCGGCTGGTGGCGCGGTCGATGCGCTCGATGTTGGACAGCGGATGGTAGAGTGCATCGCCTGATTGGATCGACCAATTGTAACGTTCGACGGCCTGGCCCTGCAGGCCATCGAACATCCGGTTGATCAGATCGGCCGGCCTTGTGCCTGGGCCGAAGCCCGGCACCGGCTCGTGGATCTGCTGCAGCGGCTTGCCGAATTTTTCGACAAGCGACCAGGACGAGGGAAAGCACAGCGAACCCGCGGCGAGCCGCCAGCCGTCTTCGCCCCGCCGCATGAGGATCAGGTCCTCCTGGACCAGCAGCGAGGCCGCGACGAGGGGGGCGCCGGCGAGGCTGGAGGGGATCGTGGGACGGCTCGTCGCACCCACGACCGCAACGCCCGCATCGCTGCGCCGGTGGGTGTCGGGAAATCTTTCCGGCAGGTAAGCGCCGAGCAGTTCGAGCACTTCCTGCTGGGCGTCACGCGTACCGTCCTGCTCGACGAAGACGCATTCAGGGATTTCGGCATAGAGCCGGCGCTTTTTAGCGAGGTAGGGCAGCAAATGGCCGTCTACCTCGATCCAGTTCGCGGGGTCGAGCGGCTTCAGCCCGATGGTGAAGAGTTTCGACGAGCCGTCATACGGCGTGTGGGCGGGTAGGGACGTCATGCCTCAGATCAGTTTGACTTCAGATTAGTTTGGCCGGGATCAGCCCGCGCAGCGAATTGCCGACGAACAGCGCCTTGGCGGATTTCAGGTCATTCAAGCTGTAGATCGCTTCACTGGCGCCGCCTTCATCCAGAAGCGCGCCGCGCAGTACGCCAGGCAGCAGGCCGCAATCGAGCCGGGGCGTTGCCAGCACGCCGTCGCCGAAATCGGCGAAGACATTGGTGATCGTGCCTTCGCAGATCTCGCCGCGCTCATTGGCCAGCAGCACCTCATCGGCCTGGGTGACGAGGTATTCGGAGCGGGCATGGGTGTAGGGCTGCCGCCGGCTGGTCTTGTGGCGCAGCAGCATGTTGCTCGAATCGAGCCTCGTCCGCGCCAGCCGCAGTGCCCACACCTTGTCGGCGGCAAGCGGTTCATAGGGCTGCGCCGAGGCGTTGGCCTGGCCATTGCGCGACAGGGCGAGCCGCGTGCGCATGGCGACGGGCGATCGATCGACCGCGTCGCTCAGGGCCTCGCCAACCCTTTGCGGATCATAGCTGAAGCCCAGTTCCGCCGCCGAGCCGTAAAGGCGGGCAAGATGGCGATCGAGGCGCAGGAAGCCCGAGGCGGGCTCCCAGCGCATGGTCTCGATCAGCTCGAAACCGGCGGTGTCCCCGTCGCGAAACGGGCTTTGAGCAGACACTCCTGGTACTCCTCTTCCGCGACCGAATCGAAGACGATGCCGCCGCCGACATTGTAGACGGCTTCGCCGCTGGCAAAGAGCGAGATGGTGCGGATCGCCACGGAAAAGCGCATCGTGCCGCCGGGCGCGATCCAGCCAATGGCGCCGCAATAGACATCGCGCGGCGTGGCCTCCAGATCGTGCAGGATCTCCATGGCGCGGATCTTCGGCGCGCCGGTGATCGAGCCGCAGGGAAACAGCGCCGCGAATACCTGTCGTATCGAGAGGCCGGGCAGCAGCTTGGCCCTGACGTCGCTCACCATCTGGTGCACGGTCGGGTAGGTCTCGATGCGGAACAGTTCCGGCACCTCCAGCGTGCCGACCTCGCTGATCAGCGATATGTCGTTGCGCAGGAGGTCGACGATCATCCGGTTCTCGGCCTGGTTCTTCTCGTCATTGCGCAGGAAATTCTTCTGCCGCTCGTCCTCGTCCCCGGTTGCGCCGCGCGGTGCGGTACCCTTCATCGGATGCGTCTCGATCATCCCCGCCGCATCGATCTCGAAGAACAGTTCGGGCGAGCGCGACAGGACGATCGGGTCGCCCAGCGCGATCAGGGCGCCATATTTCACGGGCTGGCGTTCGGTCAGCGCGTCGAAGGCGGCGAGCGGATCGCCGGACCATTGCGCGTGCACCGGAAAGGTCAGGTTGCCCTGGTAGCAATCGCCTTGCCTGATGTGCCGATGCAACCGCGAGAACCGCTTCTCGTAGTCCTCGAACGACCACGTTGCCCTTGCGTCGAAGATCGGGCCGTTGGTCGGCGTGCCTAGCGGCGGCACCGCTTCTTCATCAGGAGCATCGAAGACCCCGAGGCAGACCAGCGGGGCCCGGCGCCGGCCCGGCAGCAAGGGAACGAGTTTCGGTTCGAGCAGGTAACCGGCCTCGTAGGAGAAATAGCCGGCCAGCCATTTGCCGGCATCGTGCGCGGCCTGCGCCGCTTGCAACGCCGCCGGGAAGTCTTTGGGCTCATGCGCAACGATGACATCGGCCGGCCGCTTGAAAACGAGCTGGCGCGCGCTTTCGTCGTTGCGGAAAATTGCTGCGGGCAGGGACATGGGAACCGGGATCGATGGAGCTGACGATCGCTCTATATAGGGGGCCGGGCGCGCGCAATCGAGGGAACGGCACCCTGTCCCTCAAAGCCGACCTTTGCCGGATCGAACCTTGCCGACAAAAGAAAGCGGCGGCGCCCTTGGCGCCGCCGGTCGCATGGCCTCTGTATCCGTCGTTCAGGTATTGCTGGCGGTTCCGGCCGTCGGAAACTGCTTGGCGAATTCGGCCTCGTTGCCAGCGGCGAGCAGCTTGGCCTGCTCGATCCAGCGTTCGCGCGCGATGCGGCCGTCGAAGTTCATCACCTCCTCGATCCGCTTGATGTCGGCTGGTGTCCAGCCGGCGATCTGGGCGTATGTGGTCACGCCTTGCGCCTTGAGCAGCTTTTCGTTGACTGGGCCGATGCCGATCAACCGGCGCAGATTGTCGGGCTTGCCCGACGCCGGCTTGGCCGCTGCCGGTGCGGTCTTCTTTGCAGCGGGTGCTGCCTTGGGCACGGTCGAAGTCTTCGCCGGAGCCTTGGTCGCCGGAGCCTTGCTCTGCGAAGCCATGGCTGCCGGTGCCGAAGCAGTTGCGAGTTTGGCGGCCGCGGGCTTCGGTGCTGCCTTTGCCGGGGCCGCCTTCGCGGCGGCTGGCTTGGCTGCCGCCGCACCGGATTTTGCAACGGCTGGCGTCGACATCAGGGCTGCCGGTGGCTGACTTGACGCCTTTGCTCCGCCGGTGCCCGACGAGGCCTGGGCCTCGCGCAGCTGACGCTCGAGGTCGGAGCGGCTCTTGCCGCATGCACTGAGTTCGCCGGTCAGGCGGTCGCTGTCGGCGCGCAGCTTGTCGCGCTCGCTGCGGGTGCGATCGAGGTCGCCGCGAAGACTGTCGAGCTCACCGCGCAGGCGCCCCCAGATGAACCAGCCGACCAACACGCCTACCAACAACGCCAGGACCACGTAGAAAAAAGTGCCCATTGTCTCTCTCCAGTCAGATCCGTCTGCCGTGGGTCATGGCCTTCGGCGCAGGACTACTCGGTGATGGTTCCGCGGTTCGCGGAACAGCCGGCTTCGGTCAAGCTGTCGGCGATCGGCTTTGCCTGCCCATGGCCAACGGCCGTTGTCGCGTTCGCCTGATCGCCACGGCCGGCTGAGATTTCCCTCGCCGATCCGCATGCGCTCCGGCTGAGCTTAAACGGAAAGCTACCATAGAGCTTGCGGAAAGCTATGGGAAAACGTCGATGTAGAGTTCTTCAAGAACAAATATTTAGGGCAAGAAAAGTGCGGCCCGAACATGCATTCCGGCTAAACTGTTCTTGCCGGGCGAGAGGCGTCTCAATCGTCGAGCGTTTCCAGTTCGTCAATCAGACCGCCGATGACGCCGAGCCCGATCTGCCAGAAGGCCGGATCGGTGGCGTCGAGGCCGAAGGGCGCCAGAAGCTGCGAATGATGCTTGGTGCCGCCGGCACGCAGCATCTCGAAATATTTGTCCTGAAAGCCGCGTTCGGCATTCTGGTAGACGGCATAGAGCGAGTTCACCAGGCAGTCGCCGAACGCATAGGCATAGACGTAGAAGGGCGAGTGGATGAAGTGCGGAATGTAGGTCCAGAACACCTCGTAGCCCTCGCGCAACTTGATCGCCGGTCCGAGGCTTTCGGCCTGCACCTCCAGCCAGAACTCGCCCAGCCTGTCGGATGTCAATTCGCCGTTGCGACGCTCGGCATGCACCTTGCGCTCGAATTCATAGAAGGCGACCTGGCGCACCACGGTGTTGATCATGTCCTCGACCTTCTGGGCGAGCATGGCCTTGCGCTCGCGCCGGTCGGTGGTCCGCTCGAGCAGCGAGCGGAAGGTCAGCATCTCGCCGAAGACGGATGCCGTCTCGGCCAGCGTCAGCGGCGTCGAGGCCATCAGCGCGCCCTGGCCGGCGGCCAGCACCTGATGCACGCCGTGCCCAAGTTCATGCGCCAGCGTCATCACGTCGCGCGGCTTGCCCATGTAGTTGAGCAGCACATAGGGGTGAGCCGAGGGTACGGTCGGATGTGCGAAGGCGCCCGGCGACTTGCCCGGACGCACCGGCGCGTCGATCCAGTTGCGGTCGAAGAAGGTGCGCGCGATCTCGGCCATCTCGGGCGAGAAGCGGTGATAGGCCGACAGAACCGTGTTCCTGGCCTCATCCCAGCCGATCACCGCCTGCGGCGTCTCCGGCAAGGGCGCGTTGCGGTCCCAGTGGTTCATCACCTCCATGCCGAGCCAGCGCGCCTTCATCGCATAATAGCGGTGCGACAGGCGCGGATAGGCCTCGCGCACGGCGGTGGCGAGCGCATCGACCACGCCGCGTTCGACGCGGTTGGCGAGGTGGCGTGAATCGGCAATGTCCTCGAAGCCGCGCCAGCGGTCCGAAATTTCCTTGTCCTTGGCAAGCGTGTTGGTGATCAGCGTGAAGGTGCGCAGGTTCTTGCGGAAGGTCGTGGCCAACGCCTCCGAGGCGCGGCGGCGGACCTCGCCGTCGGCATCCTGCAAGCGATTGAGGGCCGGCTCCAGCGTCAGTTCCTCGCCGTCGATATCGAAGCGAAGATCGGTCATCGTCTCGTCGAACAGGCGGTTCCAGGCGCCGCGCCCGGTTATCGATTTCTCGTGGAAAAGCTGCTCGACACGGTCCTCGAGCTGATAGGGCTTGTCCATTCTGAGATCGAGCACCCACGGGCGGTAATGCCCGAAGGCGGGATCGGCGGCCAGCGCGCCCTCGATCGCCGCATCGTCGATCAGGTTCAGCTCGAGCGCGAAGAACAACAGATGCGCGCTGGCGTCGGTCATCTTCTCCTGGATGTCGCCATAGAGCTTGGCGCGCTGCGGATCGGCGGTATTGCCGGCATAGACGAGGCCGGCATAGGAGACGATACGGCCGATCAGTTCCTCGAGCGCCTCGTATGCGGCCAGTGCCTCGCCCAGCCTGCCGGTAGTTCCGCGCCCGGCCCCGGCGGCGAGCGTGCCTTTCCAGCGGGCCTCGAATGCGACGGCGTCGGCCGCCGCCTTGGCAATGTCACGCTTCAGTTCCGGCGCCTCCATGCCGGCATAAAGGTCGGCGAGGTTCCATTCCGGCAGATCGCCAAGCCCGGCAGCGCCCTGACCGGACGCTGGCGCTGCAATCCGCCGATCAAACATCATGCGCATCGAGATACCTTCTTTGAATCAAATGGCCTGGGTTGAATCACGTGGCCGCAATCACGGAGCCGGACTCAACGGGAATGGAGAAGCCGGTCAAATCCTAAGGAATTCGTTCACCGGGTTTTTTGAAACCTTATTTAGAACCCTGTGCCAAGATGATCCATGGGGTTTTCGGGCGCGGGCGAAGCAAGACAGTCATGACAGGTTCCATACTCATAGTCGATGACGATCCCGTGCAGCGCCGGCTGCTCGAGGCCGCGGTGACGCGGTTCGGCCATACCGCGATCGTTGTGGATGGCGGTACCGCCGGCCTCGAAGTTCTCGACGGGCCTGGCGCCCGCGATGTCTCGGTCGTGATCCTCGACCTGGTCATGCCCGGTCTCGACGGCATCGGCGTGCTGAAGGCGATGCGCGAGCGCGACATCAGCGTGCCGGTCATCGTGCAGACCGCGCAGGGCGGCATCGAGACCGTGGTTTCGGCGATGCGCCACGGCGCTTTCGATTTCGTCGTCAAGCCGGCTTCGCCCGACAGGCTGCAGGCCTCGATCTCCAATGCGCTCAAGGTCGAGGCGGTAGAGGGCGAGGTCAAGCGCACGTCGCGCAAACGCGGCGGGCTGCTGACCTTCAGGGACATGATCACCCATAGTCCGGCCATGGACCGGGTGATACGTCTCGGCCAGAAAGCGGCGGCCTCTCACATCCCGATCCTGATCGAGGGCGAGTCGGGCGTCGGCAAGGAACTGGTGGCGCGTGCCATCCAGGGCAGCGGCGACCGCCGCTCGAAACCCTTCGTCACCGTCAATTGCGGCGCCATTCCCGACAATCTGGTGGAATCCATCCTGTTCGGCCATGAGAAAGGCTCGTTCACCGGCGCCACCGACAAGCACACCGGCAAATTCGTCGAGGCGCATTCCGGCACGCTGTTCCTCGACGAGATCGGCGACCTGCCGCTCGACGTCCAGGTCAAGCTGCTGCGCGCCGTCCAGGAAGGCGAGGTCGATCCGGTCGGCGGCCGCTCGACCGTCAAGGTCGACATCCGGCTGATTTCGGCGACGCACCGCAACCTCCTGCAACAGGTCAAGGACGGCAAATTCCGCGAGGATCTGTTCTACCGGCTGAACGTCTACCCGATCTTCGTGCCGCCGCTGCGCGACCGCCGCGACGACATTCCCCATCTGGTCACGCATTTCATGGAGAAGGTGGCGCCGGCCGACCCGCGCCATCGGCTGAAAGGCATTTCGGCGGCAGCACTTGCGGTGCTGCAGGCTTATGACTGGCCCGGCAACATCCGGCAGCTCGAAAACGCCGTCTTCCGCGCCTCGGTGCTGTGCGAAGGCGATGTGTTGACCGCCGATGACTTCCCGCAGATCCGCGCGCAGGTGGAAGGCACCGTCAATCTCGACGCGGACGACACGTTGGAAGCAAGCAGCGTTGCGCCGCCGCCGTCGCTGGAGCCGCGCGACGAGGACGTCGTGCCCGACGAGACCGCTCCGGCGGCTGTGCCGCCGGCCGGGGTCCAGGCCCGCTTCGGCACGCTGCGGGCGCTCGACGAGCGCGGCAATGTGCGTGCGCTGGCCGATGTCGAGCTCGAAATGATCAAGCTCGCCATCGATCACTACAATGGCCAGATGAGCGAGGTCGCCCGCCGGCTCGGCATCGGTCGCTCGACGCTTTACCGCAAGCTCAAGGAATATGGCATCGACCCGGAAACCGGCCGCGTCGACAGGCTTGCTTCCTGAGCCGCAAGGCAGGCACCAGTTTCCCTCGTTATTATATGGTTCGACAGAGCGCCGTCGCCGGATAATGGCGGCGCTCGACGGGGTATTGTTCACGCATTGAGGCCGGCGGTAACAGATTGTGTTCGGCCCAAGCCGGAATCCTGATCTAAACCAGCGGTTTACCAAGAAACCTTGCGGACAATTTTTGACGGGATATCGCCATGGTCTTACCGCATTTTGGCTTCAATAAGCGATGATTAACCATTAGGATCGATATTCGGATGTGAAAACGACACGTCCGTTTGGGCAAATCCGGGGACAAACGGCAGCCTGCAAGGCCTTTTGATTTGAACAGAATCGAACGACTCACAAACGGGCGGCACTATCATTTGAGCGTCTGGCCGAGATGGTTGGCGGCGGTGATTGTCGCATTTGGTTTTGTTGCCGCGGCCGCCACGGGCGCCCAGGCCGAAGTTCGTTCACTGAAGCTCTACCATCTTCACACGCATGAGAAGGCGGAGATCGTCTACAAGCGCAATGGTCGCTACGTTCCCGAAGGCCTGAGGAAGATCAACATCATTCTGCGCGACTGGCGTCGCAACGAGCCGACCAAAATGGACCCGCGTCTGCTGGATCTGGTCTGGGAGGCGTATCGGGAAAGTGGCGCCACCGATTATATCCAGGTCGTCTGCGGCTACCGTTCGCCGTCCACCAATTCGATGCTGCGCAGCCGCAGCCGCGGTGTCGCCGAGAAGAGCCAGCATATGCTTGGCAAGGCGATGGATTTCTACATTCCCGGCGTACCGCTGAAGAAGCTGCGCAACATCGGCCTCAAGATGCAGGGCGGTGGTGTCGGCTATTACCCGACCTCCGGTTCGCCATTCGTCCACATGGATGTCGGCAATGTGCGCCACTGGCCCGGCATCAGCCGCCAGGAACTGGTCAGCCTGTTCCCCAATGGCAAGACGCTGCATGTGCCGAGCGATGGCCGGCCGCTGCCCGGCTATGAACAGGCGCTGGCCTCCTACAAGTCGCGCAAGGGTTCGGGCACACCGAATATCGAAGTGGCCAGCGCTGGCGGCAGCGGCAAGAAATCCGGCGGGTTCCTCGCTGCCTTCTTCGGCGGCGGTGGCGATGACGAGGCCGACGACAGCGCAGACGTCGAGACCGCTTCGGCCGCACCCGCGCCCAAGGCTAGAAATCTGAAGCCGGCCGCGACAGCCAAGAGCGGCAACCTGCCTGGCATCGCCATCGTGGCCCCCGAGAATGCCCAGCGCGCCGACATTCCGCAGATTGCCGACGAGCAGGCTCCGGAACCGGAGAAGGACACGCCGGAGACAATCATCGCGGCGCTGCCGGCCAAGGAAATCCCGCTGCCCGATTTCGCGCCTCGGCCGAAGGCCGATGTCGGCGCACAGACGCCTGAAAACGTTCCCTTCGCCACGGCGGATGCGACGACCACCACGGAACAGGCCGTGGCGACCGCGCAGGCGCCGGCGAACATGCCTTTCGGCAAGGCCGATCCGGCGGCGCTGGCAGCGGCGGCCGATCCGGCGCAGGTCGCCGTCAACAATATCCCCTTGCCGACATGGCGTCCCGAACGCACGCTGCCGGCGGATCTCGCGCCGCCGCCCAGCAAGGATGTGCTGATGGCGCTGGCCGAAACGGCTGACCAAGGCAAGACCGCGACGGATGCGTTCTCCGTGCTGCCGACGGCGCGTCCCGAGCCGGCCAAGCCGGATGCCGTCAAGGCCGTGCTCGACGAGGCCAATGCCAAGGCCGGCGCCGCCGACGAATATCAGCTGGCCTCGCTGTCCGTAGAACCGCGTTCGGCCTTCAACGATCCGTCCGGTGTCGATGCGGCGTCGCCGCGCCAGGCTGTTGCCGGCCGGCCGGCCGGTTCGGATCCGGCCGCCGCGATCGGCGCCGGTGTGAAGACGACCCGCAAGGAAGCCAGGGCCACCGCCCGCGATCAGAAGCCTGGCCCCAGGGCCGTAGTGGTTGCCGCAGCGCCGCAGGCCGCCCGCTGGGCGCTGACCAGCGGCGAGAACGTCGCCACCGTTTCGAGTGCGACGACCGCGCCGGGTTACGCCTACAACATCGTGCATACGCCGCCGAGCGAGGTCTATACGGCCGGCTTCCAGCAGGACAATCAGGTGGCCGACGCCAATCGCTTTACCGGCAACGCCGTCAAGTTCCTGTCTGTCGCCCGCTTCCAGACGAAGTAACGAACAGGCCGCAGTATGCCGAGGCCGCGCCGGGGGACCCGCGCGGCTTCTTGCTGTCCCAGCGTGTGATGCATGCGGCCTCCGACCCCCTGAGGATCACGCGCGGCTGAACTTCTCGTGAAGCGGGAAACGGCCCACTCATTTCCGGTTTAGTGTGGGTACGCTCCAACCCGAGGATACTCATGAAAAAGATTATACTGGCATCAGTTATGGCGCTGGCGGCAGCATCAGCCGCCATCGCGCCATCACAGGCGGAGACCGTTGTCGTCAAGACCGACAATCATATGCATATGATGAAGAAGCACTGCCGCACCAGGGTGGTGACGCACTGGCGGCACCATCGCAAAGTGACGGAGACGGTCAAGGTCTGCAACTGATCGCAGTCTGGATTAGCCAGTCAGAAAGGCCCGGTCGACGCTCGTCGGCCGGGTTTTTCATGCCGTGCGGAAAGACGCTATTTCCCGAGTTCGCTGGCAGCGCGTGCGAGCGCTTCGATCTGGTCCCACTTGCCGGCCTTGACCATGTCGTCGGGCGCCACCCATGAGCCGCCGACGCAGATGACATTGGACAGGCTGAGATAATCGGCCGCGTTCTTGCCGGTGATGCCGCCGGTCGGGCAGAACTTGACGTCCGCCAGCGGCGAGGCAAAAGCCTTGAGCGAAGCGATGCCGCCGGACTGTTCGGCCGGGAAGAATTTCAGGAAGCGCAGGCCGGCTTCGCGCGCGGCCATGATCTCGCCGGGCGTGATGGCGCCCGGCAGCAGCGGAACCTCGCTGTCGGAGGCGGCAGCCAGAAGCTCGCGGGTGATGCCGGGGCTGACGATGAAGCGCGAACCGGCCGCGGCCGCTTCGTCGAACTGGCTGGCATCCAGAATGGTGCCGGCGCCGACGATGGCTTCCTCGACTTCGCCCGCCACGCGACGGATCGCTTCGAGCGCATCCGCGGTCCTCAGCGTGATCTCGATCGCCGGCAAACCGCCACGCGCCAGGGCACGGGCCAGCGGCACCGCATCGGCAACGTTGGCGATCTTCAACACCGGAATGACCGGCTGGCCATTGAGGAGCGACAGGAGGTTCTCGGTCTTGCTGGACATTCGGTTTCTCCTTGTCGGGGGCGCATCGAAGGGAATTTCAACCGATTAGCAGACAGGTATTGCCCTGTCCACGGAACCCATCGCGGCGCGATGTCACGCGTTGCCGCTCAGCTTAAAGGTTCTTTCCCGACAGGGCCATGACAGACGGATCGAACCCGTTTCACTTGAATCGGCTTCTACTAGCGTCTAGTTGCTCTGGCAATGACAACACTGCCCGCGCCATCCCAGCCAGCCCGCGTCGCCGCGCTCTACCGTTTTGCCCGGCTCGATGCTTTCGAGGCGTTGCGCGCGCCGCTTGCGGCCTTCTGCTGCGGGCGCGGCATCAAGGGCACGCTGCTCCTGGCGCATGAGGGCATCAACGGCACCGTCGCCGGCAGCGACGAAGCGATCGCCGCGCTGATCGAACACATCGAAGCGATCGACGGCCTGTCGGGTCTCGAGGTCAAGTACAGCAGTGCCGCGGCCATGCCTTTCCACCGCATGAAGGTGCGGCTGAAGCGCGAGATCGTCACCATGGGCGTCGAGACCATCGACCCGGCGGCAAGTGCGGGCACCTATGTGGAGGCGGGCGACTGGAATGCGCTGATCTCGCAAGCCGACACGATCGTCATCGATACGCGCAACGCCTATGAGGTCTCGATCGGCAGCTTCAAGGGCGCCGTCGACCCGGCGACGGCGAGCTTTCGCGAATTCCCGGCCTGGGTGGAAGCGCATCGGGCGGATCTCGAAGGACGCAAGGTGGCGATGTTCTGCACCGGCGGCATTCGCTGCGAAAAGGCGACCGCCTATGTGAAGTCACTCGGCTTCGAGGACGTGTTCCACCTCAAGGGGGGCATCCTCAAATACCTTGAGGAGGTTCCAGCGGAGCAGAGCCTGTGGCAAGGCGAGTGCTTCGTCTTCGACGAGCGGGTTTCGGTGTCGCACGGCCTCACCGAGGGTGATGCGGAGCTTTGCCGTGCCTGCCGCCATCCGCTGACGGCAAGCGAGCTGGCTTCGCCTCGATATGCCGCCGGCGTTTCTTGCCCGCATTGTTTTGACGCCCGCTCGGACGAAGACCGGAAGCGCTACGCGGAGCGGCAGCGACAGGTCGAGCTCGCGCAAGCGCGGGGCAGGGGACCGCACATCGGGTCCTGATCGAGGGCGCCGGGGCCGGGCAAACCGGGGCACTGTCATTGCAATGTCAAACTTCGGGACCTACGTCTTCGGCGTTCGAAACCTGCCCGTTCGGCTGGGCAAATCCTGGAGGCATCGATGTTCGATCCCAAGAAGCTTCTCGACGATCTGCTCGGCTCGCAAGTTCCCGGTGCTAGCGACACGGTCCGCGACAAGGCCGGCCAGGCGGTGCAGATGGCCAAGGACAATCCGCTGGCCGCCGGTGCGCTGGCCGCCGTGCTGCTTGGGACCGGCGCCGGCCGGCAGGTGACGGGTGCCGCGGTGAAGCTCGGCGGACTGGCCGCCATCGGTGGTCTCGCCTACAAGGCCTACCAGAACTACAAGGCCGGCAACGCACCGGAACAGGCGCCCGCGGCTGGCGAGCCGGAATTGCTGCCGCCGCCCAAGGACACCGCCTTCCACCCGTCGCAGGCGCCGCAAGGCGAGGATGAGTTCACGCTGACCTTGGTGCGGGCGATGATCTCGGCGGCCAAGGCCGACGGCCATGTCGACGACGAAGAACGGCGGAAGATCGCCGGCAAGCTCAGCCTCGCCGGGATCGACACCGATGCGGAAAAATTCCTGATGGCGGAACTGGAGAGCCCACTCGACCTCGACACGCTGGTGGCGGGTGCTCATACTGATGCGCAGAAGCTCGAACTCTACACGGCGTCGCGCCTCACGATCGACCCCGACACGCGCGCCGAGCGCGGTTACCTCGACCTGCTTGCCGGGCGGCTCGGCCTGCCGGACTCGCTGATCGACCATGTCGAGGCGACGGTTTCGGCGGCGAAAGTGCCCACGGCCGAGGGTACGCCACCCAATCCGCAGTGGTAACCCGGATTGGCACACAGGCCGTGGAGGCGTTAACCTTTCGTTAACTCAGGAAGCGCATGATTCTACACAGTCGGATCGGCTTTTCCTCCTCCCAAGCCCGGTTCAGATCAGGGCGGTCGCCAATGACCGCCCTTTTTGTCCGTCCTCGCCGGCTGCCCTCCAAACAAATGGGTTCACTTTTCGAGGCCATGTCCCAGTGGCCGCGCTTGCCATCGCTGCCATCATTTGCGATGCCTTCTCCACCCGAACCAAATTTGTAGATCAGGCGAGCACGCACATCGCTGCCGGAGGACATCAGCCATGACCGAGCAAAAGACCGCCATCGTCACCGGGGCCGGCACCGGGATCGGCAAGAGCGTAGCCACGGCATTGCTCAAGGCCGGCTGGAATACGGTGTTCTGCGGGCGCCGCAAGCCGGTGCTGGATGCCGCGATCGCCGAGATCGGGCCGACCGAGGCCAAGGCATTGGCGGTTGCCTGCGACATCAGCAAGGCCGGTGAGGTCGACGATCTGTTCGAGACCGTGGCGGAGGCTTTCGGGCGGGTCGATCTGCTCTTCAACAATGCAGGCATGGGCTACAAGTCGACGCCGATCGACGAGATCCCGGTCGAGGTCTGGAACGATATCGTCGGCGTCAACCTCACCGGATCTTTCTTGTGCGCGCGCGCGGCTTTCGGCGCCATGCGCAAGCAGAAGCCGATGGGCGGCCGCATCATCAACAATGGTTCGGTGTCGGCCTATGCGCCGCGCCCGGGCTCGGTGCCCTATACGGCGACCAAGCACGCCATCACCGGGCTGACCAAGACGCTGGCGCTCGATGGCCGCCCCTATGACATCGCCTGCGGACAGATCGACATCGGCAATGCATTGACCGACATGGCGCAGCCGATGACCGTCGGCGTGCCGCAGGCCAACGGCTCGATATCAGCCGAAGCGGTGATGGATGTCCAGCGCGTCGCCGACGCGGTCGTGCACATGGCCAGCCTGCCGCTCGACGCCAACGTGCTGTTCATGACCGTGATGGCGACCAAGATGCCGTTCGTGGGGCGTGGGTGAGCAGCGCGTGCCGGCAGCGCTTTCGCCCGGGCCTCATTTTTCCGCCAGCGGCACGCCGGGCTTGAAGAGTAGAATGGGCCTGATCTCGTAAACGGCGGTCGGATTGACACGACGAAGATCGCGGGCGATCGCGATGGCGTCATCCCTGGTGACGCAGTCGACGACATAGAGGCCGAGCAACTGTTCCTTGGTCTCGGCAAAGGGCCCATCGATGATCATACCGTCGCCCGGGCCGCGCAAGGTGCAGGCATCCGCCGTCGCGCCCAAACGCGCCGACGGCCCAAGCGTGCCTTCCGCATGAAGCCTGGTGTTGATCTTGAGCAACTCGGCCATCAGCGCCGCATCTTCCTGCGGCGTCAGCGCCTCGATCGCATCTTCCACGTGATAGGCAAGGATTGCATAGAACATGCGAGATTCCCCCATTGGTCCTGATACGGGAATTCGTAGCCGTTTTCGGTATGCCCGCACAGCCTTGGCTACGCGCCTCCGGACGGCTCATGACACCGTCATGGAATGCGGTGGCAAGCTATCCGGCTCGCGCGGCGACGCTGAGCCTCACTTGGCCAGAAACGCCCCGATCCGCTCCAGCGCGCGCAAAATGTTTTCCTCGGAATTGGCGTAGGAGAGCCTGATGTAGCCTTCGCCGAGAATGCCGAAATCGGGGCCGCCGATCAGCGCCACACCGGCCTCGTCGAGCAGGGCCGAGGCGAGTTTCTTGGCCTTCCAGCCGGTCTTCGAGACATTGGGGAAGGCATAGAACGCGCCCTTGGGCGTGATGCAGGAGATGTTTGGCAGGGCATTCAGGCCCTCGACCACGATTTTCCGGCGGTTGTCGAAGGCGCGCATCATGGTGTCGACGTCATCCTGCGGGCCGTCGATCGCCGCGATGCCGGCGAACTGGCTTGATGCGTTGACGCAGGACCAGCAATTGACCGCCAGCTTGCGCACCTTGTCGTAGAGGTGGGCGCCCTTGTCGCCGTTCGGCCAGATCGACCAGCCCATGCGCCAGCCGGTCATCGCCCAGGTCTTGGACCAGCCGTTGAGCACGATCAGCCGGTCACGGATCTCGGGAAAGCCAAGCAGCGAGCAATGCGTCTCGCCGTCATAAGTCATGACATCGTAGATTTCGTCGGAGAGAATGGCCACGTCTGGATGCTTCTCAAGCCCCTTGACCAGCTTCTCGATCTCGGCGCGCGGGGTGACGCCGCCGGTCGGGTTGGCCGGCGAGTTGAGGATCAAGAGCCTGGTCTTCGGCGTGATCAGCCCCAGCGTCTCTTCGGCCGAGAAGGCGAAGCCGTTCTCCTCGCGCATCGGCACCGGAATGGGGGTTGCACCGGTGAACTCGATCATCGAGCGGTAGATGGGAAAGCCGGGGTCGGGATAGAGGATCTCGGCGCCGGGCTCGCCGAACATCAGGATGGCGGCGAACATGGTTGGCTTGCCGCCGGGCAGGATCATCACCGCCTCCGGCGAGACCTCGACGCCGGTGGTCGTCAGCGTGCGCCGCACCACCGCCTCGCGGGTCGCCAGCAAGCCATTGGCCGGCGTGTAGCCATGGTGGCCGTCACGCAGCGCCTTGATCGCCGCCTCGACGATGTGTTGCGGCGTCTTGAAGTCGGGCTGGCCGATGCCGAGATTGACGATGTCGCGGCCCTGGCTCGCCAGCGCCGTCGCCCGGGCCAGCACGGCAAAAGCGTTTTCCTCGCCGAGACGGTCGAAGGCCGAAATCGTGTGGAGCATTTTTCCCGTCCCTGTGGTTCTTACTGTTGGCGAGCGTTTTTGTGAGCGTCCGCCCGCAAAAGTCAAACGGATTGGAGTTTTCGGTGTCGGAAAATCTCAAAGACTGGCAGCCGCGCCCGCGCCCGGAGCGCAAGGTTCTGGAGGGCCGCTATGTCAGGCTCGAGCCATTGAGTGCCGCAACACATGGCGACGGCCTCTACGAGGCGTCCTCCGCGGCCGACGTCGACGGCCGCTTCGCCTGGCTGCCCGACTATCCGCCGGAAACCCGCGCCGCCTTCCAGCCCTGGCTGGACAAGGTGGAGGCGAGCGAGGATCCGCTGTTCTTCGCTATTGTCGACAAGGCAAGCGGCAAGGTCGCCGGCCGCCAGACGCTGATGCGCATCGATCCGACCCATGGCGTCATCGAGATCGGCAACATCTACTGGGGACCCCTCATCTCGCGCAAGCCGGCGGCGACGGAAGCACAGTTCCTGTTCATGAAATACATCTTCGACGAACTCGGCTATCGCCGCTACGAATGGAAGTGCAACAACCGCAACGGGCCGTCGAAGCGCGCGGCGGAACGGTTCGGCTTCAAGTTCGAGGGTATTTTCCGCCAGCATCTCATCGTCAAGGGTGAAAACCGCGACACCGCGTGGTATTCGATCATCGACAAGGAATGGCCGGCTCTGCGCAAGGCTTATGAAGCCTGGCTCGATCCGGCCAACTTCGACGCCAATGGCCAGCAGAACCGCCGGCTCGAGGATTTTCGCGCGGAATTCGGCGCCTAACGGGAGTTTGCCATTTGGCGCATATCCACGATCACAGCGGGCACGATCACGGCGGCGGCCATGTGCATGGGTCGACGGACCAGAAGCGCGTCCTGATCGCGGCCTGCCTGACCGCCGGCTTCATGGTGGCCGAGGCGCTCGGCGGCCTGTTTACCGGGTCGCTGGCGCTGCTGGCCGATGCCGGCCACATGCTCGCCGACGCCATTGCGCTCGGCCTGGCCTGGTATGCCTTCCATCTGGCGGGCCGGCCGGCAACCGGCCAGCTCACCTACGGCTTCGGCCGCGTCAAGACGCTGGTGGCCTACACCAATGGCATCGCCATTTTCGTCATCGCTCTGTGGATCGTCTACGAAGCGTGGGATCGCCTGCTGACACCGGCGCCGGTGCTGGGCGGGCCGATGCTGGTGGTGGCGATCCTCGGCCTGCTGGTCAATATCGGCTCCTTCCTGGTGCTGCATGGCGGCGATCGAGACAACCTCAACATGCGCGGCGCCATCCTGCATGTGCTCGGCGATCTGCTCGGCTCGGCAGCCGCGATCGTCGCGGCACTGGTCATCCTGGCGACTGGCTGGACGCCGATCGACCCCATCCTGTCCGTGCTGGTCTCGCTGCTGATCCTGTCCACCGCGTGGTCGCTGATGCGCGCCGCCGCCCACGTCCTGCTCGAAGGCGTGCCGCCAAGCCTCGATCGCGACCTGATCGCCGGGGACATTCAGGCAACGGTCCAGGGCGTGCGCGAGGTGCACCATATGCACATCTGGTCGCTCGACGGGTCGAGCAGCATGGCGACGCTGCATGCCTGCCTCAACGAGGGCGTCGATGCCCATCAGGCGGTCAGCGCCATCAAGAAGCGGCTTGCCAGCGAGCACGGCATCAGCCATGCCACCGTGGAACCGGAATTCGGCCGGTGCGCCGACGATGGCGACGACCATCATCACGAGCATGAGCACGATGCGGCCGCGCATCACGGCCACTATCACTAGGATCGATCGATGACCATTGATCGGACCTGCCTCAGGAGTCCTCCAGCTTTGCAACTCAGCTCGATGAACGACCGCCGTTCCGGTGCGGCATGATGGACCGTGACACGCGCAATGCGGCCATTGCGGCGGTCTGGATCATGCTTCTGTTCGGCATTACCGCTTTCTACCTGCCGACCGTGATGTTGGCACTCGGCAGTTATTCGACCGTGCTGGCGGGTATCTTCGGCACCGTCTTCGTGCTGGCGTTTTTCCTGGTGTTCTGGTTGCGCGCGCGCACCCAGCGCAAAAATCGGAAGTAAGGGATATCGGACATGCGCATTTTGATCACCGGCGCCGCGGGCATGGTCGGCCGCAAGCTCATCGCCCGGCTGGCCAAGGACGGCACGCTGCGCGGCGAGAAGATCACCGCGCTCGACCTGCACGACATCGTGCCGCCGCAGGCGCCAGCCATGGACGGCGTCAGCGTCGCGCTGCACACGGGGGACCTTGCCGAAGCAGGCGCCGCGGAAAGCCTGGTTGTGTCGCGCCCCGATGTCGTCTTCCACCTCGCCGGCATCGTGTCGGGTGAGGCGGAAGCGAATTTCGACCTCGGCTACCGCGTCAACCTCGACGGCACGCGTGCGCTGTTCGACGCCATCCGCCTGGCAGGGTTTGCGCCGCGCGTCGTCTTCACGTCGTCAATCGCCGTTTTCGGCGCGCCGTTCCCGGATGTCATACCGGACGAATTCCACCCGACGCCGCTGACCTCCTACGGCACGCAGAAGCAAATGAGCGAAGCGCTGCTGGCAGACTATTCCAGGCGCGGCTTCTTCGACGGCATCGGCATCCGGCTGCCGACGATCTGCGTGCGGCCCGGCAAGCCCAACAAGGCGGCGTCCGGCTTCTTCTCCGGTATCATTCGTGAACCCTTGAGCGGGCAGGAGGCGATCCTGCCGGTGCCGCGCTCGGTCGTGCACACCCATGCCAGCCCGCGCTCGGCGGTGAGTTTCCTGATCCATGGCGCGGAGATCGAGGGCGCAGCCGTGGGGCCGCGCCGCAACCTGACGATGCCGGGTGTCGCCGTCACCGTTGGCGAGCAGATCGAGGCGCTGGAACGGGTGGCTGGATCGCAGGCGACAAGCCTGATCCGCGAGGTGCCCGACGAGACGATCTGGGCAATCGTCAAGGGCTGGCCGACCCGCTTCGAGGCGCGGCGGTCAAGGGAACTTGGCTTCAGTGCCGAAAAGAGTTTTGACGAGATCATCCGCGCGCATATCGAGGATGAGCTGGGCGGCAAGATTCCCGGTCAGTAGCGCACGGTGCCTATCCCATTCCAACGGAATGGTAGGGTCTAAACGCTGCCCGTCAGGCTCGCGGACAGCAGCAGCAGTCCGAACAGGAAGACGAAGGCCGCGCCGCCGATCTCGACGATCGAGTGGATGCGGTTGCCCATGCGGCCGTCGCCGGCGAAATACACCGCCCAGTTCTTGGCGGTCACCGCCAGTGTGGCCAGGGCCGAGACGGTGATCGCGGTTCCGAACGACATTGCCAGCACCGACAGCAGGCCGCCGAGCCAGAGCCCGTTGAGCAGCGCGAAGCTGAGAACGATCAACGCACCGGAGCAAGGGCGGATGCCGACGGCGGCCACCGCCGACCAGGCGGTGCGCCAGTCGAAGCGGTCACCCGACAGCAGCGCCGGATCGGGCGCATGCGAGTGGCCACAGGTGTCGCAGACCTCGCCGCTGGCGTGGTCGTGATGCGCATGATCATGCGCGCCGTGGCCGTAATGATCGTGCGAATGGCCATGCCCATGGTCGTGATCGCCATGCCCGTGCAGTGCGTGGGAATGAGCGTGCGCCGCATGGTCGTGAGCGCCATGCGAATGGCCGGCATGGGAATGACCGGCGTGAGCCGCCGACAGGCTGTAGGCCGGGCCCTTGCCAAACAGGCGCAGGACGGCTGGGCCGAGCTTGCGCCACAAAAGCCAGGCGCCAAAGAGGGTGACCAGGGCAAAGCTCATGATCTCCATGAACCAGGCCGCATCGGTCATCGAGATGGTGGTGCCGCGCAGGACGAAATAGGCCAGCAGCATCACCAGGATCGCCGTCAGGCCCTGCAGCAGCGCCGAGACGAAGGACAACAGGATGCCGCGCTTCAGCGCCAGTTCGTTGGCCACCATATAAGACGAGATCACCGCCTTGCCGTGGCCGGGGCCGGCGGCGTGGAAAATGCCATAGGCGAAGGACAGGCCGATGAGTATCCAGATCTTGCTGTTGTCCTGGCGCATTGCCTTCATGGCGGTCGCCAGCGCGCGGTAGAATTCCTGCTGCCTCAGATTGATCCACATCAGGATATGGGCGAACGGACCGGTGGTGGGTGCCATGCCGTCATTGACGCCGATGCCGAGCGAACTCTGGGCGTGCGCGGCATTGGCGAAATGCATCATGGCAAAGGCAAGGGCCAACAGGCCGACTGCCAAACGCAGGGACGGTTTCGAACAGTTCCCGATCGGGTTCACCGGATCTATCCTTCTGGCTGACAGGTCAGTTCAAGTTTGGTGGCAAAGATCTTGCTCATGTCGGTGCCTGTCGGATCGTTGAAGAAGGCATCCGTCAGGGTCTTCTGGTTTTCCTTGATCGCTTCGTCCGGGTCCGGCCGGACGACCTTGCTCGTGCAGTTCGACGGCAGGCCCTCGACGGTGATGTTGGAATCCTCGGTGAAGTCGATCGCCGTGTAGAAGGTCGGATCGTAGACGCCGATGTCGATCGTGCCGGACAGCTTGATCGGCGCCTTCGGTTCGGATTCAAACAGGATGATCAACTGGTCGTTGTCGAAATTGGCCATCAGATGCGGCGGCGGCGTCATCGCCACGTCCTTGCCGTCCTGCGTGACGAGCTGGAAATAATTGAACTCGGCCAGCGAGGCATGGACGGTGTCGGCGACCTCCTTCAGCTCCTTGTCGTCAAGCTTCAGGTCGGAGTTCTTGTCGAACTCCATCATCACCGTGCTCGAAAACAGATCGTCGAAGCGCCACAGATGACGCAACGCTTTCACACTTTGGTGATCCGGGGACAGGACCACGTCGAGGCGCGCCTCGGCGAAGACGTGCGGATGCACCTCGGCCGGTCCTGTCGCGGCAAAGATCGCCGCCAAGGCCGAGGCCAGCATGATTGCGTGCCGTTTCAGATGCATTCGCGGTCGCGATTCCCTTGGCTTTCGAGAGCGTGGTCGAAGGTTACCAGAAAGGGGGCGAAATTGGGACTGCGGGCGCATGTCACCCAAAAGTGCGCGAGGCTTTGGATAGCGCCACGCATGCAGGAGAGCTCAAAAGCGTGCGGTATCCGGGCTGCTGGGGCAGGTCAGGCGCTCTCGCGCGTCCTGAACCACTGCACCAGGAAATCGACGAAAACGCGCACCTTCGCCGGAAGGTAACGGCGATGCGGATAGACGGCGAAGATGCCGCCGCCCGACAGGATGCGGTCGTCGAGCACCGCCACCAATTGGCCGCTCTTGAGGTCTGGGGCGGCGATGAAATCCGGCAGGATGCAAAATCCAAGCCCCGACAAGGCCGCGGCGCGCGCCGCCATCGGGCTGTTGACCTCGATCGGGCCGGAGACGGCGATGCTTACCGGATCGCCATTGTCGCCCTTGAAGGGCCAGTTGTTCAGTCCGCGGCCATTGGTGTCGACGATGCAGGGCATGTGGCCGAGATCCTGCGGTCGTGTCGGCATGCCATGCTTGGCGATCAGTTCTGGAGAGCCGCAGAGCTTGATCGAAAACGGCGCCAGCCGCCTGGCGATCAGCGACGAGTTCTCCAGCCGCGAGATGCGCACGGCAAGGTCGAAGCCTTCCTCGACCAGATCGACAAAGCGGTCGTCGAGCTGGATGTCGAGCACGATGTCGGGATACTGCTTGGCGAAGTCGATCAGCGACTGGCCGATCGGCGCGTCGGCGAAGGTGCGCGGCGCCGACAGCTTGATGCGGCCGCGCACGTCGCCGGAGGACTCGCGCACGGCGTCGGCCAGGCTGTCGACCTCGCGCACGATTTCCGAGGCGCGGCGGTAGTAGGTGTGGCCGGCCTCGGTCATCGAGAACTGGCGCGTGGTGCGGTTCAGCAGCAGAGCGCCGAGCTCGTCCTCCAGCTCGCGCACATATTTCGACAGCAGCGCCTTGGAGCGGCCGATCTTGCGCGCCGCCGCCGAAAAGCCTTCGGCCTCGACGACGTCGATGAAGGCGCGCATGCGGGTCAGTGTGTCCATTGTTCAGGCTCTTTGTGCTGCGTCGAGAAGTTTTCGGCCGAGCCGTATCAGGGCAATGTCGCTGCCGGAAGGGCCAAGCAGCGACAGGCCGAACGGAGCGCCGGCGACCGAGCCGATCGGCAAGGTGATCTGCGGAAAGCCGGAGAGCCCGGCCAGGCATAGAAGATGGAGCGCGCGTTCGCGGTAGGCCTGGAATTGCTCCGGTGTGCTGTCGACATAGGGTGCCGGACCCGGCACCGTCGGCAGGACAAGGAGGCCGTCCTTGCCAAGCAAGGCGCTGAGTTCGCCGCGAAAGGTCAGCCGGCGCACCTTCTCGGCCTGTGCTGTCCGGTCGTCGACCGCACGGCCAAAGCCGAACCGTTCCTCGACGCCGGGCCCGAGCTCGCGCTCCCCGCTGGTGATCCATTCGCCATGCACTGTCCAGGCCTCCTTGGCCTGCAGGCGGCGAAAGCACCAGTAGAGTTCGTCCGGGGACGAGCTGAAGCGCGTCGCTGGCGTCGCCGGCGTGCCGAACACCGTGCCCACCAGCGCCTTCATTCCGGCATATTCGGCGGCCGCCGGCCGGGCGACCATCTCGTCCAGCCAGCCGAGCGCCAGCGGGCGGTCCAGGGAATGCTGGTGCGGATCGCGGCCAAGCAACAGCTTGCCGACAGTCTCATAGGTTTCGATGTCGTCGGCGAACCAGCCGAACGTGTCGAGACTCGGCGCCAGTTGCATGGTGCCGTCGAGGGAAATGCGACCATGCGTGGTGCGCAGCCCGATCAGCCCGCAGAAACTAGCCGGCGCGCGGATCGAACCCCCGGTGTCTGACCCCGTGGCGATGTCGGCCAACCTGCCCGCCACCGCCGCCGCCGACCCCGACGACGAGCCTCCGGTGACACGGTCGGGAGCCGCGGGGTTCACCGGAAACGGAAAATGCGCGTTCTGGCCGAACAGAGCGAAGGCGAGTTCGTCGGTCTGCGTCTTGCCGATGAAGCGCGCACCGGCGTCGAGAATTGCCTGCACGGCCGGCGCCGTGCGCGAAGCGGCGTGGCCATTGGCGAATTTCTGCAAATTGCCGCAACCGGTACGGTAGCCGGCAACGTCGTAAATATCCTTGACCGCCAGCCGCAGGCCGGCCAAGGGTCCAAGTTCGGCATGCGCCACCGGCATCTGGCGAAGGTCGAGAAAGGCGTTGAAAGGGCCGTGCGTGCCTGTCATCGTTCGATATCCGTATACGGTTGGCCAACATTGTTCGATGCCAGAAATTTTACAACCTGCGATACGATTTTTATTGATTGTGAAATGCTTCGCTCTTATATCGCGCTTGCCCAAAGTCGCACGTGCCTGTGGGTGTCCGCCGATCCTCGAATGGTGAGGGAAATCGGTAAGGTAACTGGAGCTAACCCCTCCAGTCGGTTTAGCGGCCAACCGCCAGACCGAGGACACCTTGAAGCAACGACGGTGCGGGCCTTTCTGGTTCTCTGCCGGTTGTCCAAAGACCGGGGTTACTGAAGAGGCACACCTTCATTGCCGGCAGTGCGGAACGGGGTTCTCCCAATCCAAGCCAAGGCAGACAAAGCGAACCGAAGCCGGGCAAGGCTAAGGTTCATCGCCGCGAGACGGCGTTTCATGGTTCCGGGGTCTCCACCGGCTGGTTCCATGGATTTCCGTCCCGCCTTTGTTTGACCGCGTGTTCGCGAGGCCGACAGCCCGCGCCCGCACCCTTGTGCGCGCCGAAAGGCGCGATGGAGAAACCCGATGGCCACACAGCGCATCCTCGACTTCCTCGCCACCCGACGTCCGTCCGGCCCCTGCCTCGTCGTCGACCTCGACGTCGTGCGCGACAATTTCCGCGCCTTCGAGAAGGCTCTGCCCGATTCCAAGATCTACTATGCGGTGAAAGCAAACCCGGCGCCGGAAATCCTGCGCCTGCTTGCTGCGATGGGCTCGTCCTTCGACACCGCTTCCGTTGCCGAAGTCGAGATGGCGATGGACGCCGGTGCGCCGGCGGACCGCATCTCCTTCGGCAACACCATCAAGAAGGAGCGTGACATTGCACGCGCCTACCAACTCGGCATCCGGCTGTTCGCGGTCGATTGCGTCGAGGAAGTCGAGAAGATCGCGCGCGCCGCTCCAGGCTCCCGCGTGTTCTGCCGCGTGCTGACCGATGGCGAGGGCGCCGAGTGGCCGCTGTCGCGCAAGTTCGGCTGCGTGCCCGACATGGCCGTCGACGTGCTGCGCCATGCCAGGGGCCTCGGCCTCGCCGCCCATGGCGTGTCGTTCCATGTCGGCTCGCAGCAGACCGACCTGACCGCGTGGGACCGTGCTCTGGCCGACGCCAAGAAGGTGTTCGCGACGCTCGCGGAAGAAGGCATCGTGCTCAAGATGGTCAATATGGGCGGCGGCTTCCCGACGCGCTATTTGCGTGACGTGCCGGCGGCCCAGGCCTATGGCCAGGCGATCTTCTCGGCGCTGCGCAAGCACTTCGGCAACGCCATTCCCGAGACGATCATCGAGCCGGGCCGCGGCATGGTCGGCAATGCCGGGGTCATCAAGTCGGAAGTCGTGCTGATCTCGAAGAAGGCCGACAACGACAATGTGCGCTGGGTGTTCCTCGACATCGGCAAGTTCGGCGGTCTGGCCGAGACGATGGACGAGGCGATCCGCTATCCCCTCGTCACCCGCCATGACGGCAGCGAGACCGCGCCTTGCGTGCTGGCCGGCCCGACCTGCGATTCGGCCGACGTGATGTACGAGAAGACGCCGTATCCGCTGCCCTTGTCGCTGACCATCGGCGACGAGGTGCTGATCGAAGGCACCGGCGCCTACACGACCACCTACTCGGCGGTCGCCTTCAACGGCTTCGAGCCTCTCCGATCCTACGTGATCTGACGGCTCATTAGAGCTGTTCAGATCATCCCAGGTGGGCGCCCGTCGCCCACTTGGGCTCGCCTGTGGAACATATCTCCGCTCGTGAAGGGATCGCGGAAATGGAAATGTCAGTCGAATTCGTAGCTCATGCGCCGGCCTTCGCCATGGTCGCCGAAACCGCTGCCGACGTGGCGGCGCGCGAAGCCTTGCTCGATCGCGCCATGGGGCCGAAGCGCAAGACCAAATCATCGGAGAAGCTGCGCCGCGGCCGCCGGCCCTCGGAGGGGCTTGCCTTCGTCGCACGCGATGCCTCGGGCGGCGTGGCCGGCACCGTGCGGCTATGGGATGTCACGCTGGGCGAGGGCGGTCCGCCAGCGCTGCTGCTTGGCCCGCTCGCCGTCGACCCGTCGCTCAAGAGTGCCGGCATCGGCTCGGCGCTGATGCGGCATGCCATCGCGGAAGCCGCGCGCCTCGGCCACGCTGCGATCCTGCTGGTTGGAGACGAGCCTTACTATGGCCGCTTCGGCTTTTCGGCCGCCAGGACCGGGGCGCTCGCCATGCCGGGGCCTTACGAACGGCACCGTCTGCTGGCCTTGGAACTGGTGGAGGGCGTGCTTGACGGCGCCAGGGGCACGCTGAAGGCGTCCGGCCGCAAGCTCAAGGCACAGGCGCCGACCTTGGCCGCATGAAGCCTTAAGCGCGACTGCCCTTCAAACGAAACGCCGCCTGAAAAGGCGGCGTTTCGTTTATCTCGAAGTCGTGCCTGTCAACCGATCAACTGGCTCAGCGCCATGGCGACGGTCATGTCGCCCTCGACCTTTATCTTGCCGGTCATGAACGCCATGGTCGGGTTCAGGTCGCCCGCGATCAGCGAATCCAGATCGTCGAGTGACAGCTTGATGGTGCAGTCGGCGGGAGCGTCCGTGGTCGAGACGGCCGCGCCGTCGATGACGATGACGCCGTCGCTGCCGGTGTCGAACTTCACGGAACGGTCGAAGCCGCTGCTGGCCACGCGCGACTTGATCTTCTCGGCTATATCCTGAACGCTCACGCTGTTCTCCCTGTCTGGTTGCATCTGTCACGCTACGCACTTCGGTCCAGCCGAAGTTCATGCGGCATCACTGGCGATCATGATCGCTGCCGCATATAGCTTCGGATTGACGTTTACGTCAACGCGAATTGCAGGGATTGGCCCCAACGCCGACTGCTCTAGGGCCACCGGCACTGGGCCGATGGCTTAGTGCGCGCTGACCGGCTTGGGAGTCTCGGTCGCCTGGGTGCTGGCATCCTGCCGCCGACGCAGCCAGTTGTCGCGGATCTCATCCTTGCTCAGGAAATTGACCTGGTCGATCAGGACCTCATGGACCAGGGTTGCGCCGACCCGGGTGTTGATCGTGTCGCGGATCGCGGCGCGAAAGGCATCGAGGTCGAGCGTCGCCTTCTTGGTGAAGTCGATCTGGGGGTTGGCGTAGAGGTAGGTGTAGACCTGGTCGGTGATGAGCGCCTCGGCCGGGATCGACAGCTTCTTTATCTGCTCCGGCTCGACGGTGTAGACGAGCTTGGCCAGAAAATAGCCGTCGATCTTGGAGTCGTGGATCAGCGGCACCGAAATGATGTCGGTCTTGACGTAGTCCAGCCCGCCCAGCATCGGCTTGGGTTTCTCACCGACGCCCTGTTCACCGGCGGCCTGGAACGAATAGAACACCGCGCCGAGCGTGGCGGCGCAGATCCAGACCGCTATGGCGATGACCTTGATCATTCTGAACGCGAGCTCGGCATTGCCGCGCTCTAACCTTTCATCCTGCCGAACTCGCCGGCGGAGTAGGTGCCGTCGGTCTCGGCGCGCTGGATGGCACTGCGCAGCAGGCTGGCGACCTCGTTGACGGCGCTCAGATGCGCCAGGATAGCGGCTTCGTTCTTCGCCAGCTTCTGGCGCAGCCGGGTCAGGCCCTCGCGGTGCTGCTCGAGGAATTCGGCTTCGCTGCCGCCCTTCATGGCCCGGGTCAGCTCGTAGAGATAGCGGCTCTTGCGGGCGTTCGACGCCTTGAGGTCATAGCTTGTATCGCTGCGGATGCCGGCGGTCTCTTCCTCGACCACCTCCTCGATGCGGCCGATGATGGCGGCAAGGTTTCCAGGCCGCGCGAAAGGAGTCGGTGCGTCCGACGCGGTGGTGCGCGCGGGCAGCTTGGCGGTGAATTCCGAAGAGTCGGCCATGTGTTTCCCAGTCCTAGATCTTGATGTCTGTTTTTTTGGTTGTCTCGTCGCCGGTCATCGACTTGGCGGCTTTGCGCTGCAGCTCCTGGACGAGCGACGTGGACAGACGGGTCTGCTGATCGATCTCGGTTTTTTCCGGCCCATTCGAGACCGGGCCGATCGGAATCTTGCGCTTGCCGTCCATGTAGTGGTCGGCGAGCAGCGACTTGGCGATGCCGATGCCGCCGCGGTCAGCCATGACGTCGGCGACACGCTCGGCGAGCTGCGATTTCCACATGTCGCCTGCGAGACCCGTGCCATAGACGCCCTCGGTGTCCTTGGGCAGCATGTTCTGGATGAAGGTCTGCAGGACCATCGCCTCGAACTTCTTGAACTTCTTGGCCGGGTCGGCTGTTGCGGCGGCCTTGTCCGCCGTCGCGCGCGACAGGATCGAGCCGGCATCGACCGAAGCCGCGGTGCCGACCGAAAACGTGCCGGCGACGCTGCCAGCGCGCTTGGTCAGCGCGGCGCGGGCAGCCTCGATATCCATCGGATCGGCAGCTCGGGCGACATCCATCACGATGTCGCTGGGTGGAGAAATCGCCAAGAAGGTCCGCCTTTTGCCGGGTTTCCTTAGCCAGGACCATGCCTCAACAAGCTTGTGGCAGGCTTGCGGGGAATGGGAAACCTATTCACCTGCTTTCGGATGCCGCTTCTGCGCGATCAGGTCCAGCCGCTCGCGGTCTGATCTCTCGCGCTCGTCGCGGTTGCGCAGGTCCCTGTAGGCGCGCTCGACCATGTTCGTGCGGGCGGTTGCCGCGGCGATGAGGGCGGCTTCTTGTCTCGCGCCTTCCAGGCTCTCCTCCTGGCGCACGACGGCCTGGGCGATGCGGCGATGATAGAGATCGGGGAACAGGCTAGAGAGGGAATTGTCCTGGTCGAAATGGCCGATCAATTCGCGGGCCTCGGTCTCGGCGGCGCTTGCCGCGGCGACGAAGGTGGCGTGGCGGGTTTCGTGCAGGGCTTTCAGCTGTCCCTGCACCTTGACCAGTTTCCTCAGACGATCCTTGCGCGTGCTCATGTCACCTCGCCAGCGTGAGGTCGACGAAGCCGTCGACGAACAGCGACAGCATGGTGCCGGCGGCGAAATAGAAGATCAGCATGCCGCCGGCCATGACGAAGGGCTGCGAGATGAAATAAATCGGGATCTGCGGCGTCAGCTTGTTGACGAAGCCGATCGTCAGATTGACGAGAATGGCATAGGCGACGAACGGGCTGCCGAGGCGGATGACCAGGAAGAATGTGTCCGACACGGTGTCGGTGATGTCGACCAGCGCCGCCTGCGGGTTGAAGAAGACGTTGACCGGCGCGACCGTGTAGGACGCCACCAGGGCGCGGACGATCTCGTGATCGAAGTCGAAGACGAACAGCATCAGCAGCGCCGAGAACGAAATGATGGCGGCAAGGGCCGCCTGCGGCTCCGGTTCCTCGATCGCCGGCCCGCCGGAACCGCCATAGCCGATCAGCATGGCGATGGCCGAACCCATGAAGCGAAGCGCCTCCATGTAGAGCCTGGTCATGGCGCCGATCAGTCCGCCGACCAGCAACTCCGAGATGATCATCGGCACCAGGATCTGCGGACGCGGATCGACGAAGGGAAAGATCTTGTCCCACAGGAAGGCGAGCAGGCCGCCGGTGGCGGCGACCGCGACGAACAGCCTGACCTGCACCGGGACGCGGGCGCTAGACAGGCCAGGCATCAGCATGAAACAGGCGCCGATGCGGCAGAAGGCGAGGAACGCCGCGATGACGACGGCCTGCGAGAGAACGCTCACGATATGGTCCCGAGCACCCTGATCTCGACGCCTTTGGCGATTTCGACATGGGAGAGCACCGGCAGCGTGGTGAACAGGCGCTCGATGATCATGCGCACATAGGGGCGGGCGTCGGGCGCGGTGACGAGGACAAATCGCTCGCCGGCTTCGAGGTGTTTCTTGATCGCCTTGGTGGCGTCCTGGCCGAATTCCTCCAACTGGCGCGGATCGATGTCGAATTCGCGCACCTCGCCCTTGGCGTCGCGCTTGAGGCTCTGATGGAAGGCAAGGTCCCAGCGGTTGCCGAGGCGCAGCACCTTGAGCACGCCGCCTTCGGACAGGTCGCCGCAGATCTGCTGGGCCATGCGGATGCGCACATGCTCGACGATCTGCTCAGTGCGGCGCACATGCGGCGCGATCTCGGCAATGGCCTCGATGATGAGATGCAGATTGCGGATCGAGACGCGTTCGGCAAGCAGCAGCTTGAGCACCGCCTGCAGGCCGGGATAGGAGATGTGGGTGGTGCAGATCTCGTCGGCGAGCTTGCGGTATTCCTGGTCCTGGCGTTCGAGCAGCGCCTTCATGTCCTTGTAGGAAAGCAACTGCGGCAGGTTGTTGCGGATGACTTCCGAGAGATGGGTGAGCAGCACCGACATGTTGTCGGCGAAGGTGAAGTTCTCGCGCTTCAGATCCTCCGCGAAGGTTTCCATGACGGAGTAGGCGCGCATGCCGAAGGCGGGCTCGCGAATCTCCTCGCCGGGGATTTCGGGTATGTCGCGGTTGCCGAGCAGCACCATGATCTCGCCGACGCGCATCGAATACTCGGCGACCACGGTGCCGTGCACCTTGATCTGATAGCTTTTCGGCGGGATGGCGAAGTCATCGGCGACACGGACTTCCGGCACGACGAAGCCGTATTGCTGGGCGAATTTCTTGCGCATCTTGGACATGCGGAAGACCAGTTCCTGATGCGAGACCAGGAGCCGGGTGGAAAGCTGCTTGCCGATCAGCAATTCGATCTCGGCGGTGGCGAGCGAGGCCTTGACCGAGTTCTTCTCTTCCTCGGCCTTGCTCGCTTTTTCCTGGCTCTTCAGCGCCTCGGCCTCAGCGACTGCCCGGTTGTGGCGCATCGGTATGACGTAGCCGAGGCCGGCCATGCCGGCGGCGAGCGCGAAGAACGGGAACAGTGGCAGGCCGGGCATCAGGCCGAGCAGCACCAGCAGTGCGGCCGCCACGTAGAGCGCGCGCGGATGGGCGCCGAGCTGGCCGAACACGGCCTGGTTGGTCGAGCCACGCGTGCCGCCCTTGGAGACCAGCAGGCCGGCGGCGAGCGAGACGATGAGCGCCGGGATCTGGGTGACGAGACCGTCGCCGACCGACAGCTTGATGAACACGTCGGCGGCCTCGCCCATGCCCATGCCGTGCCTGATGTAGCCGATGGCGATGCCGCCGACGATGTTGATGGCGGTGATGATGAGGCCGGCGATGGCGTCGCCGCGGACGAATTTCGAGGCGCCGTCCATCGAGCCGAAGAAGGAGGATTCCTCTTCCAATTCGCGGCGGCGCAGTTGCGCGGTCTTGTCGTCGATCATGCCGGCGGAGAGGTCGGCGTCGATCGACATCTGCTTGCCGGGGATGGCGTCGAGGGTGAAGCGCGCGCCGACCTCGGCGATACGGGTGGCACCCTTGGTGATGACGATGAAGTTCACCACGATCAGGATCATGAAGACGATCAGGCCGATGACGAAATCGCTGGCCATCACCAGCTTGGAGAAGCCGGCGATGACATAGCCGGCGGCGTGCGTGCCCTCATTGCCATGCGACAGGATCATGCGCGTGGTGGCGATGTTGAGCGACAGGCGCAGCATGGTGGCAATGAGCAGCACGGTCGGGAAGGACGAGAAATCGAGCGGCCGCTGGATCCACAGCGCCACCATCAGGATCAGCACCGAAAGCGCGATCGAGAAGGCAAGCCCGATGTCGATGAGAAAGGCCGGGATCGGCAGGAACAGCACGGCCAGGATGACGACGATGCCGAGCGCGAAGAAGACGTCGCGGCCGTTCTTGGCCACCGCGCCGGGCTGGATGCTTTCGCTGATCGCCATTCTCGTCCTCGAACCCCTGGGCTGCCGAGCATGCGACAGCCCGGCGAGGGTAGCTGGCCAAGCTTGCGCGAGGGTGGGAGAGTGACGGGATCGACTCTCTCGCGAAGGACACTTCATGCTGCTGATCATCGGAACGATCCGCCTGCCGCCCGACAGGCTTGACGAGGCAAGGCCGGTGATGGATCGCATGGTTCGCGCCAGCCGCGCCGAGGACGGCTGCCTTGAATATTCCTATGCGCAGGATGTGCTTGATCCCGGCTTGATCCGGATCACCGAGGTGTGGCGCGCCAGACCGGCACTGGATGCGCATTTCCGCTCGCCGCATCTTGCCGACTGGCGCGCGAGCTGGCCGGGGCTCGGCATCGGCGAGCGCAATCTCGTGCTCTACGAGGCCGGCGAAGCCATGCCGACCTGAGCGGTCCGGCGCCCGGATCCTTGCCGCGCTCCGGCTCGGTGTACGCATTGTGCTGAAAGGGCACGGTTAGTTCGCAACTGGCGGGCGGCCCCGTCGGCCCAAAGCGGGAAAGGCCGGATCGGGCGGTTTCGCGGCCATAATGGCGCCTTTGATGTCGGCATTGTGGTTGTCACGACGTGCCGCCCGGCGTATCAGGCGGGTCTTCCTTTGCCTTGATATCGGCGAGCCGCCCCGGTGCTTTCCAGAAACCAACCCCAAGTCTACGCCCGCCGGCTGCGCGCGGTTCTTTTGAGGTCAGTCCCTCTGCTGGAGGCACGCGGCATCGCCGTGGTCATGCTGGCGGGTGTTGTCGGCGTCATGGCTGGCATACTGGTCACCGCGATGAGCCAGATCGTACAGGACCTGCACGGGCTGCTGTTCGGCGTCCAGCCCGGCGGGCGCCTGTCTGGCATGTTCTCGCTCGCCAATCCGATACAGGCGCTGATCCCGGCGATCGGCGGTATCCTGCTCGGGATATCGGTGGTCTGGCTGAGGCTCCGGAAATTCCGCACGCCGGTCGATCCGATCGAGGCCAACGCGCTCTATGGCGGGCGCATGTCTCTGACCGACACCTTCATCATCGTCGTGCAGACGATGATTTCCAGCGGCTTCGGCGCTTCGGTCGGTCTGGAGGCGGGCTATACACAGGTCGGCTCAGGCGTCGCCTCACGGCTGGCGCGCGCTTTCCGGTTGCGCCGCAATGACGTCCGCATTCTGGTTGGCTGTGGTGCCGCCGGCGCCATATCGGCCGCCTTCGACGCCCCGCTGACGGGCGCCTTCTACGGTTTCGAACTGGTCATCGGCATCTACTCGGTCGCCAATGTCGCCCCTGTCATGACGGCTGCGATCTCGGCGTCGCTGACGGCGGAATTGTTCGGCGGCGTGCCCTTTCCGCTCGAGCTTTCAGGGTTGCCGCAACTCACCGCCAGCCAATATGTGCCTTTCCTGTTGCTCGGCCTGCTTGGCGGTGCTGCCTCGATCGCCATCATGCAACTGGTGACGTTGATCGAGCGCGGGTTCAACAGGCTGTCGGTCGATGCCTCGCTGCGCCCCGTCATCGGTGGTGTGCTGGTCGGCCTCCTCGGCCTGATCACGCCGCAGGTCCTGTCCAGCGGCCACGGCGCGCTGCATCGCGAGTTCGCCATGAATTACGGGCTGGCGGTGGTGGCCAGCGTCTTCGTGCTGAAGCTGGCGGCGTCGGCGATCTCACTGGGTTCGGGCTTTCGCGGCGGATTGTTCTTCGCCTCGCTGTTCCTTGGTGCGCTGCTCGGCAAGTCGTTCGCCGGTGTCATGGCGCTCGTGTCGCCGGCGACCGGGATCGACCCCGCCGTCGCCGCCGTTGTCGGCATGACGTCGCTTGCCGTCGGCGTCGTCGGCGGGCCTCTGACCATGACCTTCCTGGCGCTGGAATCGACCCGCGACCTGACGCTCACCGGCGTGGTGCTGGCCGCCTCGATCATGGCGGCGATCCTGGTGCGCGAGACCTTCGGTTATTCGTTCTCGACCTGGCGCTTCCACCTGCGCGGCGAGACGATCCGCAGCGCCCACGATGTCGGCTGGATGCGCAGCCTGACCGTCGGCTCGATGATGCGCGAGGACATCAAGACCGTCGATGCGTCGACGACGCTGGCCGCCTTCCGCAAGGAATTCCCGCTGGGCTCGGCCCAGCGCGTGATCGCCGTCGACCCGGGGGATGAGTATGTCGGCGTGCTGATCGTGGCCGAACTGCACAGCGATCCCTCCGGGGGCGAGGTGCCGGTGCGCGACCTTGCCCAGTACAAGGATGCTGTCCTGGTGCCCAGCATGAACGTGCAGGCCGCCGCCGAGACCTTCCAGCGCGCCGGCGCCGAGGAACTGGCCGTGGTCGAGGACTTCGCCGACCACATCGTGCTCGGGCTGCTGACCGAGGGCCATTTGATGCGGCGCTATGCCGAGGAACTCGAAAAGGCCCGCCGGGACCTGTCGGGAGAGGGGTAGGCGCCGCGAACCTTTGAATTCGTCAGTGCTCGATCGGCCCCTTGGCCATAACCAACGCGGTGCCGGCGGTCGTCGGACGCTCGATGACGCGGCGCACGCGCGGCGGCTCGTTGCCCGAGTGCAGCGCCCGCAAGCGTTCGCCGACCATGGCGTCGGCTTGGGTGATGCGACCGTTATGCCTGACATATTCGAGCCAGGTCGGCGTGTGGTAGTGCTCGATCCAGATCTCCGGATTTTCGAGATCGCGCGCCAGTGTCCAGTTGCGGGCGCCGTCGCGGCGGCGGATGCGGCCGCGCTCGGCCATGGTGGCGAGGAATTCCGCCTCGTCCTCGTGCCGGATGATGTATTCGATCATAATGGCGATCGGACCGCTGCGCGGCTTCAGGTCGAGTGCCAGGTGGGGCTCCTTGAAGCGGTTGAGCGGGTCGAGGTTGAGCACCTGCTGTTGCGGCAGCGGCAGCACGAGGCCGATGGCGCCGCCGGCCAGCATGGCGATGGCCGCGGCGATCAGCGCCGTCTCGGCGCCATGCGCGTCGGCGACGACACCCCAGATCCAGCTGCCCAGTGCTATGCCGCCGAAGGTTGCGGTCTGGTAGACCGACAGAACCCGGCCGACCACCCAGCGCGGTGTCGCCATCTGCACGGTGACGTTGAAATGCGAGAGCGCGATCACCCAGCAGGCACCGCCGACCAGCAGGCCGAGCGAGGTCTGCCAGGCATGCTGGCTGACGGCGGCGTTGAAGGCGCAGGCCGCAAAGCCGGCGAAGGCACAGCGCACCATCGTCTCGCTGGAGAGCAGCTGCCGCAGCCGCACGCTGATCAGCGCCCCGCCGACGGCGCCGATGCCGAAGGCGCCCAGCATGATGCCGTAGGTCAGCGCACCGCCCTTGACCACATCGCGCGCCACCAGCGGCAGCAGCGCCAGCACCGCGCCGGCGCTGAAGCCAAAGGCGGCGCCCCTGACCAGCACCTTGCCGATATTGGGCGACATGGCGACGTAGCGCAGGCCGGCGCCCATGGCGGCCCCCAATGACTCGCGCGGCAAGGTCGAGGCCGGTAGATCCGGCTTCCAGCGTGCCAGCACGACGATAAGCCCGACATAGCTCACCGCGTTCGCCGCGAAGGCCGCGGCCGCGCCGGCGGCCGCGACGATGATGCCACCGATTGCCGGGCCGACGCTGCGTGTCAGGTTGAAGCCCATGGAATTCAGCGCCACGGCGGCAGGCACCTTGTTGCGAGGAACGATGTCGCCGACGGAGGCCTGCCATGACGGGCTGTTGAGTGCCGTGCCGCTGTCGATCAGGAAGGTAAAGGCCAGCAGCGTCCACGGCGTGATCAGGTCCAAATAGGTGAACGCGGTCAAAAGCACCGAAACGACCAGCATGAAGGTCTGGGCGACCAGCATCACCTTGCGGCGGTCGAAGCTATCGGCGATGGCGCCGGCGACAAGCGCGAACAGCATGATCGGCAAGGTGGTCGAGGCCTGGACCAGGGCGACCTGATAGGGCGAGGTGGCGATGGTGGTCATCATCCAGGCGGCGCCGACGCCCTGGATCAAGCCGCCGAAATTGGAGACGAGGCTCGCGCCCCATACGGCCCGGAAGATGCCATGCCGGAACGGCGCCAGCGCCGAGACGCTTTCGCTATCCGGCTTCTCGTCAATCATGGATGGGTTCCTGCCACGGCGCGCTGATCCTTGCGGGAATCCGTTTCCCCGCATGATTTGCCGAAACTATGGCATCGCGGCGCAAAGGGCGAATGCCTTGCAGGGAAGATCATGGTCCAACAAGGGGATAGCGAAGGGCCACACGCTGGCGCCGCCACCGCAAACCGTCGAGCCCTGAATGGCACTCCACAGCATGTCGCGGCGAACCGGATTCGCCCGACCTTGCTGTAAGCTTCTGATTCTATACAGGTCGTTGTTCCGGAACCGGGAACCACTTCCGGGCGAAATGCACTAGCCGCAACCCGGACGCCTGCTAGCTGCGTTTCATCCCGGCGCAAATCTGGGCGGAAGCGTCGAGCACCCTTGCTGGAAATCGCTCAGAAACCGTTCTGGATGCGCTCGAAGATGACATTGGTGAAGGCCGATATCTGGCCGCCGATGAAGGGACCCGTAAGCGCCACCACCAGCATGATGGCGACGATCTTGGGAACGAAGGTCAAGGTGATTTCCTGGACCTGCGTCAACGCCTGGATCAAGGCAATGCCAATGCCGACCGCCATGGCGACCAGGACCACCGGAGCGGATGCGGTCAGCACCGTCCACACCGCATACTGGACGATGTCGAGTGCGTCGGCCTCATTCATGTCGGCGGTTGGCCTAGCTCGCCGGCTTGATCGACACGCCCGCGCCGACAGGGACCGTGGTGCCATCCTGCAACACCGCGATCAGTCCGTTGCTGCCAAGCGTAACCGACGCCACCGTGCCCGTTGTCTTGCCATCGGCCGAGGTGATGTTGCGGCCTATGAGAGCGTCGGCCTGCGACAGCGCCGAGGACTGCATGATCTGGTCGAGCTTGGTGTTGGTCTGCACCGATTGCTCGACCTGGGAGAAGGTGGCGAGCTGGGCGACATACGCCGTCGAATCCATCGGCTTGGTTGGATCCTGGTTCTTCATCTCCGCGATCAGAAGCTTCAGGAAGGACTGATAGTCGACCGCCGTCTTCGAGGTCGACGTGGTGGTCTGGTTGGCGCCAACCGGCACCGTCGTCGTCATGTCCACGGTCATCAGTATCGTGCTCCCACGGCCAGCGGGCGCGCGGCGCCCGGAACATCGTCATTGCCGCCAAGCGCGCGGCGTTCGAGAGGATAAAGCGAGCGGATCGCCTTCAGGGCCTCGTAGATGTGATCCTCGCCGACCATGCGGTCGACCTGTTTCAGCGCGCTGCCGATCTCGGCATCTTCGAAATTTGCAATGAGCAGTGGCAGCGAGCGACGGAACATCTCGCGCGCTTCGTCGGCGCCAGCGGGGTTTATCAGCATGACCTGCACGATGAAATAGAGCTGCCGCAATGGCGTCGACGCGTCGTCTGCTTGGATCACATGGCTCTCGAGCAGGAACTGCACGTCGTTCATCAGCTCGATGGTGACCTTGCGGTCGACGCGGATGACCGCGCCGTTGATGTAAATCTTCTCATTGGGCTTCAGCGATAACTTCAACGTGTTGGTCATTGAATGCCGTCGCGGATGATCTGGGATACTTCGATCAGCCCCTCGAAATTGTCGGTGCGGCCCTGGCGGATGTCCTCGGCCTCGCGCAGCAGCCACAGGCCGATGGAGATCAGGTTGGCGCGCAACTCCTTGGGGAGTGCATTGTCGCTGGAGCCGAGATCCTCGACGAAGGTGGTCCAGACGCGATTGGTGAAATGCAGCGCCTCGACCGCCTCCATCGAATGCTGGCCTGCCGCGGCGGCGGCCGACAGCATGTCGATCGAGCGGGTCAGGAGGTCCCGCTCGCGGTCCTTGGCGTCCGCGACGGAGGTGCTCTGAACGTCGGCGTAGGAGAATTGGTACATCGGTGGCTCTACCGTTCCGCTGGAGGTGTCAGGTCAGGTAATTCAACAGGCTGAGCTGCTGCAGGCGCGCCGTCAGGGCGAAAGACGTCTCGATATGCTGCGTCAGATTGGCGACGCGGGTCGCCGCTTCCGCCGGATCGACTGCCTCTAGATCCAGAATGTGGCGTTCGAACAGGTCGATCTGCGTCTTCATGCGGTCGCTGGCATCGGAGACGCGCTTCTGCACGATGCCGGTCTGGGATTGGACCTGGGCGATGCCGCTCAGCGCCTCGCCGACCAATTTCTGCGAGTGGTCGATGATGGTGTCCTTCGCCGCCTGGCTGATGTTGGTGGACATCAGGCTGGAGACCAAGGCCGCCGCCATGGCGAGCTTCCTGATGCCGTCGCTGTTGGCCCCGGTCGAGGTCTCGGTGGTTTCGTTGAGCGCGATGCGGCTGACGATCTGCTGGTCGGTCGCATTCGACATGTTGGTCTGCCAGCCCGCGCCGAGGAACTGCGGCGTGACATCGTTGGTGATGAAATCGTCCATCTGGGCCGCGGTGATGTTGGCCGCGGCCGGGTCACTGGGCGGGAAGCCGAACTTGGCGACGAAGGAGGCGTCAAAGGCAGCCTTGGCGGGAGAGCCGGCGGCGGTGAAATCGTTGATCGGCTTGACGTCGGTGTTGGTGCCAGCGAACAGATATTCGCCGTTGACGCTGGTGTTGAGGATCGACGTAAGCTGCTGGATCGTTGTCTGGCCGGTCGATTGGGTCAGGCTGTCGGAGTTGTCGCCCGACGACGCGGTGGTCAGGCTGGACAGGAAAGTCTGCGCGACGTTGGAGAGCTGGCCGAGCGAGGTCTGGGTGGATGAGAGCCGGGCGGCCACCAGTCCGTTGGAATCGACAACGACGTTGAGCCGGTCGAGGTCGCGCGAAAAGGTGACGGACTGGGCGGTACGCCCACCAAGTGCCAGACCGACATCGGCGACCTTGCCGGTCGAGGACTCTTTCGTGGCTTTGACGAGATCGGCCTGCATGCGCATCTGCTGATAGCGCATGGCATTCGTAAGGGCAGCAGAGGAGACAAAGGTCATGGCTTATCCCACCGCGCTCAACAGCGCCGTCATCATGTCGTCGATGGTCTTCATCATCCGGGCGGATGCCTGATAGGTGTGCTCGAGATCGAGCATCAGCGACATTTCCTGATCGACATTGACGCCGGTTGCGTTGGACAAGGCATCGGCACTGCGCTGTGCCAGGGCTTCCTTGGCGTCGGCGGCGGACGAAGCCTGCTGACGAACGCCCTGCAACCAGCCGATCGAATTGGCGGCGTAGTCGGCAACGCTGGAGGTTGCCGAAATCCCGGCCAAGGGATCGAACGTCATCGGCTTGTCGAGCTGGTCGCCATAGGCGACCAGAAGGTTGGAGTATGAAGCCCCGCCAGTGGTGTTGGCGACGTAGGCGACGCCATTGGCCCCCCCATCGCGCAGCAATGTCGGGTTGCCGCCGGTGCTGGGATCCGTCGCGGCATTGATCTTGATCGTTCCAGCAAGGCCGTCGACGAGCGTGCCCGCGGCTGGCACCGCCGGTGCGCCCGACCAGGTGAACAGGCCCGCCGCATTGGGCATCGACGGTGCCGTTTCGGCAAAGGCGGTGATCAGGCCGCGCGCGGTTTCGTCGAGCTGGCTCTGCATGGTCGAGGCGACGCCGTCGCGCAATTGCAGCAGGCCGGCAATGGTGCCGCTGGCGGTGGTGTTGCCGCCGCTGCCCGCCGAGACCGGTACGTTGTCGATATAGACCGTGTTGCCGGCCGCACCCGCGGCGTACCCCGAAGACGGGGCGAAGCTGACGGTGCGTGGGATCGTCTCGAACAATGTCGTGCCGTCACCCGTGGTGATGACCATGTCGTTGTCGCCACGCGTGAAGGTCGACACCGGAATGTAATTGGCGATCTTCTTCAACAATGCGTCGCGTTGGTCGAGCGCATCGGAAACGTCGGTGCCTGAACGGGTTCCGGACATGACCGCGGTGTTGGCATCCTGGAACTGGTTGAGCAGCGAGTTGAGATCCTTGACGGCGGTATCGATCTGGCCGTCGGTTTGGGTACGAAAATCCTGAATGGCCTTGGAGCCTTCATTCAGGGACCGCACGACCTGTTTGGCCGCGTCGATGACGCTCGAGCCAAGATTCTGGTTGGACGGTGAGGTGGCGTACAGCTGCAGCGCCTGCTGCAGATTGCCGATCGCTGTCGAAGGCGAGGAGGCGTTGTCGACGCCATTCACCGAGACGTCGAGCTGATCCATGCCGTTGTAGAGCGCGCTCTGGCCGGCATAGGCGGACAGAGCGCCGAGGTTCTGGCGAAACAGCAGGTCGTTGGCCGCACGCTGGACATCAACCGAACGCGCGCCGGGCGTCGTGCTGGTGACCAGCGCGATGCGGCGCGAATAGTTCGGATTGTCGGCGTCTGCCACGTTGCGCGTGACGACGCTTGTCTGCCGCGAGGTGGCCAGAAGCGCCGATTGGGCGATGCTCAGTGCGGAGGAAAGCGACATGCTGGTCTTTCACGGGCGAAGCCCGGTTTATCTCTTCAGGTTGACAAGGACGTCCATCAGGTCGGAACCGGTCTGGAAGACTTTGGAATTGGCGGTGTAGCTGCGCTGGGCCGCGATCATGTCGGTCAATTCCTCCGCGATATCGACGTTGGAATTTTCGAGCGCGCCCGAGATGATCGAACCGGCCTTGCCTTCGTTGGCAAAGCCGACACGGACCGCACCGGAGTCGGTGCCTTGCGCGTAGACATTGCCAGGCAGCGCCTTGAGCTGGTCGGGGCTCTGCACGTCGGCCAGCGGAATTTTGTAGAGCGGCTTGGAGGTGCCATCCTTGTACTGGGCGTAGATGGTGCCGTCCTTGCTGATCTGCACCTTGTCGATGGTGCTCGGCGCGTTGCCGTTCACCTGGGCGTCGGTGACGGTGAAGCCGGTGCCGAGCTGGGTCAGCGTCGACAGGTCGAGGGCAAGGCTGGCGCCGCCCGGTACGGTGAATGAAATGCCGGTCGGGGTGCCGGTGAGCTTGCCGGTGGTGGTATCGAAGGTCAGGTTGGCCGTGCCCAGGGCGCCGCCGGCAGCGTAGGGGAAGCCAGTTCCGGCTGTCGCCTTCGACTGGTCGAAGACCGCCACCTCCCAGGTGCCTGCGCCGGTGTTGGTGAAATAGACGTCGAGCAACTTCTTGTTGCCGAGATTGTCATAGGCGACCATCGACGACTTCGAAGTATACTGCGCTCCCGCCGAGTTCGTGCTGGGCAGGTTGATGGCAGCGACCGGTGTCGCACCTGCCGGCAGATTGCCGCTGAAATTGCCTTGGGTGCTCGGCGTCGCCGTCAGTCCCTGGTCGGAGATGACAACCGGCTCGAGACCTTCGAAGCCGTTCACCGTGGCCGCCGGCGTGCCATTGGCGTAGCTGTAGGCCATCAGCTGGAAACCGGCGGCATTGACCAGCCGGCCCTGTGCGTCGGGGACGAAGGCGCCGGCGCGGGTCAGGAAAGGCGTGCCGCTTGGATCCTGGACGACGAAGAAACCATCGCCGCTGACGGCAAGGTCGGAGACCGAGGTCGTGTATTGAAGCACGCCCGGATCGCTGACCGCCTGGCGGATCGTGGTGGTGACGCCGCCGGAATTATAGGCGCCACCGGTCGACGGCATGATCAATGTCGAAAATTCGGCCGAGGACCGCTTGTAGCCGGTGGTATCGGAGTTGGCGATGTTGTCGGCTGTCGTCGACAGGCGGTTCGCCTGGGCGTTCATGCCCGAAACGCCGGTCCGCATCATTCCGTAGAGGCTCATCGAGATGTCTCCGCAATATCCATGCCACTGGCTTCGAGGCTACGCGTCCTGTCTTGCGCGAGGCTGGCGCGGTGCCGCATCAGAACACGAGCCGGTAGCCGAGGAAGCGCTTGGAATCGATCGGGTCGGTGCCCAGCTTTTCGCGCAGTTTCTTGCGCAACTTGCTGATGTGGCTTTCAACCACGTTCTCTTCGACCTCTTCGTCGAAGATGCCGTAAATGGCATTGAACACCTGGGTCTTGGTGACGCGGCGGCCACGGTTGCTCGCCAGATATTCCAGGATACGGCGCTCGCGGCGCGGCAAGGGCAGCGGCTGCCCGTCGATCTCGGGATCGCGGCCGTCCATGAAGATGCGCATGGCACCGATCTCGGTATAGGCGACGTCCTCGCTGGCGCGGCGGCGGATGGCGGTGATGCGGGCCAGGATTTCGCGGATGTGCACCGGCTTGCGGATGACGTCATCGACGCCGCTCTCGAACAACCGCAGCGTGTTTTCCAGCGAATGCTGCTCGCTGAGCGCAATGACCGGAGCTCCGGTGCGGTCGCGGATCTGGCGCGGCGAGATCGCGCCGTCGCGACAGTCGCCGATCAGGAAGGCCCGCACCGATCGCAGATCGGTGTCGGCGGCCGAGTTGACCCACTCGCCGAACTCGCCCGGCGCGAAACCGGCGCAGGCGATCCCCTCGCGGTCGAAAAGTGAATTGTAGCCCTCTGTCACGAGCTCTCGCTCGTCAACGATAACGATCATCGGCCCGCCTCCGAATCAGCACATTTGCCCCGTGGGGAAAGGCGTATCCGCTGGGGGGAATCCTGAACAACCGTCATTTCTTGTAACTAGTTTCTTGGGAGTCCGGAATCGTATCGGTTGCATTAGCGTGCAGCCAGATATGCTTGGGGCCCAAGTCTCGGCCAAGTCGAATCGATCGCTTCGCAGCCACGGGACTGATGTATTAGAAGTGGAAAATGCGCTTACGGGTTGCAGAAGGCGCGTGCGTTCGTGGTCCATTTGCCGAAGCCGGTGGCCACCATGTTGGCGATCACCCTGCAGACATAGACCTTCTGCGCCGGGTCGTTGTCGGGTCCGGCATGATAGCGGGCGACGGCCATGGACCAGGTCTCATGGCGGGCATGGAGGCTGGCCAGGAAGCGTGCCGCGTAGTCGACGTTCTGGCGCGGGTCGAGCATGTCCTCGACGCTGCGGAAATGCGAGGCATGGTAGTGATGGTTGATCTGCATGCAGCCGAGATCGATCAGCGTCTTGCCCTCGCGCTGGGCGTTGGCGAAGGCGGCAAGCGCTTCGTCCCGGCTTCTCGGGAAGACTGCTTTTCCCTCTATATTCAAGGCATTGGGTTGAAGGCTGCCCTTGTTTCCGGTTTCCGTCAACCCGACGGCATAGAGGATGCCGGCAGGCACGCCATAGCGGTCGGCGGCACGCAGGATCTCGGGTTCGCAAGGATTGGTGGCGGCGCCTGCGCTGCTCGCGAGGCTAGATAAAAACACCGCCGCCAGCGCGCTCGCGAGAAGGCGAAGCGGCGCGGCCATGTGCTTGCGCTTCATCATGATTACCCCTTGCGGATTGCTGACCTGACTGCTGGCCGCCGGTTCCACTGTTGCCGCCGCCGGAATTTCCGGGCTGGAAGGATGACGGATCGCGGCCGGGTGCAGCGCTCATCGAGGCGGTTGCATCCGCGCGGGTTGTAGAGGGAATTGCTACCGAAGGTTGCAGAATGGTGACCTTGTCAACCTCGAAGCCCAGCCCGCGCAGCGACTTGACGATCGCCTCGCTGTCACTGGAAAGCTGGCGATAGGCATCGTGTGTTTCGGGCTTCAATTCAATCGACAGTTGTTCTCCGGAGAGCCGAAGATGGGCCGTCACCATGCCCAGTTCGGCCGGGTGAAGTTCGATCTTCAACACATGTGTCGGAACGGCAACAGAGCCTGTCAGCTGAGCGGTCGCGGAGGCCGTGGAAAGCGCCTGGTTCGGACCGCCATCGGCTGAAATGGCGCCGATCACGTTGAGGGCTGCCTGGCTTATCGGTGCCTGCGGCGGGGCGGGGAAGCTGCGCTCGGAAACGACGTCGATGCGTGCCGCCGCCGACTGCTGTTTTCCCGGCTCGGACCGCAACGCGGACTGGAGATCGGCGATCGATTTCAACTGCGGCGCCGCCTGCTTCGTCTCCACGCCCGGCACCTCCGCAGGCGCCTCGGGCAAGGGGCCGGCCGCGATCGTACTGTCATGTTTCGGCGTGCCGGCGGTATCACGAATGAGCCGGCCGTCGAGTTTCGTCAACGGTCCGTCGACCAGCGATACCCGCTCGGGCTTGGCCATGGGTTCGAGACCGTCACGCCCGGCGGCGGATTTCTGCCGGTGGGCCTTCGGCGGAAGCTGTCCAACGACCGCGGCGTCCTGTCCCGTTCCGGCCGCGCTCTGGTCGGCCGTTTTGGTCGATGTCGAGAAATGGCGCAGGTCATGAAACGCCATCAGCAGCGCTAGATGCTCGTCGAGTGGCGTCGCGCCCGATTCGGCGGCCGGCGCGTCGGCATCGGCATCCTTGTCCGTCCCGGCGTCCTTGCCGTCCTTCATGGATTTCGCGGCAGACGATCCGCTCGGCGTGGTCCTTGCCTTGCCGGCGGGCCTAGGCTCGTCCTCGCCTGCCTTTGCCGCGAGCTCCGCGGCAAGCTTGCTCCACCGCGGATCGCGGGAGCCTGGCTCGGCCGGTGGCTGCTTCTCCGAATGGGCAGGGCTTGCGCCGCCGTGCACCATCCCTCCGAACCCGGTGTCGTCCTTCTTTCCGGACGCGGCCGGCTGCTCGGCCGTGCGCGCGGCGGTAAATCCGGGCAGGGCCGGGCCGAGGCTGGGGGTCATTTCGGGGCGGCTCCAAGCATCTGGTCGATCAGGTCTAGCTGTCGACGGGTTTTCGTCATGGCGGCGTCGGTCGGGTCTGTCGTGTCGGCGCTGGCCGCGACCGCCGGGGCCGATGCCGGCAGGACGGTTGCCGCGTCGGTTGCCGGCGCGGATGTGTTCGGCGCAGCGGGCGCAGCGGGCGCAGCGGCCAGGGGCGCCAAGGCCGGCTTCTCGGACACGGCACCCTCGACGGGTGGCAATCCGGCGGCATCCGTGGTCGATGCGGCCGCAATTTCGGGTTCGGGCGATGGTACGACCGGCGCGGGCGCCGGATTTGCGACCGGAAGGGAAGCAGGCGGCGCCACCACTTCGCCGGCGATGGCCTGGGCCGCGTCGAGCAAGGCCCGGTCGCCGTCCGATAATTTGCTGCGGTCGATCTTGCCAAGTTTGGTGCGCACGTCCTCGATGGTATCGGAGGTCACCGTGGACAGGCTGGAATAGAGCAGGGCGCGCGGATCGCCCTGATTGGTGTTGCCGTCGCGACCCTGTTCGGCCCGCGCCGAGGCGAAGGCCGACAAGTCACTCATGCCGTCAATCGCGGCGCGGCGCGCGATACGCAGATAGATCACCTTCTCGCGCTCGGGGTCCATCATCGAGGTGATGTCGGCCAGCTTGTCCTGGCTGATCGACATATGCAGTGCAATGACGCCGGAGACGAAGGAGTCGGCGAACTGGCTGGCGTAAGGCGAATAGAGGTAGCGCTCGACATATTGGGTGGAGGCAAGCGCGAACCGCGCCGCGTCGCCCTGCGTCACGGCAATGCCGACCGAGCGCCGCAAGGCCGCTTCCTCGACCAGAGTGCCGGGGCTGAGCAGCTTGGCTTCATCGAGCAGCGTGAGTGCGGCCGCCGGCTGATCCGTGGCAAGCAATGAGCCTTTGACCAAAGCGAGGAACGCGCCGAGGTCGCCTGGCAGGGTCATCGGGTCGATCGGCCTCAGGGCTTCGATCGCCTCGCCTGGCCGGCCGTTCAGATAGTCGATCACCCCTTTGGCCATGGCAAGGTTCCGCGGATCGGAGGCGGCGCGCGACACGGCCGCCTCGACGGTCACCGGATTGCCGCCGCTCATGCCGTAGACCAGCAACGCCCGAAAATTCTTGGGATCCTTGAAATCCTCGGCGTCCGCCGCGCGCAAACGCGCATCGGTCATCTCGAGCAGCTTGGCCTGCATCGGCATCGCGGCATGATCGCCGGCCGCGATGCGGTCCTGAACGAGCTGCAGCGAGCGGACCAGCTGATAAGGCTGCAGCGTGTCCTGGGCGAGGCCCGCAGACGGACAAGCCGTGGCCAGCAGCAACAGGCCTATCATGCGGCTGGTGAGCGCCGCCCGTTTCATCCGCCGGTTGCCATCAGGATCTCGATGCGGCGGTTGGCCGCCGACAGCGGATCAGCCGCATCCTTGGGCTGGCGATCGGCGAAGCCGGCAACCTCGGTGATGCGGCGTTCATCGACGCCGCCACGCACGAGCATGTAATAGGCCGAGTGCGCGCGCGCCGTCGACAGCCGCCAATTGTCGTAGCTGGCACCGCGGAAGGGACGCGCATCGGTGTGACCGTTGATGCTGATGGTGCCTTTCTGGCCGTTGACGATGCGGCCGATCTTTTCCATCGCCAGTACCAGTTCGCGGCTCGGCACCGCCGAGCCGACCTCGAACATGCCGAAGTCGAGCTGATCGGTGATGGAGATGACGACACCCTTGTCGGTGGCTTCCACCGAGACGCCGTCATGCAGCTTATCGCCGGGCTTGAAGGCATCGGCTAGCTGCTGCTTGACGTCGGCGGCGGCCTTCAGCGCGGCGGCGGTCGGAGCCTTGTCCGTCTCGGATTTTGCGGCCTCCTGCTTCGCTGCGGCCGTGTCCGCCTTGGCCATGTCCGCGGCCTTCCTGTCTCCAGCCTCGGCCTTGGTACCGCCGGCCTTGGCATCAGCAGTCTTGACCATTGTCGCCGCGGCGTCCTTGCCATCCCCGGCCAGGGGCTCCAGTGGTGCATCCTTGATCGGCGGCGCCGGCGGCACGGCCTTGACCTTGGCGATCTGTGTCTCGGCAGCCTTGTCGCCGGGCTTGAGCGGATCGCCCTCGACCCTGGGGCGCTGGGCGCTCGCCTCGGCGCCGGGCGCGGCGACCTGCTGCGACCAGAAGTCCGGTTCGAAAGGATCGCGGTAGGACGCGCCGCCCGAGGCGCCCGTCGCCGGGCCGGAATTCTGCGCGCCGCCATCGCCCTTCTGGCTGACATTCTGCATGACGCCGGTATCCGTGGCGATCTCCGAAAGCACCGCATAGGGGTCGGCGAAAAGATGCTCGTCGGACTGTTGCGACTGCTGCGGCTCCTGCTTGTCCTGTTTGCGATTGGACGAGCCCGCGGCGCCGGTGCCGTCCTGTCCAGCCTTGGTGGTCGCTTCCTGCGGGTCTTCGGCCGTCGGCCCGGCCGTGCGCGGTCCATTGCCGAGATCCTTAAGGCCCTTGCGGCTCGATTCGCGGTCGACCAGCTTGACGGGGTTGAAATAGCTGGCGACGGCCGTCTTGGTCTGTTCGTTGGCGGCATTGATCAGCCACATGACCAGGAAGAAGCACATCATGGCGGTCATGAAGTCGGCGAAGGCGATCTTCCAGACGCCGCCATGATGACCTTCGTCGTGGTCGTCATGGCCGCGCCGCACGATTATGATCTCGTGCCTGCCATGATCGGCTTCGGCGACGCTCATGACAGGACCTCGGACAGGGTTACCGACCATTCGGCCATGCGCGTCTCGAACACGGCCTCTTCGATGGTGACCATCAGGTCGAAGCCGGGCGCCTCGATGAAGTCGAGGTTTGCGGCGCGTGACCCAAGCGACGCCTTCAGCGTTTCGAACAGCGAGAGCGGCCCGCGAACGGCGATGCGCACCGCTTCGCCATCGCCAACGGCTTCGCGGATCGCGCCGGCGAGCGCTTCGAGCGAGCGCTTCCGCAGATCGTCGCTGACAACGCCGCCGATGATGCGGGCGACCGTGGCGGCGACAAGATCCGTCACGCGCGCCTCCATGGCGTCGATGCGCGACGAGACCGCCTTGCCGACATCGCCGCCGAAACTGTCGAGAAAGGCCTTTGCTTCCTCGGCATTTGCCTGGCGTTCCGCTTGCAGCGCTGCTTCATGGGCCGCGGCAAGCCGTTCGCCGAGCGCCGCCTCCGCCTGGGCAACGGCTTCGGCGATCAGCGTGCCGATATCGGCCGTCGGTGCTGCCGCCTCGGGCTTGTGCTCGGCGGTGGCCTGCGGCTGGCTGGCGCGTTGCGCGCGCGTGCCGAAATCCGGGAGAAGATCAAAGAGGGCTGCGGAGGGCATGGTCTACGCCGCGACTTCCTGGGCCGCCCATTTGCGCAGGATCTGCGCGGTGCGTTCCTCGTTGATGTCGACCATGCGGGCAAGCCGCTCCTGCGGAGCCGGCCTGATCTTCTGGCGCAGATCGTCGAGCGGGGTGGCGCCGGCACGCGTGCCGGGCAGAGCGCCAATGGCGGCACCCGCATCGGCGGAAGCGGCTGCCTCTGGGGTGGGCAGGGAGCGCTGGACCTCATCGAAATTGGGGCCTGCTATAGCGGGCGTCGCCTTTGCCGTCAGCGCGGCCGCCATCGGCCGCAGGCCGAAGAAGGCGACCAGGAACACCACCACGATGAAGGCGCCGGCATTGATCAGCGTGCCGGCATGCTGGCCGATGGAATCGAGCATTCCCGCCTGTGGCACCGCCTCGCCGTCCAGCCCGTCGATGAACTCGACGGCCGAGACGTCGATGACGTCGCCGCGCTTGTCGTCGAAGCCGGTGGCGGAGCTTACCATCTTCTGGATTTCGGCGACGCGCTTGGCGATCTGGTCCGGTGTCGCGTCCTTGCCCAGGATCGTCTTCAGCCGGTCCTGGTTGACGACGACGGCGATCGACATCTTGGTGACGCTGTAGCCATTGGAGACGGTGGCGATCTTCTTGGAGTTGATCTCGTAGTTGGTGATCTCCTCCTTGCGGTCGTTGGCCGAGGAGGTCTGCGGACCTTCGGTGCTGGTCGCCTGGGTCTCCGGCAGGTTCTGCTCGACGCTGGCCGGGGTCGAGGCCTGTTTCTGGTTGCTGTTCTCGTTGGCGCGCACCGATTGCACCGAGCGCTCGACACGGGACTCCGGATCGAAGATCGTCTCTTCGGTCTGGCGGGTGTCGGTGTTGACATCAGCTTTTACGCTGGCGCGGAAATTGTCGGGCCCGAGATAGGGCGTGAGCGCGCGGCGAATGTTGTCGCCGATCTGCGCCTCCACGGTCTGCTCGACGCCGAGCGTGCGAGCGGCACTGGTGTTGGATGGATCATCGCCCGCGGCCAGCAGATTGCCGTTGGAATCGAGCACCGTCACCTTGTCGGCCGACAGGCCAGGGACTGCGGCGGCGACGAGATGGCGGATCGACATGGCGCTCTTCTCCGCGTCGATGCCGGCGTAGCGGATGACGACCGACGCGGAGGGCTGCTGTTCGTCGCGACGAAAATTGGCGCGCTCGGACATGACGATGTGGACGCGCGCCGCCTTGATGCCCGATATCGACTGGATGGTGCGGGCGATCTCGCCTTCGAGCGCGCGCACCCGGGTGATCTGCTGCATGAAGGAGGTGAGGCCCATCGCGCCGACATTGTCGAACAATTCGTAGCCGGCATTGGCGCTGGTCGGCAGACCCTTTTCGGCAAGCAGCATGCGCGCCTGCGCCGTGGTGCCGGCCGGAACCAGCACGGAGGTTCCGTCGGCGCCGACGTCGAAGCCGATGCCGGCCTCGCCCAGCACCAGGCCGATCTGGTTCACATCGGAGCGATCGAGCCCGACATAGAGCGTGTCGTAGGCCGGGCGGTTGAGGTAAACCGAGGCAATGCCGATGACGCCCATCACCAGGACGGCGATGCCCGCCAGCATGGCCAGGCGCCTGACGCCAAAGCCGCGGAGATTCGAGATGATGCTCTGGATCTGTTCCGGCACGATTGAGCGACTCCCAGCATGACTGTCCGCCGGAACACTAGCTCCCGAAGCTTGTGCGAAAATGAAATCGGGCCGCGCTTGCGGCGCGGCCCGTGAATTTCGAAATATCCGTCAGCTAGGCCAAGGTTAGCCGTTCTTGAACAGCGACAGGATCGACTGCGAGGAGCTGTTGGCAATCGACAGCGACTGGATGCCGAGCTGCTGCTGAACCTGGAGCGCCTGGAGGCGGGTCGATTCCTTGTTCATGTCGGCATCGACGAGCTGGCCGACGCCGCGATCGATCGAGTCCATCAGGCTCTGCGTGAAGGTCTTCTGCAGGTCGATGGAGCTCTTGGCCGCACCGAGAATGGTGGCGGAGTCGGTCAACTGGCTCATGACCTTGTCGATCTTGCCGACCATCTGGGTGATGATGTCGTCGGTCACGCCGGCCGCGGTGATATCGAGGTTGTATGCGGAAACATTGTCGATCCTGGGAACCACCGCCCCGGCCGCGGTCTGGCCGGCGGTGTTGGCGGCAATATCCGTGCCGCCGCCGGCGATTGCGGCCGCATAAGCGGTATCATACAGGTCCTGGGCGGCCGCCGTGGAATAGACCGAGGTCTGGCGGTCAAGCGTGCCCTGGTTCTTGACGGCGGTGGAGAGACCGGAATCGAACAGCTTGGTGCTCTCGACATCGATGTCGATCGTCCCGAGCGAGATGGCGCCCGACGATGAGCGATTGAAGGACGACACGATCTTGGCGTCGGCCTGGACGCCATCATTGGCGGCGGCGACCTGCGTCGACGTTACCGAAAGATAATTCGAGCCCGAAAAGGTGGCGGCATCGGCAAAGGACTTCATCTGCGCCTGGAGCGCGGTGATTTCAGTCTGCGTCTTTGCCTTGGCGGCACCCGTCTGGCCAATGGTCGAAAGCAACTTGGTCTTGATCTTGCCGATCGTATCCAGCGCATTGTTCATGCCGGTATAGGCAGTGTCGACTTTCGAAGCGCCCAGGCCGAGCGCGTCCTGGACTGTCGACAGCGCCTGGTTGTCGGAGCGCATCGTCGTGGCGATCGACCAGTAGGCGGCGTTGTCGGAGGCCTCGGAGACCCTGTAGCCCGTGGAGATTCGGGACTGCGTTTGCTCGAGCGATTTGTTGGTGGCGTTAAGGCTTTGAAGTGCGGTCAACGCCGCGGCGTTCGTCATGATGCTCGCCAAGAAACTCGCTCCTTTTTCCAGACCGGTCTTTCTCAAACCGGCGTTGCCCTCGCGAGCCGCTCGACCCGCTCGTGGATTACCGTCACCCGATCGGGCCGATTCGGCAATCCGTTGTAAGTCATTGGTTAACCATGACTAGCGCGTTATGGTTAACGGCCTGTTAAAAGCCAGCTTTCGAGGGTTAAGAAACGAGGGTTGCGCGGGGCTGGAGCAAACGCAAAACGGGCCGCGCTTTTGGCGCGGCCCGTTTGCCTGGTTTGATCCGTCGAGAGGGATCAGCCGCGGAAGAGCGACAGGATCGACTGCGACGAGCCGTTGGCGATCGACAGCGCCTGGACGCCGAGCTGCTGCTGAACCTGCAGGGCCTGGAGGCGGGTCGATTCCTTGTTCATGTCGGCATCGACGAGCTGGCCGACGCCGCGATCGATGGAGTCCATCAGGCTCGAGGTGAAGGTCTTCTGCAGGTCGATGGAGCTCTTGGCGGCGCCGAGCTTGGTGGCAGCGTTGGTCATGCCCTTCAGCGCGGCATCGACGACGTTCATCATAGCCTGGATCTGGGTGTCGCTCGCAGCGGTGGTGCCCGAGAAGATCTTCAGGCTGGCGACCGAATAAGTGTCGGTGGCCGCCGCGGCAGCGCCCAGGGTCGGGTTCGAGGCCGCGGCCGCGACGCTGCCATCGGTACCGAGGCGGTCGGCGTCGAGGATACCCTTCGTCACGCCGGCAGCAGTGCCGGCTTCATACAGCTTGATGCTTTCCACGTTGACGTCGATCGTCGAGATCGAAACCGCGCCGGTGGCGCTGCGGTTGAAGGCGGAAACGATCTTGACGTCGGCCGCGGTCGTGGCGGTGGCGCCGCTGTTGACCGAGAGCATGTTGGTGCCGGAGAAGGTGGCGCCATCGGCGTAGGCTTTCAGCTGCTTCTGAAGAGCGGCGATTTCGACCTGGGTCTTTTCCTTGGAAGCGTCCGTCTGGCCGTAGGATGCGGTCAGCTTCTGCTGGATCTGGTTGATGGTCGTGATCGCGCTGTCCATGCCGGTGTAGGCGGTGTCGACCTTCGAGGCGCCGAGGCCGAGCGCGTCCGAAACGGTGGACATCGCCGAGTTGTCCGAGCGCATCGTGGTGGCGATCGACCAGTAGGCGGCGTTGTCCGACGCCTGGGAGACGCGATAACCCGTCGAGATGCGGGCCTGGGTGGTGTCGAGGTTCTTCTGGGTGGCGTTCAAGCTCTGCAGAGCGGTCAACGCCGAGGCGTTGGTCATGATACTGGCCATGGCTACTCGTACCTTGTTTTACAGGGTGTTTTTTGCATACCGGTTTGTCCGGTATGACGGAGCGGCATCATGCCAATGACCGTTGCGTTTGGGTCACCCGCCATCTGCGAGCGACTATGGCGGCGAGTCCCTACCAAACGACTAAACTGGACGGTTAATCGAAAATAATTCGGAGGAATTCGATGACGCGGCGCGCTGCCCAATTCCGCAGGCAGGCCATACCCGATGTCGAGCGCGCACGGTCAGGTGAAAGAGCGCACCAGGCTGCCGACGAGCAGGTTCCAGCCGTCGATCAGGACAAAGAACAGGATCTTGAACGGCAACGACACGACCGTGGGCGGCAGCATCATCATGCCCATCGCCATGGTGATGGTGGCCACGATCAAGTCGATGACCAGGAATGGCAGCACGATCAGGAAGCCGATCTCGAAGCCGCGCCGGATCTCGGAGATCATGAAGGCAGGCACCAGGATGCGCAGGTCGACCGTCTCCTTCGCAACGACCTGGCCGCGTTCGCGGGCAAGGTCGGCGAAAAGGTCGAAATCCTTGTCGCGCACATTGTGCAGCATGAAGGTGCGGAACGGATCGGAAATCTTCTCGAAGGCCTCTGTCTGGCTGATCTGATTGTCCATCAACGGCTTGACGCCGGTATTCCACGCCTGATCGAAGGTCGGCGCCATGACATAAAAGGTCATGAACAGCGACAGCGAAATGAGGATGAGGTTCGCCGGCGTCGATTGCAGGCCAATGCCGGCACGCAGGATGGAGAAGGCGATGACGAAGCGGGTGAAGCTGGTCACCATGATCAGCAGCCCCGGCGCCACCGACAGCACGGTGAGCAGGCCGAACATCTGGATGATGTAGCCGACGGTGGCGCCATCGGCCTTGCCGATGCCGCCAAGGTCCAGTTGCTGGGCCGCCGCGACGGAGGTGGCGGCGCCAATCAGTGCCGCGGCAAGAAGGAATTTTCTCATTCGAGCAGCAATGTCCTGACGAGAACCTGTTTGACGTGCCCCTGACTGCGGATCGAGGCGCGTTCGTCGAGATCGGCCTTCAGATGCTGGTAGCCGCTGGCGCCTTCGATCTGGTGCATCTTGAGGGTACGCACGAAGGCCAGAAGATCCTGCTGGACGTCCTCCGCCATCGCCGGCGGCTGCGGAGCGTCGTAGACCACGGACACTTCCATCCTGATCCAAGTGTCCGCGGGCGAGGCGATGTTGGTGGTGATCGGCGCCAGCGCGACGAGCGTCGGCCCCGCGCCAGCTTGTTGAGCGGCTTCGGGCTGGGGTACCTTGCCCTCGTTTTCAGGCGCGACTGGCACCGACGATGGTGCGCCGACGCCCTTGAGATAACCGCCCGACATCCAGCCCATGCCGATGGCGGCGGCCGTCACCACGAGCAGCATGGCGCCCTGCACGGCAAGGGAAGGACCCTTGCGAGGCTGAATCTGATCGACATTGGCCATGGTGCCGCGCTCTCCAATGCCTAGAACGGAAGAACCTGGTCGAGGACCTGCTGGCCATAAGCCGGCTGCTGGACCTCGCTGACGCGGCCACGGCCGCCATAGGAGATGCGCGCCTCGGCGATGCGTTCATAGGAGATGGTGTTTTCCGCGCCGATGTCCGACGGGCGCACCATGCCGGCGATGGTGAGCACCCTGAGCTCGTAGTTGACGCGCACTTCCTGGGAACCCCTGATCATCAAATTGCCGTTGGGCAGGACCTCGGTGACGACGGCGGCGACGTTGAGCTCCAGGTTTTCGGAGCGCTTGATTTCGCCGTCGGCATTGGTTTCGGTGCTGGAACTCAAGCCGGCGTCGCCCTTGCCGCTGGTGCTGTTGCCTTCCCATCCGAGCGTGACGTCATAACCCAGCTTGCGTGCGGCGGTGCGGCTCCGGTCGTTCTGGTTCTTGAAGTTGGCCTTGTCGTTGAGCTTGATCCTGACGGTCAGGATGTCGCCTTCGCGCAGCGCCCTGGGATCGGTGAACAGCCGGCTCTGGCGGTCGTCCCACAAAGAGAACTTCTTGACCGGCGCGGCGGGCGGCTGAGGATAGCTGTAGGGTGCTGCCCCGTCGCCGCCGATGCCCGAACCGACCGGCGACAGCGATGGTTCCCTACCGATCTCCTTGAAATTGGTTGCGCAGCCGGACAAGGCTGCCGCCGCGCACAGGATGAGCATTCTGCGGATCATGACGGATCTACCCTTCGGGCTGCGCTGGCCATGATGCCGGTGAGCGTCGCCGCCGCCTTCTGGTCCATTTCGTTGAGGATGACACCCGCCTTGCGTGAATCGAGCTTCATCAGGATGGCCGCGGCGAGGTCCGCGTTGACGATTGCCAGGCGTTCGGCCGCGGCATCGGGCTTCATGCCGGCATAAATCTTGACGACACCGTCCTCGGCCCGGGCCAGAAACACCTCGCGCCGCTTCAACCAGGTTTCGTATTCGGCTTTTTTTGCGTCCAGCGCCTTCATGCGCTCGTCGATGCCTGCCTGCAGCTGTTTTAACTCCTCCGCCTGCAAGGCATAGCGGCGGTCGCGCGCGGCGTCGGCGATGTTGGAGCAGAAGCGCTCGATCTCGCTCTGGTCCGGCGCCTTTTCTCGTGTCAGTTGCTGCGGTGCGACCGCGGGCTGCGCTCCGGGCAGAATCTGACGAACGACATCCTCGCCGCGTGCGCCGCAGCTCGAAACGGACATGGCCGCGAGGACCGTGGCCGCGAACAAGATTGCGCTGGGAGGGCGTCCTTGATGAGATGAGAGGGAGGTGATCATCGGCATCGCTATTGGAGAACCAGATCGGCTTGCAAGGCGCCGGCCGACTTGATGCCTTGCAGGATGGCAATGATGCCGTCCGGCTTGACGCCGAGACGGTTGAGGCCGGAAACGAGAGTTTGCAGGTCGGGCCCGTCGAGCACGGCGACGCGGGCGTTGGGCCGGGTGGCATCGATGGCTGTGAACGGTTCGACGGCGGTTTCGCCCTTGGAGAAGGGTTCGGGCTGCACGACGCGCGGCGCTTCCGTAATGCGCACCGTCAGCGTGCCGTGGCTGATGGCGACACGTGAGATCTTGACGTCGTTGCCGATGACGATGGTACCGGTGCGCTCGTCGATGACGACGCGGGCCGGCGTGTCGGACTCGACCACCAGGTTTTCGATCTCGGCATAGAAGCGGGCCGCCGAAACGCTCTTCGGCCGCCTGATCTGCACGGTGCGGGAATCGCGCTCCGCCGCCACGCGCATGCCGAAGCGCTGGGCGGTGTAGTCGTTGATCGCGTCCGCGATGCGGATGGCGGTGGAGAAATCGGGATTGCGCAATTGCAGCGTCAGCGTCGACTGGTCATCGAACTCGGCCTTCACCTGCCGCTCGATTATGGCCCCGTTCGGCACGCGGCCGGCGGTCGGTACGCCTTGCGTCAACTGCTCGGCCTGGCCTTGAGCGGTGAAACCGGAAACGATGACCGCGCCCTGGCCGACGGCGTAGATCTCCCCGTCCGCCGCCTTCAGCGGCGTCATGATCAGCGTGCCGCCGGCAAGCGAGGTAGCGTCGCCCATCGAGGAGACGTTGATGTCGATGCGGGCGCCGGACTGCACATAGGGCGGCATGTTGGCGGTGACGATGACGGCGGCGACGTTCTTGGCGCGTGCGCTGCCGCCTTCGGTGGCGATGCCGAGATTTTCGAGCATGGCGCGGATCGACTGTTCGGTGAACGGCGAGTTGCGCAGGCTGTCGCCGGATCCGGCGAGCCCGATGACGAGGCCGTAGCCGACGAGCTGGTTGTCGCGCGAACTCTGCAGCTGCGCGATATCCTTGATGCGCGAGGCGACCTGGCCAGGCGGCAGCGAGCTTGGTCCGGGCGAAACGCGGAACATGCGCGTGGTGGTGGCGGGATCATATTCGGGATCGTCGTAGACACCGCCATTCCTGGCGGCGAGTTCGCGCTTGGCCTTGGGCGTCAGGCCATCGGCTAGTGCCGGCTGCAGACCGAGCGTGGCCGCAATCAGAAGGGCAAGCGGGCGCATCATGAAGCGCCGACCTGGATGGTGCCGTCGGCCATCACCGTGCCCGAGAGAATCTTGCCGCTGTCGCTGTTGCGGACCTTGATGAAGTCGCCCGCCGAACCCGCCTGCAAGGTCACGGCGGTGGCCGTTATCGTCAGCCCGCCGGCGACGAAGAAGACCTGCACGGCGGCACCCTGCTCGACCAGCCAGGCCTCACGGACGGCGGCTGAAGGAATGTAGCGGCCGGGCAGCAGCGTGCGCTTGGCGATCTTGCCCTGCAGTTCCTCGGAACGGGTCGCAACAGCATCGGGCTTGTGCTTGCCGGGGATGAGGGTGACCTGCTTCAGGGCGGCGAGTTCGATGGTCTCGCCGGGATAGATGACCCGGTTGGGGATCAGCACGACCTCGCCAGCAGGTTGGTTGCTGACGATCTGGTTGGCCGAGTCCTGGGCGAAAGCCGGCATGCCGCAGGCCACCAGCGCAAGGGCGAGCGCGGCGCGACGGAATGCGGAGCAGGAGATCGGCATGGCCATCATCCGTTACCTGATGTTCTTGGAGACGACGGAGGCCATGTCGTCGGCGGCCTGGATGACCTTGGAGTTCATTTCATAGGCGCGCTGCGCCGAGATCAGTTCCGTGATCTCCTTGACCGGGTCGACATTGGAGGCCTCGAGATAGCCTTGCTGGATGGTGGCGAAGCCGGGATCGCCGGGCACGCCGACATTGGCCGGGCCGGAAGCCGTTGTCTCCTGGAAGAGATTGTCGCCGAGCGGCGCGAGGCCCGCCTCGTTGGCGAAGTTGACGATCTGGAGTTGGCCGAGGTTCTGCAGGTCGGTCTGGCCGTCGATGCGGGCGAAGACCTGGCCGGTCTTGTTGACGATGACTTCGACCGCATCAGTCGGCACGGTGATGGCCGGAATGACACTGGCGCCGTCCACCGTCACCAGCTGGCCGGTGGCGTTGGTGTTGAAGGCGCCGGCGCGGGTATAGAGCGTACCGCCATCGGCGCCTTCGATCTGGAACCAGCCCCTGCCGGTGAGCGCCATGTCGAAGCTGTTGCCGGTGCTGGTCAGTTCACCCTGGGTGTGGACGTTGCGCACGGCGGTCGTCTTGACGCCGAGACCGATCGAAACGCCTTCCGGCACCAGCGAGGCATTGGAGCGGTTGGGGACGCCTTGCGTGCGATCGACCTGGTAGAGCAGGTCGGAGAATTCGGCGCGCGCGCGCTTGTAGCCGGTGGTGTTGATGTTGGCGATGTTGTTGGCGATGACTTCCAGATTGGTCTGCTGGGCATTCATGCCGGTGGCGGCGATGGCGAGTGCTTTCATGGCCTGCTCCTCAGATGCCCATGCGACTGACTTCGAGATAGGCCGAGACCACCTTGTCGCGGATGGCGACGGCGGTCTGCAGCGCCTGCTGGGCGCTCATCACGGCATCGACCACCTGGCGGGTGTCGGCGTCGCCCTTGAGCGCCTGCATCGACACCTGCTCGGCATTCTGCATGGTGCTGACGGTCTTGGAGGCAGCCTGGCTCACCGCTTCGGCGAAGGAGGTGCCAAGGTTGCCCGATGCCGCCGGCGCAACGCCACCCTGCAGCAGATCGGTGGCTGTATCGCCCAGCCCAGGCTTCAGGTTAAGCGCGCCGATGCCGTTGACGATCATTGGTTCCTCATCAGGTCGATGGTCATTGAAATGAGATCACGCGCCTGCTTCACGACTTGCAGGTTGGCCTCGTAGGAGCGGTTGGCCTCGGTCATGTCGGCCATCTCGATCAGCACGTTCACATTGGGCATCTTGACGTAGCCCTTGTCGTCGGCGGCCTCGTTGCCGGGCTGGAATTCGACCGGAAAATTGCTCGGGTCGCGGTCGATCGAATTCACCTCCACCGTCGAGCTGCCGGAGGCCCGGTCGAGTTCGGAGACGAAGCTGATGGTCTTGCGGCGATACGGGTCGGCGCCCGGCGTGGTGCCTGTCGACTGGGCGTTGGCGAGGTTTTCCGAAACCACGCGCAGGCGCTCGGACTGAGCGCCAAGGCCTGATGCTGCGACTTTGAGGGCTGCGGTCAGTGCGTCCATGGTCAGCTCTTGACCGCCATCATCATCATTGAGTGGAATGCCTTGACGATGGCCGTGTTGAGTTCGAAGGAGCGGCGCACCTCGCCGGCCTTGAGAAGCTGGTCTTCAAGCACGACCGTGTTCTTGGAGGGCATGACCACGCCGTCGTCTTCCTGCGGCTTGATGGAGAAGCCGGCATTGGTCGCCGCGGTGCCGAGATGACCGGGCTCGGTGATCTGGAGCGACACCGCGGTGCGGTCGAGCACCTTCTCGAACGGCTCGACGTCGTTTGCCGTGTAGCCCGGCGTGTTGGCATTGGCGATGTTGCCGGCGATCGCCGACTGACGCACCGACAGCCACTGCGCTTGCTTGGCGGCGAGATCGAAAAGGGAAACAGGCTCCATGGGAATCTCCGGGCATGTGCCCAAAGACTAGGACGCCAGTCTTGCGCGGACCTTGCGATCGGTCGCTAGAACGTGAAGGCGAAAACGGTGAAGCGGTTTTCGGACGACATCATGCTCCATCCCTTGAAATGGAGACGGATGATTTCAGGACGATCCGACCTGAAATCATCCTCGGCACAAAACCGTGACGGCTTATCTGGAAAGCTCGATCACCTGGTTGGCGCTGGTAAGCATGACCCATTTGCCGTTGCGCTGCTCGATCGCCGATACCTTGCTGGAATCCGGCAGCGTCGAACCGCGCTGGACCATCCACAGGCCGGTGTCGTCCTCGATCATGGCGCGGCCATTGGCGACATGGACCATGCGGAACTTCGCGATGTCGGCGGGGAAGGGTTGCTCGCCGGGCGGCTGCGTTTTGGAATCGTCCTGCACCGTGCCGGTGGCAAGCAGATCTACATCGGCGTTGGGAACGTCCCTGGCGGTCAGCGGCGCGCTGCGCTCGGCGACCACGCCACCTCCCGCACGTCCCGAATTGGTACCGGTGCCGCCGAACTTGATCGCCTGCACGCCGAACTGGTCCTGGTTGAAGAAGATGTACCAGGGAAACAGGGCGCAGGTCAGGCCGAGCGTGATGCCGAGCGCGGCGATGACGACGTCGCTGCGACGGTCCGCCTTCTTCTTGCCCAGTCTGGGGAATTGCGGCTTTGGCGGCTGCGGCCATTCGCTGGCGGCAAACAGGCCATCGATCAACGATTCGCGACTGGCTTGAGCCATATCGGCAGCCTCGACGCGGGGAAGGGAATTCACAGGGGGGTCGGCAGTCCGGGCCGGCAAAGGCTCGGATCTGGGGAGAGCCGATTTGACGGCCTTGGCCAGAACAACCGCGGTCCGGGCAGCCATGGCGGCGGCGGCGTTTGCCCTGGCGACCCTGGCCTCCTCCGCTCGAGCCTGCTCCGCGGCGTTCGCTTCGGCGATCATCTCGTTCAGGAGTCGCTCGGTGTACTGGCGTTCAGTCTCCTGGTTCGGCATTCTGCTTTCCCTTGAGATGGCGGGCAAGATCGGAGAACGGATCGGCGGACGGACGGTCCCTGGGCGATTGCGTCAGCGCCTCATATATGACGGGCACCTGGCGTACGGCCATATCGAGTTCAGCGTCGACGCCGCCCTGATAGGCGCCGAGCAGCCGGATGTCGCGCGTGTCCTCGAAGCGGGAGATCATCGACTTCAGCCGCGTCACCAGGGCTCGCTGTTCGACACTCCAGGCCTTGCCGGCCAGTCGCGAGATAGACGACAGCGGATTGACGGGCGGATAGCGCCCCTGTTCGGCGATCGCGCGGTCGAGCACGACATGGCCGTCGAGGATGCCGCGCACCGAATCGGCGACCGGATCGTTGTGATCATCGCCGTCGACCAGCACGGAAATGATGGCCGTGATCGATCCCTTGCCTTCCAATCCTGGGCCTTCGGTTCCAGGCCCGGCGCGCTCGAGCAGCTTGGGCAGTTCGGTGAAGACCGAGGCGGGATAGCCGCGGGCAACCGGCGGCTCGCCGGTTCCCGTCGCCACCTCGCGCAGGGCGTGAGCGAAGCGGGTGATCGAATCCAGCACCAGCAGCACACGGTGGCCCTGGTCGCGAAAATGCTCGGCGACGCGCATGGCGGTGTCTGGCGCGCGCCGACGCATCATGGCGCTCTCGTCGCTGGTGGCGACGACGGCCACGGTCTTGGCCATGCTGTCGCCGATCGTATCCTCGAGGAATTCGCGGACCTCGCGGCCGCGTTCGCCGATCAGCGCCACGACGACGGTGTCGAACGCGTCGGCGCCGGCGAGCATGGCAAGCAGCGTCGACTTGCCGACGCCCGATCCGGCGAAGACGCCCATGCGCTGGCCGAAGCAGAGCGGCGTGAAGATGTCGATGACCTTGACGCCGGTCATGAAGGCGGTACCGACGCGCTGCCGCGCCATGGCGCCGGGTGTCGCGGCGGCCGCCGACATGTCGTCGCCCCTGACCAAGGGCGGACCACCGTCGATTGCTCGGGTGAGCGCGTCGATGGCGCGGCCGCGCCACGAGGCATGCGGCGCCACCGCGAGCGGGCCCCTGCGGAACACGGCATCGCCGATGCCGGCGTCGGCGCTGCGTTCGAAGGGGGCGATCACAACCTCGTCGCGGCTGATCTTGACGATCTCGCCGCGGCGCGAGCCGGAATGGCCGCGCTGCTCGACAATGTCACCCAGCCTGGTGAAATCGGAAAGGCCGCGCACCTTGTAGTGCGTTGATGTGACTTCGGTGACGAGCCCGCCGCGCTTGACCAGCCCGTCGCTGTCGCCAAAGCGCCTGATAATCCGCTCCAAAGCGGCAAGCCGATCCAGCGGCGCCGGCTGGAGCTGTCTTTCGGGTGCACGGAGGGCTGGCTGCTCTGACGACATGCTACGACTTCGAGCCGAGCGTCTTTATCGCCTCCTCGGCGGAGGAATCGGTCTGCCGCATCAGCGCGGCAGTGTTCTCGAAGGCGCGCTGGACCATGATCAGCCGGGTCATTTCCAGCACGGGATTGACGTTGGATTCCTCGAGGAAACCCTGGGCGACGCCGATGTCGGAGCGGTCGGTGACCGGTTCGGGCGTGCGTGCGGGCACAATGCCGGAATTGCCATAGCGCACGAAATTCTCGCCCGGGTCGAAATTGTAGAGGCCGATGGAGCCGACGAGCTGTTCGTTCTGGCGCAGCGAGCCGTCGGCGCCGGCCTTGGGCGGACCGTTGCGGGGATCGAGCTGGATCGGCGCCCCGCCGGCGTCGAGCACCGGATGGCCCTCGACCGACATCAGCTCGCCATTCTCGTTCATCGAGAAACGGCCGTCGCGGGTCATGACGGTGCCAACTGGCGTGTCAATGGCGAACCAGGCGTCGCCCTGGATGGCGAAATCGAACGGGTTGCCGGTCTCCGTCATGGCGCCGTGTGCCCCTGACAGAAAGGTCTTGCCGGAGGAGGCGAACGAAACCGACTTCTGCCCTGCGCCAGACACCACGTCCTCGAACTTCACGCCGGTGGCGCGAAAGCCGACGGTGCTGGCGTTGGCGACGTTGTCGGCGATCGTGTCGAGCCGGCGCTCGAGGGCTATCTGCGCGGAGAGGGCAACGTAGAGACTGTCTCGCATGATCAGAACTTCAGTTTCTGCATGGCCATCATCAGGTCGGTGGAGATGCCCGATGTGACCGGTTTGGCAAAGAGCACGCTGACCGACGTCACCGCCGTCGAGGTCGGATTGTTGATCTCGTACATGCTGGTGAAGCGGGTCAGGAACTTGTTCAGTTTCACGGGGTCCGTGAAATCCGAGATGTCGAGCTTCTGCCCGAACAATTGCGCCTGCTTGTCGATGTCGGCGGTGGCGAAAGAATCGGGCAGCCCCAGCGCGGTGCGCACCACGCTGGCAAGCGCCGTGTCAGCCAGCACGTCGTACCAGCTGGTGATGGTTGATGCTTTGCGGTCGAAATAGAGCGCCAGCCGCACGCCCTCATTGGTCTTGCCGGCGTCCTCCTCGAGGGTCTGGCGCATGTAGTTGTCGACGGTCGGCTGCTGCGCCGGATTGATGGTGGTGGCTGCTTCGCCGTACTGCTCGAAGTTGAAAGCGGCGGCGAGCCCGGCATAAGCCTTGTTCGTCATCTTGTTGGCGACGCTGTCGGCGTCGCGAATGCCCCCGGTCAGTACGCTGCGGATGAGATCCTTGCTTTCCGTCGCCGGATCGAGTCCGTAAGCCGAGAGCGCATAGTTGTACAACCGGCTGTTGGCCATCAGGTCGTCGATGGATTTCACGTTCGTGACGTTGGCAAGGTAGTATGCGGTCTCCGATTTTATGGAGTCCGCGTTCGGCGGGATCAGGCCAAGCGCCGACCCCGTGGTGTAGATCTTCGGCGTGTCTTTCAGCACCTCGTCGCGCGACGTTGTCTGATCGCCATATTGGGCAAAGTTGAACGCCGTGACGAAGTTGGCGTAGCGTTTGTCTGTCAGCTTGTTTGCCGGGCTGTTGGGATCGCTGACGCCGCCCGCCAGCATCGTGCTGATCTGCAGCGGCTTTTCGGTCGACGCATCCAATCCGTAGGAAGCCATGGCGAAGGTGAGCAGGCGCTTGTCCGCCATGAGATCGTCGATCGACTTCACCTTGGAGATGTTTGCCGCGTAATAGTCCGCCTCGCCCTTGATATACTGGGCGCTCGGTTCGACCAATTTCAGTCCGGTTCCGGCCACATAGCCTTTCGGCACCGCCTGCTGGGCAGCATCGCGCGTGGTTGTCTGATCGCCATACTGGGCGAAGTCGAAGGCCGAGACAAAGTTGGCGTAGCTCTTGTCGGTCAGTTTGTTGGCGGGGCTGTTGGGGTCGCTGACGCCACCTTCGAGCATGGCCCTGACGGTTGCCGCCGGTTCGGTCTCGGCGTCGAGGCCGAACGCGGCCATCGCGTATGTCAGCAGGCGGCTGTTGCCCATCAGGTCGTCGATCGACTTCACCTTGGAGATGTTGGTGACGTAGTAAGCGGTTTCACTCTGGTAGTAGGAGAGTCCTGCCTGCGAGGCGCCGATCTGGACTTGCAGCGCATAGTTGCTGGTCACCAGTTGCTGCGCCTTGTTGTAGATCGTCGCATTGGGGCCGTTGGCGGCGAAATTGAAGGCGCTGACGAACGCGGCGTAGCGCTTGTCGGTCAGTTTGTTGGCAAAACTGTTGGGATCGGAGACGCCTTCCTTGAGCGCCTTCACCATGAAGGCCTTGGCGTAGTCCATGTTCTCAAGGCCGTAGGCCTTCATGGCGTATTTGAACAGCCGGTCATTTTTGACGAAATCGTCGATCGATTTCACCTTGGTGATGTTGGCGAGATAATATTGGGTATCGCGGTCGACTGTCGGCTGTTGCTCGATGCGGTCGATCGACTTGTTGATGTCTTTGGTGATCAACTGGTAGCTGGTATAGGTACTGAGCAAGGACGCGCCTCCGGCCGAAGCTATGCCAGCACCATAAGCTCACTTCCTTGCGCGAAACTGAATCGCCAACTTTCGTGCCATGGCGGCTCGGATTCAAGCCTCACACAAGGCACGGGGACTATCCCTTGTCCGACGTGAAATGCGGAAGGACCGGTCGTGGGCATTCTGATTGGACTTGTGGTGACGCTTGGCTGCGTCCTTGGCGGCTTCATGGCCATGGGCGGGCATCTGCACGTGCTGGTGCAGCCATGGGAAGCCGTGGTCATCTGCGGCGCCGCACTCGGCACCTTCCTGGTCGCCAATCCGATGAAGACTGTCAAGGATACCGGCAAGGGCATTCTGGAAGCCTTCAAGCAGGCGGTGCCGAAGGAGCAGGACTATCTGGAAACGCTCGGCGTGCTGCACAGCCTGATGCGCGAGTTGCGCTCCAAGTCGCGCAGCGAGGTCGAGGCGCATATCGACAATCCGGAGGAGTCGGCGATCTTCCAGGCCTTTCCGACGGTGCTCAAGAATCACGATTTGATGAATTTCATCTGCGACTACTGCCGCATCATCATCATCGGCAATGCCCGCTCACACGAGATCGAGGCGCTGATGGACGAGGAAATCCAGACCATCAAATCCGACAAGATGAAGGCCTATCACGCGCTGGTCGCGGTCGGCGACGGCCTGCCGGCGCTCGGCATCGTCGCCGCCGTGCTCGGCGTGGTCAAGGCGATGGGCGCGCTTGACCAGTCGCCGGAAATCCTCGGCGGCCTGATCGGCGCGGCGCTGGTCGGCACCTTTCTCGGCATCTTCCTGTCCTATGCGGTGGTCGGACCTGTCGCCACCAAGATCAAGACGGTGCGCGAGAAGAAGAACCGCCTCTACATCATCGTCAAGCAGACGCTGCTCGCCTACATGAACGGTGCGCTGCCGCAGGTGGCGATCGAGTTCGGCCGCAAGACCATCTCCTCCTATGAACGGCCGACCATCGACGCGGTCGAGCAGAGCACCATGAACACCGGCAGCGCCGAGAAGAAGGCCGCCTGAGCGATGCGCGACAGATCGGTGCCAAAACTGTCATGACGAGTCCGGGCAGCCCCTCGCAGGCGCGTTCGTTGATCATCGAGCGTCTGGTCGGCGACAGCGGTGAGACCGATCAGGTCGTCGACGCCGGCCGTGCCATGGCCGAACGCGCCGTGCCGCTGCTGCAGAAGGGACTCTCGGGCGAGCTCGGCATTCCCGTAATTGTCGACCTCAAGGCCGTCGAGGTCAGCCGCGTCCCGGAGGCGCGCTCGCGCGCCGGCGACAATTTCGCGATGACCGTCGTCGGCTCGCCGGCGTCCTCGGACGCGATGACACTCGTCATGGATGCTCCCGCAATCGCGATCATGGTCTCCACCCTGTTCGGCGGCGACCCGGATATGCCGGTGTCGCCGATCGAGCGCGAGCTGTCGTCGATCGAGGCCGATGTCTCGACCATGGTGCTCCAGGAAGTGGCGCAGGCGCTGAACGGATCGGGGCGGCGCTCGCTCGAACTGCGGCTGCCCGCACCGCGCGCCATGTCGGGAATCGAGGCCAGGCGGCACGTGTTGCGCGACGGTGCCGCGATCCGCATCGTCCTTGGCATCTCGACGCCGGTCGACAGCGGCTCGATTACCGTGACGATGCCGCAGCGCATCGTGCTGGCGGGCCGCGATGCCACGGCCAGCATCAGCGAGGACGATCATGGAACCAGTTGGCGGGCACGCTTTTCGGAAGAGGTGATGCGCTCGACCGTAGCGCTCGAGGCCACCATGCCGCTGGCGCGGCTGACGCTGGGCGACCTCGCCAACCTCGAAGTGGGCCAGGTCATCGACTTCGAAGAAACGGCGCAATCGCGGGCTCGCCTCGGCGCGCGCGGCCAGACGCTGTTCGTATGCGAGTTCGGCAAACTGGGTCAGAATTACACCGTCCGAATCAGGCATCCTTTCGATGCCGGGCAGGATTTCATCGATGGGCTCATGCCGGCTGGTGCCGGGCGCGCCTGAGCTTTTGGAGACGACGCATGGCCAAGACCAAGGTAGAAGCAGAGCTCGACCAGCCGGACGAGCAGCTCGATCGCGCCATCGAGGAATTGCGGGGGGTCTTGCACGAAGAAGAGCAGCGCCCCGATGCGGCGTTCCGGGCTGCGGCGGGGGCCAATTCAAGCGTTATCATGAACATCCCCGTCGATGTCCAGATCATCCTCGGCAGCACCGAGATGGCGGTTGCCGATCTGATGGCGCTGCAGAAGGGGTCGACGGTCGCGCTCAATCGCCGCATCGGCGAGCCGGTCGATGTCGTGGTGAACGGCCGCAAGATCGCGCGCGGCGAGATCACCGTGCTCGAAAGCGACCCTTCGCGCTTTGGCATCAGGCTGACCGAAATCATCGCCGGCACGAAGGGCGCCTAGACATGGATCGCGGAGCTCGCCGGTGGCGGCGGAGGCGAAAGGCATGACGACGCCGCTGACGACCCTGACGCGCGCGCAGAAGGCGGCCGCCATATTGGTGGCGATGGGCAAACCGTCCGCCAGCCGCCTGTTGAAATTCTTCAAGCAGGAAGAGCTGAAGGCGCTGATCGAGGGCGCGCGGCTGCTCAGGACCATTCCGCAGAGCGATCTCGAGCGCATCGTCGCCGAATTCGAGGCCGAGTTCACCGAGGGCGCCGGCCTGCTCGATTCCGCCGACAGGATGGACACCATTCTCAACGAGTCTCTCTCGCCCGAAGAGATGAGCGCCATCATGGGCGACAAGAAATTCGAGGTCGCGCCTGAAGGGCCGCCGCCGATCTGGCCCGATCTCGAAAAGCTCGAACCCTCGCGGCTGGGCGCCTTCCTGGCGGGCGAACACCCGCAGACGGCGGCCATGGTGCTGTCGAAACTGGCGCCGCAGGCGGCGGCGAGTGTGCTTTTGACACTGACGAAGCCGATGCGCGGCGAGATCATCAAGCGCATGGTGACGATGGCCAACGTTCCGGCCGCCGCCACCAGGATCGTCGAGAACCGGCTACGCTCCAGCGTGCTGTCGGATACCTCCACCAAGGACACTTCGGCCGGGCAGGCGCGCGTCGCCAGCGTGCTCAACGAGCTGGAAAAGCCCCTGCTTGAGGAGGTCATGCAGGATCTCGAAGCCGCCGGCACGCCCGACCTCGACGGTGTCCGTGCCCGGCTGTTCGCTTTCGACGACCTGCCGCTGCTCACCCAGAAGGCGCGCGTGCTTTTGTTCGACGGGCTGTCGACCGAGCTTGTCACGCTGGCGCTGCGCGGCACGTCGGCGGCACTGGCCGAGGCGGTGCTGTCGGCGATCGGCGCGCGCTCGCGACGCATGATCGAGGCCGAACTCGGGCAAGGCTCGGAGGGTGTCCCGGCCGCCGACATCATGGCTGCGCGCAAGACGATCGTGACGACCACCATCCGCCTGTCGCGCGAAGGGGCCTTCGAACTTCCCTCGACGCAGAACGCCGCCTAAGGCATGTCCGACGCCACCGACAAGGACTCAAAAACCGAAGAGGCGACGGAAAAGAAGATCCGCGATACCATCGAACAGGGCAAGCTGCCCCATTCGAGGGAAACGGCGCTCCTCGCCTCGTTCGTCGCCATACTGGTGTTCACAGTCTTCTATGCCAAGGACGCCGTCGTCGATCTCAGCACGTTCCTGTCGATGTTCCTGGAGAAGCCCGAGGCTTGGCCGATGGACACCGAGACCGATGTCATCGCGCTTTACAAGCAGGTCTTGTTCGAAGTGGGTCGCGCCGTCGTGAGCCTGCTGGTGCTGCTGACGGTTGCCGGCATCGGCGCCTCCGTGCTGCAGAACATGCCGCAATTCGTCGGCGAGCGGATCAGGCCGCAGATGTCGCGCATATCGATCGCCAAGGGCTGGAACCGGATGTTCGGCGCCCAGGGCTGGGTCGAGTTTTTGAAATCGCTCGCAAAGGTCGGTTTCGCCATCACCGTGCTCACCTTCACGCTGTCGGAGGACCACCGCAAGCTGCTTGCCGGGATGATCACCAATCCCGTCGCTTTCGGCCTCGTCATCCGTGGCATCGCCGTCGACATACTGGTGGCGATCGTGTTCGTCATGGGACTGATCGCGGCGATCGACATCGTCTGGTCGCGCTTTCACTGGAAGCAGGACCTGCGCATGAGCAAGCAGGAGGTCAAGGACGAGTTCAAGCAGTCCGAAGGCGACCCGATCGTCAAGTCGCGGCTGCGCTCGTTGGCGCGCGACCGGGCGCGTAAGCGGATGATGACCGCAGTGCCGCGCGCGACGCTCGTTATCGCCAATCCGACCCATTTCTCGATTGCGCTGAAATATGTGCGCGACGAAGATTCGGCGCCGCTGGTCGTAGCGAAAGGGCAGGATCTGGTGGCGCTGAAAATCCGCGAAATCGCCAAGGAGCATAACATCCCGATCTTCGAGGACGTGGCGCTCGCCCGCTCCATGTACAAGCAAGTTTCGGTCGATAATGTGATCCCATCACAATTCTACCAGGCCGTCGCCGAACTGGTGCGGATCGTCTACTCGAAAAAGGCTGAGCGCAGACAGATTTCATGAACCGGCAACCGCACGCAAAATCCCGCGAGATCATCGTCGCCAGCGCCATCGAACAGGTGGTGGTGGAGCTCAGGCTGATCGACGTCGCCGACTATATCGCCTTCATCCGGCTGGAGCATTTCGCCTGCCTGTCGGATCTGGTCGATTCAGCGGCGGAGCTGTTCTTCATGCCGGGTACGCTTAGGCTCGGTCATGGCGGCGAGGCACATGTCGACTGGAGCGGCAGCCCGCGCATCGTGCTCGATCTGGAACTCAGGCCGCCCGGCGTGACCGTCTATTTCCAGCTGACGCTGAGCGAGACCGGCAGCACGGTCCTGGTCAATTACGTGTCGTTTGAAAAGCCGGGCGAAGACCCCGGGCACAACACGGCGCTGCTGGAGGCGGTGATCGAACAGGCCCGCATTCGCAAGGTCGAACCGCTGGCGTTCTAAAGCGCTTCCTTCAGCCGAGAGCGGCTACTCGATAAGCCCCAGCCGCAACGCCTTGGCGACCGCTTGGTTGCGGTTGACCGCATTGAGCTTTTGGGTCGACTGGGTGAGGTACTGGTTGGCGGTGTGCACCGACAGTTTCAGGAGCCGCGCGATCTCCTCGCTGGTGTTGCCGTTGGCGGTCAGCTTCAGGCATTCGAGCTCGCGCTTGGAGATCGAGCGCATTCTGCCGACGTCTCCCGGACGCATCCGCGCGACGGCGGCGAACAGCGAGAAGCAGCGAGCGTGAATTTCGTAGAGCGCATCCTGCGCCAGCGCGATCTCCGATCCCAGGAAGACGACAAGACCGCATTGACCGCGATCGGCATGGACGGGGAAGGCAATGCCGCTCGACCCGGGTGTCAGCGGCGCCATCTGTCCGGTCCAGGCGAGATTGCCGAACATGTCGGCCATGGCCGCCACGCCATCATCCGTCCACCAGCGCGGCTCGGTCGAAATCCGGCTATGGCGAACGATGTCCTCGCCATTGGCGCCTGAAATGAACTTGGTGGCCACCGCGACGCCTGGATAATCTGAATCAAAGCACGGGACCAGCCGCGCGCGCTCCGGCGACGGGCTGACGAAGTACAGGCCGAAGGCCGAGGCATTGATGTCGACTGAGATCCAGCGGCAGCGGCGCACCGCATCGGGAATGGTGACGGCGTGATGTGTTTCGGATCCCAGCGAGAAGGCACCGAACGGGCTGCGCTGCTCGTTGAAAAGGGCCTCCGCGGCCTCCTTGATGTCGGCGTGTTTCAAATGATGCCACTCCTGATCGCCGTGGCGATGGCCATCGCACGGTTCGAGGCCGCGAATTTCTGGATGGCGTGGGTGATGTAGCTGTTGACGGTGTTGGAGGAGACGCCAAGGATCACCGCCACCTCGTCGGTGGTCTTGCCTTCCGAGACCCAGAACAAGCATTCGCGCTCGCGGTCCGACAGCGGATCCTGCATCGCCGCAGCGGCGATCAACTGCGGGATGTGCGAAAGCGCGTAGCAGCATTTCAGCTGCGCCTTCATCAGCGCCGGCTGGTCGATCCGGCCGGCGGCGGCCGCCGAGAACAAGGCGAACAGGCGCTGACGGCCGACATTCAGCCGCAGTGAATAGACCTCGGCATGGCCGAGCACGTCGAGGAGCCGAGCCTCTTCGCCCGAGACCAGCCCGCCGGCATCCGGCGCCTGGGCCGCCACCAGCGGCGTCGGACGGATACCGGGTGCGGCGGTGAGCGGGCCCTGTGCAAGGCCGGCGATCAGCCGCTTGCCGATCAACTCGATGGCGTCGAAGATCCAGTTCGAAGACACGATACGCGCATCGTTGCGGTCCTGGTCATGGACAATGGCGACCAGCATATAGCTGTCGGCGCCGATCTCGGCGGTCAGCTCCATGAAGAAGGAGGTGAGATCACCGCGCGACGTCAGGCGCGAGCCCAATGTGTCGGATTGAAGAGGCGCGGCGGGACTGCTCATCTGCTGCTTTTTGGTCGGAATCAATTCTGATGCCCGGCTGCTGGAGTGCCAGCTGCCGAACCCGAAAACGCGTTACTTTTACGAGACACACACGAGGCGCGGGGCCGCGCCCAACCAGACGGAATCCATTCAGGGAACGCGAGACATCCGCGTCTAGCGCCGGAAAAATTCCGGAACGTGAGACTTTGGGTGGTCGCCGCGCCCCCCGAGGACCGGCTGATTCGGGTCTAATCTACCCGCAGATGAATCCGACATCAAACGCGATTTGACAAAATCGAATCCGGTGGACTCGGCCTGCGACTCAGCGGCCAATTTCTTTGCATTTCCTGGGCACGGAAATCGAGCCGCGCAGGCCGGCCATGATTTTTGCGATGGGCTTACGCGGCGCCTCAGGATACAAAAAAGGGCGGCTGCCGCCACCCTTCCTTTGCCCGTCCTCCCCGCAGGCGCTGCGCTTGCTGGACGACCGCTCTACCGATCCTCGAACCCGGTCAGCACGCCGACGGCATTGATGCCGATCTCCTCGACGGCATAGCCGCCTTCCTGGACGAACAGCGTCGGCAGGCCGAGCTTGGCGATGCGCTGGCCGATCTTCGGATAATCCAGGCTTTTCAGCTTGAACTGGCTGATCGGGTCCTTTTCGAAAGTGTCGACGCCGAGCGAGACGACGACGATGTCGGGAGCGTAGGCGGCGAGCCTGGCGCAGGCATCCTCCAGCGACACGTTCCAGGCATCCCAGCCGGTGCCGAAGGGCATGGGGTAGTTGAGGTTGAAGCCTTCGCCGGCCCCCGCGCCACGCTCATCGGCATGGCCGAGGAAGAACGGGTACTCGACCATCGGATCACCGTGCAGGTTGAGAACCTGTACGTCGGCGCGGTCATAGAAGATCTCCTGCGTGCCGTTCCCGTGGTGATAGTCGACGTCGAGGATCGAGATACGCTTGGCGCCCTGGTCGCGGAACCATTGCGCGGCGACGGCCGCGTTGTTGATGTAGCAATAGCCGCCCATGAAGCCGGCCCCGGCATGGTGGCCGGGCGGACGGCAGAGCGCGAAGGCCGACCTCTCGCCGTCCTTGACCAGGCCGGCGGCGGTCAGGGCGACGTCAAAGGACGATTTGATCGCGGCCCAGGTGCCCTCGACGAAGGTGGCGCCGCCGTCGAAGGAATAGTAGCCGAGCAGGGCGTCGATGCGCTTGGGCGGCACGTCGCCGCGCAGTCCGCGCGTCGGCCAGGTGAAGGGCATCGCGGTGCCCGCATGGCCCTCGGCGATCCATTGCGGCCAGACGGTCGGCAAGAAGTCGATGTAGTCGGCCCTGTGGACGCGCTTGGCGGCGGCAAGGTCGTGCTCGACCGGCGCGATGATCGGCCCGAGCTTCTCGCTTTCGACCCGCGCCTTGATGAACTCCGCCCGCGAGGGCTTTTCGAAGCCGGGCACGATGGCTGAGGTGACCAGTTCCATCTGCCCGGCATGACCGGCGTGAAGCGGCGAATAGACAGTCTTCATGAAATTCCTCTCGAAGTGCGAAGCTAAGGCAATTCCAGGAAAGGTGTGAAGCGGTTTTCCGTCCGGAATTGCATTGAACCGGTCAGTCAAGGTTGAGGTAGGGGCTCACCAAGGCGAGCCACATGGTTTCCACATCGTCCTCGATGAGGTCGAACGTCCTGCGGTCCTTCTTCAGTCCAACGAGCCGGCAGACGTGCCCGACCTCCATCATCACCACGCCGAGCCGGCTGGCGATCTTGCCTTCGAGTGCGGGGTTCACATGCTGCAGCCATGCAGCATAGAGGGCGATGATCTGGTCGTCATATTCGTTCTGGATCGGCCGCAGGTCGGCATTGCCTGAAATGGCCTCGATCACCGGCATCAGGGTGGCGTTTTCGAGGTAGAGCTTCGACGTGTCGATGAACAGCTTGCGCACTTCCCGCCGAAATTCTTCGCGGTTGGTGGGCGGGGCGACCTTGATGCGCCTCGCGATCACCTCGGGAAAGGATGACAGCCAGCGCCGGGCGAGATCCAGAAGAATGGCTTCCTTGTTGGGAAAGTACTGGTAGACCGAACCGACCGACAGGCCCGCGCGCTGCGCGATGGCGAGCGTCGTCGGTGTCCTGGTTCCTTGCTCCCGCGTCAGGATCAGCGCAGCGTCGAGAATCCTGTCGACCACCTTGCTGGACCGTTGTTGCCGCGGCTGCTTGCGCGGCTCGAGCGCTATCTTGGTTTTGCGGTCGAGACTGCGCTTCACTGCTTGATACCCTCGTTCCCCGCCTGGTCCCAACACAAGCGGGGCGTGCTGTCCACAATACATTCTAAATCCGGCATGTTGACAAACGCGAATAATCAGTCGCATTCTTTATCCACACTGTCTCTTGGGATAACAAGGGAAATTTCGAAGACAGCGTACTGGCATCTATTTTTGTCCCATGGCGCCGCTCCTGTGGAGTGGGTCGTTGGGCACGGGGTTGTCGGGTCTAAAATCAGTCGTCAAAAGCGCGGAGTCGCGATGTCTGTTACGGGTGCGGGTCACAATGCGGATCTGATTGTCATCAACGGTCGTGTGCTGACCATGGACGGTGACAATCCCGCCGCCGAGGGCGTTGCCGTCAAGGACGGCGCCATCATCGCCATTGGCAGCCGTGCTGCAATCGAAGAGTTCAGGGGAACGGGTACAAAGGTCATCGACGCCGAGGGCGGTTCGGTGATCCCGGGTTTCATCGAGGCCCATATGCATCTGTTCGGCGGCGCGGCTGAACTCGACAATCTGCACCTGGCTGGCGTGCATGGCTTCGATGCCTTGCGCGATGCTATCCAGCTCTTTGCCGCGACGCGGCCCAATGCCAAGCTTCTGATCGGCGCCGGCGTCGACTATGCGGTCCTTCCCGAGCCGGTTACGCGGCATCATCTCGACAGCATCATTCCCGACCGCCCCTTCGCCATGTCGGCTTCCGACCATCACACGATGTGGGCGAACACCAAGGCGCTGGAGCAGGCAGGGCTTCTGCATGGCCGCCAATTGGGGCCGGGCAACGAAATCGTCATGGGCGCCGACGGACTGGCCTCGGGCGAATTGCGCGAAGGTGAGGCATTCGGTCCGATTCTGGAATTCTTTGGCCAGAACCGCACGCGGCTTGGCCTGACTGGCATGGAGCCGGAGCCTTATCCTTCGGCCGAGGAATTGGCTGCCGACCGCGATCTGATGCATCGCGGTCTCGAATGGTGCGCCAGGCATGGCATCACGTCGATCCAGAACATGGATGGCAACCTCTACCAGCTTGAATTGCTTGCCGGCCTGGAGGCGGAAGGGCGGCTTATATGCCGTACAAAAATCCCGTTCCATTTCAAGAACTTCATGACACTGGGCATGCTTGAAAAAGCGTCGGCTATGGCCGCGACCTATAACTCCGAATGGCTCTCCTCGGGCATGGTCAAGGTGTTTTACGACGGTGTGCTCGATTCTTGGACTGCCGTGATGGTCGACGACTACGCCGACCGTCCCGGCTGGCGCGGCGAGCCATTGTTCACGCCCGAGCACTTCGCCGAGGTGGCAGTGGAGGCCGACCGCAGAGGCCTGCAGATCGCCGTTCATTCGATCGGTGACGGCGCAGTCCGCGCGGTGCTGGACGGCTATCAGGCGGCGCGGGAGAACAACGGCAAGCGGGACAGCCGTCACCGCGTCGAGCATATCGAAGTCATCACCCCGACGGATGTACCGCGGTTCGCCGAACTTGGCGTCATCGCTTCGATGCAACCGCCGCATCCGCCCGGCGCCATGAACTTTCCGCTGGAGCCGACGATTTCGCGCATCGGTCGCGAAAGGTGGCCGCTGAGCTATGCCTGGCGCACGCTGAAGGATGCTGGCGCCCGCGTCGTGTTCGCTTCCGACTGGCCGGTCTCGCCGGTTGATCCGATCCTGGGCATCCAAGCGGCGGTGATGCGAAAGCCTTGGGCAGAGGGCTTGGCGGACCAGAGTTTCTCGCTGCATGAAGCGCTTGCCGGCTATACGGTCGAGGGCGCCTACAGCGAATTCATGGAACACCGCAAAGGCGTGCTGAAGCCGGGTTATCTGGCGGATCTGGTCGTTTTGTCGGCCGATATCGAGAGGACTGCCCCGGAAGCGTTGCATACGGTGCGGCCGGTGACGACCATCTGTGGCGGCAAAATCACCTACCAAGCCTGACTGTGGCATGGGGCTTGCTACCCCAAGAGTACACTGAACTGTGAGTCAATGCCGGGCTTGCCAACATACCGGGCGTGTGGTCACATCCAACAGGGGAACAGCTCCGCCAGCAAGAGCGGGGTCAACAGTGAGGCGTAATCGTGCCGGACAAACCGGATCGGAATGCGATTGAAGTAGTAAACGTCAGCAAAATTTTCGGATCGGGTGAGGGGCAGGTCGCTGCCCTCGACAAGGTCTCGGTCTCCATTCGCGAGAACGAGTTCTTCACGCTGCTTGGGCCGTCCGGCTGCGGCAAGACCACTCTTTTGCGGCTGATCGCCGGATTCGATTTTCCAACAGCCGGCGAAATCCTGCTCTACGGCCAGGACATCGCGCCCTTGCCGCCGTTCAAGCGCCCGGTCAACACCGTCTTCCAGTCCTATGCGCTGTTCCCGCACATGACGGTGGCCGAGAACATCGGCTTCGGCCTGGAAATGCTGGGCAAGCCAAAGGATCAGATCAAGGCGCGCGTCGCCCAGATGCTGAAGCTGGTCAAGATGGAGGCGCTGGCTTCCCGCCGCACCAGCCAGATCTCTGGCGGCCAACAGCAGCGTGTGGCATTGGCCCGCGCGCTGGCGCCGCAGCCGAAGGTGCTGTTGCTCGACGAACCCTTGTCGGCGCTCGACTACAAGCTGCGCAAGGAGATGCAGATCGAACTGAAGCGGCTGCAGCACGAGACCGGCATCACCTTCATCTTCGTCACCCATGACCAGGAAGAAGCGCTGACCATGTCGGACCGTATCGCCGTGATGTCGTCGGGCAAGATCCTGCAGGTGGGTTCGCCCTGGGACATCTACGACAAGCCGGCCGAACGTTTCGTTGCCGACTTCATCGGCGAGACCAACTTCTTGACCGCCGCCATTGCCGGCGTCAGCGATGGAAAGGCCCGCGCGACGCTCAAATCCGGGGCGATGATAAATGCCACGGTGGCGGAAGGCTTCCAGCCCAAGGACAACGCCACCGTGGTGGTGCGGCCCGAGCATGCCAAGCTGACAACGACCAAGGGTGATCTTTCCGGAACGGTCGAAAACATCGTCTATTTCGGCACCGATACGCACATTCAGGTCCGCCTCGACAGTGGCGAGGCCTTCACGGTCCGCCAGCAGAACACCCGCAGCGCAGGCTGCGGTTTTGAGCAGGGCGACAAGGTCGGCATTGCTATTGGCAACGACGCCGCACAGGTGTTGAGGGACTGATGGCAACCGCACTCTCAAAAGCCGCCTTGTTAGAAGCAGGTGCCGCCAAGGCCTCGGCACGGCGCAACCGGCTGCTCTCCGTGCCGGCGCTGATCATCATCGGCATTTTCGGCGTGCTGCCGCTCATCATCATATGCGTTTATTCGTTTCTCCAGGCCGCGCCCTATGGCGGCGTGCAATGGCAGTTCTCGACCGACGCCTATCTGAACTTCCTGTTCCAGCGCGATATTTTCGATGACACGCTGCAGTTCACACCGGACTTCCTGATCATCTACCTGCGCTCATTCCTGTTCGCCGTGGTGACGACGGTCATCTGCCTGCTGCTTGGCTTTCCAACCGCCTACTTCATGGCGACGCGGCCGCCGGCGCAGCGCAACTGGTGGGTGCTTTTGATCACTATTCCGTTCTGGTCGAACCTTTTGGTGCGTACGCTGGCGATCATGTTCATCATCCGCGACGAAGGATTGGTCAACAATGCGCTGATGGCGTTGGGTGTGATCGATAAGCCGATCACGATGCTCTATACCAATTTCGCTATCCAACTCGGCCTGCTCTATTCCTTTCTGCCGTTCATGATCCTGCCGCTTTATTCAAGCCTGGAAAAAATGGATTTCCGGCTGGTTGAGGCCGGCTATGACCTTTACGCCACTCGTCGCAAAGTGTTGTGGCGCGTGATCATCCCGCTGTCGTTGCCCGGCATCATCGCCGGCTGCCTGCTCGTCTTCATCCCGGCACTCGGCGCCTATGTCACGCCGCTGATCCTTGGTGGCGGCATCCATCTGATGATAGGGGATCTCATCGCCCAGCAATTCGGCTCGGGACGCAACTGGCCGCTCGGCTGCGCGCAAGCGCTGATTCTAATGGCCGCGGTGCTCGTGGCGCTGTACTTCTACGTTCGCAACACGTCGGGGAAGGTGCAGCATGGCTGATCCCCGCAACGTAGATATCAAGGATCAGCCGGGGTTCCGCACGATAGCCATCATATGCGTTGCCGTGCTTTACGTGCCGATCCTGATCCTGATGATCTTTTCGTTCAACACGGGTTCGCTTGTCACCCATTGGGAGGGCGTCGGCCTGACCTGGTACGGCACCGCACTGCTCAATGAGGAATTCCACAACGCCGCCGAGAACACGCTGATCATCTCGGTGAGCGCGACGATCGTTTCGACGATCTGCGCCACGCTGGCGGCGATCGGTATGACCCGGGTGAAGCCGTGGCGTGGCCTTCCTGCCGCCTTCATGGTCATAAACCTGCCGCTGATGGTTCCCGAGATCATAACCGCGGTGGCGACATTGTCCTTCTTCGCCCTGATCGCCGGGGCCTTCGGCCTGAATTTCGGCATCGGCAATCTGATCCTCGCCCATACCGTGTTCTGCATCCCCTTCGCCTACATGCCGATCCGGGCACGTCTCGAGGACATGGACCTGACGCTCGAATCCGCCGCGGCCGATCTCTACGCCACGCCGTGGCATGCGTTCCGGCGCATAACACTTCCCTTGCTTGTTCCCGGTATAATGTCGGGTGCGGCGCTCGCCTTTATCGTCTCCTTCGACGATTTCACCATCACGCAGCTCGTCGCCGGCCCCGGCCAGACGACCTTGCCTCTCTACATCTGGAACCAGATCAGGCGGCCGATGACGCCGGAGATCAATGCCATCTCCACTATCCTGCTGTTGGTCTCGATCCTCTTCGTCTCGGTGTCATTCCTGATCGCGCGCCGACGCGCCAAGTGACCAAAAGCTCCACGACAACAATGGGAAGGCAAGGAGAACAAAAATGTCTAGAAAGTTGATGGCGGCCGTTTCGACGGCCGTGCTTATGTGGGCAGTGCCGGCACTCGCCGACGGCGAGTTGCATATCTACAATTGGGGTGACTACACCAACCCCAAGCTGATCGATAAATTCGAGAAACAGTACAGCATCAAGGTAACGCTGGACGATTATGATTCCAACGAAACCATGCTGTCGAAGGTACGCGCTGGCAATTCCGGCTACGACATCGTGGTGCCTTCGGACTACACCGTTAAGATCATGGTCGACGAGGGCCTGCTCGAAAAAACCGAGCCCAATGCAATGCCCAACGGCAAGAACATCGATCCGCGTTTCGTCGACGTCTATTGGGACAGCGGCCGCCACTACACCGCGCCGTGGCAGTTTGGCACCACGGCATTCGCGGTCAACACAGACAAGTTCAAGGGCAACATCGACTCGCTGGCCATCCTCTTCGACCCGCCGGCGGAGCTGAAGGGCCAGATCAATATGCTCGACGATGTCAACACCGTCATGCATGCGGCCGAGCGTTATGCCGGCGTGCCGCGCTGCGGTGCCGACAAGGCCAATCTGAAGAAGGTCAACGACATCCTGATGGCCGCCAAGCCGTCATGGAAGACCTTCAGCTACGACACCATCACCAAGATTACCTCCGGCGACGTGATCGTGACGGAGCAGTGGAATGGCGCGACCTATCGCTCGCGGCAGAAAATTCCGGCCATCAAATACGCCTATCCCAAGGAGGGCATCGAGGGCTGGATGGACAATGTCGCGGTGCTGAAGGGCGCCAAGAACCTCGACAATGCCAAGCTGTTCCAGGACTTTATCATGGCTCCGGAAAACGCTGCGCTGATCTCGGAATTCGCCGGTTACGACAACGGCATTGCGGGCAGCCACAAGTTCCTGCAGCCGGATTTCGCCAATTCGCCGGAACTCAATCCGCCGGCAGGCGCGCCGGTAGCGGAATTCGTTCCGCCCTGTCCGCCAGATGTGGTGGAGATTTACAACAAGATCTGGACCAATTTGCGCAAATAGGTTCGGTCTAAAATCCAGCGGGAGGGAGGCTTTGGCCTCCCTTCTTTGCGCTTACGGGGAGGGTTCCATGACATCTTACCGCAACAGCGATCCGCGGCCGCCGATCATGCAAGGCTCGCCGCCCGCCATGCTGCCGCCGAGGCTCGACTGGGACAGGCCGCCCTGGAACCGCTGGGCTTTCCAGCACATACGGGAAATTCTGCCGACCGTGGAAGTCTGGCGCGGCGCTGGCCATCGCCACCGTCTCGAACGCGCCGAGGTCGATCTCGACGGGCTAGCGGTCGAGGACAGCGAGGGCAGGCCTTCGACACTCGCCGGTCTGCTCGACGAGACCTATACGGACGGCTTCCTGGTGCTCAAGGACGGCAGGATAGCCTATGAGCGCTATTTCAACGGCATGGACGAGCGCACGCTGCACCTGTCGCAGTCCATGGCCAAGTCGGTCACCGGCTCGGTGTTCGGCATATTGGCCGGGCGCGGCCTGATCGATCCGGCGAAGCCAGTGACGGACTACCTGCCGGAACTGAGCGCGACCGGGTGGGCCGGCGCCAGCGTCCAGCATGTGCTTGATATGACCACCGGCGTGCGGTTTTCGGAGGAATACACCGACCGCTATTCCGACATCGGCCAGGTCGATGTCGCCACCGGCTGGAAGCCGGTGCCACCGGGCAGCGATCCGGATTTCCGCTGGCCATCGCACATGTTCGAACTGATCCTGGGCTTGAAGGACACGGTTCGCCCGCATGGAGCCACGTTCGAATATCGCTCGATCGAGACGGACGTGCTCGCCTTCATCATGGAACGGGTGACCGGCAAGCGGCTGGCGCAACTCGTCTCGGAAGAACTTTGGCAAAAGCTCGGGGCTGACGAAAGCGCCTGCTTCACCGTCGACAGCGCCGGCTATGCGCTGGCCGATGGCGGCTTCAACGCGACGCTGCGCGACTACGCCCGCTTTGGCCAGCTGATCCTCGACAATGGCGGCGGCATCGTGCCGGCGGACTGGATCGAGGCGACGCGTACCGGCAGGCATGGTCCGGATTTCTCGGCCAGCCTGCCCGAGGGCAGCTATCGCAACCAGTTCTGGATCGAGAATCCCAGCTCGCGGGCACTGATGTGCCGTGGCGTGTTCGGACAGTTGATCCATATCGACTGGAACACAGGAATAGTCGTGGTGAAGCTGTCGACCTGGCCGGATTTCAGCAACATGGCCTATTCCAAGGCAACGCTGAAGGCCGTGCACACCATCGCCGCGGCGCTTGCCTGAGCTTCATGACCAATGGACTGGGAGGAAACGCCATGACCGGCAAGACCGCGTTCGAGACTCGATACCGATTCCGCCGCAACGAGGTGCTGCTCGGCAACTGGCGTGTGAGCCCGTTCAATCGGTGGTCGTTCCAGAATCTCGGCGAACTGGTGCCGACCGCCCGGGTGGCGGCAGCGCCCGGCGCCGCAGAAGCCCCTCCGCGAGACATGGACGGCTTGCTCGGGGAAAAGGTCACGGTCGCGACTGCACCGGAGACGGTGGCTGAATTCCTCCTGCGCTCCAGCACCGACGCCCTGACGGTGATGAAGGGCGGCAAGATCATTGGCGACTGGTTCGCGCCGCATATGGAGTTCGGCGCGCGCCACATCATCTTCTCGATCAGCAAATCGGTGACCGCGATCATCGCCGGCATACTGGAAGGCGAGGGGGTGTTCGACCCTGAAGCGCCGGTGACGGACTATATCCCCGAAGCAGCCGGCTCGGCCTATGGCGATGCAAGCGTTCGGCATGTGCTCGACATGAGCGTCAGCCTCGACTTCGAGGAGGCCTATCTCGATCCGGAAAGCGCCTTCGCCCGCTATCGCCGCGCGACGCTGTGGAATCCGGGCGGCGGCACCGAAAGCCTGCGTGAATTCATCCTTACCCTGCAGCGGCTTGCCGAGCCGCATGGCCAGACCTTCCGCTACCGCTCGCCCAATTCCGACCTGCTCGGCCTGCTGCTCGAGCGCGCCTCGGGCCAGCGCTTCACCGACCTCATGCGCGAGAAACTATGGCTGCCGCTTGGCGCCCTCAGCGAGGCCTCTGTCGCCGTCGACATGGAAGGCACGGCACGCACCGCCGGCGGCATTTCGGTGACGCCGCGTGACCTGGCGCGCCTCGGCGAGATGATGCGGCAGGGCGGCACCGCCAATGGCCGCCGCATCGTGCCCGAGGCCTGGGTGCGCGACACCACCAGCACCGGCGGCAGCTCGGAAGCTTGGCGGCGCGGTGCCATGCTGCCGCTGTTCCCGAAAGGCCGCTACCGCAACAAATGGTATCAGACCGGCTTCGAAAATGGCGCCTATTGCGGCATCGGCATCCATGGCCAGTGGCTTTATGTCGATCCCAGCACCGAAGTGGTGATCGCCAAGATGTCGTCGCAGCCGGAGCCGGTCGACGATGCGCTGGATATCGAGATCGTTGCGTTTTTCGAGGCGCTGAGCCGGATGGTCTAAGTGGGCAGTCGCGTGCGATTGGTGATGTCGGCGCTGCCCCTCATCCGCCTGCCGGCACCTTCTCCCCGTATAGTGACGGGGAGA